>NZ_JALCJA010000002.1:0-490030 GCF_022646225.1 Levilactobacillus sp.
TAGTGTGGTGGCGATAGCCTAAAGGATACACCCGTTCCCATGCCGAACACGGAAGTTAAGCTTTAGCACGCCGATAGTAGTTGGGGGATCGCCCCCTGCGAGGATAGGACGTTGCCACGCGACTGAAGGAACCCTGTGAGGGTTCCTTTTTTTATACCTAAAAACCTAGCGCGGCAAACGAGAGCAGCCCCGTCAGCGGCCCGCCCACCATCTGGCCAAACGGCTGTGACGGTGGTGCTCCAAAGCGGCTGAGTCCATTTAAGAATCCCCTAACTCTTGAAGGACATGTGTAACCGACCCTCACCTCCAGGATTGGCTTCTAAGCCGAGGTGCGGTTAAGCGTCATCGCGGGGCGGATTTGGCAACGAGCCCCGCTGCCAAATCCGGAAAAATTCTTCGTCAGCTCTTCCTACGACTTGGTCAGTTGACCGAACTCACCGAAAATCAGCCATTTAAGTGGGGTAGGACCGCGACTAGGTGGATTGTCTGTCAACGATACCCGACAAATTTGGCGACGTGTGTGGCGCTGACAAGGGGGATTTTGCCGGTGCGTTCGATTGGGCACTATCTTTTCCCGGGGGGACCAGTGTGCTATGATTATTAGTGTCGCAGCAAAACACCGTTAAAGTTGTCTTGAAAACAAACACATACAGAGAGAATGGGTGGAATTAGCATGCAGAAATACCGCAAGTACCGTCTGAGTCTGGGCTGGCAAATCTTAATTGGCCTGGTGCTCGGGGTGGTCTTAGGTGCCGTCTTTTATCAAAACAAAGTGGCCATCACGGCAATGCAAAATATTGGGAACATGTTCATTGGGCTGATCCAAATGATCGTGCTGCCCATCGTGGTGTCGTGTCTGACTGTGGGGATCGCCAATATGGGGGATATCAAGCAGTTGGGCCGGGTCGGTGGGAAGACCATCATCTACTTTGAAATCATGACGACCATCGCCATTGCCTTAGGGCTGTTGGTGGGTAACATCTTTAAGCCGGGGGATTTTATCGATATTCATCAACTACATAGTACCGATATCAGTCAGTACGTGTCCTCGGCCAAGTCCGCTGGGAATACCGGAATCTGGTCCACGTTGATGGGGATTATCCCGACCAATATCTTCAAATCCCTGTCCGAGGGTGACATGATGCCCGTCATCTTCTTTTCCGTCTTCTTTGGGCTGGGAACGGCCGCGATTGGCAAACAAGGACAGGTCATCATTGATGTCTTGGATGCCGTTTCGCAGGTCATGTTCCGGGTCACCAACTGGGTCATGCACACCGCGCCAATCGGGGTCTGTGCTTTGATTGGGGTCACCATTGCGCAAATGGGACTGTCGGCCCTGGCACCGCTGGGGTATTTCATTGTCCTGGCCTACGCAACAATGGCGTTGTTCATTCTGGTCTTCATGGGGCTGGCCGCGCGGTTGTTCGGCTTTCGGCTCTGGGATCTGTTGTACGTGATCAAGGACGAAGCGGTCTTGGCCTTTTCCACGGCCAGTTCCGAGGCGGCTTTACCGCGGTTGATCGATAAAATGGACAAGTTCGGGGTCAGTCAAGGGATCGTGTCGTTCGTGATTCCGACCGGCTACACGTTTAACCTGGATGGGTCCGCTATCTACCAATCACTGGCTGCCTTGTTCCTGGCGCAAGCCTACCACATCAACCTGAGCCTGGGGCAACAGATCACCTTGCTGGTGGTGCTGATGATCACCAGTAAAGGGATGGCCGGGGTGCCAGGGGCCTCGTTTGTGGTCCTGTTAGCCACCGTTTCCACGATTGGGGTGCCGATGAGCGGGTTGACTTTCATCGCCGGCATCGACCGCCTCGTCGACATGGGGCGGACCGCGGTCAACGTGGTCGGCAACTCACTGGCAACCGTGATCATCGGGAAATCCGAACACGAATTCAGTGAAGAAAAGAGTCAGACCTACCTGCAACAGATTCGCACCGCTAAAACAAAATAAACGCAAAAAAGCAGCAACGCCGTCCCTCTTTTGGGAGTGCGTTGCTGCTTTTTTCGTGGTGCGTATTTGGCAAATACCAGCACATCCAAGACACGTGGTCACGGCTTAGCGGGGTGATTCCCATCAGCCCATGGGCCCTAACAGGTGGCTTGGATAACCAGTTTCAGTTTGGTATTCATTATTCGTATCGACCGTCAGAGATTAAAAACCGACCTAGTTGAAACGGCGTCAGTTACGAAATGTTTTTCTCCCCACTGGGTTCCCCCAGCGGTGAAGCATCGCTACGTGGCGTAACGCTATGGGACTAGCACGTCAATGCATCATGGTCGCATAGTCGCCGAGAAAGACTGGTAACTCTAGCTTGCGTTATCCATTAAGTGGCTGGAACCCAACTGGTCCACGAACGAATTCGGGAAGTTCAGACGAGTTACGGTCGGCTGCAACACCGACAGCGTCTGAAATAAAGTGGCCAGTTGTTTCCGTTTAAAGTCTACGAGTCGAACCTCCGCATCAAGCTACGGGGTCCGGAATCGGGAAAGCTAGAGTGGTGTCCTCCTCAAAGCGTCAACCAAGAGGCTTGAACAGACGGTAACTTTCCCACCGGCGAGTAATAACACGCTCCAGGATCATCTAAAAGTTGCGTTGTCATGTTCAATCACCTCCTGTAGTAAGTCGACAGTGACAACTGCGGACAAATTAAAAGCGCCTAGCCACGACCAGCTAAGCGCACCTTAAAGAACAAGTGTGAGTATTGGCTAGTCGTTGAGTTTTAGCACTATACGGCGTAGTTAGTTTCATAACAGCTACATTAGATCAGGCCTTCTGTTGACCTGAACAGCTGACTCATTGGCGTTTCTCGACGTTTCTGAGCAGTAGCATTTTCCGTATAGGAGCCTCACCTAACAGCTTCTAATTTATCTTACGTACATAGTATATCTGGTTCTCATCCAGATTGCAAGAAAAAAGTCCAAGTTCTACCGAATAATAATTATAATAACTAACTATAAATATACTTATAACGCGGGCTTTACTAGCCTAACTCTACTTTAGAATCATTCTTGATTTAATTGGTAAAACCGCGTATGCTAAGGGTGCATCAAAAAGAAAACAAGAATTGAGGGGAGTTTTATCATGAATTACATTGGTTCTGCGTTACCCGATTTTCAAGTAAATGCTTATCAAAACGGCGAGGTCAAGGCCTTAACGCCGACTGACCTGTTGGGGCACTGGTCAGTACTGTTCTTTTACCCAGCGGACTTCTCATTCGTTTGTCCCACGGAACTGGGGGATTTGGCGACGCACTATAGCGAGTTTCAAAAGTTAGGCGCCGAAATCTACAGTGTTTCCGAAGACACGGAGTTTGTGCACCAGGCTTGGCATGAGCAGAGTACCGAGGTGGGCCAAGTGGCTTACCCGATGATTGCGGACCCAGCGGGCGTCTTGGCGCGGCACTATGACGTGTTGGACGAGGATGCCGGGCAAGCCTACCGCGGCGTCTTCATCTTGGACCCAGCTGGTAAGGTGCGTTCCTACACCATCAACGATATGGGCATCGGCCGCAACGCCGCAGAAGTCTTGCGGACGCTGACCGCCGCCCAATTCGTGGCAGAACACGGCGACCGCGTTTGCCCAGCCAACTGGCACGCTGGCGAAAAGACGCTGAAGCCCGGAACTGACCTGGTGGGGAAGATTTAAACGCCTGGTTCAATTAATTAGATTAGAACGAAGAGAGTGGGGCAAAAGGCGATTAGCCAGCGAAGTTTAAGCGGAACCGGCTGCCTTTGGGCGCACATTTCAGCTATGTAAGACATAAAAGCGCCTGAGCGGTATTTGCTCAGACGCTTTTGTGCGCAAAAAAAAGACAGCCAGGCTTCCCTAACCGTCTCCAAGACCTATTTGCCTTCTGCGATGCCGGCGTACTGTTGAGCGTACCAGCCGTCCCAGGTCAGGTCCTTTAACGTGCCACTAGCCGTGTAGGGCAAGTTGACCGTCTTTAAAATCGTTAAGAACAGGTCGCGCTTGTTGGCCAAGACACCTGCGGCCAATTGGTCGGGGCTAAAGTTTAAGTTGGCGTAAATGTACATGTTGATATCGTTCATGGCGTAATCAACCTTGTATGAGGCCAAGATTTCCAGGTCGTTGGTCCGGTAGTGTTTCAAATAGAAATGAACAAAGTCAGTTAATGCGGTGTTTTGGGCGGTTTCGTCCAAGTCACTAATGGTTAAATCAGGATTTTGCAAAATTTGAGACCTCCTCAAAATGTCTAGCTTTCACGAGTATCGGTCAAATCGGTCGGTGCCCTTTCTACATTATATGGCATCGGACGGCTTGGGGTAAAGGAAACTCACCGAAAAATTTCACCAGTCAACCGAACTGGTCTAGGGTATAATGGAAAACAGAAGTTTGTGAAGGGAGTTAGATGAGAGATGCGGGTAATGATCGTAGGCGCCAATGGTGAAGTGGGGCGCCTGTTAGTGGCGCAGCTGTTGGCTAATGGGGATGAACCCATCGCCGGGTTGCGCGCGGATGAAGATGGTGAGGACTTGGAAGACCAAGGCATTGCCGTGCGGCGAGTGGACTTGTTGGCCAAGCCAGAGCGCATTGCCAGTACCCTGATGGATGCTGAAGCGGTCATCTTCGCCGCGGGTTCTGGGGGCCGCACCAAGGACGACATGACCTTGTTGATCGACTTAGATGGTGCCGTCAAGACCATGCAGGCCGCCGAAATTGCCGGGGTCAAGCGCTTCATGATGATCAGCATGCTATTTGCCGAAGACCGTAACCGCTGGGCGGACCCGCTCAAGCCGCTGTACGTGGCGAAATTTTACGCCGACAACTGGCTGGTCCACCAGACCCACTTGGCGTATACCATCGTGCAACCGGGCGCGCTGTCCTTTCACGCGGGTACGGGCAAGGTGCAAAGCGACCCGTTGGCCGTGGGCAGCATTCCCCGCGCCGATTTAGCCGCATTCATGGTGGCCGCCTTGCACGCGCCACAGACGATTGGCAAGACCATTCCGTTACTCAGCGGGGAGCAGCCTATCCAAACGGTTATTGACCAATTATGAGCATAATGGTCGCGTCTGGTCGCCGTTCTTGCTAAAATAAGGATATTGATAGGACGTGTCCGTCAGGATTTTCGCTAAGGAGGTTACGGTTATGACTGAGAACTTGGTTTTAGCCCCGCCGGCAGCCCGCGAGTTAGCGCATCACCTGGACGAATGGGCCAAATGGCGGCAGACCAATGACCGGACCACGGCCGATGTAGACTGGGACCGGTTCATTGCTAAGAGTCGCGAGAAGGCTCAGTGGCAGGCTGGTTTAGCCGCCGAGATTGACCACTGGGAAAACCTGCATGCGATTCAATTGGCGTTAGAAGAACGATTAGCCGGGACCACAGCTGGTGGTCATACGCGGCAATAGAGTTTGATATCGAAGAAAGGCCTCCGTGGTTGCGGGGGCCTTTTGGTTGCGCTAAAAATAAATCTCTCAACCGCCACCCTAGCGCGGCTCCGGCACCGCCGTTAAGGTAATTTCACACAAGCAAGCCGGCATGAACAAATGCAGGTCACTTGCCAGCTCGCTGGCCGCTTGCTGCATGCCGGTCAAGGCCCACTGCCGCGTGTAGGCGACGAACCCGTCGGCGAAGAATTGCAGCGCCTTTTGGTCGTCAGTCGTCAGCCGATGGGTGCTGTGGCGCGCGATGATAGCTGCGAAGTGGGTTACCAGGTGTTGCCGGAAAAAGTCGGTGAAGGAGTTTTGGCCAGTCGCACGGAAAGCAGCGTCGAAGAATGCCGCGTGCGTCTCAAAGTAGCATAACATTTTGGTGAAGATGCCTTGCCACGTGTAGGCGTCACAGTCGCGAAAAATGGCCGTCATGGCCTCGGTGTAGTAACTATTGATAACGTCATACTTGTCAGAAAAATATTTATAAAACGATCCGCGACTCACCGTGGCCTCTGCCAGGATATCGTTGACCGTGATGTCCTTGATGGCCTGGCGTTGGGCCAGGGTGTAGACGCTTTGTAAGATCTGGTGGCGAATATCCATCAGCTGGGCCTCCTCGTGGATAGAATCTAATTTTTGTTCAAAAATGAACAAATTGCACGTAATATTCGTTACTAATAATAAGCGATTCTGGTATGGTAGACAAGTAAAGTTCTTACCAATTCCTGAGGAGGCTATTTGTATGAGTCGTTATCAATTTTTGCAATCAGCTACGTTGAAATCCGGCGTGAAGGTGAAAAACCGCGTCGTGTTACCGCCAATGACCGAATGCATGGCGTTAGCCAACGGGGAAGTTTCCCGTGATGAACTGCGCTATGCCGCCATTCACGCGGGTGGCGTGGGGCTGTTCATTACCCCTGTCGCTTACGTCAATGCCCGCGGCAAGGGGTTCGAAGGCGAACTCTCCGTGGCCGATGACCGCTTCATTCCGGGCTTGAACAAGCTGGCCACGACCATCCAACAGAAGGGCACCAAGGCCATTTTACAGATCTTTAGTGCCGGGCGGATGTCCAGTTCCGCTATCCTACGCGGCCAAAAGACCGTGTCTGCCAGTGCCGTAGCGGCACCACGACCGGGGATGGAAACGCCGGAAGAGCTGACCAATGCGGAGATTGAGCAGACGATCACGGACTTCGGTGAAGCCACGCGGCGGGCCATTCAGGCCGGATTTGATGGCGTCGAGATCCACGGGGCCAACACCTACTTGATCCAGCAGTTCTTCTCTCCCCACAGTAATCGGCGGACCGACAAGTGGGGCGGGTCCGTTGAAAAACGGATGACCTTCCCGCTACGCGTGGTTGACGCGGTCCAAACGGCCGTCAAGACTTACGCCGACCGGCCATTTATCGTCGGTTACCGTTTCTCACCGGAAGAAATCGAAGAGCCCGGCATCCGGATGGCCGATACGCTTAAGCTGGTTGCCAAGCTGGATACCTTGGGCTTGGATTACCTGCACGTTTCCATGGGCAACGTTTGGCGGCCGTCGATCAATGATCGAAGCGATAAGACGCCGTTGATCGACCAGATTCAAGACGCGGTCACGGCCACGCCATTGATCTCCGTCGGCAACGTCAAGACGCCTGTCGACGCCGAACGTGTGATGGAAGCCGGCATTGATTTCGTCGCCATCGGCCGGGAAAGCATTCGGGAACCGCACTGGGTCGAAAAAGTTGAGGCGGGTGCCGAGGAAAGCATTCGCTACACCTTGCCACTGACCGACCTCGATGAACTGGGAATCGCCTCACCGTACTTTGACTTTCTGGCGGGGATGGATGCCGGGGGCGCCCACATCGGTTTTGAACCGGCGTTAGCCACGACTGAAAAAGGCAACGCCAAGGATTTAGTCTTTCGGAAATAACCACTGAAAGCTCTGACAGTCGCGGGAAATCTTTCTCGTGCTTGCTAGAGCTTTTTTAGCATGCGACTCATGGCGGTAAAAAATCCTCACAATGCGAACTTCCGGCTATGGTAATACGTGTTAATGACGGTCACCTTAACCCCAGGTAGTAGCTGCATTGACGACTAGAGTTTCATTAACACAGTGTTACTGATAGACGCCAACCTTGCCGGAGGCAGCCAGGGTGGAACCAGCGAGTCGGAAGACCGTCCCTCAGGCTGCAGGCACCTGGTCTCATCCATGTTGTCAGAACACCGCCACAACCCTCAGGAAATCAACAAAAAAGCGCATAGCCATCGCGGCCATGCGCTTTTCCCTTAACGACATTAAATTTATTGTTCTTCGTACCAAGTGTAGTGGAAGTTCCCTTCGCGGTCATTCCGTTCGTAAGTGTGGGCACCGAAGTAGTCCCGTTGTGCTTGTAACAAGTTAGCAGGTAAGACTTCTGCGCGGAAGCTGTCATAGTAAGTGATGGCAGCGGACAGACTTGGAACGGGGATGCCGGCTTGAACGGCCATGGCAACCACGTCACGGATGGATTGTTGATACTTGCTGGCGATATCCTTGAAGTAGCTATCGAACAGCAGGTTGGTCAACTTCGGATCCTTATCGAAAGCGTCGGTGATGTTTTGCAGGAATTGGGCCCGGATAATGCAACCGCCACGCCAAATTTGTGCTAATTCACCAAACTTCAGGTCCCAATCGTTGGCTTCGGAAGCGAAGCGCAATTGTTCGAAGCCTTGGGCGTAACTCATCAATTTCCCAAAGAAGAGGGCTTGACGCACTTCTTCAACGAACTTGTCCTTGTCGGCGATGTCAGCCTGGCCTTGCTTTTCAGCAGCTGGTAAGACCTTCGAAGCCTTGACCCGTTCGTCCTTCAACATGGAAATGTAACGGGCGTAAACGGCTTCCGTAATCACGGATTGTGGGACTTGAACGTCGAGGGCATCTTCAGAACTCCACTTTCCAGTCCCCTTGTTGTTCCCACGATCCTTGATGGCATCGACGATTGGCAAGTTCTTGTCGTCGCCCAAGTCATCCTTACGGGAAAGGATGTCGGCAGTGATTTCGATCAAGTAGCTGTCGAGTTCGCCCTTGTTCCATTCCTTGAAAATGTCAGCCATATCATCAACGGAAATGCCGGCGACGTTACGCATGATGTTGTAGCTTTCATCGATCAGCTCTTCATCACCGTATTCGATCCCGTTGTGGACCATCTTAACGTAGTGGCCAGCACCATTCGGGCCGATGTAAGTGACACAAGGCTTGCCATCTTGAGGCGCCTTAGCGGCAATCTTGGTCAAAATCGGTTCAACCAGGTCGTAGGCTTCCTTTTGACCACCAGGCATCAGTGAAGGCCCTTGTAAGGCCCCCAGTTCACCACCGGAAACCCCCATACCAATGAAGTTGATCCCGGACTTGTCCAGTTCGGCGTTACGGGCCATCGTGTCGTGGAAGTTGGTGTTCCCACCGTCGATCAGCACGTCACCCTTATCAAGTAGTGGCAACAGTTCATGAATGACTGCGTCGGTTGGCTTTCCGGCCTTGACCATCAAGAGAATCCGCCGTGGCGTTTCCAAGGAGTTGACGAAGTCTTCAATCGTGTAGCTGGGAACCAGCTTCTTTTCACTGTGGTCCTTCATGACCTGTTCAGTCTTGCTGCTGGTCCGGTTGAAAATGCCCACGGTGTACCCGCGGCTTTCGATGTTCAGGGCTAAGTTCTTGCCCATGACCGCCATACCAACAACACCAATATTTGCTTTTTGATCTGCCATTAGTAACCTTCCTTTTTGTGTCAAAATTAGTAACGACTTTCCATCAGCTAGTGTAGCATTGAACAATTTGAAAGGAAACTTATTTGACTTGTTTTGGTGAAAAAGATTCGTTTGGTTTCAAAACGGCCAGCTGAAATGAGAGCACCCGGCAATCATTGACGAAGGTTGGCGGCCACTTTGGCTAATAATTCTGTTAGGATGGCCTGCTCACCGGGGGAGAGCGCCCGCGTGCCGTCCGCGATGATTTGCGTTTCGTAGGCCGTTAGTTCGGGATAGCGGGCCCGACCAGCCGCGGTGGGCACCAACGGCCGCCGCTTCTTGTCAGCGGCGTCGATACCACGGGTCACGTAGCCGTTGGCAATCAGCTTTCTTACGGTCCGCAGGCAGGTCGACGGGTCGACGTGTAGTTGGGCGGCCAGCTCCGTTTGGGTGATGCCGGGCGTCTCAATGATGCGCATCAGGTAAATGAATTGGTTGTTACCCAGGTGTTCAGCCTGAAAAAGGCGATTGCCCCGGGTGGCCGTTACTCGGGCAATCAGGCCGATACTGCGAAATAAATTAGGCATAATTTCTCCTTTCTAGTTGCATTTGCAATTAAAATGACCGATACTATTAAAAACAGTATACCATAGAGAGAAGACGATTGACTTGGAATGGCAAACAAAACGGTTTGATGAATTATCAACTAAAGATTTATATCATCTTGCATATGAACGTACTCGGACCTTTGTCGTGGCGCAGAAACGGGCTTACCAGGAAATTGACGACACGGACTTAGTCGCCCATCACGTCTTGGGTTACGATGACGGCCAATTGGTCGCCTACGCCCGCATTTTTCGCGTGGGGGACCACGTCACGTTTGGCCGGGTCCTGACGATTCCGGAACGCCGGGGCACAGGACTAGGCCGGCCGCTAATGGCCCAGATTGAAGCCGACCTGCACGCCAGTTTTCCGGGGGTGCCCGTTAGCATCGAAGCACAAGTCGACAAGCAGCACTTCTATGAAAAGTTTGGGTACACCGCACGGGGCGATGTGTTTGATTTCCAAGGTACGCCCCACATCGAAATGACTAAGCCGGGGCTTTAGTCGTTGGTGTGTAACAGCTCCGGACTGCATCGTTGAATCAAGGCCGGCCAGTCGGTAACCGTTAGCGTTTTGCGCGCCGTGGTCACGATGCCCAGCTGCCGGAGCTTCTGTAAGACGCGAGTAAACGTCAACAGCGGCAGACCAATGTTGCTGGCCATCGCTGCCTGGGTCAACACGATACCGTGGGGCTTGAGGAGCTGTTCGTACTGGTACAGGTAGTTGCAAACCTTGGTCGTGCTGTCCTGGGTAGCCAGGATTACGGCGTCGTAGAGCAAGATGCTACTGAAATCGGCATACTGCCGCAACATGGCCAGTGCCAAGGCCGAATTTGTCGCCAACAGGTCGGCCAGTCGGCGCTGTGGCAGCGGCGTCACCACGGCATCCGTTTGCGCCTTGACCAAAAAAGCGTCCCGTTCCATACGGTATTGCCGCTCCACCGGGCTATAGAGTGGAAAAAGGCCACCGGGGCCGATAAACA
Organism: Levilactobacillus sp.; assembly: GCF_022646225.1. Classification (NCBI taxonomy): domain Bacteria; kingdom Bacillati; phylum Bacillota; class Bacilli; order Lactobacillales; family Lactobacillaceae; genus Levilactobacillus; species Levilactobacillus sp. The sequence goes on from NZ_JALCJA010000002.1 coordinate 10,704, forward strand.
ATTCGGTCTTTTCGCTACCGGTCGAGCCGTCTAAAATGTAAAACCGCAACACGCCGCGATGGACGTAGAAACTACGCGTCATGAATTCGCCAATGGTCACGAGCTGGTCGGTAGCCGCGACTGACTGGGGCGAACGGCCAGCCGTCAGTTGCGGCTGAAAGGCGGTAAAGGTCCCGTCGTAATAGTATTCAGGAATTTTTAACATCGGTCGTTGTCCACCTCACTTGATGTATAAGCGCTTTCAATTATAGCTTAAAATGGGGGCTGAAAACAAAGCTAAGGAGTGATTTTGGATGACGAAAAAAGTAGCAGTGATTACCGGTGGGACTAGCGGTATTGGACTGGCAACGTCGCAAAAATTTGTGCAAGAGGGGTATCGCGTGGTGGCCGCCAGCGTCGATGCTGCGGATAAGGTCGCCGCAGCCCAAGCCCAAATCGATTCGCCGGACTTTGACGTCGTTAGCTGTAACGTGGCTGATCGTGCGGCTGTGCAACAGGTCATTGCCAGCGTGGTTGAAAAATACGACCGCATCGACGTATTGGCCAACGTGGCCGGCGTTTTAGCCAAGGAAGTCGACCTGACCGAGGCCGACCTGGACAACGTGGAACAGACGATTCAAATCAATTTGCTGGGGAGCATCTACGTGGCTAAGGCCGTGGCCCAGGTCATGAAGCAACAGGGGAGCGGAACCATCATCAACGTCGGGTCAATCGATGGTGTGATGGCCAACCACGAATCCATCGCCTACCATGCCTCCAAGGGCGGCATTCACATGTTCACCAAAGCACTGGCCCGCGAATTGAGTCCCTTTGGCATTCGCGTCGTGTGTGTTGCGCCAGGCTGGGTCGATACGGGGATGGTTCCGGACAAGGCCCGCGCCTATGGCTCAAAGCTCCTGATGAAGGGCCGGTTGATCACCACCGATGAGTTGGCTGGGGCTATCTGGCTGATGACCTTACCGGAAGCCGCTGCGATCAATGGTAGCGTGGTCATGGCCGATGATGGTTACGCGGAATTCAAGGGAATGGGGATTTTGGATTTGTAATACCGGCCGACTGACGAACGGCAGGCGACCATGACCCCCTCATTTCGTCATAACCAAAAAAACCGCCAACCATCAAGCCATGGTCGGCGGTTTTATTTCGATTAAATTTAGTTGTTCAAACGGTAGACCCATTCACGGTGGTCGCGTTGAATTAATTCTTCAGCGGCGGCAGGTCCCATGGAATGTGGCGTGTAGTTCGGGAAGTTAGGTGCTTGTAAGTCCCAAACACGACGGATTTGGTCCACGAACTTCCAAGCGTAGGAAACTTCTGGCCAGCTGGAGAAGTTGGTCCCGTCACCCTTCAAGACGTCGTGTAACAGGCGTTCGTAAGGTTCTGGTGTTTCCTTAGACTTTTCGGCGTCAACCAAGTAGTCCAACTTGATGGGTTCCGTTGAGAACGTGGCGTCGTTAGTCTTGGCGTTCAATTGCAGGGAGAACCCAGCGTGTGGTTCAACGAAGATCGTCAAAACGTTGGCTGCCAGTGGCGTGTTTTGAGATTGTGGGAAGGCAAAGATGTCGACTAATGGCCGCTTGAAGACAACGTCCACCCGCGTAAATTTGTCAGCTAACATCTTCCCAGTCCGAACGTAGAATGGGGTACCAGACCAACGGTAGTTGTCGAATAACAACTTCCCGGCAACGAACGTTTCAGTCGTTGAGTCAACCGGCACATTGTCTTCGTGACGGTAGTCGGGTTGGTTGTCGATCGAGCCGTATTGGCCGCGGACAAAGTTGGTAGCGGCATCGGCTACGTTGTAAACGCGCAGACTCCGTAAAGCCTTGACTTTTTCAGCCCGGATATCGGTATCCGTGAAGGCGACAGGTTGTTCCATGGCTAACAGGGAAACGATTTGCATGATGTGGTTTTGGACCATATCCCGCAAAGCCCCACTGTTGTCGTAGTAAGAAGCCCGTTCTTCGACCCCTAATTTTTCAGACAGGGTCACTTGGATGTTGTCGATGTAACGGTTGTTCCATAAGGATTCGACCAACGTGTTCCCGAAACGCAGCGCTTCGATGTTTTGGATCATTTCCTTACCCAAGTAGTGGTCGATCCGGAAGATTTGTTCTTCCTTGAAGGACTTGCTTAAGGCGTCGTTCAATTGCTTAGCGGAGTCAAAGTCGCGGCCAAATGGCTTTTCAATGACCAACCGGTTGAAGGCGTCTTTGTTCTTGGACATCAAGCCTTGGGTCTTCAAATCTTGGGCAATCGTGCCGAAGAATTGTGGGGCCATGGACAGATAGAAGATGCGGTTACCTTGTAACTTGTACTTCTTGTCCAGCTTTTCGGCGGCGTCCTTCAAGACGGAATAGTGCGCCGTGTCGGTAACGTCGTGAGCTTGGTAGTAGAAATGAGAAATAAAGTCGCTGGCTTCTTTTGAGTCGGCGCGGTTGCCACTGTCAGCTAGAGATTTCTTAACTGCAGCGCGGAATTTGTCGTCGTCCAATGTTTGCCGGGAAGTCCCGATAACGGCGAAATGCGTCCGTAAGCTACCTTTGCGATAAAGGTTAAACAGACTAGGGTAAAGTTTCCGGTAAGCCAAGTCACCGGTACCCCCGAAGAACATGAATAAAGCTGTGCGTTCAGTTGCCACGAGATCGTCACTCCTTAAGATTGATTACGTTATATGAGCAGTATCTACAAATTTAAAAAAACATGCGTTAGAGACTATCGGTTATCCAAGGCGGTGAGCAAGGCCACCTCAGGTCCGCGAGTTGCCTAAACACTGTCTAGACCACTTCGGGAATTTATTATACGCTACTTTGCCGTGAAACGCGACCTTTTTAAAGCAAGAATTTAAAATTTAGACAACCGGTTGCATTGGCTTAAAATCAACGTTTTCATGAATTTCGCGTTTTCATGAAAACGTTTATATTTTTGGCCAAGTCTCATGGAAGCGACTTTCGTTCGTTACTTTTTTGAAATCGCTACCACCTGTAGTCTAGCAGAAATGGTCCTGCGTGTAACGTGAGAAGGGGCGGAATGGTTAAAATTTTTAGTAAACGGAAATGAGGGTGTGACAGACGGGCGGTTAACTGGCGAGCATTAACGGTGCTAGGCGGATAATCCTGGTCCTGGATTATTGGCCTAGCAGTGTTAAGCGGAACCAGTTGCCTGTTGGCGCACATTTCGGCTATTTAAAGGCAGCGCAAAAGAGCCTGAACGCGATGTCCAGACTCTATCAGTTTTTTTAAAGTGTAAGTTACTTTGCCAATGCCTTCAACGCGTCAAAGTCCGCTTGACTCAGGTCGATGTCGGCGCCATGAATGTTTTGTAATTCGTGGTCCGTTGACTTGGTCCCGGGGATGGGCAGGATGACGTCGGAGCGCTTCAATAGCCAGGCCAATGCAATTTGGGCCGGTGAAGCGTCGTATTTCTGCGCGATGGTGGTCAACGTCGGATTGTCGATCAGCTTCCCGGTTGCCAGGGGGAACCACGGAATGAAGGCGATGTGGTGCGCGTCGGCGTAGTCCAAGACGTCTTCGTCCTGGCGGTTGCTGAGGTTGTACATGTTTTGCACGGAAACGATGGGCGCGATCTTTTCAGCGGCCTTGAGCTGGTCAACGGAGACCTGGCTCAAGCCGATGTGCTTGATCTTACCCTCGTCTTGCATGTCCTTGAGCACGCCAATCTGGTCGGCCAGCGGTACCGTTGGGTCGATGCGGTGCAGCTGCAGCAGGTCGATGTGGTCCAGCCCCAACGTGAACAGGTTGAGTTCCACCTGTTGCCGCAGGTAGGCGGGCACACCGGTGGGGGTCCAAATGTCTGGGCCTTGGCGTGTCTGCCCGACCTTGGTGGCGACCATCACGTGGTTGTGCGGCCGTTCCTGTAAGGCCTTGCGCAGGTACAGGTTAGCGTAGAAGGGACCGTAAGCATCGGCGGTGTCGATAAAATTAACGCCGTTGTCGATGGCCGTTTCGATTACCTTGACCGCATTGTCCGGGTCAGCCACGGGTCCCCAGACCCCGTTACCGGTCAACTGCATCGTCCCGTAGCCTAACCGATTGACCGTTAAATCATCATCAAATTTAAATGTTTTCTCCATTAGAGTACCACCTAACTGTTAGAATAAGTTTACTGACAATAAGTTAGTCTTTTTAACGGGTAGAAGCAAACATTTAGTTCTGTCTTCAACCATAAATCAAGTTAATCTTAAGGGTGGTTAAAAAAAGCTAAACTCCTGTTCGATTTTGGTTCCTTTTGCGATAAAATCTGTTATACTACTAAGCGGTTAAATAAATTAATGCCGGTGGGAATCGCCGGTAGAATAGGGGTCAGGATATAATGAAAAAATTTATGGTTGCGATGACCGGTTTGGTCACTTTAGCTACTGTTGGCGCTGTTGCCCCAGTTTCCGTGGCGACGCCCGCTGTAACGGCACATGCGGCAACGCACATTGGGCCTAACCTGAGTGTTAACGCGATTTACACGTCTTCCAAGAAGGTTTCTGGGACGGCGACGAAGGGGTCTAAGATCACCGTTAAGGCGACGAAGAACGCCAAGAAGAACTTGGCTAGCGGCACGTCTTCCAAGAAGACTGGTAAGTACAGCATTAAGCTGTCCAAGAAGCTGAAGAAGAACGCTAACGTCTACGTTTATGCAACTAATCCTAAGACCAACACGTCTTTCTACCGGATCATCCGGGTCCAAGCCGCAGCTACTAAGACGGCGACGAAGACCACGACTAAGAAGACTACGACCAAGAAGACGACTACGAAGAAGACCGCAACCAAGAAGACCACGGCTGCTAGCTTCTCCGTTAAGACGCCAACTGGGACTTGGAAGTCCAACACGGCCAACAAGTACTCCCAAAAGTTCGTCTTCAGCCAAAAGACCGGTTTCAACCAAACCCTTTACAAGAACGGCAAGAAAGTGAAGACCTTGGTTTCTTACGCAACTTACAGCGTAAACGCCAAGACCCCAACGTTCTGGAAGATCACTTACACGCCTAAGGGTTCTAAGACGTCCAAGAGCTTCTACATGCACTTTACGTCTGCTAAGAAGTTCAAGATCGTTAACAGCAAGGATAAAGCCATTGCCGTTAAGGCCGGCGTTGCTCCAGCTGCTAAGTGGACATTCACTAAGGCTTAAATCAACTGAATCAGCGTCAACCGCGGCGTCATGCCCGGTTAGCGCAGGGAGGTCGGGACTGCGGTTCTGGCCTTTTTTCTTGTGCGCCCGGCATGGGCAACTAGGCGGTGAAAGTCCGCTGTGGTCCGTAGTAGTTGGAACCACGAGTCGAAGGCAAGGATGTCCATCATGAGGTGGAATCTGAAGGAAGCCCTAGACAAAGTAACGCACTGATGTACAAAAAGCGGCTAAAATACTGAAAATGCTTGGATGAGGTTGCCTAACAAGCTAAGTCCAGTCATTTACAGTAAGGTCGACAGTGATAGGATACGAAAGCTGGCGTTCGTACCCGAGACCGCTGAAAAACTAAATTGTTATTTGAAGAATCACCAGCTAAGTCTAAAAATAGCCAGCAAAGTGGATAGTTTCTTCTGCTTTGCTGGCTATTTTGACTATATTTTTGAGAATTCGATTTTGCAAATACCGGATTTCTGACTTTTTCAGCAGCTCCCTCTTACCCGGGGCCCGGGGAGGCCTGATTGATAAGTTCCCGACAAGAGGTGTGTTATACGCTACAGGGGCGAGCGAGTCAATGCTGGCCCGTTGAATCTTTCAGGAGTCAGCTGAGGTCACAGTAGGACTGTCTTAGCAGTCTGAAGGACCGAACAGTAATAATCCAGGATGACGCGGTCTAAATCGAAAAACATCGATTTAGACCGTGTTATTTTTTGTCAAATCCACGTTGATGAATGTTTCAGGAATTATTTTCTTATAAGGCATTGGTGTTGATTTTTATTAAGACATTAATGAGGATGCTTATTTTATAATATTAACGTTTTACGTGTTGACGAGCAATCGAAAATCCAGTATCTTACATACTAACAGCCACTAAGCAAAATAGAGCTGTGGGGGAGGGGAGGTCATTGCAAAAAAACTTATATATATTGAGTGCAATGATTCTGATGGTTCTTTTAATTTTCGAAATTGCCAAGTTCTTTTCGGGTTTAGTTTACAATCATAGTTCCGGATTATCAATATTAGTTAGTTTGCTTATACTGTTGGTAGCTGGAATAGCAATTTTTGAATTAATTCGATTTTTTTCAATTAAAATATTTTCAAAAAAGCATAAAAGAGAGTAACACATGAATAAAAAGATAGTATATTCGGTACTCACAACTACTTGAAAATGAATAAAATAAAAAGGACTCCTGTATATTGGTATGGAGTCCCTTCTACAACCTATTTTTTAACCTCTCGCCAGTTATTTAATCAGCGAAAAGCAATTCAACACGTTTCAATTGTTCCTTTACTCACCCTTTGGTTGAGCAATAACAAATGCATAACCGCGACCATTGTTGTACTTTGCATTGCCGTTTGTATGATCGAAGATGTTGATGCCAATTTCATAGTTCTTCAAACTCTTGCGTTTAGCCGCATCATACCCATTAGCAGCCAGTAGACTCTTAACCTTTGCAATTCTAGTTGCAGTTGATTTGGTGTAACTTTGATCCAGATATTTAGTGATCTTAGGGAATGTCTTAATTGCCGTATAATTATTGGCTAATTGGCTTGCACCAGTTACCCCAGGTTTGTATCCCCAGTCATTTTGATAATAGCTCCCCTTGGCAATAGAGACCCTGGTTAAATTCAAAGTTACTTTTGAATTAGGAAAAAGTGCGACAATTTCTCGCGTAATTTCTTGCGCAGGCGACTTTTGGATGTACTGCAAGTAATCCTTGTTGGAAGTAAACATCATCAATGGCGCAAACTGGCCTTTAATCATATCAAGTCCGACGCCTTGTTCAAGATACCCATGCCAAACATAGCCACTAACTGACGCTTTCCCATCAGCCTTTTGGCCGGTTATATAAACATACTTTGTATTTTTGCCATTATGTTTAAGGGTGAGTGTCGCTGTACTTTTCCAAGTTCTGTTGGGAACTTTGTTTAAATTATAGTATTTCTTAGTATGTTTTTTATTCCAAATGGCGACTGACTTTTTAGGCTTAACTGCACGTAAGTACGTTGTCTCGGTTGACCAATGCTCTTTCACAATGGAATATTTTGTCGCTGCTTGTGCTTGTCCTCCCATTAGTCCTACCCCCACCATGCATGCGATAGATAGAAATAAAATGCTCTTTTTCAAATTATCAGCCCCTTTTAAAGTTCATTTTAGCATAGGGAAAAGTCAATGACGAATTGCTAAACGCTGCAAAAATAGGCCCGCAGGATCGCTTCAATCCTGCGGGCCTATTCAATATTAAGCTATTTGTTTTTTAAAAGACGCTTTTTGGAATGCTGTAGATATAGTTAGCATCAACGCTACCATTTGAGTGTGCTGCTCACTCCTTCGGGGATGCTTGATGTTTCTTTAACGAGTAATTTATTATTCAATAATCATTCGGCCGTGATTTAACAAAAGTAGCTGAATATTGACGTGTTCTCACCCCCAATTTCTTTTAATCTAAAAGTGTATAAAAAATATTCGCGGAATACCAGGACTTTTAACCAATATTGCACAGCAGAAGTAGATGATCACTATGAACCTTAAAAGATGTGGGCACTCTAATCGGCGCTCTGGGGTCCTTGGCAATGGTTATCTCGTGAAAAGGAGGCTATGTCCAAACGATATGAACAACAGATTCTCTCTCTTCGTCAAGCTAACGACCTGCTTCGCAAAGAGAATGACGAATATCACGCGAAGTATGGTAATTTATAGGGCTACAACGCTATTGAACAATGTCAAACGTGACAAATAACAAAGTTATGCTTCTTCGACCCAATAAGCCGATTACCCAAATAATCGCATACGTTTCGAAATTACCAGTAAGCAACCACTGATACACTTGCTTTTATAGAACAGCCGATGTTTGCATATCCCAATTGCTGGCGCTAATAATGGTCTTCTCGAATCCGCGAAGAGGGTCTTACGATTAGCCTCAATATAGTCGCCACATGACTTGGGAAACAGTAAAGCGGAAACACCTTTTGTATCTTTAATCGGAAAAGGGTAAGATGTTTAGAGAAACTGATATTTTCAGGGGAAAAGGGGAGAAGACAGGTGCGACGCGCAATCAGAATAAGTTTAACGGTCCTAGGCGTTGTCGGTTTGGCCATTGCGGCGGGCTTGGCCATGGGTTATATGGCCAATGACGTGGCTGTTTCGTACGGTGAGGCAGCGGGATCCGAATTGGTTTTGTGGATCTTGACGGCCGGTGCGACCGTAATCTTTGCTGTGAGCCTCTTTTGGCTACGATTCCGCGGCATCACGCTGCTGAGTGGTGTGTTAGGCGTCGTGAGTGTCAGCGGCTACGCAACGCTGGTGGGGACCGGCTTTGATTGGCTGATCCTAGGCTACCTGCTGTACCTGTGCGTGGGTAGCGGTTTGAAATGTTATGCGATTAAAATTTGAACCAGCAAAAGCCCTGACCGGCCATCGTGATGATGGGCGATCAGGGCTTTTTTTAAGCATTTGATTAGTTCGTCGCTAATTGTTGAGCGGCTGGCTTAGCTTGCTTGGCGCCGCGAGGCTTGTAGCCAATCAGGCGCATCGCGTTGAAGATAACCACGAGGATGGAAGCTTCGTGGACGAACATCCCACTGGCCATGTAGATGTAACCGTAAACCAACCCGATCAGCAGGAAGGCAACCGTTAAGATGGCGATGGTGATGTTTTGCTTGGTGTTGGCCGAGGTCTTCTTGGCCAGGCCGACCGCGTGATTCAAGGCGGTGAAGCTGGATTGCATCAGGACCACGTCGGCGGTTTCAATGGCGACGTCGGTCCCACCACCCATGGCGATACCGACACTAGCGGTGGCTAAGGAAGGACTGTCGTTGATCCCGTCACCGACGAAGGCCACGTTACGACCCATGTCTTGGAACTTCTTGACGAAGGTGACCTTGTCAGCTGGCAGTAAGTCGGCGTGCACTTCGTCGATGCCTAAGGATTCGGCGACCGCTTGGGCAGTGGCTTGGTTGTCACCCGTTAACATGACTAAGTGCTTGATGCCTTGACGTTTCAAAGCGGCTAAAGCGGCCGGAACTTCTGGGCGAACCGTATCGGCGACCCCTAAGATGAAGGCGAGTTGGCCTTGGTAACCGACTAAGACGGTGGATTGGCCTTCGTCTTGCATGTTGTGCAGGTCGGCTTGTTGGTCGTCCGTTAACGTGATGTCGTGGTCTTTTAACAAAGCAGCGTTGCCGACGTACAGGTCATTGTCGTTCCAGTGACCGATCATGCCGCGGCCCTTGACCGTTTCCGTTTCAATGGCGTTGGCGTTGTCCTTGAGGTGGGCGTCTAAATGGGCCACGATGGCTTGAGCCAATGGGTGATCAGAGGTCTTTTCGACTTGAGCGACTCCGGCTAAGAGGCTGTGGTCGTCGGTGTATTGTTTCATGTCGGCCACCGTCATTTTACCAGTGGTCAGGGTCCCAGTCTTGTCAAAGACAATGGTATCAACCTTGGCGAGGCTTTCGACCACGTCGCCACCCTTGATCAGGATGCCGTTCTTGGCGCCGTTACCGATCCCAGCCACGTTAGAAACTGGGGCACCGATAACCAGGGCACCAGGGCAACCGAGGACCAAGACGGTGATGGCTAAACGCAGGTCACGGGAGAAGATGAAGACCAGAATGGCGATGACTAAGACGGCTGGCGTGTAGTATTGGGCAAACTTATCAATAAACTTTTCGGCAGGTGATTTGGTATCTTGGGCTTCTTCGACCAGTTCGATGATCTTGGAGAAGGTCGTTTCGTCCCCAACTTGGGTGGCTTCGATGGTCAACGTACCGCTTTCAACCATGGCACCGGAGTAAACGCCGTCACCGTTTTGCTTGTTGATGGGACGGGATTCACCGGTAATGGAGGCTTCGTTGACGTAGCCGGACCCGTCGACGATTTTACCATCGACTGGGACTTGGCCCCCGGCCTTGACTAAGACCACGTTACCTTCTTCCAGGTCATCGACGTCGACTTCTTCAGTCGTGCCGTCGTCATTGACCAGTTGCGCAGTGGTCGGGGCCATTTCCGTCAGAGATTGGATAGCCCCCCGCGTCTTGGCCAACGTCTTTTGTTCCAGGTAGGAACCGAAGAGGAAGAGGAAGGTGACGATGGCGGATTCCTCGAATTCCCCGATGGCGAAGGCCCCGATAACGGCGATGCCGACCAGCAGTTCAATACTGAAGACCTTGGCTTTCAACGCGCTGATGGCCCGCAGAACGATTGGCGCCGCGGCAATGACTGAAGCGATGATCCAAGCGATATCGGTCACGTACGGCACTTTGGTAAACCAGGTGTTGAGAAAACCCAGAATGATTAAGCCGGCTGACCAAAAAGTAATGGGATTGGTGTGACTGTAAATAAAGCGTTGAAATTTCATGGGAGAGCATCCTTTCTATTGATAATTCCTAAGTTCTAAATGTTTCGTCCTTGTTTATGTTTCCATTATGCCGTGGATTGGGGGAGATTAACTTGATGCGAATCAAGTTGGGGGAAATAGTTGGGATTATTTTCGATTTTTTTAGTGGGAAATCAAAAATGACCCTAGAAATCAGCTGAGATTCCTAGAGCCATTTGGGTTGAGGACGTGAATTTTGCATTTAGTTTGAAGCTACCGGAACTTTCCGGTCCAATTGTGGTGTCGCGATGGGACTATGACTTTGCAAGTAGGTGGTCAAGAGGTCAATATCCTGACCGGCGTTATCAACAATACTTCCGTGAGTGAAGGCTGCATAACCGTCTCCACCCGTGGAGAGGTAGTCGTTGGTTAAGACGCGATATTTCTGCGTAGGGTTGATGGCGTCACCGCTAGCTGTCTTGACGTCAGAAACAGTGAAGAGTTGATCACCAGTAGTTGCAGGGCTGTACTTGTAGGTCAATCCTGAGATTTGATGAAGTCGTGTGTAAATAAAAAAAGCCGCCCCGACGATAACTTTGGCGAGTTACAGGGCGACCATCTTCACGTAACGAGCCACTGCCTTTAAGGCGGCTGCTAGGGGTTGGTATGTCTCTACCAATCCTTTTTGCATACCATGCTAGTTGGCAGTGGGCAATCGCTGAGACTTGCCAACCCATAGATAACCAAAAAAACAGTACAATCACACAATACTGGCCTCTTTGAAACAGACTGAAAAACAGTTCTTCTACTTCCTCAAATAATGTGCCTTAACCCACAACGCAATCAATAGTAAAACAGTCACAATCACAGTATTTACAAAATCAGTCATCAGAAAATAGACATAAAATCCAAAAATACCAATAACCAAAATTATGGCTAAAATTTCAACTAATCGTTTCATAGAACCTATTTTACACTAAAACTTCAACAACCGTCACAACACCGGCAGCTATCGTATTTGAAACTCCCTTAGAAAGACCACAAGTATGTAATCCCTTTGAAATAACCTTCTCCAGAGCTGCACCAGTCGCAACATCCATGGCATTTCCCCAGACCTTTACAAACTTTTGCTCACTAACTTTCTTACCAATCACTTTTGCAAACTTCTTATAAACAATCTTTGGCAATGTCTTAGCAACATACACTTTACCATAACGAGCAATCAAATGAGCCATCAAACCAGCGGCCGCTCGCGATTGTGGCCGCTGAGGTGTCGTAATAGCTGGCGCACTCGCCAAAACCTCAGACTTCAACTCAACTTGCAACTTGGCAGTATAGATATTAATCACATTTTCCCGATCAGTAGTTAAGTTATCCATATCATATGTACTTACAATATTTCCCAACTCATCTGTATCCATGTTTTGATAGTCAACCTTCGTGATCGCTGATGTACCAATTGTATCAGCAAAGGCAGAAACTGACGGTACAACAACACTCCCCAAAGTCATCGCCGTTAAAGCCACCGTAGCCAATCTAACAGTTTTATTCATAAATAGGCACTCCTATAAAAATATTATTTTGCCAACATGTTTCACTCGACAACTAACATATTCTCAAACATCGCCAAGACACAAAAGAAACCAGATGTTTACGTAAATCATACGTTTCCCGGTTACATACACAAATTTTCAACTCACTCCCATTCACTCAAATGTTAACTCATCCAAAAGTTGTTAGTACTCATAATCAAAAAATTAGTATAGTATTATATTTAGAATCAACGACAGATTCCAGTCAGACAAAACATCTAGGAGGAATATTCATCGCAGAATTCAGTATTCAACTAAGAAACGCACGTATCGCCCAAGGCTTTTCCCAAAACGAAGTAGCAACCATTCTGCACGTCACACGCCAATCAATTTCTAAATGGGAAAACGAGGGTGGGACAAAAGGCGATTAGCCGGCGAGCATTAAGGCTGATAACCGAATAATCCTGGTCTTGGATTGTTTGGTTATCAGTTTTAAGCGGAACCGGCTGCCTTTTGGCGCACGTTTCAGCTATGTCAAGGTGAAGGCGACGGGGCTGGGAAGTTTTGTCCCAGACCCTAGATAACCTAATTCAACTAAGTGAGGTCTATAAAATGTCAATTGACAACTTACTCAAAGAAACCGATAAGCCACTAACCACCCCAAAACAAAAACGCGATTCACTCAGCACCTCGCAGTGTACTGAGTGAATCGCGTTTTCTCGCAGGATGAAACAATTTCGTAAGTGAGTGAAGCTAGTGATTAATCTTCGTCGTCATCATCGTCTTCTTCGTCCAGGCCGTCGCGGGCGTCGTTGCCCAGTACGGCTTGGAGTTCGCGGATGATGTGGTTGTTGGTGCCACGCAGGTCGGTCAAGAAGCTGGCCAAAGCGGGGCGTTCTTCCTTTTCGGCGAGCTTGATGGCCCGGTCGATGAAGAGGTTGTGGGTATCGGCGTCGTGGACCAGCTCACTGACTTGGTCTTCGGCGCTCAGGTACTTCTTGGCACCACTTTCTTGTAACATGTTGTAGTCGTGGAATTCCTTGGTCGTGGTCGAGACGACTTCGCCCTCGTCCAAGAGCAGTTCGCCTAACGTGTCGAATTGGCGACGGTAGGTGTCAATGTAGCCGGCCAGCAATTGACGGACGCTCAATGCCAGGGGTCCCTTGACGGACCAACGCACCTGATGGAACTTCACGATGGAGATGTGCAGGTTGGCCAAGATGTGGTTGGTCATGGCACCGGCCGTTGGGACGTGGTGGTCGTGGTCAGTTTGGGCTTGTTCGGCTGCGAAACGGTCTTCGATACTCATAGTAGTTGTCGTCATGGGTTGAACTTCCTTTCGTTTTTAGGAGACTGGTTTAGAGGGCTTTAACTTTAGAACTCTTCACGGTGTAGCCAAGATCGGTGACCGTGTCGGCGAGGCTTTCAGCGGTCACTTGGCTATCGTCAAAGTCGGCCTTGATCTTGCTGGCGTTGAAGAGGACCTTGACGTTTTGTACGCCATCCTTCTTACTCAGCGCGCCTTCAATCTTGGTCATGCAAGATGGGCAGGTCAGTGCGTCTAACTTCATGGTTACTTTACTCATAATTGAAAACCTCCTAATGGTTTTAAAGGGCTTTAACTTTACTACTTTGAACGGCGTAGCCTAGGTTGGTTACGGTGTTGGCTAAATCTTCGGCAGAAACGGTGGTGTCGTCGAATTCGGCTTTGACCTTGCTGGCGTTGAACAAGACCTTGACGCTTTTGACGCCGTCTTGTTTGCTCAGCGCGCCTTCAATTTTAGTCATGCAAGACGGGCAGGTCAGATCATCTAACTTCATGGTTACTTTACTCATAATGAAAACCTCCTTCGGCTTTTTCGTTTGCCTTGATTACATGACTTAGTATACGGGCGGCCGGGGGAAAAGAACTTGACTCAAATCAAGTTAAGCAGATTTCTTCAATAAAAAAATGGATTTTCGCAAAAAAACGCGATTTCATCGGCTTTTGGAGCGGTAACTGTTTCAGAAATATTTTAAATATGCGACAATGAAGGCAGATCGAAGATAAGTGAGGGACAGTAAATGTGGAAAACCAAAAGAGAAGTCAGTATGGCGGGGATTGTGTCGGCGACGCTGCTGCTTAATGCCGCCGCGGCGTGTATGTGGCCGTTAACCACGGTCTACATGCACAATCAGCTCCATCAAACGCTGACGTTAGCGGGCATTGCGTTGTTGGGGATGTCGTTATGTATGATTCTAGGCAATTGGCTAGGTGGCTGGCTATTTGATCATTGGTCGCCATTTTACTCGGGCATTGTCGGGACGTTGTGTTCCTTCATTCCCATGACGACACTGATCTTCTTCCATGGCTGGCCGATCTTTGGTGTGATGTTGCTGTTGATTGGTCTGGGCGATGGCATCGTGATGACCGTCGTCAATTCTTTTGCGGCCACGGTCAAGTCGGTGCAGAGCCGAAAAGTGTTCAATTATCTCTATATTGGGATGAACTTAGGGGTCGTCGTGGGGACCTTGATGGTTGGGGTCCTGATGAAACACGGTGTGACGCTGGTCTTCTCCGTGGCGGCGGTCAGCTATTTAGCCCTGTTGTTGATCTTCTTCTTTGACTTTAGAGCCGACGTTGAGCAAAAGACCTACAAACGCACCAAGGGCCCGGCCAAGCCGGCGCGGTTGAAATTGATCTGGCTGATCAGTGCGCTGGTCTTTGCCCTGTACATGAGTTATTCCTTATGGGAAAGCGTCATCTCGGTACACATGACCAACCTGGGCATCTCGTTTGAAAAATACAGTCTGCTGTGGACGCTCAATGGGTTGATGATCGTCTTCGGTCAGCCCATCGTTAACCGCATCGGAGCAGACTTCAAGCTCAGCTCGCAGATTTGGACCGGGACGCTGGTCTTCATCCTGTCGTTTCTCCTGTTGGTCTTTGCCAAGAGCTACGCGATGTTCGTGGTGACCATGGTGATCTTGACCCTGGGTGAAATGACCGGGTTCCCGGGAATTCCCGCCTGGATCGACAGTTTGGCTGGCGACAACGACAAGGGGAAATTCCAGGGAATTTACAACATGGCGATTTCCTTCGGTCGGGCGGTCGGACCGCTGTACGGCGGGCTGATCATCGAGTATGGCAGTTACCATTCCCTGTTCTGGTCAGTCACGGCACTGATGCTGTTGGCGTTGGCGGCAGTGATGCTGGCCAATCATCGGGGAAACGCCCGGATGAAGCGGAATTAGCTAGCGGTTGAAGGACAAACAGTTACTAGCGTCATAGCGGGAACTGGTCGCCTACAGCTTGCCACTAACAATGGCTTAGTTCTTGGTGACGCTGACTGTACCGACTAGCTTCTAACGGTCCCCGCGTTACTGGCGGAGTTCATCTTGGCTGTCGTCGGCTGCTGGTTCCGCTAATTTGAGGGGACCGCGCCTAGTTCCGCGAATCAATGCGTTAGGCCTTTAGTGATTAAAAAATTAGTGATAGTAGCGTGGTTTCCGCTGGGAATCACGCTATTTTTGTGACTTCAGCTAAACGCCGGTGTGGCGCGGATTAGCCGATTTGAAGTCAATTTTCGAAGGATTATTAAATCCGTAATAGCAAATTTGGCCATTTCGGGTGAAAATCATTGTGAATTTTGCCGAGTAGCGTAATCTAAAAGCCAAAGGGAGGTCATGTCATGTTAGTTGAATTCTCGTTGCAAAATTTTCGGTCGTTTAAGGAAACCGCGACTCTGTCTACTGCCGATGCGAAATGGGTGGCCCTCAGTGGGCTCAACGGTGCCGGGAAAAGTGCGTTGTTGGCTGGTCTCACGGTCTTTCAACAGATGATTGTGGCCCCCACGGAACAGGTGACCGATGCCCTGCCCTATGAGCCGTTTATGCTGGACACCACCAGTCGCTTCCGACCCACGCAATTTGCCGTCACCATTAGTTGTGACCACCAGCGCTATCACTACGCCGTGCGCTACAACGCGACGCGCATCTTGGCTGAAGAATTGGCCTTAGAACTGGCTGACGGCCAGCTCCAGCGGCTGTTCTTACGCCAAAATGGCGACCTGATCCAGGTGCCGGCGGGTCAACGAACGACGGCAGCCAATACGCGGCCCAACGCATTGTTTTTGGACAGCCTCCAGGCGGCGAACTATCAGCCGGCGGTCGCCGTGTTCCGCTGGTTTGCCCGCGATTTGGTGGTGTTGACGGATCGCCCACAGGCAGATCTGGCGATCGAAGACTGGGTGATTCCCCAATTGACCCAGTTCCTTCACGCAGTCGGCAATGAGGTGGCGGGGGTGACCCAGCACCAAATGGCCGTTCAGTTCCTCGATGGCTCCCAGTTCACTCGGCCGGAGTTAGCTTTGTTGTATGAGCAATACGACGAGGAAGGCGAGGTCGAAGACGTGGTCGAATTGCCCCTGGACCGAGCGTCTAGCGGAACCCAGCAATTGGTGGCCGCGGGGCTGGCCTTCATCACGGCCCAGGTGGCCCCGGCCCCGCAAACCGTAATTGCGGATGAATTCGCCAGTGCCGTGCGGCCAGAAGTCGCTATGGCGCTGCTAGCGCTGGTTTCAGGGGAGGTCAATCGTAGTCAGTTGCTGTTTTCGACCTCCCACGACACCTTGTTAGGGCAGGCAAACTCGGCCACGCGACGGTACTTGGCCGAAAAAAACTATCGTGGCGAAAGCACATTGCACCCGGTCACGACGGCCAGTGCGGCCCCCAGCCTGTTCACGCACCCCATTATCGATGCCCAGACCCTGCAGACGGCCTTTTTAACGGACGCGGCGGGACTGTGAGTCGGCTGACTGGCAACAATGGCCTACCGTTCTTAGCAAACAAAAACCAGTCAGGACAGGATCCTGGCTGGCGGCGTAGTGCATGCGATTTAGTCTTGGATTGGTGAGTTCAGTGTGAACCCCTGTTGGGCCAGGGCCACGAGGATTTCCGCGCGTTGCTTCGGGTCACGACTCATTTCCGTGACGATGTGGTGGGTGAACGTTTCGTCTCGCTGGTGACTGCCGCGCTCATGGTAATAAGTCGTGATGAGGTGGTTGTACCCGGACAAGATGGGGTCGTTAGCCGTGATGGGCTGGTAGTCGTTGTCAAAGTGGACCAATTCTTGCGGGAGCCGCGGTTTTAGGGCTGGCTTTTCGGCGGGATGGCCGACCGCCAAACCCAGCACGGGGAAGGTCAATTCCGGCAGGTTGAACAGTGAAATGACCCGGAGTGTGTCGTTTAAAATGCTACCCATGACGGTGCTGCCTAGGCCGAGACTCTCGCCGGCCGTGACCATGGCTTCCGTGGCGATGGCGGCGTCAAAGATACCCGCCAGCAGCTTGTCTGTACTGTGGAGATTGGCCGTGGTGGTGGCATTCTCCGGCGTCAATTGGGCGTTGCGGTATTGATCAGCGACCATCAAGAAGTAATGCCCGGCCCCTTCCAGCCAGGGATGGCCCGTGATTTCACCGAGGACCGCGAGCTTTTGCGGGTCGGTAACGCTGATGATACTGTATTGTTGCGAAAAGGTACTGGTGGCGGCGTGTTGGGCCGCACTGACCAACGTGTCGACCTCGGTCGGCGTTAACTTTTCCGCCGTGAACTTGCGAATGCTTCGGTGATTCAATAGGGTGGTGAGGGTTGGATTGATCATGCGTCAGTCACTTCCTTTGCGCGGGCGACCAGGGCGTCGTAAACCCGCGTCTCGTCGCGAGGCACACCCCGGAGTTCGTAGTTAGCAATGAACGGCACGTTGAACTTGTCGGCGTAACGCTTGGCAGTCAGGCAGTATTGCTCGTTAAAATTACGGTTGCCGCTACCCACAACACCCAACAAGTGGGTGGCGTTTTGTCCGTAAGCAATGTATTCGCCTAGCACGTTGGTCATCAGCTCTTTGACGCCGTTGTCGATGCCGTTGCCACCGTCCAGGTAGGTTGGCACGAAGCAAAAGTAGGGCTGTGTCTCGGTGACAAAGTCACTGGCCTCGCTGATTTCGGTGGCGGTGATGGTCGGTCGGTCAGCGTCAGCGGCGTGTTGCTTGGCCGCGTAGGCGGTGAGGTTTTCCACGAAGTTGCGCGTATTGCCTTCAATGGAAATAAATAAGATACGTAAAGGTTGCATGCAAGTCCCTCCGGTTTTGATAATGGATTTACTCCTAGTGTACTCGGATTTCGGCGAGAGTGGTGGAGAAAGTTTTGAGGGAAGCTGCGTAATCGTTGACACGCGATGGCAGTGAAGGCGTCATGGCAAGACAAAATTAACCCGCAGAGGAGAAAAAATGTTACGACAAATCAAAGGATTGTTCGTGGGGCTACTAGTGGCCGCCGCAATCGGTAGTCTGTTCTTAGTGGCGTCACCGGTTCAGGCACAAGCCGCTAGTAAGTTAAGCAGAGTGCCAGCTGAGATCGCTGGAAATTGGTTTATCCATCCCCAGCACATGGGCAAGTTTAGTCACGGCAAAACGATAACGATGCATTTCACCAGTAGGTATGCCGACACGCGTTTTTGGAATAACCGAGAATTGACGCTTGCGCAGGACAAGGCGAGACACCGGCTTTCTAAAAAGGCGGTTAGACTGGTGACGCAACATCCTAATCGGTCTCAATTCATGTTGGCCAAAGTAGGAAAATCGATGTGGAATCGCTATTACATCAGCAAAGTTAATGGCAAAACCAGGTATGTTACCGATCATTACTGGGTCCATGCGCCAGTGATTGATGGCATTAGATGGAACAATCACTTGTATACCTGGAGGACGCTGGCGGCGCACAAATTTAATACACAGCCATTGCGGGGCAAACATGCTGTCGTGTCCTGGAAAAAGGTGCAAAGTCAAGGAACCTGGTTTATTAAGACACCGTAAATTACGCCAGATGGTTCGCGTTTTCGTTTAGGATGGCTTGCCAAAATAAACTGCCTGTGCTATTCTGTGGGTACTTTAAGAAAGAACGAGGTATTCAGCCGATGCGCAACTAATCAATCTTCAAATGTTAGTCAGCTTCACCCGTAGACCAGGGGTGGAGTGGGCCTGCAATTGGGATTGATGGTGCACCGACTGAGTTGCCAAACGCAACCAGTGGGCGCCATTTCCGGACGGGAAATGCGGCCACTATTTTTGTACCCTCAATCCCTGCTTTTTAAAAGGGGGATTACCAAATGACCCAACCAAATCAAACTCATCGTTCACTGGCGACTGATACTGGGCAGTCGCAGAGAAATCCATTAGCCGCTTATCAAGTTGGTCAAACCCAGTCCGCAGCGATTCATGCGCAACTCACTACGCCGAAAAACGGACCGCACCCCAACACGATCAACGGCAGTCAGTCACGGAAAGGGGACGACCTTTTGACACAAATCAGCTTAAATCAACTCACCAAAACCATCGCGGGCGAGTCGCTATTCACCGCCGCACGCTTAACCGCCCAGGCCGGTGATCGGGTCGGCATCATTGGCGCCAACGGGACCGGGAAGAGTACCCTGGCGCACATCATTGCCGGTACGGATACCGACTACACCGGGCAACGCACCGTCACGGATGACGTGGTGTTGGTGCCACAGATTGCGCCCACTGCGGGCCGTTCTGGCGGGCAAAGCATGTTGGACCGGATTCGCCGGGCCTTGGCCCAACGGCCAGCCATTTTAATCTTGGACGAGCCATCGGCTAACTTGGACGACGACCACCAACGCTGGTTGACGACCCAACTGTTGCATTTTACCGGCCTGCTAGTGGTCATTTCCCATGACCGTGAGCTTTTGACCGCCGTGGCCACGCAGATTTGGTCGCTAGAGGACCACCAATTCACGCAATACAACGGGGGCTTCCAGGAATTTACGACCTATCGTAAACAGCGCCGCGAGAATGCCTTGAGTCAGTATCAACACGAGCAGGCTGAACGCCGGAAATTGAAACAGGCTGTGCAAGCCCGCCACGAAAAGGCCGAGCGGATTCGCAAGGGCAGTCGCAACATGAGTCAGGCCGAGCGGGCCAATTCGCGGTCGATTCGGGAGCAAAATGCCGGGAAGATGGAACGGGGCGCGCGAGCCTTACGTGACCGCGCGGAACGGCAAACGACGGCGGTCAAGCCACACGAGGCCGCGGCCTTGAAGCTGGTGGCGACGGACCTGCCGCCGGTGACCGGCAAGCGGTTGGTGGCCGCCGAAGACCTGCATCTTAAGCGGGGGCGCCATGAGCTACTCCACCACGCCCGGTTTGACATCGCGCCCGGCGAACGGGTGGCGTTGGCCGGACCGAATGGCTGTGGCAAGTCCACCCTGATCACGGCCATTCTGGACCACGCGCCACACACCCGCTTAGCGCCCAGCGCGCGAGTCGGTTACTTCCACCAAGACATGACGGAGCTACCGGCCGCTAAGACCGTTTGGCAAGTCATGGCCGCGGCCACGGCGCTCGATGCCGACCGTACGCGGCAGGTCATGGGGGCGTTTGGCTTAACTGCGCGCTTCTATGATCGCCTGGTGGGCGACTTGAGTGGTGGCGAGCAGGTCAAGCTTCAGCTGTTAGCCATCCTGGTGAGTGCCAGCAACCTGCTGATTCTAGACGAGCCGACCAATTACCTGGACTTGCCAGCGCTGCAAGCGTTGGAAGACTACCTGCTCGGCTATCCAGGCACGGTCTTGTTCGTCGCCCACGACCAGGAATTCCGCCAGCACGTGGCCACGCGCACGTTGGTGTTCAAGGACCGCCAGCTGGTAGATCCGGCCCAAACGGCCCAGGGCACGCCAGCTACCGACCTGCCGCGCCTGCAATTTGAATACGACCAGGTCATGATGGCCCCCGAGTTAGACACGGCTCGCCTGCAAGAACTGCGCCAACAGATGGCGGCCATCAAGGGAGAAAAGTAAGACAATTTGCCCGAAATGTCGATGTGAAACCGTTTTAATTTAATTTTTTCTAAATTTGCTATTACGAAGCCGGCTTTTTTCTGCTAAAGTAATCCATTGTGTTTAAATGAAAGTGAGTGTGAAAACAAATGGATTCAGCACAAAGTAGCCAACCAGAAATGGCAAAGACAGCGCGTGTTCAAGTCGCGCACCCCATGCTTGCCATGATGGGGATGCTAATCGGGGGCTTTGTCGGGATGTTTTCCGAAACGTCCTTAAATATCGCTTTACCACAATTAATGGCGCAATTAAACGTCTCAACGGCCACGGTTCAATGGCTCGTGACGGGCTATATGTTAATGGTCGGGGTGGTCTTACCCCTGTCCAGTATTATTACGAAATGGTTCACGACGCGGCAGGTTATCCTGTTTGCCTTGATCGATTTTGCGGTCGGGGCCATCATTTCCGCTTCGGCCCCCGGGTTTGGGGTGTTGTTGTTTGGGCGGATGATCCAAGGAATCGCCACCGGGTTGATTTTGCCACTGATGTTTACCGTGGCCATGCAAATCTTCCCGCCGTATAAGCTAGGCGCGGCCATGGGGATGGTCGGCTTGGTCATCATGTTCGCACCAGCCGTGGGGCCAACCTTAGCCGGTATCGTCTTGGGTGTCGCTTCATGGCGGTGGATCTTCTGGCTGTTCGTCCCATTCTTGGTCATCGCCTTTCTCTTCGCGGTAACCTCCTTGAAGAACATCGCTGAAGTGTCGCGGCCCAAGGTGGATTTCTTATCCATCATCTTGTCCACGTTAGGCTTCGGGAGCTTAGTCCTCGGGGTTAGCTTGGCCAGTGACCAAGGCTGGGGCTCCGCAACCGTGATTGGCGCGCTGATCGTCGGGATCTTGATCCTGGCCTGGTACACGCATCGGCAGTTAACGGTAGACAAGCCGATTTTAAACCTGCGGGCGTTTGCCATTCCCGGTTTCCGGATCGGGGCCATTTTGGTCATGATCAACTTCGGGATTATCCTGTCCGCGATGTACCTGTTACCAATGTACATCCAAAAGGGCTTGCTGGTGCCCGTAGCCTTGACCGGGATCATCATGTTCCCAGGTGGGGTCATGAACGCGATTGTCTCCGCCGTTTCTGGCCGGTTGTATGACCACGTCGGCGCGCAAATGCCAGCCCGGTTAGGCTTCATCATCTCAATGGTCGGGGCCTTGATGCTGGCGTTCACGTCCACGCATTCCGCTGTTTGGTACGTCATCATGGCCCATGTCATCTTAATGATTGGGGCACCGCTAGCGATGTCACCGTCACAGACCCACGGGTTAAACGCCCTGACCGGCCCAATCGCCGCCGATGGGAGTGCCATCATGAACACTCTGCAACAGATCGTGGGTGCGATTGCGACGGCGATTGCCACCAGTTTGCTGGGCATCGGCCAAGCCGCTTACCTGGCTAATGGCACGACCAATGCCGCTGGCGCCTTCGTCAATGGGGCGCATTACGGCTTTTACTTCACCTTTGTCTTGGCCTTAGTCGGCTTCCTGCTGGCTTTGCGTTTACCCAAGGCAGACCGTTAATTAACTGATTAAAAATGGTGTCCAACCACTGCGGCTGGGCACCATTTTTCTTTGGAATAAACGTGACCGCCTGCCGTTGCGTGAAACTCTGAGCTGGCCGCCTACCGTTCGCCAAATATGGGTTGGAACGCTGGGGCGGACGGGTCGAGCCAAAAGACGGTCTCGACGCCTCGCTTTGAGCCGAAAAACACGTCTCAAAGACGGCCAGTTGCCTAAGCGGCATGAACCGCGCCGCTAAGGCAACTCCCACGGCTGAACCCATATTTGGCGAACTCTCGGCTACGGTAGTGCGTGTGAGTAACAGTCGTCTTAACCCCAGATAGCAGCTACGTGAAAGACTATTCTTTGATTAACACAGTGTTACTGCTAACCACTAACTTGCCGGAGGCAGCCAGGGTGGAACCAGCTGTGTCAGCGCTGTAGGCTGAGGCCCTTTCTCAGCCTACAGCGCGGGACGACTTGAGAGACTGGCCGGTTTTGCCAGGCTTTCAAGCGAGGCGGAAGACCGCCCCTCAGGCTGGAGCCGTTCCCCAGAGCAGGTGGAACCCTGGCTGACGTAGGCGGCTGGTTTCACCAATTTTAGATGTCGGAACACCGTCGTTACGGCAATTAGCACATTAGTCTGAACAAAAGCCAGTTAACTGGGTCGGCGCAGTTGCCCCCAGTTAAATCAAGTTACTCAAGGCAAAGACCAACGGAATCGTGGCCATGCACAGGATGGTGGACAGGCTCATCAGCGTGACGGCGGGGCTGGTGTCGCCGTGGGCCTTTAAGGTGAACAGGACTACGTTACCCGCCACCGGGCAAGCCGCCATTAAGACGGTCGTGTACAGCGGAATGCCGCGCACGCCAAAGGCTTGGAGGATCAGCAGGCACACCAGCGGAAACACCACGTTACGTAGAGCCAGAGGCCACCACAGCCGACGGTCCAGCGTGTGGCGATTTAATTTGACCGCCGCCAGGCTATTACCAATGACGATCATTGACAGCGGCGTGTTGATGGAGCTGACATAGGTGATGGTCTGGTTGAGTAGGCGGGGCAGCTGAATCGCGCTTACGAAAATGATCAGGCCGACCGCAATCGCTACGATGTTGGGATTGAGCAGGATCTGCCGCCAGTTGACGTGGTGGTCGTCTGCCTGATGGGGCGTAAACAGCGCAATGCCGTGGGTCCAGCAAAAGATATTGAAGCCCGCCAGTGAGGCGACGGCAAAGAAGACGCCGGTACTGCCAAACAGCGCGCTAGCCAGGGGCACACCCATGAAGCCGGCGTTGGAGTAGACCGCGCCAAAGCGCATGATGCGCTGTAAATTCGCGTCGGCCACGCGTTTAAAGACCAGCTGAGTGATGACGACCATGACGCCGTACGTCAAGAGAATGCCCAGCATGACGCAGGCCAGCGCCTGCAAGCGGCTAGCGGAGAAGTGTTGCTCGAAGGCATTGACGATCAAGCAAGGCGAGACGATGTACAACAGGATGTTGGTCAGATCCGTCGCCGTTTGCCCGTGCATGAAGCCCAGTTTGTTGGTCAGGAGGCCGACCGCCATTAAAATAAACATGAGAATGATTTGATTCGATAATTGCGTGATGTCCAAGCGGATAGCCTACCTTTCTACGATGCGGTTACGTTCATCTTGGGACTAATTTTCAGGTCTGTCAACGATTGGGTAGTCAATCCCCTAATCATTCGTGCTAGAATGGAAGGTAAATAGAAAGGCGGCAGTAACGTGATGTTTAACAAGGAATTTTATCGTTCGTCAAATTTCTGGGGTGGCTTGGTCGCCCTGGTACTGAGTGGCTGGGGCTTTTCACCGTTGACGGGTAACAGCGTCTACGAAATCGTGGTGTCCGTCATCCTGGTCGTGATTGGCGTTTACGAACTGTCCCGTGGTCTATTTGGGTCAACACGACCACAGAAAAAATAGGGGGTAGCCATGCAATTTAATCAGCGTTTCGTCCATTCACTGGATTTCTGGAGTGGACTGTTAATTATGTTTTTAATGATTTGGAATATCCTGCCATTTCGGGTAACCAGTGTGTTCTGGTGGGTGTGCTTCCTGTTGTTTTTAGGCGGCGTGTTCTACCTGGTGAAAGGGTTAGTGCGCCTGCGGTAAAGGGTATACATATGAAAAACGAGCCTGGGAAAACCTCCCAGGCTTGTTCGCGTTACCTTTACATAGCTAAAACGTGCGCCAAAAGGCAGCCGCGCCCGGTTCCACTTAAAACTGTTAACCAAACAATCCAGAACCGGGATTATTCGGTTAGCAGCCTTAATGCTCGCCGGCTAATCGCCTTTTGTCCCACTCTCGTTTGGGGTTATCTTGACACAAAAACCCGCCGCTCAATCCAGAGCAGCGGGTTTAACTTTACTTATCTTTCTTGTCGTGATCCTCGGCATCCGCCGTCGCGATTTGCTTTTGCGGCGGGTTGACCGTGACCTCTAACCAATTGATGAAGGAGTTCTCGTAATCCAAGACCTTCAAGTCGAAGTTCTTCAGTTGGATAACGTCGTTGACCTTCACGTCCGGGTAGTTATCAATGATAAACCCGGCCATCGTGACCGTATCGGAGGCCTCAAAGCCCTTGATATCGGTGTTGAAGTACCGCTCAAAGTCATAAGTCGTCATCTTCCCGTTGACCTGGTAAGTGCCATTGGGTTGCTTGAAAATGTACTGGTCGTTGGCATCGTCGATTTCGTCACGGACGGTCCCAAACAACTCTTCATAAATATCCTTATCGGTGATGATCCCGGAAGTGCCCCCGTATTCGTCAACGACAACGACGATTGGGGTCCGCTTCTTGATCATTTGCTGCAGCACTTGGGTAATCGGCGTCGTTTCGGGCGTGGTCGAAATGTCACGAATCAATTTATCAATGCGAATATGAGAATCCACCTGCTGTTGACGAATCAAGTCGTAATTGTAGACGTACCCTAAAATCTTATCCTTATCCCCATCGGCAACGACTGGCAAGCGGCTGAACCGTTCCTGTAGGTAGACATTCAAGGCTTCCTTAACGTTGGCCGTGATGTCGATGACTACCAGTTGGGTCCGGTCGATCATGATATCCTTGGCGACCTTGTCGTTTAATTCAAATGCCCGTTGCATGTAGACCAGGTCGTTTTTTTCCAGTTCGCCACCCTCAACGGCACTCCGTGAGAGGTTCAAAATTTCAGCTTGGGAGAAGACTTCGTCACTTTCATTGGCCACTTTCAGCCCCATCAATTTGACTACTCCAGACGCACTGCTGTTGAGCAACCAAACGAACGGGTAAAAGAGGACGTGGCAGTAATGCAGTGGCGTGACCACTAGCATCAAGACTTTCATTGGCATATCAATGGAAATGTTCTTCGGGACAATTTCCGTGAAGACCACTTCGAGGTACGTCAGTAGTAAAACCCCGACGATAACCGCGATGGTGTGGGCCGTAGCGCCGTTCAGGTGAGCTGGGGCGATGCCGCCCAATAACAGGTCAACGAAGAACGTCTCCCCAATCCACCCTAAGATGATCCCAGCGAGGGAAACCCCCACTTGAGTCGTCGATAAGTATTCATTCAAATTGGTGACCATTTTCATGGCCCGATTGAGCTTGGTCGATGGCTTGTCTCGTTCGGCAATTTTTTCCTCCAGAGCACTAGGCCGGGTTTGGACCAAAGCAAATTCGCAGGCAACAAAGAAAGCTGCAAAAAAGAAGGTAATTAAAATAATAATTAGATTCACAACTATCTGACCGCTATCCACACATCATTCCTCATTTCATATCGTTCTATCTCTTCATTATAGCGCGTCTTACCCCCTTTTCACAGGGGGTGAATTGAAGCAAATTTTACCCTTTCTGGGGCCGCATAGCAACCGAACATCGTAAAATTTTCGCGATTTTTTGGAAATTTGACCGACCATTCCGGCTAGATGCAACGCCCAATAAAAGCAAACGCTGCCAAACGTTGTCAGACGGGCAATCACATCGGTAACGGGTGAAACGATTGTGGCCAATAGTTAGTCACTCAGAAGGTCAGTTAAAACGCAATTAACTGGCTCGGTTAGACTGATGTGGCACAAACGCAGTTAAACCGCGAATGAATACTTAACGTTTCGACTAAAAAGGACTAGACTAAAGTCAGTAACATCAAAGGAGATTTTGATTATGGCAGATACACCTAAAGAAAAAACAGAAACGACCGTACAAATTCCTAAAGAAGACGTGGAAAAAGCGGCGAAGTTGGTTCTTGATCCGGGGTATGTGACGAAGAAAGATTTACCAAAGATGGCAGATTTAGAATGGGCAACCGCTTTATCTGATGCAGTTATGAAGCATTTCTTAAACGACGACGATGACCACGATCCTTACGTCTACTTCGAACAATTCGACTTTGACGGTGGTGACATTGATTCCATCATCTTCAATATGGATATCGTCAAGACGCGGGATGCCGGGCTACACAAGTTGTCAGAAGCCTTAGGCGAAAAGATTATTGACAACAAGGTTCAACAAACCACTTACTAATTTAATGGGAGAGCAGCTGGGATGACCTGGCTGCTCTTTTTTTCTGTTATCAAACACAGCTAAAAGGTCATTCTGGAAAGTACCCCCAGGATGACTTTTTGCGTGAGGACGCAATTGTTGGTGAAAAAGTTGAGACTAGCCAAACTAAACGGACATCAATAACCTGTGGGCATGAAGGTCGAACAGGGGTATGATAGGTAGTGGGTGGTGGTTAACACCGCTAAATTAGTGATTGGGGAGTGAATCGAGGATGAAAAAAGGTTGGCTAACACTGGCTGTTTTACTGGCGCTGATCAGTGGTGTTGCACTGGTATCTAGCAGTTCAGTGACTGCGCAGGCAGCTAAGAAGCATTACACGGTGGTGCCTAAGTCGTTGCGGGGTCATTGGCGCAGTTACAATTCGCAAAAGCACGGCTACGACAAGGTGATTTTTACCAAATGGCAGTGGAAAACGAAGAATGCGGGCCAGCGTAAATGGCATCGCTTATCTGGCAAGACGTTTAAGGTTGCCAAACGCGTTGGCACCTCACCATGGTACAGTGACCTGTCGATTTCCAAAGGAAAATGGGGTTATTACGTGGGCCAAAGTTACTCGGATCAGTGGCCTTACTGGAAAAAGCTGAAGCATCACGGAAAAACGGCTTTGCGATGCTACCTGCCACCAATGGGACCGGGTAAGGGTCAAACCAGTTATTATTATCGTTATTAAATGAAGGAGCGTAGCTGGGATAACCTGGCTGCGCTTTTTAAATGTGAAATGTTTTTTAAATCTCAATAAAGTTTTTTATAGGGCGTTTAGTTATCTTGGCTTTTTATGAACATTTTATAGTTTTTATAGTAGATAGATGTTTAGGAAATCACAAATTATTTTTGGGATGATTTATTTAGTAGCATTAAAAAGATACTAGTAGTATTATGACCGTGAACAAAACAATTTGGGGAGGAAAATTATTATGGATGAAGGTTCGGCTCCAAGACTAGTTGTTCTAGGCTTTTTAATTAGCATGGCAGTTTTTGCTGTGTTTGATTCACCGATGTTTAGCATCAATCAAATGTTCGGTGTAGTTGGTGCTGTACTGCTCACAGGAGTATTTGTTTACAACCTAAAAATTGCAATAAGTTCTTCAGAATCAGACAAGCTATAAGCCATTTGTGTATAATTCGAATTCTGTGAAGGTCAAAGCTATTTTAGGATTAAGATTGTTGTCGGGGTATTCTCGTTAATTTAAAGAGTGACAGCAGAAGGGTTTGCCAGCGTGGCAAGCTCTTTTAATTTGTGTCAACCGGGAGCTAAGCAGCCACAAATCGACTAGTTTTTCTTTGACCTTTAAACAAAATAATTGACCTTTCTGTCGACAGGTCCTACAATGCATTTACATAAACACCGAATTGGCGGTGTTTATGGCAGGAATTTAGCACTCCTGTTAGTCGAGTGCTAATTACTTGCAATTCTGACCAATACTGACTATTATAGAAAATGTAAACAAGGAAGACAGAAAGGGGTTATTGATTATGACTAACGATGTTATGAACCGGAACTTTGATTTCTTTGATCCAATGAATTTCTTTAATGAAGTGGGTAACCTGGGACGCGACATGTTTAGCGGCGATGGCTCCATGAAGACTGATGTGGTTGAACACGATAAAGACTACGTGGTTACGGCTGAAATGCCTGGCTTCAAGAAAGAAGACATCCACGTCGATTATCGTGACGACACGCTGCGGATTTCTGGGAAGTCCGAAGTTAAGCAAGCCACGAAGGATGACGATGGCCGGGTTCTCCGTCAAGAACGTAGCAGCCAAAATGTTGCGCGTTCCTTCTACCTGCCAAGCATTGACTTGAAGAAGGTTGAAGCCAAGTATGATGAAGGCGTCTTGACCTTGACGTTGCCAAAGCAAACTGAGGTTGAAGACAACCATCACATTAGTATCGACTAATCGATTCGTAAATCAAAAAGCGTCCTCGCTGGCAATGGCGGGGACGCTTTTTTGTCGTTGGTTAGCTGTTAGCAGCGTTCAATGGCTAACCCCTAAACGGAAGCCAAGATAGAAGTGGCCTGCTAAGAGAGAGGGCTCGTTTTTGGCCGAGCCATTTACAAGGGGGAACTATTTGCCAGCCCCCACCGCATTAGAAAACATCCAGTTATCACACGAAAAATTTACCCAGCTATTATTGAAATGCCAGCGGATTGTATGGTCGCTCATGTAAACTAATTAAAGCGCCTACAATCGGGCAGTTTGAAAATATTGGAGAGAAAATAATGGCTGATAATAATAACAATAAAATCACCTTAATGGCCTTAGTCATGATGATCTTTACGACCGTCTTTGGCTTTGCCAACAGTACGGTAGCCTATTTCTTGATGGGTTACTCTTCGATTCTATTTTACTTAGCCGCCGCAGTGCTGTTCTTTATTCCGTTTGCCTTAATGATGGCCGAATACGGGGCCGCGATTAAGTCTGACGAGGGGAGCGGGATGTACCAGTGGCTGGACCGCAGTGTCGGACCGCGGTTTGCCTTTATTGGGACCTTCATGTGGTTTGCGTCCTACATCATCTGGCTGGTCTCCACCTCTGCCAAGGTCTGGATTCCGTTTACCACGACCTTCTTTGGCCGTGACCAAACGCAGAACTTCGCCTTTGCCGGAATGAACGCCACGCAGGTCATTGGGATTCTGTCGTGTCTGTGGATGATCTTGGTGACCTGGGTCTCCATCAAAGGGGTCAAGGGCATCGTACGCATCACCAGCCTGGGGGGATTAGCTGTCATGAGCTTAAACGCCATCCTGCTGGTCATTTCCGGTATCGTCTTGGCCTTGCGTCACGGTGAATTTGCCCAACCGCTGAACACCTTCTTGCACTCACCACACCCCAATTACCAGCAACCGATGGGCATCATGAGCTTTGCCGTGTTTGCCATCTTTGCTTACGGAGGCCTGGAAGTCCTCGGGGGGATGGTCGATAAGACCAAGAATCCGGAAAAGACCTTCCCCAAGGCCATTGTCATCTCGGCTATCGTCATCACGCTGGGCTATGCCATTGGGATTCTGTGCTGGGGGATCAGTACGAACTGGCAAAAGGTCCTGTCCGACCCGACGACCAACATGGGGAATATCAGTTATGTCATGATGCGCAATCTCGGGGATGTCTTGGGTGAGTCGCTCGGCCTGAGTGCTGCGACGAGCACCACAATCGGCCTGTGGTTCGCCCGTTATACTGGTCTGGGCATGTTCCTGGCCTACTCGGGGGCCTTCTTCACGTTAACGTATTCACCACTGAAGACGTTGATCATGGGGACACCCAAATCCATGTGGCCGAAGAAGTTCACCAAGCTCAATGCCAACGACATGCCGAGCTACGCCATGATGTTACAATGTGCGGTGGTCATCGTGATCATCCTGCTGGCATCCTTTGCCTCGACGGATGCCTCGGCCTTCTACAACATCTTGACCTTGATGGCCAACGTCTCCATGACGCTGCCATACCTGTTCTTGGTCTACGCCTTTCCCAAATTCAAGCACAACCGCGACATCATGAAGCCCTTTGAGGTCTACAAGTCCCCAACCTGGACGACCATCATCAGCTGGGTCGTCTTCATCGTGGTCTTGGGCGCCAACACCTTCACGCTGGTCCAACCTATCTTGGAAAACGGCGACGTCCAAAGCACGATTTGGATGCTGGTCGGCCCAATCCTGTTCGGGGTCATGGGAATCATCTGGTATGATATTCGCCAACGCAAGCATGCGAATGATTAATTAACCGTGAGTCATCAAAAAGCCACTGACCTGCTGAAATGCAAGTTGGTGGCTTTTTTGATGATGAGTGGTGAAATCGGAAGTCTTCGCCATCGGGGAGTGTTTTACTGGGTCGCTTGTGACGTAACCCCCAGAGTGCTAGTTGACGGGAAACGTCACA
This sequence comes from Levilactobacillus sp., assembly GCF_022646225.1. Taxonomy (NCBI): domain Bacteria; kingdom Bacillati; phylum Bacillota; class Bacilli; order Lactobacillales; family Lactobacillaceae; genus Levilactobacillus; species Levilactobacillus sp. The sequence goes on from NZ_JALCJA010000002.1 coordinate 41,520, forward strand.
GGCCAGTTATTTAACCGACTACTACTAGAAAACGCAACCGACTCGCTGAGAGGGCAAGTCGGTTGCGCTTTTTAAATCACTGCTGGTATTAATAGTTGATGATAGGGGGGACAACACTAGTCGCCGCTGACAACCACAATCGTAGCCGAGAGTTCGTCAAATATGGGTTCAGCCGTGGGAGTTGCCTTAGCGGTGCGATTCATACCGCTTAGGCAACTGGCGTCTTTGAGACGCGGGTTATCGGCTCAAAGCGAGGCCGAGACCGTCCTTTGGCTCGGCTGGTCCGCCCACCGCGTTCCAACCCATAGTTGACGAACGGCAGGCGGCCAGCTCTCATCGTGTTGCCCAGTCCAGCGCGCTTAGTATTGCTTACCGGTTTCGTAAACGATTTCCGGTTCGTTCCCCGTCCGCTCGTTGCGGTTGAGGATGTCGATCATAGTCATTTCGTCGACGTCTAAGTCAAAGTCAAAGATCTCGGCGTTTTCCTTGATACGGTCGGGATGCGTGGACTTGGGAATCGTGACCAGCTCGTGTTGGAGTTCCCAGCGCAAGACGATTTGGGCGACGGATTTCTGATGGTGTTTGGCAATCTTCATTAACATGGGGTTGTCCAATACGGCGCGGCGACCCAAGGGACTCCAGGCCTCCGTCACGATATTTTTCTCCTGGTCGTAGTCGAACAGCGCCTGTTGGTTTAAGTAGGGGTGGTATTCAACCTGGTTAACGACGGGCATTTCCTTGGCCTGCGTAGCGAGCAGTTCCAGGTGAGAAATGGTGTAGTTGGAGACCCCAATCGACCGGACCTTGCCATCGGCCTTGAGTTGTTCCATGGCCTTCCAGGTGTCAAAGAAGTATTCACGAACGGGCCAGTGAACCAGCAGCAGGTCCAAGTAGTCTGTTTGGAGCCGCTTCAACGAGCCTTCGACGGCCTTCATGGTCCGGTCATACCCTTGAACGACCTCGGCGACCTTGCTGGTCAAAAACAGGCCTTCACGGGGTAAGCCCAGCTGTTGGATCGCGGGGCCCAGGATGTCTTCGTTGCGGTACAACATGGCGGTGTCAAACATCCGATATCCGGCGTTCCAAGCCGCGTCGATTGCGGTGTTCATAGTTTCTTGGTCGCCGATTTTGTACGTCCCAAAGCCCATGACCGGCATGCGATTACCGTCCGCGAGCTTGATAGTCTTGGTGATTTTGGTAGGTGCCATTAAATTTCCTCCTTGACGGCAGATACCGTCAGTCATTTCGTGTGCGTCACCACACATAATACTTCTAATCTTAAGCTAAAATCACGGAAATGACAACGCTTACCGCCGCTTGAATTGGTCGTACAGGTTGACGCTAGCCTCAATCAGCATCCCAAAGGTCATCAGCCACATTGCCAACATATCTTGGTGGGTCAACATGCATCCCAGCAAAATCACGTAGAGAATAAATAAAATAACTGCTGTAGATTTATGGTTCAAAATAAACCCTCCCCTTGAATAGTTTGTTACCAATTCCAGTATAGTCTTCTCGCGGCGACAGGGGGCGGTAGACGGCGGCAAATTTGGTTGCGATTCCGTAAAGGATTACGCAAAAGCCAACGAAATAAGCGCTAATCGGTGGGGTTTTCTAGTACAATAAAGGGGTAAACAAACGTGAAGGAGGCTACGGGAAAATGACCACAACAAAACGGGAAGAGACACCGTTAGATTTAGGCTTAACGGCCGCAGAGGTGGCCCAGCGGGTGGCGGCCGGTCAACAGAATGACCCCTTGCCCCCGCTGACTCGCAGTGTCCAACAAATTTTTCGGGATAATTTATTAACGCTATTTAACTTAATCAACGTGCTCTTAGGGGCCTTGGTGCTGTTTACCGGGAGTTATAAAAATTTACTTTTCTTGGGGGTCGTCGTGGTCAACACGGGGATTGGCATTTTCCAAGAAATTCGCTCGAAACGCCAGGTCGATAAGCTGGCCCTGTTGTCGGAAGGCAAAATCAATGTCTTACGTGACGGCCAGGTGGCGGCCTATCATCAGGATGCCATCGTGCAAGACGACATCCTGGAACTTGGCCGTGGCGATCAGTTGCCGGTGGACGGCCGCATTCGCGATACCGCGGGGCTCGAAGTCGACGAGTCCCAGATTACCGGGGAATCCACGCCAATCAGTAAACAGACCGGGGATGACCTGGTCTCCGGTAGTGTCATTCTTGGCGGTCGGGCCTTGGTTCAGGCGACCACGGTCGGCCACGGCAGTTTTGTCAAACAACTGGCCTATTCGGCCAAGAAAGACCGCCGCAGCGCCAGCCAATTGCTCACGATTATTAATCGAATTATCAAGGTCTTGACGTTTGCCATCATCCCACTGGGAGCCGCATTGTTCATTTCCGCCATGTTGCGGGGGCAGAGTCAAACGCGCGCTATTCTGGGCACCGTGGCTTCGATGGTCGGGATGATTCCGGAAGGCTTGGTATTACTGACGTCGGTGGCCCTGGCGGCCGGGGCGCTTACCCTGGGGCGGCATCACGTATTGGTGCGGGAATTGCCGGCCATCGAGGCGTTGGCCCGGGTCGACGTGTTGTGCCTGGATAAGACGGGGACCATCACCAACGGCCAGCTCCAGTTGGACCGGGTGGAACCGCTCGGCGCCGTTACCCAGCAGGCCGCACAAACGCAGCTAGCCCAATTAGTCGCCGCGACCGGGGATGACAACGAAACGGCACAAGCCATTCAAGCCGCCTTGGGCACGCCGGCCGTTCAAGCCGGGCAAGTCTTGCCGTTTTCTTCCGGTCGTAAATGGAGCGGGGCTGTCTTGGCAGGACAGGCCACCCTCATGGGGGCACCCGAGTTTATCTTCGAGACCGTCCCGACCGCGCTTCAGCAGCGCATTCAAACGCTGGCCGCGCAGGGGTACCGGGTCCTGGTGCTCGCCACGGCAGCCGATTTAGCGACGCCCCGGCCGACTGACCCGCAGGCTATTGGTCTGGTCCTCATTACCGATGAACTCCGGCCGCGGGCTAAGGATACCTTTGGTTATTTTGCCAATCAAGACGTGGCCTTGAAGGTCATTTCCGGGGACAATCCGGTGACGGTCGCCAGCATCGCCGCACGTGCCGACATCGCCGGTGCCCAACAACTGGTCGACATGAGTCAGGTGGGCCCGAGCCCGGACTACGCCCAGCTGGTGGCGGACTACAACGTCTTCGGCCGGGTGACGCCGCAACAAAAGGAGTCGCTGATCAAGGCCTACCAAGCGGCGGGACACACGGTCGCCATGACCGGTGACGGGGTCAACGACCTGTTGGCGTTACGCCAGGCCGATTGTAGCATCGCCATGGCCTCGGGGAGTGAAGCCACCAAGAGTCTGGCGGATTTCGTCTTAGTGAACTCGAATTTTGACGCCATGATCAACGTCTTAAATGAAGGTCGTCGGGTTATTAACAACATCGAGCGGGTGGCCTCGCTCTTCTTGATCAAGACCATGTATTCCGTAGCCTTGACGCTGATCTTTATCTTCATGAGTCGCAGCTATCCCTTTGAACCGATTCAACTGACGCCCATCTCGTCTTTGATGGTGGGTATTCCCACGTTCTTCTTGGCCCTGCAGCCCAACTATGCGCGGATTACCGGTCGTTTTATGAAACAAGTCATGGAAATTGCCGCGCCGGCCGCCGTCTGCGTGGTCGGCTACATCCTGGTCATCATGGGGATTGGCACGCAATTTCATCTAAGTTTTGCGACGACCTCAACGCTGAGCGTCTTGATGACCGGCCTGATCAGTCTCAACGCCCTGGTCATGGTGGCTCGGCCGCTGAATCGCTTCAAAGTCGGGTTAGTGGCGTTGATGGCCGGGTTATTTGCCATCATCTTCATCTTCTTTGGCCCCATCTTTTCGCTGGTCAGCCTGCTAAATTGGCGCTTGGCCTTGCTCTACTTGCCGCTGATGGTGAGCGTGGTTCCGGTCTTTATCCTGGTCCAAGACGTCTTGGGCCACCGGATTTTAAGCAAGATTCATTGGCGCTAGATGAATTGCCAAAATTGAGCTTTAGCTAGTCATTGAGACTAGATTATATGCTATAATTGGACCTAGAAACGGAAGGGTAGGGAAAAGACATGGCTGATTTTAATCAATACACCCGTTGGGAACACCAGATGCACGGCGTCAAGTTGCCCCGGTGGGATGATTTACCGAAGTTTGACCTGTACATGGACCAGGTAACGGCGCTGATCAACGACGTGCTGGGGCCGCTGGGCGTTGACATGATTACGCCGGCGATGATTAACAATTACGTGAAGCATAACGTCATCTTGGCACCGGTGAAGAAGAAGTATCAGACCATGCAGCTGACCGATATTTTAATGATCAGCCTCCTGAAGCCCATGTTCCAAACGGATACGGTCCGCTCAGGAATCGACCAAATCACGGCGGGTGACTATCCCAAGCAGGCCTATGATAACTTCATCGACCGCCTGGAAGATCGGCTCCACCACTTGGGTGAAGACCAGGTCCAACCCGCGGCCAAGGACTTGAACGAAAAGCTGATGCAAGTCGCCGTCGATGCCGTGGTGGCGCGCTTACAATCGGAAAAGTTGTTGCACTTGATCAAGCGGCCGATTCGCAAAATTGAAAAGAAATAATGGAAAAAGCGTGTGAGAGTGAGACCAAAGGCGATTAGCCGGCGAGCATTAAGGCTGCTAACCGAATAATCCTAGGTTTGGATTGTTTGGTTAGCAGTTTTAAGCGGAACCGGCTGCCTTTTGGCGCACGTTTCAGCTATGTAAAGGTCACGCGAATGAGCCTGGTAGGTTTTGTCCCAGGCTCGAGTGATTCTAGCCAATTTTAGACTTTCAACCTACAGATTTAAAGATAAAAACGACTGCCGACCAGGCCGAAACCTGTGTCAACAGTCGTTTTTGTGTACAGCTGAAGGTTGAACCTAAAATTACCGTGCTGATTGCCGTCTTTCAACCTTCAGTATGCGGCATTATTGGGTTTGCGACTCCAAGGACAAATCATTCATCAGCGTCAACAATAAGTTGGCGTAGCTGGGATGATCCGTGTTTTCCTTGATTTCTTGTTGAATCACCGACAAGTTGTTGGTGATGACCCCGTTGGCGCCCAAGAACATCATCTGATCCAGGTTGGTGATGGTGTCGATGTCCCAGGCATAAACCTTCTTATGCTGGCGGTTGGCCTGGTCGATGAAGGAATCGTTAAGCGTGGTGGATTCCATGGTGTAGGCGTTGGCCCGGGTGTGCGGGAACGTCAGGTTATAGGGCATGATGTAGCTGACGAACAGGTCGGGGTGCTCAGTCTTCAATTGATTCATGATTTTATAACTGAGTGTATGAATCTGCTCGTGGTGGGCCAGGATGCGCTGGCCAAATTGCCGGTAGAAGCGTTCCGAGAGATCCGGCGTATCGGCACCGCCCGTCTTGATCTCAATCAGGAGACGTTGATGGTGGCGGATAGCCGTGTTCAGATACTGGTTAAAGCTGGGAATTTTGGCCTGGTAGCCGTTTTCCGTGACGGTCACTTTAGTCAGCTGCTTGAGCGTCATCTTGGCCACGGACCGTTTCAAGCCAGCCAGCGCCTTCAGATTGGCATCGTGCATCACGACAAATTGGTGATCCTTGGTCATGCGGACGTCCATTTCCACGAAGTCGGGTTTCTCGCGGCTGGTCTTGATCATGGCGGGAATCGTGTTTTGGACGCCATTGCCATGGTCGACGCCGCGGTGGGCAATCGTCAGCGGTTTGGTCATGGCCAGGCCGTTTAAGTAGATGAGGTTGAAGCCGACCAGCGTGGCACTAATGACGGCCAGCCCACTGACAATCAACAGGCGGGTCCGCAACTTGGTCTTGGCGGGTTCTCTGAAGCTAAACAGCGACAACGGGGTCCGCTGGTGACGGTCGTGACTGCTCAAGATGATCATCATGAACAGCACCGTCGCGTAGCACACGATAAATTCCGTAATGACCTCCATCAAGAAGAGGTTGGCGGTCGCCGCGACCAGAGCCACGTGCGTTTTATCAAACAACACCTGGCCAATGTAGAGGGCGGCGTAGATGACAAAGACGGTGGCGCTGATCAAAGCTAGCGTCAATAGAATTTTACTCAGGTAGTTACAGAAATTGTGGCGGGTTCGTTGCCAGCTCAGGCGAATGGCCTCGCGACTGTGGTAGTGGTCGAGCATCATCAGCGGTAAGACCGCAATCAGGCGAATGCCGATGTAGGCTGCCACCACGTAGCCGACCGCCAGCAGCGCGGCCCACAGCGGGTTGTCCATGAGATAACTCACGATAAAGGCGGGAATCTTGGCCTTGTTGAGCAGGGGCGTGGTGAACAGCTCACTCCCAAACGGGATGATGACGATGAAGTAGCCGATGAAAAATAAAAAGGTGCTGGGGGAGGCGCCGGCAATGCTCCGGACCGTGTCGGCCAAGAGGGACCGGGTGGATTCCGGGCGCCCGTTACGAATGTTAATGATCCCCAGTAATAAGTAGGCAAATTGCCAATAGATCAGGGTGACGACCACCAGTAAGATCAGCACCAGGCCGATGATGGCCAAGGGATGCTGGAGCGCAATGGCGCCAATGTTGGTGTAGGACACGTAAGGGACGTGTTGCCAGTCCATCAAAGCGGACGTCAGCCAAGTCAAGGCCGGCACCGCCAAATAACTAATGGCCAGATTGGTCACGAAGACCAGTGTCACGTAGCTCCCCCAGTGTTGGAAAAAATGACGGGTCGCTTCCCGCCAGAACCGCCAAGCTTGCACAGTTCTCAACTCCTCTCGACGAGTGAAAGTCCCAGTGGTTACCGGCACTTTCGATAATGTATTTACCTTCTACTTTAGCACAATCACGGGCCGGCTACCTGAGAACTGTGGCGGGGCGTGTTCGCCGGTGAGATGGGGGGCGTATTTTGAAAAGACTACGGATAGTTATGAAAACAAAACAGTTCGGTAGTGATTTTATTCACAGATAGAAGAACCGGTAATTTATTTTTGCCGAGGTGTATGCGCTTACATTTAAAACGGCTGTAAGCCTTGCTAAATCAGGGCTAGTAAGCTGGATAAATTAATTGTGATATTTTTAACAAAAATGTCTTGCGTAATTTTGAAATCATGATATGATATATCTCGTGAAGAAGTTAACAAAGATGTTTTCAAAAATGGAGGCATAACCATGTTAAAAGACGTGAAAGAGAAAACTACTACTAAAAAACAAGAAAACAATGAAACTGTTGATCAAATGATCGACCGCTTAACCGCCAAGGCTCACGACGCCCTGTGCGCGATGGACAGCTTTGACCAAGCCAAGGTCGATCACATCGTCCATCAGATGGCCATCGCCGGGTTGGATCACCATATGGAACTGGCCCAAGCCGCCTTCGACGAAACGGGTCGGGGTGTGATGGAAGACAAGGCCATCAAGAACATGTACGCAACTGAAGAAATTTGGCACTCAATCAAAAAGGACAAGACGGTCGGCATCATCAAAGACGACCACGAACGCCAACTGATTACGGTGGCCGAACCGCTGGGCATCTTAGCCGGGGTCACGCCGGTCACCAACCCAACGTCCACGACCTTATTCAAGTCTCTGATTGCGGTCAAGACGCGTAACCCGATCATCTTCGCGTTCCACCCACAAGCACAAAAGTCTTCTGTCATGGCGGCTAAGGTCGTGCGCGACGCCGCCATTGCGGCCGGGGCACCTGAAGGCGTGATCTCTTGGATCGAAAAGCCTAGTATCGAAGCCACGACCGCTTTGATGAACCACCCGATGGTTGCCAGTGTCTTGGCAACTGGGGGTCCAGGCATGGTCAAGGCCGCTTACTCCACCGGGAAGCCAGCCTTAGGGGTTGGTCCTGGTAACGGTCCGGCTTACATTGAAAAGACGGCCAACATCAAGCGGGCCGTTTACGACATCGTCTTATCCAAGACCTTTGACAACGGGATGGTTTGTGCTTCTGAAAACAGTGCCATCATTGACCACGAAATCTACGCGGAAGTTAAGAAAGAAATGCAAGCACGTGGCGTCTTCTTCATTAAGAAGAGCGACGAAAAGGCCTTAGCCGAAGCCATGTTCAAGCCAGAAGGCGGCGTTAAGGGCCCCGTTCCCGGCATGTCTGCCCAGAAGATCGCTGACATTGCCGGCATCAAGATTCCCGCTGGCACCAAGGTCTTGGCCGCTGAGATCACGGGTGTGGGACCGAAATTCCCACTGTCTCAAGAAAAATTGTGCCCAATGATCTCCGTTTACAAGGCCACCAGCAAGGAAAACGCCTTTGACCTCTGTGACCAACTGCTGCACTTCGGTGGGCTGGGCCACACGGCAGCCATCCATACCATGGACGACGATCTGGCCACTGAATTTGGCATCAAGATGAAGGCCAGCCGGGTCTTGGTCAACACCCCATCCGCTATCGGTGGGATTGGGAACCTTTACAACGAAATGGTGCCATCACTGACCTTGGGGACTGGTTCATGGGGTAAGAACTCCGTGTCTCACAACGTTTCCTCATTTGACCTGTTGAACATCAAAACGATTGCAAAGCGGCGAAATAATATGCAATGGATTAAATTACCTCGAGTTTACTTTGAAAAGACCTCTGTCCGTTACCTGGACGATATGCCAGGCATCAAGCGCGTGTTCTTAGTTACGGACCCAGCCATGGTGGAATTGGGCTACGTCGACACGGTCTTAAACGAATTGAAACGCCAACCAAACGGCATCGAATACTCCCTGTTCTCCGACGTGGAACCTGACCCAACGACCGACACGGTCAACCGTGGGGTCACGCAAATGCGGATGTTCAAGCCAGACACCATCGTGGCATTAGGTGGGGGCTCTGCGATGGATGCCGCCAAGAACATGTGGTTGTTCTACGAAGACCCAGAAGCTAGCTTCTTTGGGGCAAAGCAAAAGTTCTTGGATATCCGGAAGCGGGCTTACAAGTTCAACAAGCCGCACAAGGCCCAATTCGTGGCCATTCCAACGACTTCAGGGACTGGTTCCGAAGTGACGCCATTCTCCGTCATCACGGATTCCAAGACCCACGTGAAGTACCCACTGGCCGACTACGCCTTGACGCCAGACGTTGCCATCGTGGATTCCCAATTTATCGAAACGGTGCCAAAGAAGACGGTGGCATACTCTGGACTGGACGTCTTGACTCACGCCATCGAATCCTACGTTTCCAACATGGCTTCCGATTACACGCGGCCATGGTCGCTGCAAGCCATCAAGTTGGTCATGGATAACCTGACCAACTCGTACAACGGCGACATCACGGCGCGTGAGGAAATGCATAACGCGTCGACCTTAGCCGGGATGGCCTTCGCCAATGCCTTCTTAGGGGTTGACCACTCCATCGCCCACAAACTGGGTGGCGAATTCGGCTTACCACACGGCCTGGCCATTGCCATCACCTTGCCACACGTGATCCGCTACAACTTCAAGGAACCAACGAAGCTGACCATGTGGCCGAAGTACGAATACTTCCGGGCCGATGAAGACTACGCCCAAATCGCGCGTTACCTGGGCTTGCCAGGCACGACGAAGGAAGAATTGAAGGAAGCCTTGGTCAACAAGATCATCGACTTGGCCCACTCCGTTGACGTGACCTTGAGTCTGAAGGCCAACGGTGTCGACAAGGCCCACTTCGACAAGACGGTCGACAAGCTGGCGGAATTAGCCTTTGAAGACCAATGCACGACCGCTAACCCACGTGAACCACTTGTTTCTGAACTGAAACAAATTATGATTGACGAATACGATGGTAAGAACGTTGAAAAATAACGGCTAACGACCGTATTCGGACTCAACTCTCTGTAAAACTAGGTCAGTTTCCCTTTACCCGGGGAGGCTGGCCTAGTTTTTTTGGCGTCTTCAGGAAAAGGTGACGGACCAAAGTCGTTGTCGGGGGTCCAATCGTTTCACCTGCGCTGGGGAATGTGCCAACCCGAAGGCAAAGGGACGCCAGAATCGCTGTGCTGGTGCCGTAGAACGGCGATTTGGGGGACGATTAGCAGTAAGTTTCTACTATAGTATAACGAGATTTATCAGTGAATCGTGGTGGGGGTTGCGCATTTGGGGGGTTAGTGATTGCGTGGTGGGAGCAAAAGTTAGGCCGAATTTAGTCGGATTTCGATCGATTTCACTTAACTATTAACGACTACAATCATAAAAATCGGCCTCGCAACCCCCATTTTTCATCAAATTTTCATGAAAATCGGGAAATTTTTAGGGATATTCAGTGCAAAAGACACGGAAAAACCAGGGTCGTTTGCGCCAAAATGGGTAAAAATGAGGGCAAAAAAGCGGTTTATGTGACAACACCATTACAAATATTACGGATTGTCACACTGTAATATTTTTCTTAACGCTGGCGTAACGTAACCCCAATCTAACTGACACAACCATCAGTTATTCTAATAGCCGTTAAGCAAACAAAGGAGGACATTCATTTATCATGAATATCAAAAAAGCTTTAGTTAATACTTTGGGTACGGTTGCCGTTGTCGGTGCCGGCCTGTTCGCCACCAACGTCACGGCCAACGCCGACACTAATGTTACGGTCAAGCAGGGGGATTCTGTTTGGTCATTAGCTAACCAATACGGTTCATCCGTTAGTGCCATCGAAAGTGCCAACAGCTTGAGCAACAGCAACTTGATCTACGTGGGTCAAACGCTGAACGTGCCAAGCAGCACGAAGACGGCCACGACTAGCAGCTCTAACGTTGCCAGCCAAAACTACACGACTAACAACCAAGCTAGCCAATCCACGACTAGTCAAGCAACGACTAACCAAGCAACGACGACCAACAACACCCAAGCAAGCAGCACGACTGCTTCTACTGGTGTGTCTGGTTCCGAAGCCAGCGCTAAGGCTTGGATCGCCAACAAGGAATCTGGCGGTTCATACTCAGCTACTAACGGCCAATACATTGGAAAGTACCAACTGAGTTCTTCTTACCTGAACGGTGACTACTCAGCTGCTAACCAAGAAAAGGTTGCGAACTCATACGTCGCTTCCCGTTACGGCTCATGGTCAGCTGCCCAAGCTTTCTGGCAAGCTAACGGTTGGTACTAAACTAACCGCGGCTTAGATAAGCTAACTAATTTACGTTTAAAATCAAGTAACGCCTTCGGATGCAGGTCCGGGGGCGTTTTTTGTCGGAAATTAAGTAGGGATAATCCTGGATGTGTGGCTTCGACCCATGTTGGGAAAGACATTAAAGTGTGTTCATCCATGGCTGATCCTTTCTTTTAGTAAATACGGGATTATCTACTGAAGGTTGCAAGTAAAATTAACGCGCTGATTGCTGTAACGACGGTGTTCCGATGTCCAAAATTGGCGAACCCAGACGCCTGCGTCAGCCAGGGTTCCGCCTGCTCTGGGGAACACCTCCAGCCTGAGAAGCGGTCTTCCGGTTCGCTTTGAAGCCTTACAAAACCCGTAAGTCTTCAAAGTCGCCCCGCGCTGTAGGCTGAGACAAAACCTCAGCCAACACCGCCGACACAGCTGGCTCCACCCTGGCTGCCTCCGGCAAGGTTGACGTCTATCAGCAACATTGTGTTAATTAAAGACTAGTCGTCAATGGCAGCTATTATCTGGGGTTAAGATGACTGTTGCTGGCAAGCACTACCTTAGCCGAGAGTTCGCCAAATATGGGTTCAGCCGTGGGAGTTGCCTTAGCGGCGCGGTTCATGCCGCTTAGACAACTGGCGTCTTTGAGACGTGAACTTCGGCTCAAAGCGACGCGTCGAGACCGTTCTTTGGCTCGACCCGTCCGCCCCAGCGTTCCAACCCATATTTGGCGAACGGTAGGCGGCCAGTTCGGATTGTGAGGCTGTAGCCGACTATTTTTGACGTCATAAGGTGTGTGGCTAGAAAAAAGCCCCCACCACAAAGTGTTGTTCAACGACGACTGCTGTCCAAAAACGTTGCAATGGCGTGGTTGCCGTCACACTGATGCAACGTAAGAACCGGAAACCCGGTTAATGTTGCAACTGGATTAACCACATTACGGTTTGTCATTTAAGCCGGTTTTTCTTAACGTGGGTGTAACTCAGGAACAATGGCGGTGTAACCTCCACGGGTTATGATAGGTCTCGTTAAGTAATTGATAGACAGATTCACTAATCAAAAGGAGGACATTCATTTATATGAATATCAAAAAAGCTTTTATCACCACTTTAGGAACTGCAGCCATCTTAGGTGCCGGCATCTTCGCTGGGACCACTTCCGCTAACGCCGACGTCCGGGTAACGGTGAAGTCGGGAGACACGGTTGCCAAAATTGCTAACCAATACAACTCCAGCATTTCTGCTATCGAAAAAGCCAACAACTTAAAGAACGTTAACTTGATTTATGTGGGTGAATCCTTAGAGATTCCTAACGCCACGAGTGCTTCAACGACGTCAACGACTAGCGCTACCACGACACCTAGCCAATCCACGACGACTACGAACAACACTAACACTTACAATGCAGCCAACACGACCAGCAACTACAGTCAACAGTCCAGCAACACCGCTTCCACTGGTACGACTAGTAGCGCGTCTACGGCCACGTCAACCAGCACGTCAGACTCATCTTCAGCCAAGGCTTGGATCGCCAACAAGGAATCTGGTGGCTCTTACACCGCTTCTAACGGGAATTACTACGGTAAGTACCAGTTGAGCAAATCCTACTTGAACGGGGACTACTCTGCCGCTAACCAAGAAAAGGTAGCCGATGCTTACGTTAGCTCCCGTTACGGTTCTTGGGCCGCAGCCAAGGCCTTCTGGCAAGCAAACGGCTGGTACTAAACCGGTTTTCGGTCAATTAACCAATTAAATCAAAAAGAAACGACGGTTCAGTGTCAAAAACTGACCGTCGTTTTTCGTGTCTACAGCGGGCTTCAACGACATATTGTTACACCAACCCGGTGAATATGGGGTACCTCGTTACAGGTTTGTAACATTCGGACAATCTGGCTGTAACTTAAGAACGTTATGATATTCTTAACAAATTCATTAGGAGGGGCATTCATTTGAAACTTAAGACTGTTTTCATGTTAATCGTTATGGTGGTTTCTTTAGCCCTTCCTAGTGTCGCCGACGTGGTGACCCCGACCACGGCTGAAGCCAGCGTGACTTATACCTGCACCTTGTCCAAGAAGGAAAAGCGGGCCAAGGCCTGGATCGCCGTTAAGGAATCCGGTGGCAACTATCGCGCCCGCAACGGTCGGTACTATGGCAAGTACCAACTGACCATTTCCATGCTGAAGGGCGATTACAGTAAAGCCAATCAAGAAAAGACGGCGGATCGTTACGCCCATAACCGTTACGGCTCATGGGTCAAGGCCAAGCGTCATTGGTTAAGCTACGGGTGGTTCTAGTCAGATAAATTGCATGTTAACGGGTCACGGCTGCGGTCGTGGCTTTTTTGATTGCACGCCTAAAACGTGGTACTGGAAGCCTGGTCTAAAAATTCTCACAGAAAGCCAATCTTTTCTTGAAAGCGGTTACAAAATCATTTAAACTGGGAAGTAACCGAGAAAATGATTGGGAGGATCAGGACGATGGCAAAGACATTAGCAATTAACGCAGGGAGCTCAACTTTGAAGTGGAAGTTATTTTCCATGCCCGAAGAGACGGTAATCGCCTCGGGGATGGTCGACCGGTTGAATTTACCGGGGTCCATTTTCAAGGTCAAGTTGCCTGATGGCAAGAAGATCAAGGAAACGCAGGATAACATCACCAATAAGTTGGCGGCAGCCATGGTACTGACGCGCCTGAAATCTTACGGTATCGTCAAGCACTTGAGTGAGATCACCGGGGTCGGTCACCGGGTCGTGGCTGGCGGGGAAGTCTTCAAGGACTCCGCGCTCATCACGCCGATCGTGTTAAAGCAGATCAAGGAACTCAAGGACTATGCGCCGTTGCACAACCCCGTGCAGGCTTACTACATCGAAGTCTTCCAACAACTTTTACCGGAAGCCAAGCAGGTAGCGGTCTTTGACACGTCGCTGTACACGGAAATGCCCGCAGTGAACTACATGTACAGCATTCCGTATGAATATTATGATAAATTTGGTGCCCGGAAATACGGCGCGCACGGTACGAGTCACCGCTACGTGGCCCACCGGACCGCTGAAATCTTAGGCAAGCCGTTGTCTGATCTGAAGCTGATCACCTTGCACCTGGGCTCCGGCTCTTCCATCACGGCCTTTGACCACGGGCACGCGCTGGACACCTCGATGGGCTTCACGCCACTGGCAGGGGTCATGATGGGGACGCGCTCCGGTGACATTGACGTGTCACTGGTGGCCTTCTTGGCAGAAAAGCTCCACAAGACCATGCCGGAAATGATCGACATTTTGAATCACAAGTCCGGCTTGCTGGGGATTTCCGAGCTGTCACCCGACCAACGGGACTTGGAAAAGACCCAAGACGAACGGCCAAAGTCCAAGTTGGCCTTGCAGATGTTCGTGGACCGCGTTGTCAGTTACGTCGGTAGCTATATCGCCGAATTGGGTGGCGTGGACGCCATCGTCTTTACGGCGGGTTCCGGTGAAAACGGTGTGGAAATGCGCCAAGCCGTGGCCGACAAGCTGAATTACTTCGGCATTGCCATCGACCCAGCCAAGAACGACTTCCGCGGCGAAGAACACATCGTCAGCCCGGATGGCAGTAAGATTCAAGTGCTGGTCGTCCCGACAAATGAAGAATTAATGATCGTGCGTGATGTGGCACGGTTAACCAAATAAGTAAAGTGAGAGCCTGGGCGGACGTTGCCTGGGTTCTTTTTTTATGCCCGAATTTTAACTAGCCGAAACGTGCACCAGCAGGCAACTGGTTCCGCTTAACACTGCTAGACAAATAATCCAGAATCGGGATTATCCGCCTAGCACCGTTAATGCTCGCCAGTTAACCGCCTGCTGGCCCACTCTTTTTTAAGCAAACGTTGTCAGAAAGTGCCGGAAGTACGCGGCCATCATGGCGTATTGGTCGATGGGCAAGTTGTGGCCGGCGTCGGCGAAGAGTCCCAGGGTGCCGTTTACTTGCCGCGCCATGAAGGCCAGGTGATCGGTGTAGCCGATGGTGACGTCGTGGCGGCCAGACAACAAGGTGATTGGTTGGGTGAAGCGGGTGGTCTTGAGGTCCGGTTCAAAGGTCAAGCGGTAGTGTTGGCCATGGTCGCGGTGGAGTTGGTGTAAGGCATCAAGGTCGGTGCGACGGATGCCAGGGATGACCTGCGTTTGAAAGGCCTGCCAGGTCTGCGGCGTTTGGACGACCGTGACCTTTTGGTAGTTGGCAAAGTAATCCGCGTTGGCCGTGACGTCGATGGGCGTGGTCGTAATGACGCGGTGTTTGGCCACGTGGCGTTCGCCCTTGATCCCGGTGAGGGTCGGGCAGACCAAAAAGAGCCGCGCAACGCGTTCAGGTTGTTGAAAGGCCAGGCCTAACGCTAAATAGCCGCCGTAGGAATAGCCGACCATCGTGTAGGGTTGCGTCCCTAAGACCGCGTGGATGGTCTCTTGAATCGCCGCCAAGATGTGGTTGCTGTCCGTTTGCTCGGGGGGCAAGGCCGGCGTGGCGCCCATGCCCGGCAAGTCCAAATACAGGCGGGTGTGCGGTTGGTCGTCCAAAAGCGGCTCGAACCATTGCATCATGGCGTCGTGGTCGATGGCGGCGCCGTGAAGAAAGACGATCGGACTGCCGTGGCCGCGTAATACGTAGTGTAGTTGCATGGAGATTCCTCCTTAAAGTCAATAGTTACCCTTAATTATAGCCTAGTATCACCGTGTTAAACGGACCTTAAGTGGGGGCTTAATCCTTTCTTGCACACTATGTCAGTTTGGTAAAGACCGTGACAATTTGTCATGAACGCCGACATTCTTTAATCGAGTGGTAACGTGGGCCTAATAGCGTTGAGATATCTGGGGGGTAAGCTAAGGGTACATTCATAAGGGAGGAACCATTCGATGATTAAAAAAATTATGCTAACGGCGTTCAGCGCCGCCGCGGTCCTGGCCGCCGGTATCGGTTTTTCCAACGTTTCTGCTAGTGCGAGCGTGACGCAGACACCAGCACCAGGTTATCAAACACACGTGCAACAGGTGTCAGCGGGCTCTCAGGTGGCGTTACGGACGACGAATCCGACCGTGGCCACGACGAGTAACGTGACCAGCAATGCTAGCGGCGCCACCATCAGTGTGGCCCAGTTTGAACAACAAGGGGTCGTCTACCTCAACGGCAATAAATGGACGTATTATTCTGGAAGTTTGACCGCCGATGGGACCCACATCAGCGCCAACGGGTTGGATCCGAACGGCTATCGGGTCGTTGCGGCACCGGCCAACGTGCCATTTGGGACCAAAATCATGACGCCACTGGGCATGGGAGTCGTGCATGATCGCGGGGCGGCCATCACCGGCAACCACTACGATGTGGTCATCCAATAAGCATAAGATAAACGTAACCGCACCTCTTCGGTCGAGCCGAGGGGTGCGGTTTTGTTTACGTCTAAATGGCTGGGGGAGCCAACGTATCTATAGCATACCTAATGTTTAGCCGAATTGCGAGTAATATCTAATTAATTTAGTTGGTCGCTTAGGGGTTAACTAGTTGAACTAAAAATGGTGGTGTGCGGACAGCTTTTTGATAAGTAAATTGATTGAAAAATATAGATAATATTATAGATAGTTAACACTTGATGCTTAGCTGAAAATCAGGTAAGCTAGGAGAACGTTGAGAAGTAATTGCTGATAGCAGAGCTGGGGGATTCCACCAAAAAACGAGACCAGCCCAATGGACCAATCTCGTTCGTGTAGCAAATTTAAGACTCAACTCATCTGTAAATCACGCCGCCGGTATCCCAGCCAACCAATCACGACTAGGACAACGGCTAAGCCGACCATCCAACTGAAGGTGGTCCAATCCAACGCATGTAGCGGAACCCGGGGCATCCAGCCGGTAGGGGTCACGTTTTTGACCCAATCGGGCAGTTTTAAGAGACTCCCCATGTAAACGGTGATGAAACCTAGGGCCAGGTAGAGCCAGCTGATGGTCTTGAGACGGGGCCAGTAGCCCACTAACAGGACGCTGAGACCCAAGAAGACCCAGATTTCAGGCAATTGGGCCGCCACCCCGTGCCAGAACTCGGTGGCACTGATACCGTCTTTGACGTGCGTCAGGCTGGCGTCACCCATCACCACGATGCCGCCCAAGCCGCCGATAAAGGCCAGCGTGCTGGTCGCAAAGGCGGTGCCCACGTAACTGAAGAGCACGTGGGTCCGACTGATAGGCCGAGCGTAGAGCGCTTCGAGCCAGCCGCGAGTCTCGTCGCTGTGGAGCTTTAAGATCAGTTGCATGCCGGGGATGATGGCGACCGCGGCCATGACGATGGCCAGCAGTGAGGTGAAGCTCAAGAGAATCTTGTGGTTGGCCTCGTGAACCATGGCGGCCCCGAAGACCTGTTGCATCGTGGGATTGGTCTTCAAGATGTCGCCAATCGTGTTGAAGACAGTCCCGTAAGCCACGCCGAAGATGATGACTGCGATGATCCAGGCGATGATCACGTTACGTTGCCGTCGCCAAACCAAAGTGGCTGGTCCCCGCAAGCAGGCCGAGGCCTGGGCACGACCAGGCCGTGTCGTGATGGCACCGGCGCCAATATCCCGGTGGTTATTGGCCCAAAAGGCCAGGCCCAACAAGATGATGGCTAGTACTAAACTCAACCCAATGGGTAACCACCGTGGTGAGTTGTAGGGGGCGAGTTTTTCCACCCATCCCAGTGGCGACCACCACGTCAGACGGGGATGCTGTACATCGGTGATCATCCGGGCCAAATAACTGAGTCCAAAGAGCGTGTAGGCGATACCCGTTGCGCTGGAGGCGTGGTCGGCCACCTGAGCGGTCAAGAGTCCCAGCATCCCAAATAACAAGCCGGTAGCAGCCAAACCGAGTCCAATCAGCCAATTGCCTTGCGTCGTGGCACCCGGCATGTTAGCGGCACTAAGACCGACGCTGTAAAGGACCCCCAAGCACAGGTTGACCAACAAGAGTTCGATAGCCGCCGCTGACAGCGGAGCCAAGGTGCCGACCGCGTGGGCGCGAACCAGTTCGGTGATGCCCAGGTCTTCTTCGGCCCGGGTCGCGTGGACACTCAAAGCCAGGTTCATAACGACTTGAATCAACGCCATGAACAAGAGCATCTCGTTGGCAAAAATTTCGGCCGTGGTGACTTGACCCTTGAAGGAAAAGGCCCCAAACATGGCGACAATGCCCGGACTGGCCAGTGTCCCTTTAATAGCATTGATCTCACTCGGTGTGCCGTAGATCCCCTCAAATTTCCAGGCGACACTGGCCATGAGGGCGGCGAGAATCACGATCCACATGAGAATTCGGAAGCGGTCGCGGCGAAAGGCCAGCCGGACCAGCTGTCCCGTACGTCCAAAACGTGTCATGGTGATCACTCCTTCCCCGTGTAGTAGTGCATGAAGAGATCTTCCAGCGTTGGTGGTGTGCTTTGTAGGGCCGCCACGTGGTGTTGGGCCAGCGTGGCCATGACCGTGCTTAAGTGTTGGGCCTCAACGGAGAATTGCCATTCGTGTGGCGCGTGGCCGGCCTCGACGCCGTGGACACCAGGCAGGGTGGTGACATCAAAATCATCGCCTAAGGTAACCGTGACCATAGTCCGCGTCAGGTGGCGCATTTCCGCCAAACTGCCGGTTTCGATGATCTGGCCCTCGCGGATAATGCCGATACGGTCACACATGCGCTCGACCTCTGACAGGATGTGACTGGAGAGCAAGACGGCCTTACCCTGTTGCTTCAGAGCCATGACGGCATCCTGGAAGATCCGTTCGTTCAACGGGTCCAAGCCAGAGGTTGGTTCGTCAAAGATGTAAAAATCAGCGTCCTGAGAAAAGGCAGCAATCAACGCGACCTTTTGGCGGTTCCCCTTGGAGTAGGTCCGGGCCTTTTTGGTCGGGTCCAAGCCAAACTTCTTGATCAAGTCGTCGGTCTTGGCCGTGTGCGCGGTGCCGTTCATCTTGAGGAGGAGATCGATGATTTCACCCCCGGTCAGATTCGGCCACAGATATACGTCCCCGGGCACGTAGGCCAGTCGTTGGTGAATGGCCACGCTATCGGTCCAAACATTTTGGCCAAAGATGCTGGCCGTTCCCCCGGTGGCCCGAATGATGCCCAGTAAGACGCGAATCGTGGTCGATTTCCCCGCGCCGTTGGGGCCAATGAAGCCAAAAACCTCGCCAGGCCGGACGTCAAAGGTGATGTCCTTGAGCGCTTGGAAGTGGCCGAATTTCTTTTGTAGATGATTAATTTGCAGTACAGGATTCGTCATACGCAATCCCCTCCTTACAGTTTTAAAATCGATTACATCGTAAGCCCTCGGTTGGGTAAAGTCAACGAAAAAGTGAACTATTTTTTAAAAATAGTTCACTAAAATTCCAACCGGCGACTGTTTGCGGTATGATAAAATAAAAGTGCATGTCCAATCTGCGAGGAGGGAAACGGGCCAATGGCAACTAATCAGGAACGTAAAAAACAACAGCGTCAGGGAATCTTGGACGCCGCCATCAAGCTGTTCAGCACCCAAGGCTTTAAGCCAACGCATGTCAAGACGGTGGCCCAAGCGGCGGACGTGTCCCAGGTGACGTTATATAAATACTTTGATAGTAAGCTAGAGCTGGGCCACCAGGTGGTCATCGAGATGATCAATCAGGGCTATGCCAGTTTCCAAAAGCTGATCGATGATGACCAGCTGCCGTTTCCCGAGATCGTAAAGGCCATGATGGCCAACAAGGTCAAGCTCAGCGACCAGATCCATCCGGATTTCTATCAATTCGTCATTGACGAGATGAACGGCAAAAACGGTAGCGACGTGGTGAAGCAAGCCTACGTGGCGGGAGAAGAAAAATTCTGGAACGCCGTGGTGGCGCGGGGCCGCGCGGCGGGCATGATCAATCCCAATGTTTCGGATGAGGCATTACTGTTATACTTGGAAATGTACGTGTCGTACTTCACGACGGCTAACATCGCGCCGGAGAAGTACCAGCGACTCATCGATCAGTTAATGCATTTATTTTTCTACGGGTTCGCGGGCGTGCCGGCAACCAGCGACCATCCGCAACCCACCAAGGAGGAAAAATCGTGACAGAAACCACAGTTTTAGCAGCAGTACGCCAGTTCTCTCAAGATAAAATGGGGGATGACGAAACGGGCCACGGGTTCGATCACATTCAGCGTGTCGTGGGCTTGGCCGACCGCATCAGCCAGTCTTATCCGGCGGCCGATCATTTAGAGACGTTGACGGCCGCCTACTTGCACGACGTCATCGACGAAAAATTGGTGACGGACACCGCCGCGGCCAGCGCCGAGGTGAAGCAGTTCCTGGTCGACCAAGGCTTTACGACCGGCCAAATCACCGCCATCTTTTTGATCATGGACAACATGTCGTACCACAAAACGTTGGATGGCACCGCTAAACCACTGCCGTTGGAGGGCCAGATCGTTCAAGACGCCGACCGTCTCGATGCCATCGGCGCCATCGGGATTGCCCGGGCAATTTATTTTGGTGGGCATTTTGGCGAAAAGATCTACGACCCAGCCGTGCAACCCCGGACGGCCATGACACACGCCGAATACCGGAATTTGAATCACGAAACCATCATCAATCATTTCTACGAAAAACTCTTAACCTTAAAGGATTTGATGAACACGGCAGCCGCTAAACAAATTGCGGAACACCGCCAACAGGTGATGTTAGATTATCTGGCCGAATACAAGGCCGAATGGAACGCGGAGGCTTAGGCCGACCGCGTTTTTTAGCGCCAACTGGGACACCGCCTGGCGCTAACTGAAACGTGGGCCACGGAGCAGTCGCTGCCGTTTAAATCGGCTAGCCCTAAAATTGGAATCGCTTTAATCGAAATTGGCTGGTGCATTTCCCGCTGAAAATGCGTATCATGGATAGTAATGTTAATTTAGAGAGAAGCGAATAAGATGCAAACGACTGTCCAACCCGAGAAGGTCCCACGGGGCAATTTGATCGCCATTTTTGCGATTGCCCTGATGGCTTTCTTGGGAATTCTAGTGGAGACGTCCATGAACGTGGCGTTTCCCACCTTGATGACGCAGATGCACGTGTCACTGAACACGGTGCAGTGGATTACGACGGGGTACCTGTTGACGGTGGCCCTGTTGATGATCACGTCAGCCTTTTTGAAGCAACGGTTTACGAATCGCCAGTTATTTGTAGCGGCCGCGAGCGCCTTTATTTTGGGTGATTTAATCTGTGCGCTCGCAACTAACTTTCCCATTCTGTTGATTGGCCGCCTGATCCAGGCCGGTTGTGCCGGGTTGGCGATTCCGTTGATGTTTAACATCGTGGTCGAAAGTGTGCCGCGGTCTCGCCTGGGCTTTTACATGGGGATGGCCGGGTTGATCTTGATGATTGCGCCGGCCAGTGGCCCGACCTTTGGCGGTGTCATGGTTTACCTAGCGGATTGGCGGATGATTTTTTGGTCCACCTTGCCGATTGAAGTACTGATTCTCTTGCTGGGCTTCGGGGCCATCAAGCAATTTTCGCCGGTCCAGCGGGTCAAGTTCAACTGGGGACAATTTCTCCTGTTGGCGGTGGCCTTCATTAGCTTCACGTTGGGCTTAAACAGCGTGTCCACGGCCGGGGCGTTGAGCTGGCAATTCTTAGGCGGCCTGATTTTGGCCATTGTGGCGGTTGTTGGATACATCTGGCTGGCTAAACACAGTGACCAACAACTATTGAAGCTGGAAATCTTTAAGAATCCCGTTTTCACCTACAGCTTTTTTGCCTACTTCATCCTGCAGTTCTGTAATATCGGCATCAACTTTGCCTTGCCCAATTACGCGCAAATCGTAGTCGGTGCCACGTCGCTGTTCGGAGGCCTAATGCTGTTGCCGGGGAGTCTGATTACCGCGGTGCTTCAGCCATGGTTCGGGCACCTGTTGGATGAACACGGCGCGCGGTTGCCCATCTTGTTGGGGAGCAGTTTATTTCTGTTTTCGGCACTGATTTTTACCATCTTCGGGCAGCACCTCAGTATCGTGTTGATTTCGGTGATGTACATTATCTTCAGTATTGGGCGGTCGATGGCTTTCAGTAACACGCTGACTAACGGCCTCAAGGAAGTCGATATGAGTCAACGGGCCGACGCCAATGCCATCTACAACACGGGTCAGCAGTTTGCCGGGTCCGTGGGGACGACGATTCTGGCCGCCTTAATGTCATCGGTCAAGGTCAGTGGCATGTCCTACGCCCACGAAACGGCGCTGGGGAGCCAGTTAGCGTTCGGTTTGATTTTTGTACTGAGTATTTTGAACTTTGGATTTTACTTTATTGTATTTCGTTATCAAAAAACTGATAAGTAAGATTGTGGCGAGGGCGGTTGGTCCTCGTTTTTTTGCGTAGCGAAAAAGCGCCCGAGAAAAATTCTCAGACGCTTGAATGAATAGCTGAAATTTGTGCCAACGGGCTTAACCCTAATGCTCCTTAATCTGCAAAGCCAATCGCACCACCAAGTTTGTCAGCAACGAGATCACCAATGCGTACCCCAACACAACTGCCAATAAAATGATGGCGGCCGTGAGAAAACGCAGGAAGCCACTGGCCACGTTGAAGAGGGTCAGGACTACCGTCAGGGTGACCACAATGGTGATGAAGCCGATCAGGCCGATGCGTGAATTGGCGAAGTCGGCCGCGCTCAGGTCAAAGCCACCGATGCTGAGATTGAGCGACAGCAAAATCATGATGGGCCAGCGCACCCAAGGATGGGGATCGCCGCCCAGTGCGCCGAAAAAGCCGGCCCAGTCCAGGGCAAAGGGATTGGCGATCAGCGTCAGCATGCCTTGAAACCAACTGGGAATCAACACGGCCGTCAAGCCCAGTAACACCGCTGCACACCCGAAGATGGGAGCCACGCCGATGAATAGGTTGCCCGTCGTTTGGTACCAATTGCGCTGGTTCCAGGTGTGATTGACGTACCCTAGTGACAGGTCCGGCTGGCCGTCGCGCCCGCGTTGCTGGGGATGGGGCCGTTTTAACAAGCGCACCTGCTCGATGCGGTGTCCGAACAGCAATGCCGCCAGCAAGTGACTGAGCTCGTGGCAAAAAATGCCGATGAAGCCCAAATACAACTCGCTGTTAACGCCAAAGCCGTTGGCCAAGAACCGTTTGGTATCGCGATTCAGGTAGGTCAGCAGAGCGACGAACACGAACGGGATCACGAGCAGGTCCAACCCCACGATGCCCAGGTTTTTAAAAATCAGGCTCAGGTCGGTGTTCATCCGGTTACTCCAGCAGGTCGGTGAAGGTGCCGTGGACCAGCGTTGCCAGGTCCGTGGCGTTGACTTCTACCGACCGGCCAATCTGACCAGAGGAGACGAGAATCTCGCCTTGTTCCTGCGCCGTGTTGTCGAAATAAATCGGGAAGTGGTTCTTTTCCCAAATGCCGACGGGCGTATTGGCGCCGTGTTCGTAGCCGGTCGTCTTGACCAGGTCCTTTAACGGCACCATGTCCACCTTTTTATTGCCCGACACCTTGGCCAGTTTCTTTTCGTCCAGGTGTTCGTCAATCGGCAAAACGCCGACGACCGGCCCCGTAGTCGGCCCACTGAGCACCAACGTCTTGTAGATGTGGTGTTCATCCACGCTGGCGTGGTCGACTTCCAACTGCGCGACATCACCCTTGGTGTGGGTGGCAAACTCGAACTGTTTGTAGGCGATTTTGTTTTTATCTAAAATCTGTTCCACCAATGTTTTGTGCAGGCGTTTGCCTTTTTTCTTCTTGGACATAAGCGTCACCTTTCAAAAAAAATAATAAATTGGACCGCACTTTAAAATCAACTGGTCCGGTTGTTTTCCGATAAAAGAAGACACCGCCAGTAAAACCTGTTATACTCTAACACAGAGAAGTGATGTTGGGTAGCATCAACACTCAACACGTGACGGCGTTTATTTGCAGAGTTATGAGGAGATATCATGGCAGATTTAGTCTATCGACAAGTAATGCGGGACTTAAAAAAGCGAATCCATCAAAATGAATTTCCCAACAAGCGGCTACCAGACGAGCGGAGCCTCAGCGAAACTTACGGTGTTAGCCGTAGCTCGGTGAAACGAGCCCTCAGCATTTTAGCCAATCAGGGATTGATTTTTAAGAAGCGCGGTTCCGGGACATTCATTAACCCATTATATATGAAAAACCAGACAATTTTTCAATATGAGGGCTCAAATTTAGGAATTACTGACAGTATGAAGTCCGCGGGCAACACCCCCGGCATTCGGTTGTTGAACTTTAACGTGGTTCCAGCCAGCAAGGAGATTCAGCAAGATTTGTTCTTGGATGAAGGCGATTTCGTTTACGAGATCAAGCGGCTGCGGTTGTTTGACGACAAACCGTTTATGATTGAGACCGGCTATATCCCGATTAAAATCGCGCCGAACCTGTCTCAAGCGACGGTTTCGGATTCCATTTTCAATTATCTGGAAAGCCAAGACAAGGTTGTGACCAAGTCGTTCATGTCGATTCAGGCCCAACCGTCGACGGCCGAGGATCAGGAATTGTTGCACTTGAAGCCCGTCGAACCGGTGGGCATCATGGAAGGCATCTTCTTCCTGGATGACGGGACCCCATTTGAAGTATCCAACATGCGGTTGCACTACCAATATTTGAACTATAACACCTTTGTCTCCTTAGATGAAGAGTAGTTCGTAGTGGCACCGACCACCTGGTGGCAGATTAGAGTTTGGGAAATTTTTCCTGGACTCTTTTTTTGCACGTAAAATTTTCGGGCCATAGTTGGCGAACGGTAAGACGGGCCAGTGCATCCAGTGGTAAGTTCGGTCGTTGACATGGCCAAGCGTCTTGGCTGGCGCTACTGACGGTGAACCTGCTACAGTGGGCATAGCCCCGCGTCGTCTTTCGCGGCGGCGTGGTCAAAATCGCCGGCAGCGCAACTGGTGACCGGGGGAGGGAGGTGTGTCTAACAAGTTGGTTCGCTAACTGCTAAAATTGATACGGTCCAATTGTCAAAAAGGTTGACTTTTATTTAAAACAGACTATGATAGGACTTGTAAAAAGCATCCCGGTCAACACAACGGGGTAAATTTTACTAAGTTATCTAGCAGTTAGGTAATGTCGTTACGAATTCAAAGAAGGAGTGTTATTTACATGGCAAATGCAGACTTCGACTCCAAGGCATACTTGGAAGGCGTTGACAAGTATTGGCGTGCAGCAAACTACTTGTCAGTTGGTCAATTATTTTTGCGTGACAACCCATTATTGAAGCGTGACTTAACCTCTGACGATGTAAAGATTAAGCCAATTGGTCACTGGGGAACCATTGTTTCTCAAAACTTTATTTACGCTCACTTAAACCGGGCAATCTTAAAGTATAATCTGAACATGTTTTATATTGAAGGCTCCGGTCACGGTGGCCAAGTCATGGTTTCTAACTCGTATCTAGATGGTAGCTACAGTGAAATTTATCCAAACATTTCGCAAGACGAAGCTGGGTTGAAGCGCTTATTCAAGCAATTCTCCTTCCCAGGTGGTGTGGCTTCTCACGCTGCCCCTGAAACGCCAGGTTCGATCCACGAAGGTGGGGAATTAGGTTACAGCCTGTCTCACGGGACTGGTGCAATCTTAGATAACCCAGACGTCATCGCTGCCGTAGAAATTGGTGACGGGGAATCTGAAACGGGCCCACTGGCAACGTCATGGTTCTCAGACAAGTTCATCAACCCAATCAAGGATGGGGCAGTTTTGCCAATCATCAACATGAACGGGTTCAAGATTTCTAACCCAACGATTCTTTCCCGGATGTCTGACGAAGACTTAACTAAGTACTTCCAAGGCATGGGCTGGGATCCACACTTCGTTGAAACTGATGGTTCCGACCACATGAAGGCCCACGAAGACATGGCTAAGACCATGGACGAAGTCATTCCTGAAATCAAGGCTATTCAAAAGAATGCCCGTGACAACAACGATGACTCCTTGCCTGTATGGCCAATGATCATTGTGCGTTCGCCTAAGGGCTGGACTGGTCCTAAGGAAGACTTAGATGGCAATCCAATCGAAGGTTCCTTCCGTGCCCACCAAGTGCCAATTCCTGTAGCCGCTGGCGATATGGAACACGCCGACATGCTGGTCAACTGGTTGAAGTCTTACAAGCCAGAAGAACTCTTTAACGAAGACGGCTCAATCAAGCAAGAAATCCGTGACATGGCGCCTAAGGGTGATCAACGGATGGCCATGAACCCAATCACCAATGGTGGGATCAAGCCAGAACCATTGAAGCTGCCTGACTACAAGAAGTATGCGGTCGACACCACCGAACACGGCAAGACGATTGCCCAAGACATGTTAGTTTGGTCCAAGTACCTGGCTGACGTGATGAAATTAAATCCAAACAACTTCCGCGGCTTTGGCCCTGATGAAACCAAGTCTAACCGGCTCTACGCCACGTTGGACTACGGCAAGCGTCAATGGATGGAAGACATTCATGAACCAAACGATGAAAACATGGCTCACGAAGGCCGAATCATCGATTCACAATTGTCCGAACACCAAGCTGAAGGCTGGTTGGAAGGTTACGTTTTGACTGGTCGTCACGGCTTCTTCGCCACTTATGAATCATTTGGCCGGGTCGTTGACTCCATGTTGACGCAACACATGAAGTGGTTACGCAAGGCCTCTGAACAAGACTGGCGTCATGACTACCCATCCTTGAACTTCGTGGACACCTCGACTGTCTTCCAGCAAGACCACAACGGGTACACCCACCAAGATCCTGGTATGTTGACGCACTTGGCTGAAAAGAAGCCAGAATTCATCCGTGAATACCTGCCTGCTGATGCCAACACCTTGTTAGCTGTCGGTGACGTGGCCTTCCGGAGTCGCGAGAAGATCAACTTGATCGTGACATCCAAGCACCCACGTCCACAATGGTTCTCCATTGATGAAGCCACTAACCTGGTTCACAATGGGTTGGGCTACATCGACTGGGCTTCAACGGACCAAGGTCAAGATCCAGATATCGTCTTCGCAGCTGCTGGGACGGAACCAACTTGGGAATCCTTAGCCGCAATTTCCTTATTGCATGACGAATTCCCTGAAATGAAGATTCGCTTCATTAACGTGGTTGACCTCTTGAAGTTGCGTTCACCAAAGCTGGACCCTCGTGGCCTTTCCGACGAAGAATTCGATCGGTTATTCACGACGGACAAGCCAGTGATCTTCGCCTTCCACGGCTTCGAAGGTCTGATCAAGGATCTCTTCTTCGACCGTCACAACCACAACGTTCACGTTCATGGTTACCGTGAAAACGGGGACATCACCACGCCATTTGACATGCGGGTTCTTAACCAATTGGATCGCTTCGATCTGGCTAAGGAAGCTGTTAGTGATATTCCAGCTTACGCAGTCAAGGGAGCTTACTTCATTCAACGGATGAACGACATGGTGGCTAAGCACACGGCCTACATTCGTGAAGTTGGGACTGACTTGCCAGAAGTTAACAACTGGCAATGGAAGCCTTTGAAGTAACCTTTAAAATCTAAACACAATTAACGTCTAAAAGGTGTTCAACCGGTCTGAATTGACTGGTTGAACACCTTTTTTGTGGGAAAATTGACGTGGTGTTTTTGATAATTAGAATTGGTGAAACCAGGCGCCTGCGTCAGCCAGGGCTCCGCCTGCTCTGGGGAACACCTTCAGCCTGAGGAGCGGGCTTCCGGTTCGCTTGAAAGCCTGGCAAGACCACCAGTCTCTCAAGTCGTCCCGCGCTGTAACCTGGCAAACAACGCCAGGTAACACCGCCGACACAGCTGGCTCCGCCCTGGCTGCCTCCGGCAAAGTTGATGCCTATCAATAACACTGTGTTAATGATAGACCTGTCGTCAATACAGCGACTATCTGGGGTTAAGACGATAGTTACTAACACGCACTACCGTAGCCGAGAGTTCGCCGAATATAGGTTCAGCCGCTTAACAAGAGTGGGCCAATAGGCGGTTAATTGGCGAGCATTAACGGTGCTAGGCGGATAATCCTGGTTTTGGATTATTTACCTAGCGCCGTTAAGCGGAACCAGTTGCCTGTTGGCGTACGTTTCGGCTCAAAGCGAGGCGTCGAGACCGCCCTTTGGCTCGGCCGCCCCAGCGTTCCAACCTATATTTGGTGAACGAACGGTAGGCGGCCAGTTCCCAGTGTGAGGCTGTAGCCGCCTATTTCGCAGGTTGAAGGTGAGGTTATTTCGCAGACCGGTGGCTCAAAAACCAGGCCGGGATGGCGGTGATGGCGATGAAGCCGACGGACCACAGGAAGGCCGTTTGGTAAGCCGCGGTCTCGCCGACGTGGGGGAGTTCGTGTTGGATGATGGTGGCCAAGACGGCCGTGCCCAGGGCGCCACCGATATTTTGGAGCATGCGCGTTGCCGTGGTGGCCTCCGCTATCAGGGGCTGTGGGACGCCCGTGTAGCTGTCGGCCATGACGGGGATGGTCAGGCCGCCTTGGCCAATCCCGCGGATGAAGAGGGCCAGGAGAATCCACCCAGTATTGGTGTGCGCGGTGAAGAAGACGAACGGCAGTGTTCCCGCGATAGCAATCACGATGGCGCCCAAAACGACCCAACGCGCGCCAATTTGGTCGGTCAACTTGCCGATCTGGCTTCGCGAGACCAGGAGGCCCACACCTTGGGCAATCAAATAGGTACCGGACCAGATAACGCTGAGACCGCGGCTATTTTGCAGGTACAGCGGCAGGAGGAACATCGCACCGTTGACGGCAATGCCGGACAACATCAAGATGACCACGGCGGCGTCAAACGTGGGGGCTTGGAACAGTTTGAGGCTGACCAGTGCCCGTTGTGGCTGACAGGTGGCGTAACCGATGTAGCCCAACAAGAGGACGACGGCAATGCTCAGGGGAACCAGCACGCGGGTCGACGTAATCCCCGCGCCGGTGCTGAAACGAGTGATGCCAATAATAGCGGCCGTGAAGAGACCCGCTAACAGGCCGAGGCTGGGTAGGTCCAGGTGCTTGCCGTGCTTGGGTGCAGGAAAATGGGGCATTTTCCAACTTAAGAGGAGCAGGGAAATCAGGACCAGGGGGATGTTGATCAGAAAGATCCAGTGCCAGTTGCCGGCCTCAATCAGATAGCCGCCGACTGTGGGGCCCAAGATCGGAATCAAGACGGCGGGCATACCGACAATGGCCATCAATTTGCCCAGGCCTTGACTCCCAGCCACTTGGACGATTAATGTGGTAATGAGGGGTACCACGATACCAGCGGCGGCCCCTTGAATGACCCGGCCAACCACTAGGAGTGGCAGGGTCGTGGCCCAGCTGGAAACGACGGATCCTAACAGAAAAACGACGAGAGCGCTCAGGTACAGCGTCTTGCCGTCAAACCAGTTGGTGGCCCAACCGGCAACGGGTACGGCAATTCCCAGGGCTAAGACGTAACTGGTTGTGACCCACTGAACGGCGTTGACGGAAACGCGAAGGGACTGCATAATGGTGTCTAAGGCCACGTTGGTCATGGTCGTGTCTAACAGTGGTGCAATGGCACCGATGACCAGAAACAGGGCAATTTGAATGAGTTTTTTCGTAGATGGTTGTGAAGACATAAACGTCACCTGGCTTTCAAATTAGATACGGCCGTATCTTATATTTGAAGATGGTACACCTCAGTACTTAAAAACGCAAGGAAGGCGGTGGAATTATGGCGAAAAAAAAACGCCGGCGGGGCGCGGAATTGGTGGATGCCATTTTAAAGGCGGCTTGGGAGCAACTCCAGGCCAAGGGCTACCAAAACGTGACAGTTGAAGGGATTGCGGCCGCCGCGGCGACCACCAAGACTGTGCTGTATCGGCGGTGGCCAGACAAGGCCCACCTGATTATTGCGGCGTTAAGTAAGTTTGGCAATTTACCGGATTATCAGGTCCCCGACACCGGGAGTTTGCGGGGCGACCTGTTGCATTTATTTGGACAGATGGCCAGCTTGCTGGACCGCTTGCAAGAAGAAACGTTGCGGGGCTTACTGGCCGACCGCCTGCAACACCTGGAGTTTGGCGAGATTTTTAGCCACCTGTCGTCGGGCGAACAACTTAAGGGGTTGATCCAACCGCTACTGGACCGGGCGGCCGCTCGTGGGGAAATCACCCACGCCGATTGGCCCGACCGGGTTGTGACCTTGCCCGGTATCTTGTTATTGAACGAAATCTTGGGACGGCAGACGTTGACCTTAGACGCCCAGACGGAAATGGTCGATGAGATCCTTATGCCGATTTTTATGGCGGATCGGTCGCGGTAGAGTGGCCAGTGCAGTAAAAAAGAGCTTGAGCGCAGTGGCTCAAACTCTTCGGTAAACTGCGATGAGGTTACGACTGGTCGGGTTGCTGGAGACTGACCGCGATGATTTGGACGTCGTAGCTGGCATTGGGCGCGTGAATCGTGACCGTGTCGCCGGGGTGGTGGCCCAACAAGGCCTTGCCCAGCGGTGAGACCCGGGTGATTTTGCCCGCGTCGAGGTCGGCCTCTTGGGTACCCACCAGCTGATAACTGTCTTGGTCGGCGTCGTCCATGAATTGGACCGTGACCCATTTGCCCAGCTCGACCGTGTCATTAGCGGCTGGGTTGACCACCTTGGCGTATTGGAGTTGCTTGTTATAAAAACGCAGTTGGCTTTCCAGATGGCGCAAGTCGCGCTTGGCCGCCGAATACTCGGCGTTTTCCGAAAGGTCACCGTGGGCCCGCGCTTCAGCTAAAATTGCAATTTTCTCCGGCCGGTCGGCTTCCAGTGCCGCAATCTTAGCTTGTAGCGCCTGGTAGCCCGCCGCCGTGATGGGGTTAAAATCCCGTGAATTTGCCATTGAATCACCTCAACCTGTTCTGATACGTCCCATTCTAACGAAGGTTGCGGGAAAAGAAAAGGAGTTTTCCAATGAAATTATCACTTACCTATTGGGTGAAACAAACTGGCATTGGCCTGGTTTTTACCCTGATTTTTATGCTGTTGGGGCACTTTAATTATGCCCAGGGGCGCTTGATGCCAGGGATCACGATTGCCGACTGGTATTTCTTGGTGTGTCTGTTGTGCTTTGCGCTGGCCAAATGGGTCATTCTCGAGGATAACCGCGACGTGAAGGCCCCCACGATTCGGCGTCGAAAGCGGCGGGGCCACCGCAAAGCCGCGGACCAAACGGCGTCTGCTTACGAGAAAATGGCCAAGCCGGCCCGGGAACCGCGGCTGCAAGCGGCGCCCAAGACCACGCTCAAATGGTACTGGCGCGTGCTCTTGGATGTTGTTTTAGCCTTCACGAGCCCACTGATTTTGGGTGGATTTTTAACTTATTTGCTACGACACAATTAAATTGTGCTGTTCAACTCCGCTTTATCGTGCATTAAATGACGTTTTTGCTTGTTCCCGGTCTTAGCGGGGGTTCCATGGTAAAGTGGTAACAGTTGGAAGGGGTCAGTTTTACGGCAACTGATTTTGCCAGTCAATCGGTTAAAGTATACGTGAATCGTGACACAAACCGTGACTGGGTAAACCCAATGATTATCTAATCAGAATAGTCGGCTTGACAGTGTTTAGTGAAAGTTATGGCTTAGGTTTGTTAGGTAATGGTGTTACCAATGTGCTAAAGAGTAAGTTGTGGTTATTGGAGGCCTAGGGTTGTGACTAGTTAGAACTTGGGGGAGTGCTAATTGCCGACACGGGAATTAAATAATCCACTTAGAAAGGGGCTACCGATGGGGTAGTTCTTTTTTTTGCTGAAGGTTGAAAGGCGAAAATCAACTGGAATTATTGTTCTCATGCGATTCATGGCGTGAAAAATAGTCGTTTTCAGCCTCACAATACGAGCTGGCCGCCTTACCGTTACCTAACTTTAAATAGCCGAAACGCGCGCTAACAGGCCACTGGTGCCGCGCAAAAGGCAACCCCAAAAATTTCACAAAAAACCGGTTGTGACCGGACGAATGACTAGTGCCATGGGCCTGTCATCGCTAAACACCGCCAGCGATAGGGCGGTCAGTTGATAAGCCAATGGGCCAGTGCTTTGCTCGGGTACGAATAATCTCGTACCAAGTAAACGGCGTGCAACCGAAACGATTGCAAACGCCAGCGATTCAGGGTACATTAGTGGGTAATAGGTACGGTAACATGTTAGTTGAAAGGGTGTGAGGTTAATGCTAGCCGTTTATCTTTGTGAGGATAATCCGGAACAACTCAAACATTATACGGAAGTGGTGCAGCGCTACATCATGATCAATGATTATGACATGCAGGTTCGGCTAGCCACGCCCAGTCCGGCGGCGCTTCTGGATAATTTGCAGCAGGATCCCCCGGAATACGCCTTGTTTTTCTTAGACATTGAATTTCCGGCTGAAAAGACCACGGGACTGGAGACGGCGATTACGATTCGCCAGCGCTTGGCGTTTGCAGAAATCGTGTTCGTGACCACCCATTCGGAAATGGCGCTGCTGACGTTTGAACGTAAGGTGGAGCCGATGGACTTCGTGGTCAAGGACCTGGGACGCGAGCAGATCGACCAGAAGCTCCGCGAAAACATCGATTATGGTTATCAACGGTACACCAACTACTTAGGTAACACGGAAAATTTATTTACTTATACCATCGGCGGTCGGACCTTCAAGCTACCGATGGGCGACGTCTACTTCGTGGCGACCGCCGCCACGCCGCATAAGGTGACCGTTCACGCCGCCACACAACTAGTGGAATATCCGGGCTTTTTGAAAGACATTGCGGACCAGTATCCCGAACTTTACCGTACGGACAAGAGCTTCCTGGTGAACTTGGACAATGTCAGTGGTATCGATGAGGTCAATCGGCGGCTGATTTTTCCCAATGGGGACGAAACGGACGTGGCCACGCGGCGCTTTCATGAGGTCAAAACGCTGGTTCAGAAGCATTTGAAAGGGTAAAAGAAGGTGAGAGCGATGTTGGCATTGCATCTATTTGATTCACATTTCTGGATCAATTTTGTGTTGGCCATCACGATGCAGTGGTTCATTACGCTGTGGATCGGGGTCATTCGCCCGCAGAACTGGAAATTGCCCTTGAAGTGGATGGGCTGGGCCCTGATTCCGGCATTCATTGGCCGGCCTTGGTCGCTGATGTTGCCGCCCATCAGTGCGCTGGTTTATTTGATCCACCACCGGCCCAAGATGGCACTGATCTTTGTCAATGCCACCATCGTCATCTACCTGGTGGTCGTCTTGGTCAATGATGTCGTGCGGGCCGTCACCATTGAGGTTTTTGGTGCGACGACCAGTCAATCGGCGGTGGTCATTGCCGGCCGGCTGGTATTTCAGCTCTTTATCTACACACTGTTTTCTGTGGCGGTGTCAGGCATGCGCGTCCAGCCAGGGAATCTGGAGCGACTGGCCTTCAGCCACAAGGAACAGTGGACCGTCATGTCCATGCTGGCCAGCCTGGCGGTGTTGGCGCAACTATCGACGTTGATCATTCACCGCTTGGCCATCAATCACGCAATGATGACGTTTGCCCTCAGTATTGAATTGTTAATGATTCTCTTGATCAGCACGAGTCTGTTCTTCTTTCTGCAGAGCTTCTTTCGCCGGCAACGGGTTCAAGCGGAGTATCAAGCAACCCTGATTCGTTCCCGCTACGACCGGCGCATTTCCAACCAGGTCCAGGCCATTCGCCAGTTCAAGCAGACGTATCAAAAGCAAATGTTGCGGCTGGGCGATTACTTGGATGCTGAGGACTATCAAGGTTTAACGACGTATTACCAGTCGCTAAATTCCCGCTGGCAGGCAACCAGTCGTTTAGCCGGCTTAGAAGAGATGGGCTTACAACAGCTGCAGGACCCCCCGTTGAAAAGCCTCTTGTTTCAAAAAATTCTGGCCGCGCAAAATCACGGTTTGGCCCTGCGCCTGGAGATTCCCGACCCGATTCAACAGATTCCGCTCCCCAACGTGAAACTGCTGCGTATCGTGGGGATTCTCTTGGACAACGCGATTGAGGCGGGTGCCGTCGGGCAACGCAAGGACATTCACTGCGCCATTTTGAACTATCCGGATGCCATCGAAATTGCGATCGCCAATCCGGTGTCAGCCACGCAGCCGCCCAAAATTAATCAATTTATGAAGGCGGGTTACACCACGAAGGGGACGGGCCACGGCCAGGGCCTCAGTACGGTCCAAGACATCGTGACCGCGGCCCCCAATGCCGCGCTACAGATTGCCATCAAGTACCATCGCTTGTACTTTACGCTGATTTTGACCAAGCCAAAGGGGTGAGTCTATGATTACGGTCAATGCGCTGAGCTTTTCTATCGCGGATTATTCGATTGTCTATTGGTTTGTTTTCTTTCAATACTATTGGTTCTCACAATTGGTCATGATGAAACACGTTTCGCTATTTTGTGCGCTGGTTGCTGGCGTCTATGTGGCCGTTGACCTCCTCAATCCCTTTACGGCGGATAGTCGGCTGCTCGGGGCGTTGCCCGTGATCTTGTTGCTGGGTTTTGAGTGGAGCGTGCTAGCGATTCGCCATCAATTGCAATTTTTGCCAGCGTTCATCGACGTGACGATCCTGGCGTATTTGATGATCGAATTCATTGACATGATGGTGATTGCCGCCACGATTCAGTTGACCAGTCTGTCCTTTGCCACCAGTTTGTGGGGGACGCTTAGTGAAATCGTGATTGACAACATGATCTTTGCTCTGGTCGCCTCGGGATTGTGGATGACGCGCGCACCGATGGAAAATATGATTCACGACATGCTGGGGCGGTCCATGGAGTATTTATTCTTGACGTTCATGACCATCCTAGCCGTTGTGTACATTTTATTCGAGTACTCCCTGCAATCACTCCAGGATTCGGCGCAATACCTGGTCTTCTTGGGGGGGATTGCGGGGACCCTGGTCATGGGGCTATCGTTGAGCACCTACATGCTGATGCAGACCCACCTGCAGGCGACTCATAGCCGGATACAAGCGCAAAATCAGGCGTTTCGCGAGCAGTACACGACGGAGCTGAATCGCCAGATGGGTGCAGTCAAGAAATTCAATCATGACTACCAAAATATGCTCCTGGGGTTAGGTGGCTATTTGGCTGACCACGACTACGCGGGGTTCCGTCAGCTGTACATCGATATTCGCTCCGGCTGGGAGACCAGCAATGCTGCGGAACTGACGATCGAGGACCTGGCCAACGTGCCCAATACGGAATTGCGGCTTCAGTTGTATCACAATTATCTGTTGGCCCGCCAGCAAGACGTTCAACTCTTTGTGAAAGTACCGGAGCCACTGACCGCCACGGTATCGATGCTCAAGCGGTTGGGGAAAATCGTTGATGAAACGCTCCCGGCCAATCTGCCCGTCTTACGCAATCTCCAGCCAGCCGCGGTGACCTTTGAGTTACAGGAGACTACGCGAGAATTACGGTGGTTGTTAACCTTTCCGGTCCCCAACAACGCGCAACTCGACGGTCACAGCCGCGTGACTTCTAGTGCTGGTATATTAGATTTTTCTTATATACATGAATTGTTACCGCCCAAAGCTACCAGTTCGCTGCAGATAAAATTTCATTGGGGACAATTAATTGTGGCTTTACCGAAGTCAATGACGGGATAGCCCACCCCTTGGAGCTTTCACAAAGTCAGTAGGCAAAACCGTTTACTGAATACTATCGTCCGAATAAACTAATTATCTGAAAACGCTTGCATTTCTACAGCCATCTGATATACTAAGTCTTGTAATACCAATCAATCTTTCAGGGAGCCTGGAAAATAAAGTGATTTTGCAGGTTCTTGACATTGTGAAGTTTCTCTCAATCGGTGTGATTAGGTGAATCTTCACAGCACGATTAGTTTTAACTAACTAAAAGTGATTTGAATTGCTCAATACTACATATTGAGATTATGGCTGATTTGAGTAACAGCGTTTTCCTGACTACAAACTGTGATTATGTTGAATGCTCTAATGATGCTAGTGGGAGTCGGAGAGTGGTTACTCCGGCTTTTTTGTTTTATATTGATAAGATAACCGAAATTCTAGAATCATTGATGCTGAGTAGTTCACAGTCAAGTTGATTAGAAAAAAGGCAACGCAATTAAGAGTTGCCTTGGAGGGGATAAAATTCATTTGATTGAGGTAACCAGGGGTGTAAGACGAGTAGATCTTGCAAAACTTGGTTGTGATCACGGGCGTAGACCAATTCCAAGAATGGCTCATTTGAATAAATCTTGACCGCATCCACGGAGCGCGCAATCTTTGGCAGGTTAGCTAATGATTGCCGAAATCTCTTCAAAATTAATTCGGTAGGGACACCGTGGCCACCTTTAGCAACTCGTTTTGCAACGCGATCTATCGCAATTTGTGGACTAGAAACACCAATGTATAGTAAAGTTACGAGAAAGCCTTGCTGCTGGGCTTGGGTAATTAATTCTTGCTGAGTTTTACCGTTACCCGCCAGTGTTGTTTCCATATGAAACGATACTTTTTCTTGTATATATTTGCGTATTAGTTTTAACTCCATACGCATCGCACGCAAATTGTCAGCTGAACTCTGCCAATCACCTTGGTGTTGACGTAAAATTTCGTCAGCATTGACTCGTTTGGTGTCAGAAAAAAGGGTTCGATTGTCAGTATACAGCGTTGTTTTACCGGAGCCGTTGACTCCAGCAACGATGATAAATATAGGCTGGGTCATTAGCGAACGAATCCTTTCTGGTTGATGGTCTTTTTTTGACGCTCCCCTAAAACGTAATTGTATAGCGCCAAGTAAACCTTCTTTTTCTGTGGATCTTTTTCGTACAATGCGCCATGTAATAGTTCATCAATGTCATACTTTTCCGGGTCATCAAAGACGTTAGAAATAGGGTTACTGGCCATTTATGATCACCATACTTTCCGTTTAGAATTAACGTTAGTATAACGTATTTTGAATACTTAGTCTCGTGTTGCGCGTAACGGTTACTCGTTTACGCTGGACGATGAATTAACATCATTTTTATTTAAAAAAACAAGGGCGTTACCGGTTTCCGCATGCCGGTAACGCCCTTAGTGATTTCAGGATAGATTTAGGATTCCCCAGATTAATAAGATGGCTAATAATAACAGTAACAGAATTAGAGAAACTCTGGATTGCCAACGCATCAAATCCCCCCTAAGCCTACTAACTATCCTTAGTTTATCAGGCGGGATGGTTAACGGTTACAATCGTCTAAATCGCCATTTTTTTGACGATAATGCCTAATTTAGCTGGAAATGGTCAAAATCAGGCGGTATCGGGGCCACCACCGTCGTTTGAGGGCCGTCTAGGGTAAATGGCTGGGGAAAGCGTAACTGCCAGCAGTGTAGCCGTAAACGGCTCTGACCGTGAACGGCGTATAAGGGGTCGCCGATTAACGGATGACCCGCGTGGGCGAGGTGGACTCGCAACTGATGCGTGCGGCCGGTCTCGAGCCAGAGCTTGACTAGCGTGGCTTGTGGCCTATGGTCGAGCACAGCGTAGTGGGTGATGGCGGATTGGGCGTGCACGCCGTTGACCAGTCGTTTGCGGCGGTCTTGGGGGTCACGGCCAATCGGGTCGGTGAAGGTGCCCTGGCCAGTTAAGGTACCGTGCACCCAGGCCAGGTAAGTGCGCTGAACGCGTTTTTCGGCGATGTTGCGAACCATGATGGGCACAACGGCGGGCGTTTTGGTCATGAGTAATGCACCGGTCGTTTCCTGATCCAAACGGCTCAAAATGTAGGGGCCAGGCTGGTTGGGCCCCAGGTAGGCCGCCACGTGATTGAGGGTGGTGCCCCGTTCCCACGGTAGGTTGGGGTGCGTTTTACTGCCACGAGTCTTATTGACGACAATGAGGTCAGGCGTTTCGTAGAGCACGCTGACCGTGGCGGCGCTGTCGGGGGCGACGTCTGGGAAGGGTTCCTTGAAATCACTGGGCAAGAAAGTTAGTGAAACGGTGTCGCCGCCAGTCACGGGCTGATTCATGGTGCGGTAGCTGCCGTTGACCAAGACCCGTTGATGGATGCGCAGATCATGGACCAGGTGACTCGGCAGGTACCAAGCGGTCAGTAGCGCACGCAAGGGCATGGCGGCTTGGTTGACGGGAAGCTGAATGGTGTAGGTCCACTGCATGGGAGCACCTCCTTTGAAATGTGGTTAGTAGAAAAATGGCCACCAATTTTAGATACCACGCTTAGAAAAAGAGTCCGAGACACGTGGCCTCAGACTCTCGGTTAGGTTCTAAATGAAAAATTATTTCGTTGGTTCTGGCTTAACAATCAGCACGTCGCAGATGGCCGAACGGCTGACGTAGTTGGTTACGGAGCCGACCATTAACCGTTCAACGGCGGTCAGACCCGTTGAACCAATGACGATCAGTTCAGACTTGTGGTCTGCTGGGAATTCGCGGGCAATAACGGGCTTCGGGTTACCGAAACGCACGTGAATGCTGACATCCGGCACACCGGCGTCGATAGCTTGTTGCTTCAACGCATCGAGGCGGTCTTGGACGTCTTGAGAAAGTTTGTAGATGACGTCGCCACTTACGGCACCACCATAGGTATCGCTAAATTGATTGACTTCGAGGACGTTTAAAATATCCAGATGGGTCTTGTTGCGTTTTGCAACTTCGATTGCTTTTTCTAAGACTGGTTGGGTTGCCTTGGAACCATCAACGGGAACCAGAATGTTCTTGTATTGTTGTAACATATGGAATGCCACCCCTTCACGAGTCATGTTAAAACTTTACCTTAACTATATCATTTATTGCCCAGGGTGTAAGCCTTTTATTCTCAAAAACCCACATGAAAAACCGTGAAAAGGCCGTGAAGTAGGGGATTATTCAGGAAAGAAAAAATCTCTTTTTCACCGTCAGCGATTAAGTGGTGAATCAGCAATGGTGATGGGTAATTGGCGATACAAATTAAAAAATTTTCGACTGATTCTTGATGACGCCAATTCGTGGCCAAGCGGTTGTTGCGACGGTGATAATTTGTCATAAAAATCATTATAAACGTTGTTCTGACGGCGTTTATAACTATTGGCAATAGCACCTAATTCCGGTATAGTGATGGTTACCAAAACGAATCGGGGAGGACAAACATGTCGGATGGTGCAGGTCTCGAGTGGGTCAATGTGATTTGGCTGGTGGTCAAGGTGGGCTTAGTACTGATTTTTGTGAGTGGCTTTTGGTGGCAATGGCGGCATCACGGGCGTAAATGAAGGGGATAGCGAAATGATAAAACAACTACACGTTTTTGGGCTACAACATAGTCAGCGACTGGGGATCTTACTCACGTTGCTGCTAGTCACGGTGGTCGTTACGGGGTTTCAAGTGAACGGTCAGCTGGATACGAAAGGGACCTTGGATCTGGTCACATTGATGCTCCCCAGCCTGGTGCTGGGGGGAACTTTCGGCCAGACCACCCAGACGCCGGGACAACGACTGGCGCTGATGGGCGTGGTGAATCTGCTCTACTTGGCCGTCTTGAGCAGTGGTCTGTTTTTGCTGACGCAATCGGCGTTTCAAAATCCGCTGCAGATTGACTCCGTCTTGATGATGGGCCTGGCCTATGGCGGACTGGCGGGAGTTCAGGTCGGTCTTGAGTGGTGGTTACTCTTAATGCTCTTAGGCACGCTCCAGCTGATTGGTGGGCTCTATCATCGCCGCTGGTCACTGCTAGTTCCGTGGCTAGTGCCCGTGGGCTGGTTCGGGTATCAGGGCCTGTTGGTTCTCACGGCGGTTCCCTGGAGTTATCCGGGGTTCTTTGCGGCAGAAGTGCTGGCCTTTTTACCGGCGATCGTTCCGGTAGCCACCGGCATCAGCGTTGCGGAATACCTATACCTGATGGCACACAAAAACCGCCGCATCCCGAAAGATACGACGGTTCATCTGAGCGATTAGACAACGATTTTGATTATTCAAGCTTTGAAGAAGTCAAGCTCAAACTGCTCCAGAATTCGTTGTTGGCAGGACTGATATCAAAGCCCTTGACCCGCTTGTTGACTGGACCCCAGTTGTAACTGAAGGCACCAGGAGCAACGGCGGCTTGTTCGTTCATGTATTGTTGCCATTCCTTGAAGGCCTTAGTCCGGTAAGATTCGTTCCAAGCCTTGTTGTTGTTCATGTTGTTGATCAATTGCGTGTTCTTCTTAGAGACGAAGTGACCCATGTTGTAGGTCGCATCTTCACCGTAGAGTTGCGTAGGGGTTGGTTCAGAAGATAAGCCCCAAGCAGCGGCGTAAACGTCGATCTTGCTTTGCTTTGGTTGTTGTAACGTGGCGTAGAAGCTGTTCATTTCCATCGTCTTACCACCAGTGAATTTGACGTTCAAGCCGATTTTGTGCCATTGTTGCAGGTAGTCTTGGTATTGAGCGGCTTGTGCAGAGGTCCCCGTCATGGCACCGAAGTAGATGGTTAACTTCTTGCCATTAGGATCTGAACGCCACTTGCTACCGTTACGCTTCTTGTAACCGGCGTCAGTCAGTAACTTTTTGGCTTTCTTGATGTTCAGTGGGAAGCCCTTGGCGCTAGAGTCGTAGTACTTTTCAAAGATTGGTGGAATCAAGGTGTTGGCCCGCCAAGTGATCCCGTTCCCAAACTTCTTGTCGATAGCATCCAGGTTCAAGGCGTACATCATAGCTTGACGTAAGTTCTTGTTAGCCATCTTGCTGTTCTTATCCATGACGTTCTTTTGAGTCTTGGTGTCGTAGTGACCAACGTTGAAGCCAAAGTAGTTGTAAGAAAGAGCTGGTTGACCAACCATCTTGTAGTCCTTCAAGTTCTTCAACTGCTTGTAATCAGTGCCACGCATAACGCTGGCTGGAACCGTGAAGTCGTACTTCTTGGATTGGATAGCCTTGTCAATGTTGTTTGAGGAAACAACGTTGATGGAGATGTGCTTGATTTGGGCTTTCTTGCCGTAGTAGTACTTGTTTGGTGACCAAGTGGTGGATTCACCTTCAACGACCTTGTCCAGCTTGTAAGGACCCGTGAAGAGAGGGTTCTTCCGAACTTGACTAGAGGAAGCTAACTTGGCGATTGGGACGTTCTTGATGTATTCGTAAGGTTCAACGGTGCTCCAGATGAAGGAGTTCCCAGCATATTGCATGGCTGGCGTCACTTTATCTAAGTGTAAGACCGCTGTCCGACCCTTTTCACCATCGGGGAAAGTGATCCCAGAGATGGTCTTGGCCTTACCCGTGTGGTAAGCAGCCATCCCTTTGATGTTGTTGAAGTCGGCCGAGTATTGTTGTGAGGTCGTCTTCGGGTTGGCAATGACTTCGTAAGGGTATTCGATATCCTTGGCAGTGACCTTAGAACCGTTAGACCACTTGGCGTTACTCCGCAAGGTGATGGTAACAGTCTTGGCTTTCCGGTTGATTCTTTGGTTAGCTAAGCCACCATCAACAATCTTGTAGTTCTTGTCGACTTTCCAGAGGCTGGCTGCACCACCGGGAGAGAAGACGTCGGAGTCTTCAGCATTGGTCGATAAGACGGGATCGGAGATACCTTGGAATGGCGAGTCGTTAGGTTCGGCGACCTTCAATGTACTGTTGTTCGTGGCTGACTTATCAGTAGCTTTCGTGTTGTTGTAAGATGCAGACAGCTTGACGGAAGCGCCGGTAGTCCCACTACTGCTGGATGAACTCTTGTTGTTGGAACATGCCGCGAGGCTAATCGTCGCTAAGACGGCCACCGCTGACAATGCGAGTTTTTTCTTATCCATGCTATGTTTCCCCCTTGTTTTTGAGAATCCTCATAATCAACGCAAATCGGTTCCCCTCAGAATCGATTGGTAAAGCAGTAACGCAGTAAATACATACGGACGTTGAGTGGCACCATCTCCTCAAATGGATTCAGGCTAGTTAATCAGCAGCCCCTTGCCGTTGCGAAGCATCCGCTGCGCGCCGGAGAACTTGCCCGATGTAACTAATGGATAAACACAAAATAATGATTTCTAATGCGGCTGGCAACCAAGTCCACCAGTATTGGGTGATGTTGTTAGGATCATTGGCGTTGGCAATCATGGTCCCTAGCGAAGGCGTTTGGCTAGGTAGCCCGAAGCCCAGGTAGGAAAGCCCGGTTTCAACCCCAATGTTTTCCGCAAAGGATAGGGTACAGTCGACGATGATCAGAGAAGAAATGTTGGGCATGATTTCGCGGAAGATGATTTTCCAGTTGCTGGTCCCGGAAGTCTTGGAAGCCGCAACGTAATCCTTCTCTGATTCAGCCAGGGTCCGCGACCGAATCAGTCGCGACGTGCCTTCCCAGTAGAAGATGGAGAAGATCAGTGTCAACGTGACTGAGTTGTAGTGGGGAATGATGGTGACCAACACAATGATCATCATGGTCATGGGCAACATCATCATGAAGTCGTAGACCCGTTGCATGCCCCAGTCGATGTAGCCGTTGAAGTAACCGGAAATCAACCCCCAGCAAATCCCAAAGGTGGAAGAGATAATGGTCAGCCCAATGGCAATCCCGATAGAATTACGGGAGCCCACAATCAACTGTTTGGCAACGGAACGCCCACCAGAATCGGCCCCTAACCAGAAGTCCGAAGTGAACGGCTGGTTAAAGTAGGCCATGATATCCGTTTCCATCATCTTGGGGGTGTTAATGAACAGAGCCCCAATCATAACGAAGAGGATAAAGCCCACAATGATGAAGAGGGCGACCATGGCCGGCTTGTCAGCCTTGAATTCGCTCCAAATAATCTTAGCCGTAGAAGGCGTTGCTTCTGCCTGCGCCTCTTGCGTCAGACGGGCCAAATCAGTTGCGGAAACGTCTGAGTGTTGTTCAAAATTTTCTGCCATTCTGTTTAGCCTCCTTATTCGATTCGAATTCGTGGATCAACGATACTTAAGATAATGTCAGATAGTAAGGTCCCCAATAAGTTCAAGATCCCGTAGATCAGGACCAATGCGGTAATGACCGTGTAGTCCCGGTAGCTAATCGAGTTCACGAAGAGTAGGCCCATCCCGGGGTAGGAGAAGACGGTTTCGGTAAAGATCGATCCGTTCAGTAACCCGGTAATGGAGTAGCCTGCGAACGCAGCGATTGGCAACAGGGAATTTCTGAAGATGTGGTGACGGTAGATGTCCTTGCTAGGCACCCCTTTGGAACGGGCTGTCCGGACGTAATCAGATCCCTTGGCGTCGATGACTTCGGAACGCAGGTACTGTACGATGTTGACGGTCCCGAACAGGGCTCCTA
This sequence comes from Levilactobacillus sp., assembly GCF_022646225.1. Classification (NCBI taxonomy): domain Bacteria; kingdom Bacillati; phylum Bacillota; class Bacilli; order Lactobacillales; family Lactobacillaceae; genus Levilactobacillus; species Levilactobacillus sp. Next base: position 84,790 of record NZ_JALCJA010000002.1, read on the forward strand.
AAATACCCGGCAAGAGGATGTGGTAGAAGCGACTACCGATGGTACTTAGCCAACCGCTTGCCGACGAGGATATTGACCCAGTCGTGGGGAACCACCCGAAGACGTAGCCAAAGATCCAGATCCCTAAGACCAAGATGACGAAGAAGGGGATGCAGTAAGTTACGTAGGTGTAGACCCGGATGATGGTATCGGGTAATTTACCTTCGTGGCGACCGGCGTAGACGCCCATTGGTAAGGCGAAGGCGTAGGTCAGAATCATGGTGAAGAGGGCCAGCCATAAGGTGTTGGCGGCCCGACCACCGATCAGCCGGGTGACAGGTTCTTGGTACTGGTAACTGTTCCCTAAGTTACCGTGGAACAAGTGAACGACCCAGTTCCAGTATTGCTGGTACCATGGGTCATACAACCCGTTGATTTTCATCAAATGGTGAATCTGTTGCGGGTCAGCCTTGGGGTTGATGGAGCCGGTAAAGGGATCACCGGGCATCGCTTTGGCCAAGAGGAAGACCAGAATACTGAGAATGATGACTTCGGGAACCATGATTAAGATACGACGGAGAATCGTTTTCCACATTAGGCCTGCACCTCCCCTTCCTGGCTGGCAAGTTGTTTAGCAATCGTTTCAGGGAGGGCCACCGAGTGGGTGGGGCTGACCTGAACCAACGGGAACGCCTCGCCGTTTTCATCGTAGTATTTACTCTGTTGTTCTTGGTAAATCTTTTCGACGGCTAGCCGAGAGGCCCGGTGTGCCATCCGTTGATTAACGTTGGTTTCGGGGATCGCGGCGAGCAGGCGTTTCGTGTAGATGTGTAGCGGATTGTTGTAAATGTCATCTCGCGTGCCAATTTCAACCAAGCGGCCTCGGTTCATGATGGCAATGTTGTTACACATGTGCCGCACGACCCCTAAGTCATGGGAGATGAATAGGTACGAAATGCCAAATTCTCGTTGAATCTTTTTCATGAAGTTCAACACTTGGGCTTGAACGGACAGGTCCAACGCGGAAACCGGTTCGTCGGCGATAATCAGCTTGGGATTGGTGGCTACCGCGCGGGCGACCCCAATCCGTTGCCGTTGTCCACCGGAGAATTGGTGGGGATACTTGTAAAGTGCGTCGGCATCCAGTCCAACGATATCTAGCAGCTGTAAGACCCGCAGCTTTTCTTCATCTTTACTGAGGTGTTCGAAGTTCCGCAGTGGTTCGGCGATGATGTCTTCGATTCGCTTCCGGGGATTCAGACTAGATAGGGAGTCTTGGAAAATCATTTGGACGTCCTGGTTGTAGTCGAGCTTGGTGCGGTTCGCCTTCTTGGTGATGTCGACGCCCTTGTAGAGGATCGATCCGCTGGTAACCTTTTCCAAGCCAACCACGGATTTACCAGTGGTGGACTTGCCAGAACCAGATTCGCCAACCAGGCCGTAGGTTTCACCGGCCTCAATATTGAAGGTAATGCCATCCACGGCCCGAACAGAATCGGTGATACGGTTCCAGAAACCCGTCCGGATGGGGTAGTGGACCTTTAGATCTTTGATTTCAACTAAGCTCATGCGGTCACGCTCCCCTTCTCATCTGGAAATTTGAAGTGTTTGTAGCAGGTGCACCGGACCTCGTGTCCCGGGGCCACTTCATGCATGGTTGGATTGGCTTCGTGTGCTTCAGCAGGCACCCACGGAATTCGGGGGGCGAACCGGTCGCCGGTACTTGGCATCTTCTGTAAGGAAGGCACGTTGCCATCGATGACGTAGAGGTCGTCGTTCTCATTGTCCCGTTGCGGCATGGACCGTAGTAGGGAACGGGTGTAGGGATGTTCGGGCGTGTTGAAAATCTGTTCCGCCGTTCCCTGTTCGACGATTTGCCCCGCATACATGACGGCAACCCGGTCGGCCGTTTCGGCAACGACCCCCAAGTCGTGGGTGATCAAGATGATGCCGGCGTGATTTTCCTTTTGAATCGCCCGTAAGACATCCAGGATCTGGGCTTGAATCGTCACATCCAGCGCCGTCGTGGGTTCGTCGGCAATAATGAGGTCCGGCTTGCAGGCGATGGCGATGGCAATGATGACCCGTTGCCGCATCCCACCGGAAAGCTCATGTGGAAATTGGCGCGCGGTCCGCTTGGGATTAACAATCCCGACTTCATCTAAGAGCTGTAAGACGCGGTCGTGTTTTTCTTCCTTGGTCAGCTTGGTGTGGTAGTCCATGACCTCACTGATTTGGTCCTCAATGCGCTTGAGTGGATTCAAAGCAGATAGGGGATCTTGGAAGATCATGCCGATCTTGGCGCCGCGGAATTGGTTGTAGTCGGCATCATCCAGTTGTAAGAGGTTGGTGCCTTCAAAATCAATTTCGCCGGAAATCTTGGTTTCACTGGGATCATGCAACCCCATGATCGTTGTTGCTAAGGTACTCTTGCCACAACCTGATTCACCAACGATGGCGAGAATTTCGTCGTGCTGGACTTGGAGGTCGATGTGGGAAATGGCGTCGTAGAATTGGCCATTGATTTTGAAAGCCGTACTGACGTCTTTAATGTTTAAAAAGTTTGATGCGGTCTCCACGGAAATCCCTCCCCAATGTCATTTCTAATATATCTCTCATTTTTTGTATAAAGCCCGGTGAATAAACATCTTTGCGTATTCAGTTCGGCGCTTAACAATAATTGTGTTTGATTATAGTTAATCAAATTCTCATTTACAACCCCAAATTTGAAATTTTTGCCCATCAAATCTTCATAGAATACTCACAAACTTTGTTATACCAATCATCTCAGACAATTACGAAAATGATAAAAAATTTAACTTGAAACTAAATAGTTGGACAATCTGGTTATCAAACTAGTTATTTAACGGGTCGAGCTATACATTTGCTTGAAACAATATGCATGTATATTCCGAATGAGAAAATCCTTAGTGGCCAGGGCCCATTGTCGTCGACAGCCACCAGGTGTGGTATGATACCAGTAATAACTACAGAATTTTTGAAAGCGATGGCTGAACGATGAGACTAGACTTTTCTGTTGCGGTCCACAGCTTGCTCTACCTGGACGAGAACCGTCCGCGCAAGATTGCGAGCCGGGAGTTGGCAACATCCTTACAATTGAATGCGGTCATGATCCGCAACATTCTCTCTGTCTTGCACAAGCAAGGATATATTGAAGGCTCCGTGGGTAAAAACGGGGGCTATCAATTGGTACGTGACTTAACGGATATTAACGTGGGGGAACTGTACGACCTCACGATTCCGCCGACAATCAGCTATGCGCGCTTTATCACGGGCGATTCCAAGGGAACCAAGGCCACGGATAATACGGATATCTCCGCCAATATTTCGCAAACGTTGACGGATCTGTTCACACTGGCTGACGAAGATTATCGCAGATTTTATCATCAATTCACGATGACTGACCTCAAAAAAGACCTGCATCAGCACGGATTTTTCCGCCGCTTAATTAACCACGAAGAAGGGTGAGTGGCGTGAGCAGTTTACTGCGCTTTTAGTGGTCCAGCAGGTATAATAGAGATGTAGACAAGGGATGGTGGTCACGGCCACCATTAATGTTGTTGGCAATCGCCCGGGGTGAACCTGGACGATTTTTTTGTGAGCGGGTGCCAACAGGCGGGTAACTGGTGAGCATTAACGGTGCTAAGCGGAACTAGTTGCCCGTCGGCGCACGTTTCGGCCATTTTAACGTTGACACATAAGGGTCAGAGATGCTTTCCCAGATTCTTATAGCCAACCTTGAAAAATTCCTCTCAGTGAGTGGGTGCGTTGCGCGCGTTCAGGTGCTACTGGGCCGCCTTTTTCACGGGTAAAAATCAGTTTGAAAGCTAAATTGTAATCGATTACAAGTCGTGCTATGATTTAAAGTAACCGGGAAAGTTACCGTATGGGACGGCCCCGGGTTGGTTAATTTGAAAGGGGTTTTTGGGTTATGTATTGGTATGCCATGAAATCACACGATATTCGCCACAATTTAGCAACGGAACAATACTTAATGAACAACAAGGAATTCGATGAACCATTAGTTTTGTTCTACTATGAAGGGCCTTGCATCATCGTTGGTCGTAACCAAAACACGTTGGAAGAGATCAACCAAAAGTACGTTGAGGAAAACAACATTACGGTCACCCGTCGGTTATCGGGTGGCGGTGCTGTTTATCAAGACCTCGGGAACCTTTGCTTCAGCTTCGTGGTTGATAGCGATAGCGAAGAGTTCGGGGACTTCAAGTCCTTCGTCCAACCCGTCGTCGATGCCTTACACCAAATGGGCGCCACAACCGCCGAAGTTTCTGGCCGGAACGATATCTTAGTTGACGGCAAGAAGTTCTCTGGTAACGCGATGTACTCCCACAGCGGGAAGACCTTCTCTCACGGGACCTTGATGTTGGACGTGGATCAAGACGTGATTGCCCACGCCTTGAACGTGCCTGAAGACAAGATGAAGTCTAAGGGTATCAAGTCGGTCCGTTCACGGGTCACGAACTTGAAGCCATACCTCGCACCGGAATACCAAAACTTAACGGTGCCAGAATTCCGGGATACCCTGTTGAAGGAATTGTTCCACGTGGACAATTTGGACGCCATCAAGGACAAGGAAGTCGTCATCGAAGACAACGAAAAGGCTGCCATCGACAAGATCTACAACGACTACTACAGCAACTGGGATTGGGTCTACGGCAATTCACCAGAATTCACGGTCAAGAAGCGCCAACACTTTACGGCCGGGACCATCGATGCGCGTTTGTTAGTTGAAAACGGTAAGATCAAGAACATCAAGTTCTACGGTGACTTCTTCGGCCCAGCCGACGCCACTGAACTGGCTGACAAGCTGGCAGGTGTCCGGTATGACCGAGAAAATGTCGGCAAGGTCTTGGACAGCGTCAACACCCAGCTGTACTTCAACGGCATCGACAAGCAAGACGTTTTGGACTTGTTAGTCGATTAGATTCCCGTTAGTTTTCGGTGATTAGCTGATTTTCTAGCAGGAATAAGTTAGAATAGAATGGAATTGACTAAGACGTGGTCGGTTTGACTGCGTCTTTTATTTTATGAATTTATTTGAGGAGTTTATTTTAAAATGAAAGATCGTAACGTGATTGCCTGGGCCATCATTTCCATGGTGGGCTTTGTGGTATTAAATTTCCTGATGTCTCGGCCCTTCGTTGACTCGACCAACGTGCAAATGACGATGAGTGAATTTTGGCGGACCACGCTGATCGCCGTAGTCCTGTACGTGATTCCCATCGTGTTGGCGGCGTTGGATTGGCACCCGTCCTTTTACCTGATGGGGTTGGTCATTGCGCTGTACACGTTGTCACCCATCAGCGTTCTCTTCAACATGTGGATGGACAGCGGCGCCAGCGTCATGATCAAATTATTAATGTCGGCCTACAGCCTGGCGCTGATCGTCGGCAATGCCTACTGGCTGGTCCTGGCATTACGGTTACGGCAACGGCAGCAAAAGATCGCCGACCGCAAGCGATTCGCTGCGAAAAAATGAGGTGTAAAGCATGAAACGTGAGATTCAAACTTTTATTGATGCGGCCGAAGCCGATGAGATTCAACATTTCACGGTGGACACCACTGCCAAAGACTTCGAACAAGACCCGGACAAGGCCATGGCCCCACTGGCCGCCTTTATCCGCGAACAAATCGGCAAGGACCAACTCGCCCAAGCCGAACTGAAGCTGAAAGATACGGCGGTGTCGGTGCGCTTGGAAATGAGTGTGCTCAACCTGCCGCTACAGGATAGCAAGACCATCGGCAAGATCATGGAGACCGACCAGGAGGCCGACATCAACGTCTACGCCGTCATCGAAACGCCAGATATCAACGTTTCCGGCCTGCGTATCGATGCGTTGGCCCCGGCAGATACCTACGTGGCCCAAGCGGCCGTGGCGGACCAAAGCCTGCACGACTGGTTGAAACTCCAAATTGAAAAGCTCCAAACGGCCGCTGCCAACAAGGCGGCCACGGACGTTAAACAACCCGACGAGGCCCCCGCTGCCAAGAAACCGGCGGCTAAGACCACCACGCGCAAGACGGCGAAAAAGGCCCCGGCCAAGAAGCCCGCAGCCAAGCGCACGACGAAGCGGACCACGACCAAGAAAACGAAATAGGCTTGAACTCACCACTAGCGTGTGGTAGTATTGTCCCTATGCGATGAGTCGAGAAATCACGCGTCCCTTGCTTGCAAGGAGCGTCCGCGCAAGCGGCTAGGTGAATTTGTCAGCAGGGCACAGATGTCACCGGATTTGTGACGTGTCTGATCTTGAGGGAATGTGGATTCCGAGATAGGTCCATTCGAGCAATCGAATGCTGTATAAAAGCGTCCAATCAGTCTTTTGACGGGTTGGGCGTTTTTTTTTGACCAAAATGGCAGCGGTTCCCCACCGCTTGAACGGGAAACTGTGCTATTCTAAAATTATCTGAGAATTTGAGGGGACCTGGAAATGAACAAAGGACGCGTGGAGGCCTTCACCGATGCGGTGGTGGCCATTGTCTTAACGATCATGGTGTTGGAGTTTAAGACACCGGAAGAACCAACGTTTGCAGCGCTAGCTCAAAATTGGAGCTACTTAGTGGCCTATCTGATTAGCTTTCTGTTTATTGGTGTGGCTTGGTACAACCATCATTACATGTTTGCACTGACTAAGCGCGTGACTAAGAAAATCTATTGGGTGAATAATATCTGGATTCTGGTGATGGCCATGTTACCGGTTTCCACGGCCTGGGCGGGTAAATTTATCTTTAAGGTCCAGCCTGAAATTTTTTACTTTGTAATATTCACGTTTTGGGCGTGGGCGTATGCGGCGTTGTCCTATACAGTCATGCGGACCAATCAGGCGCACGACCCGCAGATTGCCCAGAAGATTCGTAACATGTCAGTTTACCGGTTACACGCCAATGTCTGGTTTTGGCTGGTTTGGCTCATCGTTTTTGGCCTGATCTTTGTGTGGCCGCCGATTTCGCTAGTCTTTACGCTGGTTGAACTGGTGGCCATGGCAGTATACACTCCGGCTGACAGCGACAAATTGTTTTAGAGGAGCTTGGAATCGATGCAAAATGAATTATTTGATATTCCCGGGGTCGTGTACCTGGGCTGGCTGGTGCCGATTGGCTTTGGTCTGATCTTTGCTATCAGCTATGGCATCGAGAAACGCCGCCTGGGCAACGGCATTTGGTTTTCGCTATTTTTCTATTCTTTTTTGACCATGTTGGCGGTGAGCATCCTGGGTACCAACAACCAGTGGCTGATCGTCATCAGCATCGCGCTGTTCGTGCTGTTACTGCTGCTGATTGGGGTGGCCTTTGCCCTACAGGCGTTTTTGCTGCTATGGAATGCGTGGATCGTCTGGAAACGGGAGAGTCACACGCTGGCCAACATGTTGACGCTGATATTGGGTCTCGCCATTCTACTGGCGCCCTTCGTCACGCGGCTGACCACGTTGTACTTGCCGGCGCCGGTCGCGACCGTGTTAAATTTATTTCCGGCCATGGTGATCTTCTACGTGTTGTTTTGGTTTTACAACTACCTGACCATGTTGTTTATTTATCAATTTAATCATCCCCGTTATAAGCAGGATTATTTAATCGTGCTGGGGGCGGGCCTGCTAAATGGTGACGAGGTCTCGCCGCTGTTGGGGCAACGCATTGACCGCGGGTTGAAATTTTATCGCAAGCAACTGGCCAAGACCGGGCGGCCGCCAATGATGATTTTCTCCGGTGGCCAAGGGGGCGACGAGACCGTGGCCGAAGGGGTGGCCATGCGCCGCTATGCCTTGGCCAAGGGGTTACCGGCCGACCACGCGATTGCTGAGGACCAGTCCAAAACGACCTACGAAAATATGGTCTTTTCTCAGCGCATCATTGACCAGCGCGGTCCCGCCAAGCCGCGGGTGACGTTTGTGACTAACGGTTACCACACGTTTCGGGCGGGGATGATTGCTCGTAAGGCCGGGCTGCGGGCCAACGGTATCGGCGCGCACACGGCCAAGTTTTTCCTGCCCAACGCCATCTTGCGCGAATACATTGCCATCTTTGTGGGCAACAAGCGCTGGCATGCCGTGGCCATCGGGCTGATGCTCCTCTTGACCCTGGTTTTGACCTGGGCGGAATACCAGTAGATCAATCATTGCGTCGACTAAACGGCCACTGAACCAGATGCAAGCCAAGCCTAACGCAAATCAAGCACGCAACGAAAAATGAGGTCAGGTCCATTGCCAATCGGCGGGACCTAACCTCATTTTTTAATGTTCTTCGTCATTACGATGGGCTTGGTAGCTTGCGACCGCCGCGTAACCTAACGCGAGCAGTAGCAGCGTGCCCAAGCCGTAAAACAAAATATTCCCCAGTGCGACCATTCGTCGTTCCTCCCTGTCTGCCAGTTACTTGTCATATCATAGCAAAACTGCCAACAGGGGTAAATAGATGGTGGGTGAATGTAATATTACAGTTAAGGGGTTACTTGACCAAATAAACGTGGTCAAGAATCAAATCAATTTGCGTATAGTGACGGTTCAGGTCACGCGTGGCTTTATTTTCTAGCAAGTCGGCGTGGTCCCAAAAGTCTGCTGAACCGGTGGCGCCGTGGGGTTCGCCCAAAACGACAAAGTCCACGTCCTTACCAGATTGGCGAATCGCTTGTAGCAGTTCCCAATCCAGCGGCAGGCCGTCCGGTGACCAGGACATGACCACGACACTCACCTGGTCTTGGTACTTGGCCCAGGCGTCTAGCGCAGACAAAGGTTCGATGGTGGTCAGGGGATGGCGGCCGGTCTCGTTTTCATGGGTCCAGGCCTGACTATCCGTGGCAAAGACCGTTTGGTGCTTGTCGCGCAGGCCTTTGGAAATGTAGCCGTTGCCCGCCATGACTTCTAAGACGGGGCGACCGTCGACGAACTTGGCCAGGTCACTAATGAATGGCGCCGGCGTGTAGGCCCACATGCCGTAGTGGCTTTCCAAGTAATCACGGAAGGAGCGCAGGTCGTGGTCCAGCTTCGGCAAGGCATCGGTCAGTTCGTTCCAAAGCCGGTCGCCGGTCGCGTCTCCAGCGGGATAGCTTTCGTTGAGCTTGCGGTAGACCTGGTCTTGGCTGTCGTCGGGCAGCTGCAGGAGTGGCAATTGCTGAGGCAAGTCGCCTGCCGCCAGCATCCGGTCGGCCAACAGTACGTTGCTAATTAAAATTTTAATCGATGGGTAATCATTAAATTGGTGATAATAGGCCGTCATGCGTTCGATGTAGGTCGTCTTGCGTTGACTCAACGGCGCGTGGCGGACTTTTTTCTTGAGTTTTTGCAGTTTCTTCGGATTCACAGTAAGGGTCCTTTCTGATAGAAATACTAAGAAAAACTTAAATCGGCCGCAAATGGGTCACAATTTGCGCTTGGCTTTCGTTTGTAAGTATAGGGCGACCCACAAGAAAAGCCGGCTGATTAGCAGGTTCGCTGACCAGCCGACCCCTGATTAATGGTCGTCTAAATGTAGATCCAGTTCCTCTTGTTGGTTCGGTGACGACGTGGTGGTCCGGTTTTCACGGCCATGCAGGTAGCCATCGATCAACTGGTAAATTTCGTAACGGTCTTGGCCACTCAGCAGTTCCCGGTTAAAGCTCAGTTGCTTGCCGGACAAGAAGAGGCGGCCCAGATCGTATTCGTCACGCTCGGCCTTCCCCGTGAGGTAGTCCATCGTGACGTCAAAGTATTCAGCGAGTTTGCGCACTTCCATGAAGGAAGGTGTCCGAATGCCGCGTTCCCAGTTACCGAGTTGTGAGGCGGTATTCTTGCGTGTATGCGTTTCGTTTGGTAGGGCGTTCAACGCTGCGGCCAACTCACCCAAAGTAATATGTTGGCCTCGTCGTAAGGCCCGAAGTCGTTCTGGAAACATCTCACTCACCCGTTTCTTTCCTAGTCTTGATTACTACTAGTATACCACTCTCTGTGGTTTTTAAGGGAAAGTTTACTGGGGATGGGGCTGGCCGCCTTACTGTGGCGCTCATGGAAACCGAGATGTCACCGGCTAGAGGGACATCCCCAACCCAAGTTCGGTCTACCAGCTCACTTGAGGTATTGCCGAGATTGCAAAAGTGCGTGTCACCTAAGCAGCCTGTCACATCTGAGGTTATCTTCGCCTACCTGCGGCGATAGATGGCGTTTTGGGGGAAGCAAACGTGGTTGACGAACTCACTGGAGCCGAGAGTGGAGCCAAATCTGGGCTCAGCCGTGGGAGTTCCCTTAGCGGCGGTCTGTGCTGCTTAGGGAACTGGCGTCTTTGAGACGCGATTTTCGGCTCAAAGCGAGGTGTCGAGACCGCTCTTTGGCTCGACCCGTCCGCCCGCCGCGTTCCAGCCCGGATTTGGCGCAACGGAAGGCGGTCCCCGTGGGAAGTGTTGCCAAGAACGTTACTTCACCAACGGATCGGTGAGGCGCATGAAGTCGGCGACGTCGCGCTTGATCAGCTTGACTCCAGCCAGCCAGAAGTCCGGTTGGGTCAAATCGACGCCCAGGTGCTTTTGCGCCAGCTCTTCGGTCGTCATGTTGGCGGTGTCGCGCAACAAGGCGATGTAGCTGTCCTCAAAGTCGCCGGCTTGTTGGGCCTTGGCGTAGATGCCGAGGCTGAACAGGTAGCCGAAGACGTACGGGAAGTTGTAGAAGGCCGGTTCGTCGATGTAGAAATGCAGCTTGCTGGCCCACAGGTGTGGGGAGTAGGTCGACAGGTCGTGGCCAAAGGCTTCCTTTTGGGCGTTGAGCATCAACTCGTTCAACTCGGCTGGCGTGACCAGTTTCTTTTGCCGCAGTTGGTAGAAACGCGTTTCAAAGAGGTAGCGGGCCCGAATGTTCAAGAACATAGCCAGGGGGTTGTCCATTTTGGCGTTCAACAAAGTGATCTTCTCGGCGTCGGTCTTGGCCGCCTTGACGTTGGCATCCGCAACGATCAGTTCGCCAAAGGTCGAGGCCGTTTCCGCCACGTTCATGGCGTAGTCTTGCCGCAATTGGGGCAGGTCGCTGATGACGCTGGAGTGAAAGGCGTGCCCCAGTTCGTGCGCCAGAGTGGCCACATCGTTGGGGGAGCCGGTGAAGGTCATGAAGATGCGGGATTCGTTGGTCTCCGGGGCGCTTTCCATCCACCCACCGGGCGCCTTGCCCGCGCGATCCTCAGCTTCGATCCAGCGGTGTTCAAAGGCGTGTTTGGCCAGTGCCGCCATTTTCGGTGAAAATTCGCCGTAGTGCTTGATGATAAAGGACGCGGCCTCGTCGTAGGTAAACTGGTGGATCGCACTGCCCGGCAGATTCAGTGGGGCTTCGACGTCTTGCCAGCCGGCGTGTTTCTTACCCAACAGGGCCGCCTTGCGATCGAGGTAGTCTAGTAGAAATTGTTTATTGTCGTCGACAACTTGCCAAATGGTGTTGAGGGTGGCGGCACTCATGCGGTTGGCGCGCAGGGGGTCACGTAAGAAGTCGGTGGTCCCGTGAGCGGCGTATTCCGTCAACCGAAAGCCGGCCAAATGGTTCAACGTATCGGCGAAGAGCTGTTCCTTGTCCGTCCAAGCCTGTTCCCAAGCCGGCAATAAGTCCGCGCGGTACTGCGGGTCAGCGTTGCCTAATAAATTGTTGTCGGCTTGCCCGGCGGATAACGTCACCGCCTTGCCGTTCGCGTCATGGAAGGGCACGTTGACGGTGGCGACCAGTGAATCGTAGTGACTGCTCCAGGCGGCCTTGCCGTCGAGGTTGAGTCGACTGATCAGCGCTTCGGTCTTGTCGTCCAACAGTTCCTTGCCATCATTGCGCATCTCCGTCAGGTTAAAGGCAATCGGCTGGAGCGCCGGGGTGGCCAGCATGGCAGCAAAGTTGGCGTCGGGCACTTGGACCAAGACCTTCTTCAGCTTGCCACTGACATTTTCGGCCTGGGTGCCCAGGTTGCGTAGTTCAGCTTCCATTGGGGCGACGTCGGGGTTGGCGACGTCCGCTGACCCCACGGCGGTGATGAAGATGCCCATTTGACCCAAAGCGGCGTCGATTTGTTGCAGTTGCGTGATCAATTTTTCAAATTGTTGATACGCTGGTGCGTCACTCGCGGCGTCCCAACGGTCCAACAGGTCTCCCAGTGACGCGATGGCACTTTGCGTCTGGGTAAGCTTCGTTTTCAATTGAGCGGAATTGATCCCACCCGGAAATAGTGAATCGAGATCCCAATTTAAAGCGTAGGTCATCAGCGACCCCTCCTAAGAAATAAAGTTGTGACCATTATAGCAAATTTCAAAGTGATTGCGCTGACTGAAAGAACTTCGTATACTTACCAGTAAGAGAGAAATGAGACATTGGGAGGATATCGTATCATGAGCAAACGACTAAAACGGTGGCTGATTGCCGGCGGAATTTTGGTGATTTTAATTTTGGGCGGCTTGATTGGCGCCAGCTTTTATTTCTACAACATGACGGTGGCCAGCGGCAAGAAGAGCTTTGTGGCGGCCGCCAAGCCATTGAAAAAGTCGGATCCCTTGTACGCGCAAAAGAACTGGTATCAAAACGTGCACAAGTACCGGTGGACGGAAAACGCGGCGGGCACGCATTTGAAATTAGTAGCCGACTACATTCCGGCGGCTAAGGCGACTAAGAAGACGGTGGTCTTGGTTCACGGCTTCGGGTCCAACAAGGAAGCCATGGGCGGATACGCTGGCATGTTCCATGATTTGGGCTACAACACGCTGATTCCAGACACTCGCGGTCAGGGCCAGAGTCAAGGTAAGGTCATCAGTTACGGCTACTATGAGAGCCGCGACTATTTGAAATGGGTCAAGCAAGTCATTGCCAAACAGGGGCCACAATCGCAGGTCGTCTTGTTCGGCGTGTCGATGGGTGGCGCTACGACCATGATGACCAGCGGGTTAAAGACACCGCGGCAACTCAAGGCCTACATCGAAGACTGCGGCTATACCAACGCCGACGCGGAAATCACGTATCAGGCCAAGCAAATGTACAACTTGCCCCATTGGCCGCTAGTGCCGCTGACCAGTCTGGTCACCAAGTTGCGTGCAGGCTTTTACTTCAAGGATGCCAATAGCGTCGCCGCGGTCAAACGCAACCACAAGCCGATGCTGTTCATCCACGGTGGGGCGGACACCTTCGTGCCAACGCGGATGGTGTACCAGGTCTACCAAGCCGACGCGGGGCCTAAGCAGTTACTGGTCGTCCCCGGCGCCGCCCACGCTGCGGCCTTGTCGCATGCCCCTAAGCGCTACACGCAAAAGGTCCAGGAATTTTTGGCGAAGTACATTCAGTAGGTTTGCGGGTAACGTGGCGTGTGCTGGTCGCCTGCCGTTGCGCGAAATCCAGGTTGGAACGCTGGGGGAGGACGGCCCGAGCCAAAGCCCGGTCTCGATCCTTGCTTTGAGCCGAAAATCACGTCTCAAAGTCACCAATTTCGTGGCAAAGGTCGCCCCAAAATTCCCCGGCTGAACCTGGATTTCGCTTCGCTCTCGGCTACATTGGTGGTTGTCCACAACGCTTGGACTAATTGGCCAAGTAGCGCCTGTCGTGTGTGCTTCGGCAAGCAGTTGTTTGCGGGTTATCGCGGTGGTGTGCATGACATGGTAGCTGAGTGCTGGCCATCCGGAGCATCACCGGTCAGTCGCGGCAGCTTGCTTGCTAAACGTTTTGTCGCTGACACCGACTATTGTAGCCGAGAGTGGAGCGAGTAGGCGCTCAGCCGTGGGAGTTCCCTTAGCGGTGGGTTGGGCCGCTTAGGGAACTGGCGTCTTTGAGACGCGGGCTTTCGGCTCAAAGCGAGGCGTCGAGACCGCTTCTTGGCTCGACCCGTCCGCCCACCGCGTACCGGCGCCTACTCGCGCAACGGCAGGCGGCAGCGTCACTCTATCGTAGCCCAAAAGAACGAACGTCTAGCAACAAGCAACGAGTAAACAGAGGAGATGATTTGGATGGAGCCCACTGTTTCGCGGCAATTTCGGCCCGTGACCGAGACCATCCTGACACTGGGGGCGACGCTGGTCATGGGGATGATCGACGCCGATACGTTTTTGAATCACGGCGCCGTCTTCGTGAGTGCGCAGACCGGGAACCTCGTGGTGTTCGTGGTAAAGTTTGTAGAGCACGGCTGGCAGGCCGCCTGGGTCAACGTGCCGGTGTGGATCGGCTACTTCTTGGGCTGTTTTTTGGCCCAGGGGATGAGTGAACGCCTGGGTCAGAACAATAAGCGCCGGCAAATGCGCTGGCTGATGCTGGCGGATGTGTTGGCGTATGCCATTTTGGCAAGCCTGCAGACGACGATTTCGACCATCTGGCTGATTTTTTGTTTGGGCATCGTGGCCGGCTACGAGCTGACGGTCTTTCGCCAGGTCGGTGGTATCGGCATCAACAACGGCATCATGACGGGCAATACCAAGAATTTGGCCACTGCGACCTATCAAGCCTGGGTCAACGGCGATAAGGTGGCCCGCAACAAGCAACGCCGCATCGCCATGGTCTTAGTCACGTTTATCATCGGCTGTGCCATGGGCGCGCGGTTAGCGGTCTTGACCACCCTGGGCGTGTTGTGGATCGCAACCGGATTGAAATTGATTCTACTCGCCTGGTTGTTTATGCCAGCAGCGATGGAAAATCCGGACAGATGATTGGTTGGGTTGTGGCCGCAAATAGCGTATAATTAACGAGATAAGTGACCAATCCACCCGGCGACAGTCGGGATTGACAAACTAAGGAGCACGACCAATTTGCTAAATATAGGACTCATCATCGGTCTACTACTGATTGGGTTGCTGGTCGGTTATCTGGTGCGCCGTCACAAGCATCGTCAGGAGCTCCTGGCGGTCCAAGAACAGGCTCGGGGGATCATTGCCCAGGCCAAGACGAAAACGCAGCAGCGTGTGGCCAAATTAAACGCTGAAGCCAAGCGGGACACTTTAGCCTATCAGCAGTCAGTTAAAGATGAATTGACCGAACAAAAAAATGATATTGCCGTCAGAGAACAGCGGCGGCAACAACGCGAACAGTTACTGGGCCAAATGAGCGTCCGGTTAGACGACCAAACGGCAATGTTAGACGAACGGAGTCAAAGCAACCGCGACCAGCGCCAAGCCATCCACGGTTTGAAAGACGACGCGGCCGCCTTGCGCACGACGCGTGACGAAACGTTGGCCGACCGCGCCGGTATGGACACGGCGGCCGCCAAGGACCATGTTTTACAGGCCACCGAACTGGCGTTGAAGCGCGACCGAGATATCGAAATCAAGGCGCTCAACGACAACGCCGTGGCCAACGCCGAGAAATGGGCCAAGGACGTGGTATTATCCGCTACGGAAAGTGGCCCACAAGACTTGCCCAAGGAACACATGGAACACACCGTCACCGTGCCTAACGGCGAGATTCGCAGTAAGATCATCGGCCGCGATGGTCAGCACATTCGCTTGTTGGAGACGCTGACCGGGACCGATTTGATCTTCGTGCCCGACGACAACACCACGCTGTTCATCAGCACGCACGACCCGATCCGTCGCGAGGTTGCCCGGCTGGCGTTGACCAATTTGGTCGCTAGTCGCCGCATTTCCGCTAATCAGATTGAGACCCAGGTGGAAAACGCCCAACGTGACGTCAACCACAGCCTGTGGGAGACGGGGGAACAGACCGTCAGCCTCTTACACGTCGGCTGGATGCACCCCGACTTGATGAAGCTGATCGGTCGGCTCAAGTACCGGACCAGTTACGGCCAAAACGTCCTGCTGCACTCGATCGAAGTGGCGCAGTTGACGGGGGCTATGGCGGCGCGGCTGGGATACAATACCCGCTTAGCCCGCCGTGCCGGCCTGTTGCACGATATCGGCAAGGCCATTGACCACGAAGTCGAAGGCACCCACGTGGAAATCGGGACGGAATTTGCCCAGAAATATGGCGAAGACGCCGTGGTCATCAATGCCATTGCGGCCCACCACGGGGACGTGGAAAAGACGTCGCCGTTGGCTGACCTGGTGGCGGCCGCCGATGCCATTTCCGGGGCCCGGCCTGGTGCGCGGAGTGAATCCGTGGAAGATTACATCAACCGCCTGCGCGCCTTGGAAAAGATCGCCAATGATCAAGAAGGTGTGGCCGAAAGCTATGCCATCCAAGCCGGTCGGGAGCTGCGGATCATCGTGAAGCCCAAGGAATTGGACGACCACGCCGCTGCCAGCCTGACCCAGGAAGTGGCTAAGCAGATTGAAAACACGTTGACCTATCCCGGAAAGATCAAGGTCACCACGATTCGCCAGTCGACGGCGGTCGAGTACGTCGGCGATGAAAAGAAAAAGACCAAAAAGAAGAAAAAGAAAAAGGCGGCTAGTGCGAGCTAGTGACCTGAAGCGAAATCCGCTGCGACGCTGTGTCGTGGCGGATTTTTTGACTTAAACCGGAATTTTAAGTGAATTTGGCGCGTCCCCTTACAGAGTTGGAACGTGCACCAACAGACAGTCGGCTGGCCCACGCTCCACGAAAAAAAAGGGTCTCCTTACCCAGCCACACAACGGTGGTGAAGTCAGGAGACCCTTTTTTGCTGGTGCCTTAATGACGCGGTTCGTTGATGATCGTGAAGTTGGCGTTGGCCGTGGCGTCGATCACCGGGTGTTCTTGAAGATAGTCGGCGATAATTTCGCTCATGGCCCCTTGGCTTTCGGCGATGATCTTGTCGGCGCTGTACATGCTGTAGTGGCCACCACCCACGGCCCGGTATTGGTTCAATACGATGCGCAGCGGTTGGTCCGGCGTCACGGGCTGGCCGTGATACGTCAGGTTTTCCACGCGCTGGCCGACGGGATTGGCGATGTTTAAGGTGTAGTCGACGCCCTCGTACATGTCGTAATTGTACTGGCGGTGTTTGGGGTGAATGAAGGCGGGGTTCACGATGATTTTGCCGTCTTCGTTACTGAAGTAGCGAGCACTGACTTCCAGCGCCGCGCGTAAGTCCGCCCCGGTGATGTTGAGCAAAGACAGTCCGTTGGGATAGACGTAGTTGGTCATAATGTTGCGCATGGTAATCGGATTTTCAAAGCCGCGGGCCTCGTTATTGAACAGGGCCGTGGCGGAAATGTCGGCGCCCATCGTGGCCATTTGGACCTTTTGAATGAACTCGATGTACGGCGTCTCGTGGATGCGGGCATCAAAGGGATCGTCAAAAGTCATGTCGCCCTTGATGTGGCCGAGCGGTTGGTCGAGCCAGTGGCCCACAGCGTCGTTTAGATCGCTGGCCGCGGCGAGGACCTTGTGATCGAGCGGGGCTTCTTGAGCGGAGACCAGCTCGGAATGGTGTTGCGTCACGGTCACGTGGCCCTGGTCGTCGCGGTCGAGGTCCAGCGTGATTTTGCCCACGGCTTGGCCCCGGAAGCCCGGTTGGGTCGTGGGGATGTCAAAGACGTCGGTGGCCAGTTGCCGGTGTTGGTGGCCAGTCACCAAAGCGTCGATGCCCGGAATGGCCTCTAAAATGTGATAGGCTTCGTTTTCGCCGACGTGAATGTCGTTAGGCTCACCGGTGGTCAAATCGCGCTCAAAGCCGCCGTGATAGCACACAATGACTACGTCTGCCTGTTTGCGGATGAGGGGGACGTATTTTTTCGCGGCAATAAAGGCCGACTCAAATTGGAGGCCACTGATGTTGGTGGCCTTTTCCCATTTGTACACGGCCTGAGTCGTCAGGCCCAAGACACCGATCTTGATGCCGTCTTTTTCAATAATTTTATAGGGCTGGCCGTATTCCGGATCGCCATTTTCGTCTAAAATGTTGGCGCATAGAATCGTGCGTTTTGCATCTCGAATAGCGGCCTGCAGGTATTCCTGGCCGTAGTTGAATTCATGATTGCCCAGAATGCCGCAGTCATAATTAATTTGGTTGTAAATATTGATCAGCGGTTGCGGGTCGCGGTCAGGCTGGACGCGCGCAACGTAGTAGGCCAAAGGCGAGCCTTCCAAGAAGTCCCCGTTTTCAATGGTCACCACGGGGCCTTGTTCCTTGGCAGCGGCTTGCTCGCGGGCGATGACCGTGGCCGCCCGGGCCAGGCCAAATCCCTGGTGGCTTCCCTTTTTCACGTAGTTCGTGGGGAAGACGTACCCGTGGGTATCACTTGTCGATAAAATTGTCAGCTTCATTGTAATGTCACCCTCCAATAGGAAGTCTGGCTGGCCACGGGTCACGTAGACCAGTTGCTGGCAGACCGTTCGCGAAAAGACGCCGAATCTTTAACGTGTTAAAGAAATTATAAGCTAGTTTGGGTTGTGTGTAAATTTTAGCTGGCTAAAATCGTAAAAATTTGTGATTTTTCTTCCTGAAAACGATTCCGGGTGGTAAAAAATAGCGCCCGGCAACACTGAGCCCCGAGTCCGCCTTACCGTTCGCTAGCGATGGGTTGGATTGTGACCTTGGACATTGGCTAAACCAGGTGCCTGCGTCAGCCAGGGGTTCCGCCTGCTCTGGGGAACGCCTCCAGCCTGAGAATCGGTCTTCCGGCTCGCTCCACCCTTGGCTGTCTCCGTCAGAGTGGTGATTGTCAATAATATTATGGCATTGATGCCCACGCTGTGTCACGAGGAGCAGGGTAGCAGCCAATGATAGTTAGTGTTGCCATACGAGATGTCTGGTTGTTCCGTGATGATTTCTGTTTTGAAGCCGTCAATTTTCATCGGTGTTGCCTAGGAATTCTGAGTACAATTGTCTTTAAGGCAAGGTACCTAAATCGATTGCATGTCAAAAACTAGCCGAATTAATCAGCTAAGTCAACTGCACCCAACCAGGCGCAACCAGGCAATCAAGGCCGGCCCCGTTAGTTGCCATTAACAGCTACTGTAGCCGAGAGTGGAGCGAGTAGGCGCTCAGCCGTGGGAGTTTCCTTAGCGGCTTAGCCGGTTAGGAAACTGGCGTCTTTGAGACGCGGGCTTCGGCTCAAAGCGAGGGCGAGACCGCACTGTGGCTCGACCGGTCCGCCCACCGCGTTCCAGCGCCTACTCGCGCAACGGCAGGCGGCCAGCAAACGCAATCTCAGTTCCAAGACGACAAAAAACGGCGGCCAGGCCTTGATTACCTGCGTCGTCGCTTTGAGAAGAACGTATCTTACGTTTGGAGTGGGCTGGTTGCAGTAGCAGTGCCGCCCGTTTTTTACTTGGAGGAGTAAAATTGGTAACTTATTCGTTTGTTTTAGTCGTAAGTTATGATTTCACTATACCAACAAATTGTGAAGAAAATGTGACGCGAATATTACAATGACAGCGGTAGTGCACAATCTCGTTCACGGGGAAAACGACTCGCCGACCAGACCTGACGAGGCACTAAGGACGGTTGCTGGCGGTGGTTCACGCGTTTGTGGACCCGGACCAGTTTCACCGCCACGGGTCAGTTAGTGACGAGTGGGGTGAAAAATATTCCTGCAAAATTTAATCCGTCCCGGCATTTTCTTGCATGTAAAGCATTTGGTCGGTGGAAATTTGCTGGTACAATTCATCCGCCAGGGCCGGTGACATGAGGTTGGCGCTACGCTGCTGGCGAATGTAGGTGTATTCGTACTGGAAGGCCTGAATGAAGAGTTCATTTTCCAGATCCGTGGTTTCCTGGGAGACGAATCGGCGGTGCCGGGCGTTGTAGTAGTTGCGCACGGCATTGACCTCGGTTTGGTTATCAACGCTGGAGACCTCATTTAAGAAATTGGCCACGTGGGTGTAGATGTCGTTTTCGATCCGCAAGAAGTTCTCGCGGCGCTTGGCCTCGGTCTGCGGTGTGCGTGCGGGACGATGGACCAGCGATTGTTGCCGTTCTTGCGCGATGCGTTGCGCCTGTTGGGCGGCTTGGTCGGCAGTAGGTGCCGTTTGGGCTAAACGCTGTTGTTGTAAGGCAATGCGCTGTTCACGGTGGCGCCGGCGAGTGACCATGTGGGTGAGCCGGTGGCCAACAAATTTCAGCCACAGCGTCAGGTTGATAAACGGATTGTTGCTGTTCATTTGGGACTTGATCACCAGCAGGCGGACGTAACGGTTGGCATAGCCGCTGGGGATGACGCCTTGATCGGCCAGTTCTTGGACCGTCTGGACCTCGATTTGGGTCGCCTGATTCAAGAGTTCACGGACCTTGCGCTTGTCCGGACGCTCCGCCGTGGCTTGACTGTTGAGAACCTCAATCACGGCCTGCGTAGCGCTGGGGTTGCTGGGATTTTCCTGGACCAGCCGCTCACTGGCGTAGGCGACCAGCGCCTTGCGTTGCTGGAGCGCCTCGGCGGGGTCGACGGCCGTTTCCTTGCTGGGCAGGATGTGGGGCATGACCAGGGTGGGTACCAATAAGCTTAAGATGATGACGACGGCCGCCACGAAGATCAGGGAGTTTCTAAAGGGAAAGGCCTGACCGTTTAGCGTCAATGGTAGCGAGAAGGCCATGGCCAACGTGATGGTCCCGTGAACGCCGGAAAGCGCGCCAATCACGGCATTGAGCCGTCGCTCGTGGGGCTTGGAGTGGATCAGCGCCCAGTCGAAGCGAATCCACAAGTAGCGTAGCGCCAGCATGACCAGGTACAAGACGACGGCTAAGAAGATCAGGCTCGGCAGGGTCTTGGAGGTGTCTTGTTGAATATTTACCCAGACTGTGGGCAGCGAGACCCCCAGCAAAACGAAGACGAAACCATTTAAAATGCTGGTTAGAAAATGCCAGGTCGACCGGGTGACCAGTTGGAGTTGTGTACTGGATAGCCGCAGTTGGTTGGACGACAGGCTGTACATCAAGCCGGCCGCCACGACCGCCAGGATGCCAGATAGGCCAACGTGTTCGGCCGCCAGATAGATGAGGAAGGGCACCAGCACGTCGTAAGGCACGATGACGCTGGCGGAGTCTTTGCCGCTGCGGACCAAGAAGACGCGGATCCAAACGGCGAAGATGCCCAAGATGATCCCGATGAGCAGGCCACCGAAGAAGACGACCAAGAAGTGCTTGAGGCCGCCGCCGACGGAGAATTTCCCGGTGGTAAAGGCGGTCAGTGCCAGGCTGAAGGCGACCAAACCGGAAGCGTCGTTGAAGAGTGACTCGCGTTCCAGCATGCCCATGACCCGCTCGGGCACCGCCATGTTAGTGGTAATGGAGCTGACGGCCACGGCATCGGTCGGCGTGACGATGGCGGCCAGCGCAAAGGCCAGGGCCAGTGGCAACGTCGCCAAGATGGCGTGGCTGAGGTAGCCCATGAGCACCACGGTCAGGATGGCCAAAACGACCGCCACGGACATGATGGAGCCCACGTTTCGCCGGAGTTCCTGCGCGTTGGTGTTGCGGCCATCGTAGAACATCAAGGGCGCGATGATCAGGAGCATGAAGACCTCAGGCTCGAGCACAAAGTGATGGTAGAGCGGCACCAGTGACAGGATGGCTCCGGCAAAGATTTGGTAAAAGGCTTGGGGAATCGCCGGAAAATAGGGGTAGATGGTGTTGGCAACAATCGTGGCTAACACCAGCAGTAGGACGGCATAGAAGACTTCCAAATTAATCCCTCCAGATGAGTTTATTCGTTACCGTATATTCTACGCCAGTCGCGTGAAAAGTGGCGAAAAACTTCTTGGTAATCTGCCCTTGACCAAATTAGGGAAAGTGGCTAGACCTACGCGTGTGGGGAGAAGCCATTAATGAATATTAATGCGAACTGAATGGATATTAATGCATTTTATTGAAAAAGAGACGCCAGGCGGGATAGTTTGTAAAACTTCATAATTTATCAATAGATAATTGGTCAACGGGGAAAACCTTGTGGCCGCGTTGCAAGCTGATACGGTGGTCATTTTTCGAATTTATCACAAATCAGTTTAGTGGCCTCACAATGGTTGGGACCCACAACCAACCCACTAAGAAATGTGGGGAATTATTTAGAAAGTTTCCAAAAAAGGTTGATTATTCATTCAATTGTGGTAACATATAAGTTGGTTCTACTAGATGGTTCAATGAATTGTTTAGGCGAGCTTAGTTACGTTGTCTGTTATCGTTACTCAATCCAACGATAAGGAAGTGCTGAATATGATCAATTTGTACATTGCACCAAGTAGCGCATCCAGCCGGAAAGCACGCGCTTGGCTGAAGGAACATGACATTGCGTTTAGAGAACGGAATATCAAGTCCAAGCCATTGAATGCAGCTGAGGTTAAACAGATCTTACGCTTAACCGAAAACGGTAGTGAAGACATCATCTCTACCCGTTCCAATGTATTCAAGGAACTGCACGTAGATTTAGACAGTCTGTCAGTCAGTCAACTCGTTGATTTGGTTGTGAAGTATCCAGACCTCATCAAGCGGCCAATCATCTTTGATGACAAGCGCCTGGAGGTTGGCTACAACGAAGAAGAAATTCGCCGGTTCTTACCACGTGAAGTCCGGACGGCAGAATTGCACCACCTGGAATCACAATTAAGCTCATAGATCGGATCGATCAGTTCTCGGGGGAGTGCTGGTCGGTTTTTTATTGAAATAATTATAAACGCGAGAAAAAATAGTGCTCACGCCGGATGGATGACCATCGGTGCTGAGCACTATTTGTTTATAGTTAGAGATTGTTTAGGCCGGCACAATAAGCTGATTAGTGTCCGTACTTGGCGTCGGCTAAGAAACTGCATCTGTAGTCGCAGTGTCATGACAAGTACTACAGTAGGCGGTAAGCCAACACTGGATGAAGTTACCCGGACACCACAGTATGTGGTTTAGTGATTAGCCTTTAAGTAACTTTTAGCCATGTGTGCGTAGCCTAATTGTTCCAACGTATCGACAATCGTGGCCTGGATAGTCCCGGTTGCCACCACGTCAAACCCCGCTAGCTGCGCCACAATCAGGCTCTCGACCCGATGAACGACGGTTGGGTCGTTAGTGAGGTCAGCCAGCGCCGCGTGAATTTTACGCGAATTAAACGGTGTGTGTTTTCCGCTGGGTGTTTCCACGGTCAGACCGGTTGGGTCCATTGTCGCTTGAGATCTTCTGATAACGTCCATCGTCTTAACCCTCCTAGGTTTTACGACTTCTTGGGGAGCTAAATGTGCTGACCGAAAAAAGCCTGTACAACTATGGTACGATGAATTCAGAAAAAATACAACTAGATATGGGGGTAAAATTTGATTAAATTCTACATATGGTAGCAAAACCACAGAGTGTGGTCCACCAAATTTTCCGTTGGCTGATAATCATTAAAAATAAGATGAATTGTGCCCAACCACCATTAGGAAAGAAAACGGTGATTGGGCACAACTTGTCAGATAGCGAATTTTGAAATGACCTGGTTTTGAGGACTGGAATCTAAAGGTTGAAAGTAATATCCGTGCTTAACCGCGAAACAACAGTGTTCTGTTTACCAAAAGCAATGAAACCAGGAACCTGCTGCAGGAGATCCGATTGACGCCGACCTGACAGAATCACAGATTTCGTCTAGTCCATGGACATTGGTTGTCGATTTAGGGGTTAAACCAGTAGACTATGCAACGACTATCGTAGCCGTGAGCTCGCTAGAGATGAGTTCAGCTGTGGGAGTTCCCTTAGCGGCACGCTTCATGGCGCTTAGGGAACTGACAACTTGAAGACGTGGTTCACCGGCTTCAAGTTGAGGTCCAAGACCGTCCTTTGGTTTGGACCGGCGCCCTCAGCGTTCCAACTCATCTCTAGCGAACGGTAAGGCGGCCAGCTCCCGCCACACGCCGGTAAGGATACCCACTAAAGTCGACTAAGAGATGCCCTTCAAGGCTTCTTGGGCGTGAATTTCCTGAGCCAGGATAGCGTTCGTCGGCGCGGGCACCTGGAGTTGGGCACCTAATTTGGCCACGTAGCCGTTTAGAAAATCAATTTCCGTCGGCCGTTGATGTGCCATGTCCTGGTGCATGGACGGGTAGTGACCGCCATTGGTCTCTGGTGAGAATTGCGCGGCAATCAGGTCGGTGACGTCTTGGGCGCTAAAGGCAATGCCCGCGGCCTGGGCGACGGCCTCAAATTCATTGAGGACGGCATCGTTGAGGGCCCGCCAGTTGGGTAGCGCGCCGAATTCACCGATGTTGCAGTCGAACAGGGTGCAGTAGGTGTTGAGCACGCTGTTGAGCCCCGCCTTTTTCCAAATGGCCGCCATCACGTTATCCGCCTGGCTGGCATTGAGCCCGGCAGCGTTTAGCGTGGTCAGTAAACCAGAGAAGTCGGCAAATTCCGTGGGCACTACGGCCTGTAGCGAGATGCTGCCAGTGCCCGTTACCTTGATGTGACCGGGGCCCGGCATGCCGGAGGACCAAACGGTAGTGCCGACCACGATCTGGCTCTTCGGCACGTGGCGTTCAATGGTTTCGACGTTACCAATCCCGTTGGCCAGCGTTAAGACCGCGGGGTGGTTGCCCAAGATGCCGCTGATGTCTTGCAACATCTGGTCCATCTGCATCGCTTTGGTAAAGAGGATGACCAGGTCAAACTCCCCGGTCACCGCCTGTGGGGCCACCGCTGTTAGATGGTAAATGTGATCGGTACCATCATCGGTCGTGACCGTCAGACCCTGTTGATTGATGGCCGCCACGTGGGCCGCCCAGTTGTCGATCAACGTGACTTGGTTCCCGGCTGACTGGAGCTTCACGCCAAAGCGACATCCCATGGCGCCAGCACCTGCAATCGCAATTTTCATGTTCCATTCACTCCTTTAATCGTCGTTAAGTTCAGTGTATCAGTTTTTATGAGAGGTGTGGCAAAAAGAGCAATTGACATTGGCGGAGCACTGGATTAAGATGTAAAACAATTATTTGATGAGAAAATAATGAGAAAATAACTTACATAGGAGTGATGCGTATGGCAAAGGGTGTTAGTGCACAGGATCTATTCAAGTTAAAATCGGTGACGCAGCCGTTAGCAGCGGGGCGTCAGGTCGTTTTCGTGGAAAATGGCATCGATGAAGCCGCCAACGATTATCGTGCCCAGCTCAAGCGACTGGACGCGGCCGGCTATGTCCAAACGGTCGCGGTCAACGGTAAATTGAACGTCCAACCCGCCGTCGCCGGCGACCAGCTCTTTTACGCCGCCACGGTCGGTGACGCCAAGGCGCAGTTGTTCCAGGTCAACGTGACGGGTGGCGAGCCTAAATTGGTGACCACGACCAGTCCCGATGAGGCCGTGAACACGGTGATTGCCGCCGCGGACGGCCGGAGCGTGTTCTTCAAGACGACGGCCACGGCGGAGCATCCCAAGTTGCCCAGCCCGCAGAAATTTCCGCAGACCCGCCACGTTGACCGACTGATCAACAAGGCCGATGGCTACGGCTGGTTGCCATTAGACGTCACGTATCGCTTGCGGCGCTACCAACCGGCGACTGGGGTGGTAGACGAGCTGTTCCAGCAGGGCAACGATTTCAGTTTGACCTCGGTCAGCGACGATGGCCAGGCCGTCACCATTTTACAAGACGACCAACCGGATAACGATCGTGACTTTGCCCACGGCGCCTACCGCTTTGACGTGGTGACCCGCCAACTGACCGATCTCACGGCCAGCTTTGCCCACGGCCATTTTGACGACGCCACGCTGTCACCGGACGGCCAACAGGTCGCGCTGATCGGCGATGATGGGGCGTTTGGCCGCCACACTGTGGCCAATTTATATCTGGTCGACCAGGCGGGCCAACACGTGACTAATTTGACGGCCGACCTGCAGGCAGACCTGTCGCCGGAATTTGCCGGGGATTTCGTCCAGCAGGCCGGTGGCAAATTGGTGCGCTGGTTGAGCGCCGACCAGGTCGTCTTTGCGGCGTGCTTTCACGCCCACAGCCAACTCTACGTGGGGAATTCCCAGGGCGTCAAATTGGTGGATGACACGGCGCGACAAATCGTGGATTTCACGGTTGTCGATGCCCAGACGGTGGTGCTGGCCGTTTCCTATCAGGATCAGCCGAGCGCCTTGGTACGCTTGGACTTGACGAGCGGCCAAGAGACCGCGCTGTACGACCCCAACGCCGCTTACGAAGATACTCATGAGTTCGCTCATCCGCAGCGCTTCGACTTTCAGGCCGCCGACGGTCAAGCGCTAGAAGGCTGGTATTTACCGGCCCAAACGACGGCTGCTAAACAACCCGTGTTGCTGTACGTACACGGCGGTCCCCATGCCAATTATGGCGAAACATTCTTCTATGAATTCCAGGTCCACGCCAGCCGCGGCTTTGGCGTCGTCTTCTTCAATCCACGCGGGTCAACCAGTTACGGTCAAGATTTCGAAAGCCACGTCAACGGCCATTACGGCGAAGACGACTACACGGACGTCATGACCGGTCTAGATACCGCGTTGGCAAAATTCCCGCAGTTAGACGCCGACCGGCAGTACATCGCTGGCGGTTCCTATGGCGGCTTCATGACGACCTGGGCAGTTGGCCACACGCACCGCTTCGCAGCGGCCGTGGCCCAACGCGCTGTGACCAACTGGATCAGCCTGTTTGGGACCAGTGACATTGGCTTTTACTTCAACCCTGAGGAACTAGCCACCGACCTGTTTGACGAGGGTGGCGCGGCGGCCTACTGGCAAGCGTCGCCACTGGCCTATGCACCCCAGGTGACCACACCGATTCGCCTGCTACACGGTGAGTGGGACATGCGTTGTCCCATCAGCCAGTCCGAAGAATTCTTCACCGCGGTCAAACGCGCGGGCGTCGACGCCGACTTGGTCCGCTACCCGCAAAGCTTCCACGGCATCTCCCGCGGCGGCTTACCGAGCTTACGCATTCAACGACTGGACGACATGACGGCCTGGTTCACGGCCCATCCGACGGTGACTAACAACGACCAGGCATAAATGACGGTAGTGATTGTCAGGGAGGGCGGTCGCTTCACTAACGTTGTGTTGAAGTGATTTGCCCCAGTGGTGATGACTGGTCAGGAGTATTCACAAATAAATTGAAAATTTGGAGTCCAGGACGCAACGGTCTGGGCTCCTTTTTCTTGCGCATTTTTGAGTGGTATCGTTCAATGAAGAGATAGTGGTCACTGTTTGGCACGGATAGCAGGTAGGTTGTCAGCAGAGGGGTGGCTGCTAGTCGGCCGGGATGACTGGCCTAGGCATGACGGTTGCTGCGGACAACCACAAACCGTAGCCGAGAGCGGAGCGAAATCCAGGTTCAGCCGGGGAATTTGCCAGTGGGGTTTGCTGGCAAATTGGTGTCTTTGAGACGTGGGTTTCGGCTCAAAGCAAGCCACGAGACCGCCCCATCAGGCTCGGGGCGGTCCTCCCCCAGCGTTCCGACCTGGATTTCGCGCAACGGCAGGCGGCAGTAAAACCAATCATCGCCCGCCAACCGCCAGGCGTTTGCCAGGTATCCGGAAAATTCACCGCTGTTCCGGCATTGGTTATGTACAGCGCCAGGTGAGAAGTGTATCCTGACTAGTGGTGCTTGACGCATTAGACTAGAAGAGTGAGAGCAAGTTTTATGGATAAAAAAATAATTTCAGGATCGTTTTGGCTCTCATTTGGGAGCATTTTTTCACGGGTCTTAGGGGTGGTTTACCTGATTCCGTGGTTGGCGATGATTGGGTCGCCGCAACATCAAACCGTGGCGCAGGCGCTGTTTAACACGGCGTATACGCCCTA
Organism: Levilactobacillus sp.; assembly: GCF_022646225.1. NCBI lineage: Bacteria > Bacillati > Bacillota > Bacilli > Lactobacillales > Lactobacillaceae > Levilactobacillus > Levilactobacillus sp. Next base: position 112,348 of record NZ_JALCJA010000002.1, read on the forward strand.
TGCCTTGTTCATTGCGCTGGGGACGGCGGGTTTTCCGTCCGCGATTGCCCGACGTGTGGCGTTCTTTAATGGGGAAGATAGTTTTCAAAATTCGAAACACATTGCCGTGGCCGGATTTGGGTTCATGGTCGCGTCCGGGGTCATCTGTGGCGCGCTGCTGTACGGGTTAGCGCCCGTGCTTGCCGCCAACAGTCCCGTGAGTTCGGTGGCCAATGCGACCACGGCGATTCGTTGCCTGGTGCCGGCCATTGTCATTTTGCCATCGATGAGCATCTTGCGGGGCTGGTTCCAGGGCAACGGGGACTTGAAGCCGTTTGGCATTTCGCAGTTGTGGGAACAGTTCATTCGCATCCTGGTGATTTTGGGCGGGACCTACCTGTTGATCGAGGTCTGGCATCAAAGTTACGTGCAGGCCGTCTTCATCAGTGTGGCCGCGGCCTTCGTCGGGGCGGTCGGCAGTTATTTGTACCTGCTGGGGCACCTCTGGCGACAACGCGGCACATACCGCCAGTTAGCGGCCAAAAGCCAAGCGGGCAAACAACACGCTGCGGGACAGTTGCTCAAGATGATTGGTTACGAGTCGATTCCGTTTGTCATCGTGGGGTCGGGGATTACCCTGAGTCAATTAGTGGATCAGTTGTTCTTTAAGCAAATTATGCAGGGGATGCTGCACCAGACGGCGGCCATGACCCAATATGTCTTCACGATTTTCTCCGCCAATCCCAACAAGATTACGACGGTCATCGTGTCATTGGCCATGGCGGTGGCGGAAACATCGCTGCCGCTGTTGGCAGGAAAATTGGCCGATATTCAACGCAACCGGCCGCAGATCAGCGCCTTGTTGACGAATAATTTTCAGCTGCTCACGTTCGTGTTGTTGCCGCTGGTCATCTTGGTCAGCGTCTTTGCCTACCCCACCTATGGCATCTTCTTTAACTTCGACGGGGCCGGCGCGACTTACCTGGTAGCCAACGTCTGGCAAAGCCTGGTACTCGGTCTGGCGCTGGACCTGTTGACGGTGCTCCAGGCGCTACGGATGAGCAAAAAGGCCACGACCTACCTGTTGACGGGGTTGGGCATTAAAATTGTGCTGCAACTGCCGTTCGTCTACGCGTTCCAAGGATACGGAGCGCTGCTGACGACCGGGATCGCCTTTGGTTGGATCACGTTGGTCAGCTGGCGGCTGATTCGGCGGAGTTATGCGGTCCGGCTGAGCGCAATTGGGCCTATCGCGCGGTTGAATCTAATCTTTGCTGTGGTGGCCACGGTGCTGGTCGACGGCTGTCAATGGGCGTTCGGCCACCTGTTCTTCACCAGCAAGCTTCTTGCCATGGGCTACGTGGGCGTGTTGGGCCTGGTGACGCTGGGCATCTACATTCTCCTGGCCAACCGGCTGGGCGTCGCACGATTGATTTTCAAACGACCGATCAAGCTGGCTTTGCGCCGGTAGGATGATTTTGATGAGTGAAATAACGGTTCGAATTTGGCTTAGCCGGATTTGAGCCGTTTTTTATTTTGTGAATATCGTTAGAGGTGTAAACGATAAATGCAAGCTGAACGACATTCATAAAAACAAGAAATTTGGGACCGAATTGTCAGATTGACGATTAATTTCAACTTTTATTTTGTCATTCTTGAAAAGAGAGTATTTAATCGAAAATGTTGATACGACGGCGTTTGAACGAGACCATACAGATTAAAAATCGTTATTTTGACTAACAATACCATCAATAAATTCTGGACAACATAAAAAATTCAGTAACAAAACTAACAAATTAATTATTTGAGCGTTATACTGTAAGTGTGAGGGGTGATTAAGATGTTAAATAAAAGAATGTTACAACGTATTTTGGTCGGCCTTGGTATCCTGTTGGTGTCATTAGCCTTGGGGATATTTGCTGGCAACCAGCAGACTGCACGTGCGGATATACATCACACTGATAATATTAATATGCCGCTGGAGTTTGTGGCACCAGATGGCACAACTCAGGAAGCGGTTACATTGACGCATAATAATATTTCAGTCGATGATGCCAATAAGACGACGGTGAAGGACTTCATCGACACGGCGGGGTTAAATCCGGCTCTGGCTAAGGGCCATACGATACTTGATATGTACAATATTCTTTTTGAGTACGCTGACCAGCCGGCGCTGAAGACCCAAGCTGTTAAGGAAATGCAAGCGGTCTTTGCGGATATGGACCAGGCAACTGCAGAGAGCATGGTTGATCAGGGAATTGCGTCCATTAAATCCTTTAGTGGGTTAGTCTTTGATACGGACCGCATCACCCAAGAGGAAAACGAAACGCTCTCTTTGGACCTAGACCATCCGTACACGCAGGGCGCTGATATAACGAGTTACCATACCCAGCAACCCTTTAAAATCTATTTGAAGAAACGCGTAGCGACCACGATCACCACACCTGCCATTACCACGCCTTCTGTCGTCGACCAGTCCAGCCTGACTGCCGATGACACCGCGACCGTAACGGTTGGTGACCCGGTCAATGCAGCGACCTTTAATGCGCATGCGACGACTAGCGACGGCCAGAACAGTCCGGTGACGGTCGATACCGGGAAGGCCGATTTGCAGCAGCCGGGGACTTACACCCTCACCCTCAAGGCGGCCAACGGCAAGACCAAGTCAGTCACCCTGACGGTCCAAGCGGCACCGATTCTGACCGGTGCGGCCGCGGCCACAATCGCCCCCAAGCGCTCCGCCGTCTACGCGCTGAAAACGTTGTACCTGTACCAGCAACCAACCTTTAAGAAGCGCCAACGCATCGTGAAATACCGCAAGACGAAGCGGACCCAACGCCCGATGTTTGTGGTCACCGGCTACGCCAAGTCCAAGGCGGGCTTGCGGCGCTACCGGGTCAAAGACGTCAATCACCACAGCAAGACGGCCGGCAAGACCGGGTACATCACGGCTAGAGCAGCTTTTGTCACCCCAGTTTACTATCACCAAACAGCGAAAAAAATCAAAGTGATCAACCCCTCCGGCGTGAACGTTTACCGGAATCTGAAATTAACGAAGCAAGTGAAACACGTTAAGCACGGCCAGACGTTGAAAGTGACGGCCATCAAGCAATACCATTTGACGACCCGCTTCACGTTAAGCAATGGCCAGTACGTTACGGCCAATAAGAAGTTGGTCATGCGCGTGAAATAAAAAGAACACCAAACAGCGACGCAGAATCGACCTGATTGTCGAACCGGCGTCGCTGTTTTTGTGTCTAATCAGTTCTAAGCTAAGGGTTGGAGACAGAGATAACGCGTTGGCTTTTGAAATGGCAGGGCGTTGGTTACTAAGGTTAGTTAAGCCTGGGTGCGTTTCAGCCCATATTGGGCGTGACAGTGGGCGGCCAGTAAAGTCCCATCGTTTGTCGAATAGGGGGGGTAGCCTCGAGGCAGTATTTGACGTCGTGTTAGTGGTGATTGGTTTAGGACGTAGTGACTGTGAATTTTTGGTTTAATCTTGACTAACACAATTATCTTGATAATCACGAATTTACCGGAGGCAGCTAGGGTGGAGCTGGCTGTGTCGACCCAGTTAGCTGGCGTCTTTTGCCAGGTTACTGGGTGGGACGACTTGAGAGACTGGCGAACTTAGCCAGGCTTTCAAGCGAACCGGAAGACCGCTCTTCAGGCTGGAGGTGTTCCCCAGAGCAGGCGGAACCCTAGCTGACGTAGGGGCCTGGGTTGCCAATTTTAAGAGTGAGAACACTGTTTTTCAAGGCTTTTTTAAACCAAAAATCCCCCGTCGCGACCAACGACGGGGGAGACAGTTATTTCATTTATGAAGTGTGGAACTGTGGGTGAGACTTAATTATTCAACGTTACCTACGCGGGCGTAACCCACTGCGTGCCACCATGGGGCGTGAACGGCTTCCGTCACAACGCCACGGTTTTGAGAATCGATCATCCGACCGTTACCAACGTACAGCCCAACGTGAGAGATAGACCGCTTGGAACCACCGAAGAAGACCAAATCACCCTTCTTGATGTTCTTGTAGCTAACGTGCTTGTACTTGTTGTATTGTGCTTGAGCGGTCCGGGGAATCTTCTTGGAAGCACCCTTCTTGTAGACGTAGCTGGTAAAACCAGAGCAGTCGAAGCGGGAAGGACCAGTTGCGCCCCAACCGTAAGGCTTCCCTAATTGGGCCTTGGCAACCTTGTGGATCTTGTCGTAAGACATGGTAGCGGCACTGGCATCAGTTGGTTGCGTGATGGCAAAGCCGGCAATGGCAAAGGCCACAGTGGCCATCAAAGTTAAAATAATATCAGTCAACGTCTTCTTCATAAATGTAAACAAACTCCCTTTTTTCAAATAGTTTTTAGTAGTGATGATTTCGTCTTGCGTTTCAACATGACTAATACTATCAGGGAGTTGTTACAGAAATGTCTCAAAGAAATATCAATCGGATTAAAGGTAACTTTAAGCTTTGCAACATTTGACCTCAGTCAGCAGGATAGGCGTGCGGAAAATGCCGGTGGGCCGCCATTTCAGGGGTCAAGGTGATTTGTTGCAAGTGGTGGGTCGTGCGCGGAATGAAGTGGTAGGTGAGGCGGTCTAAATCAATCACGCCGCGATAATGGGTGTAATTGTGGTTGCCTTCATGCCGCCGCGTCGGGTCGTAGGGCAGCTGGACCTCCGCTAACCAGCGAAAAAGTTGGGTCACGGCCGCATCGCTGGTCGGTGCCAGTGGGGTGCCCCAGCGCCGCACCGCCGTGTGGACGAAGCGACGGGTGGGGACGGGACCGGCCGGCAGTGAAGCGCCACTGGCGATGTAGGCTTGAGCGGCACGCTGCGTGGCGGCGGTAAAGGTGGCGCCGGGAACCTGGAGGAAATCGTTGAGGTTTTGCAGGTGGGCGGCTAAGACTGGCGTGTTGGTCAAGACCCCCGCGGCGTTGACCTGGGCCGTCAGGGGGCCGCCGGTGGGTTCGATCACGAGCGTTTGTCCCTGCCGGTCACTTAAAATCCAGTGGAAGGGGTAGACGTAGCGGTCAGCCCCCCATTTGCGGCCTACCAAGGTAACGCGAGGCAGGTCGGCCACGACTTCAGCGAGGGTGGCGTGTTCACCCAGAACCCAGTTGATGAAGTCTTGCGGGGTCAAGTTGACGCGGCCGGCTACCGGGTCATCGACGTAATCCACGGCGCCGGGCAAATAGAGTTCGGCACACGTGATACCGGTTTCATTTACGCCGTCAGCCATGAGGTAGGCGCTGAAATCACTGGCGATCCGACCACCGCCCAGCAGTGCGTATTGTGTCGTCCGCGAATCCCCCAGTGCCGTGCGCCAGCGGTAATGACGCGGCAGAAAGACGGGGCGCCAGGGCGTGGTCGTCGGAAAATCCATCGTCCGGGCAAAAAAGTGGTGGCCTGATGCGGCCGTATAGGTTAGACTAGTACACACGAGGGTTTCCTCCTTTGAAAACTAAAATGGGGTAATTAACGTTGCAGAATATCCATTTAAGTATACCATTATGGTGGGAACCGGTTCAGTGGGTCCGTCCCGGTGAATCATCAGCGAAAATAAGTACCATAATTAAGAGAATTATTTTTGGAAGGGAACTGGGAAAATGAAATCGACATGGAACTTGGTCGGGATGGCACTTTGGTTGCTGGTCCTGGTAACGCTGGTCTGGATGGTCCACGACATGCGCGTGCGCCGCATCCGATTGATCGTGAAAGAACACCACAGTTTTTCGTGGCGGAACTTGACCATTTCAACGATTGAGCTAGTGGTTTGGCTGTTATTCTTCGGGGGCATGAGCTACACGACGTTCTTCCAAAACGTCAACCAGCTAGGCGACCGGGTCACCCAAACGACGCGCTACGAGCCGTTGGTCATCAATACCGGCGATGGCAACGGGTCGGCGTACTACGTGACCGTCAACAACAGCACGGGCAAGAAGCCGGTTCAGACCTATACATACCTGACCGAAGGGGAAAAATACCAGGTCAGCAGTACGGACGCCACGGTATCGGCGGGTAAGAAGGCCATCAACTTGCCGGCGTCGGCCTACAAGTGGGACACCAAGAAGGTCGCCAAGTACGATCAACGCCACCAACGCGCTTGGGTCGGCGTCATCGAAACGACCTACAAGAAGTCGTTCGTCAACGGCATCGGCCTGCACGCCGGCCGCTTGGCCAACCGTTTCACGCTGATTCGCATTCCGGATCACTCATTCATGCAAAACAACTAAAAAATCGCCTGGTACGCACAAACTGATTGCGCACCAGGCGATTTTTGGTTGTCAGAAATGGTATAAACCAGGGCCTCCGTCAGCGGCATCGGCGTTCCGCCTGCTATGGGGAACGCCTCCAGCCTGAGGGGCGGTCTTCCGGCTCGCTTGGCAGCCCCGCCAAAGTCGCGGGTCTCCCAAGTCGTCCCACCCAGTAACCTGGCTAAGAACGCCAGCTAACTGGGCCGACACAGCTGGCTCCGCGCCCATCCCGCTGCCTCCGGCGAGGGTAGTTCATGCAGACAACCGTGCGTTTAGGGTGTGACCAGTAACTTCAAAGACTGCTGTCTGGGCTAATTGGATGACTTTGATGAGCACCACCGTAGTTGGCGTTCACTAGAGATGAGTTCAGCCATAGAAATTTCATTAGCGGCGCGACTCATGGCGCTTAGGGGACCGTCAAGTTGAAGACGTGAATTATCGGTTCCAACTTGTCAGTCTCAGATTGTCCTTTGGCTTGGACCGACGCCCTTAGCATTCCAAATTATTTCTGACGAATGGTCAGGCGCCAATCCCAGACTAGAAGTCGTTGGGGTCCGCGGCGGCGGGGGCGTAATCGTCCATCTGGGTGTCACGGTAATCCCACCATTCGTTCTCGTAGCCGAAGAAGCCGGCCGCCTCCATAGCCTGGTTCAGGATCTGGTAGTGCTTCTCCTGGATGGCCGTGCGGGGGTGGTCGCGGTGAGCGGCGGTCGTGAAGTCGTCAAACGGCGTCTGCATTTCCAGTTCGTTGCCGTCGCTGTCGCACAGGGTCACGTCAAAGGTCACGCCTTTTTGGTGAGAAAAATTGGGGTTGGGTTTGGCCACGAACGACGGATCCGGGTAGACTTCGTAGAGTTTTTCTTGGGCGGGTACGGGACGATAGGCGTCCCACACCTTGAGCCGGTAGCCTTGTTCGCGCAACAAGGCGCTGGCTTGGGCGAGTTTTTTCGCCGTGCCAGTCCGCGCGATGGCGGTCGTGAAATCATAGATCACGTGATGGGTAAAGTTGTCAGTGGTGGCATAGCGCAGGTCGACTAAGATGCTGGGGTCCAGCGCTTGAACGTTGGTAAAGCCAGTTTCGAGTTGTGACATGGGGCACCTCCGAAGTGTATTGCACAATCGGCTAAAAAGCGCGATTGCACCTTACTTCTAGTATACCGGGTTTGTTTTAGGAAAGCTTGTGAAGTGCCTCGGCAAAGTGCGGGTCAAATTTGTCCCAGAAAAAACGACCAGCCGCGCTAGGCGGTCAGTCGTTAGTCGGGAAACACGAAAGTCACTCAGCTCTCGCAAATCCCATTTTACTCGTATCATGGTCTTTCTCTAAGTTAATTCTCGCGGTTGGTTAGGCGACCGTCCAATCACCGTGCGTGTTCCAGCCGGTCTTGGGCGTAAATGCCGATGTCGGCCACGTGAACGGTGCCGGCGTGTTGCTTGCCCACCGTCGTTAAGAGGCCAATCTTGTTGTAGGCCATGGTCGTGGTGGAGTCCGCCATCACGGCGACCCCGAGCACGTCGCCGGTGTCCGCATTGATGCCAGAAGGTACGTCGATGGCGACGGTCTTGGCATCGGCCGCGTTAATGGCATTGATGGCGTCCGCAAATTTGCCGGTGACCGCTCGCGACAGGCCCACGCCGAAGATGGCGTCGACAATCACGGTCGCGTTGACGATGTGGTTGAGGTCGCTGGTGATGGGAATGTTGTAGTAGTTGGCAATCTTGAGCTGTTGCGTCGTTTGCGGCGTGGCTTTGGCCGGATCACCCAGCAGATAAATTTCAACGTCGATGCCGCGAATCTTCAGAAGCCGCGCGACCGCAATTCCGTCGCCACCATTGTTCCCGGTTGCGGCGACGACCACCACGCGGGTCAGGTCGAAATCATCATTTAAAATGTTGTTGAAGGTGGCCAGTGCCGCCCGTTCCATGAGCACCAACGCCGGGATGCCAATCACGTCAATCGTGTGGGCGTCGTAGCGTTGGGCTTCGGCAATCGTAATGGCTTTACTCATACAAATCCCTCCTCGTGAAAAATCGGGCTAGTGACTCTCCGTTTGGTCACGCAAAACGCGTGAGGACAGCAGCTGCAGTTGCGCGGTAATACCGGCGTAGTCGAAGTCGGCATCGGTGGGCGTGACCTGTTGCCACCAGTCGTGTAACACGGTAATGGCCTGTTTCACCAGCGCTTGACCATCGGTAGTGAGCGTCAGTCGGCGATTGCGCCGGTCATCCGGGTCCGTTTCCTTTTGTAACAGTTTCAGGTCGACCAGGTGATGCACCATGCGGGCCATTAAGCCCTCGTCGACCGCCATGGTCCAAGCGGCCTTGCGTTGATTGAGTTGGCTGGTTTCGGAGACCAGCACTAGCAGGTAAAATTCTGTGATGTTGATGGGCATTTCGTCGGCTTCCAGAATTTGGTTCATTGCCCGCTGAAATTGCCGGTGGAGGATGGCCAAATTCGTGGTAAAGTCCAGTATCGAGTCTTCCATGAGTCGCCCCACCTCCTAAAGTCATAGTCGTTTACATACCCCTAGTTTACACCAGATTTGTGAGAAGGATAACGCTTTGCCTCTATTCTTTGCCGGAACGTGCTAGAATAGCAATAAAACTAATTATGGGAGGTACCATGATGTTTATTCAAGTACCAACAGATATGGATGAGGTACAGCTGCGCCAGTTACAGTTAAAGCAACACGGTGAAGACGTGACGGAGGACGCCATCATTCGCCAGGCCGTGCTGGACATTTTCCAAAATGTCTTGGACCAAATCGAAGACGGCCACTACGATACGGCGACCTGGGCGGGGGAACAGCTGACGGTCACCGACATCAACGGCGAACAAACTGCCACGGTAGCGCCTCAGGGCGACACGTTTATCGCCGATTTCCGGCAAAATGCGGACGCCACGGAAGATTATTTGGAGCAACAGGCCATCAAGGCATCGGGTGCACGGTAAGTGAAATTATTTGGTCATCGAACTAATATTGCGCTAAAATAAAGGCGTTGGGCGCCCTTAGTGTAATGGATAGCACATGAGATTTCGGTCCTCATGATCCGAGTTCGACTCTCGGGGGGCGCATAAATTGGATAGTGTTGGGGATGAGGTGCCGGTTGATGGGCACCTTTTCTTTTGGGATGAAAGATAGTCAAAAAATCCAGCGGCGCACCGAATTAAGGTGGCCGCTGGATTTTTGAGTTGAACCTATTTTACTAGTTTGACCGCATGCGTCGTGTAGACCACGTGCCAGCCCGTTGGTAAGCCGGTGACGTGGGTGAACTTTCCTTGATGATGCCGGAAAGTCAGTAGTTTAGCACCATTCTTCAGTTGGCCACCAGTTAGCTTTAATGTGCCGGCTAATTTGGCCGTCTTCTTAATGGTTAAGTGGGCATTCTTGGCCAGGGTCAATTGACCGCTCTTAGCCTGTTGGTAGCGGCCCTTGACGGTGACTTTTTGCGCGCACAACTGGAGCTGACCGCGATTGATCTGAACGTTGCCCTTACCAGCGGCCGTTGCCGAGGCCAATTGCAGGGTTCCCCCCGTGACGGTCGCGCCACCAGCGTAAGTGTTGTCGCCGCTCAATTGGAGTGCGCCACTACCGGCTTTGATCAAAGCCCCTTTACCGGAGATATCGTTACGCCAATTGTCTTGGGCATTGAAGCCACCCTTGGCAGCGTTCATCTTGACCGTTACGGCATCGTTGAATTTCCCATAACCACTGGCGGCGGAGAAAAGGTCTAAGCGGCCCCAACCTTCGGCGTCATCCATCAACGGATAGCCAGAAGGCATTCCCGTCGTAAAGAGAACATCACGACGTTGCGTGTCAGTCAGGTAAGGCAGTCGGGTAGCCAGCAAGGCTTCGGCCCCCTTGGGTACGTGCATATCAACGTTAGGGTTGCCGATTTGCTTGAAGCCGTAAGTCATGCGGTAACGGTAGTCTTCCCGGTTCTTTTGGTAATCGGCAAAGTCATCGTGGGCCGCTGAATCCTTGCTCCCTAGTAAGGCGTCGGAATGCGCGGCATCGTAGGCTTGCTTCATCATTTGTTGGTTGCTGGGGTTATTCAAGGCCGAGGCAACGACGGCGGTACCGGCCATTCGTCCGCCCATGACGGCAAGCGGGGAGTGGCGGCCGGCAATGACGCGGTCGAGGCCGATTTCCGAGGAACGTGTGAGGAGTTCTTGGAATCTTTCAGGGAAGGCGTAGGCTAGCGACAGGCCGTCCTCGAAGCCGGTGGTGGTGTGGCCGCTGGCAAAGTCAAAATCAGTGGCGGGTGCTGCGGCCATAATCTTTGACAGGGCGGGCAACGGTTTAACCTCGTTGCTCCAACGATAAGGCCGTTTGTAGCGAACGATACTCTTGACGATCCCGGTGTTGGAGTAGGCCGTGTAGGAGTTGTGGTTCATGAAAGCCACAATGGGGCCTAGCTTTGAGTATTCATCGGCCCAATTAACGTGGGCGTGCTTTTGGTTGACCGGTTCGGGTGTACTGGGCATGGTGTGGTAAGGCGTTTGGGCGCTTGCGTTTTTGATGAATGCGGGTGCATAGGGACCGAGGGCGTTGATAACGCTGTATCGGAGGTCACGACGGTCGGTTAAGTAGGAACGTTCTTCTTCTGCTGGGGTCCGTGTTTGCGTGATTTGGGCTGACTTGTCAATGTTTTCTTTCATTAACGCTTTGTTCAGATTTTTGCCATCGGCATAGTAGTTGGAAAATTCGGCGAGCATGCCAATCATGGGATTGTTGGCCGCCGTCTTGTAGGTCGAGACGTTTTGTTTATATGTATCCATAAAGTAGCCGTAGATTGCCCGTTGCGGCGCTAATTGTGCGGCCGTGCTGGCGTGGGCCACGTTGGTTGCCAGGGGGAGGGTGACGGCGACCAGTGAGATAATGGCCGCGGCACGTTTGGTCCAAGGACGTTGTCTGATTTTCATGGAAATTTTCCGCCTTTCACATTGAGAGGTATGATTTTCATTTCGTGTTGCAGATACCATCATACCTGACTTGCGGCGTGATATGGGCGGCTTAACCAAACCTGTACGTGAACGATACAAAATCGATACATACCGTTAAATATATTTATAACTGATTATTGTTGGATTAATAACAGGTGATATTCATTAAATTTCAAATAGTTTTAGGAAGTTCTTAGATGCTGGCGTATACTGATGGCATGGGAACAGAATGACGAAGTGCGAGATTGCGGAGGTCAGTGATCATTATGAGTAATACAATTGAATGCAAGGACCTGATTGCTTTTCACCCCGGAGCCTACGTGGAAGAAATTATTGATGCGTTAAATTTTACGCAATCGGAATTTGCCGAGCAACTTGGTGTTTCAGGTGAATTGATCAGTAGAATTATTGCTGGTCGAAACGGCATCAATACTTTAACTGCGGGAAAACTCGCAAAAGTAACGGGTGTTTCTAGGGAAACGTGGCTTAATCTACAAGCACAGTATGATGCCGAGATAGTTAAACTTCGGAATATTTAAGCGAATAGGTTTGACGCGACGCCAGTAACTCACTGGCGTCGTTTTTTATTTTAATGACGAAAAAACGCTGACAAATTTTTCCGAGCGACAAATGGTGACACCCCCACACGGTATACTGAATTTATTCAAGCGGAAATGGCAGTTACGAGCTGACAGCCGGGCCGTTTCGGCAACAATTTAGGAGGGTGACGATGAAGAGTCAAGAGCGTGTGATCAATATCTTACTTAAACTAATCAATGGTGAAAAAATTACGATTGATGCGGCCACCACGGACCATTACCAGGTCACGGAACGGACGCTACAACGCGACATCAAGGTGATTCGCGACGCAGTCAATGTAGGCGAGGCGGACTACCAGATGCAGCACGATACCACAACCGGTAGCTATCATTTGGCCAAGGGCAGTACGCTGGCGACCGAAGAAGTCCTGGCGCTGCTCAAGATGGTGATTGGCACGCGCTCGTTGACGACAACGGAGCTGCTGCGGGTCAAGGACCATTTGGTGGCACTGGTCACGGCCGACGATCAGCCGTTGGTGGAAAAACTGATCGATCAGACCTTGAAGGACTACACGCCGTTGTTTTCCAACGGTGACCGCGAAATCTTGCCACGGTTGCGGAGTTTTTCCAAATGGATCGCGCACCAAACACCGATTGCCTTCAGTTACCGCAGTAGCGTGCCCAATCGGCAGGGCGAAACGATTGCCCAGTCCGGCGCCGGGATTCCGTTGAGCGTGTACTTTGCTGATTTCTACTTTTACGTGGTGATGTATCTGCCGGACCGCGACAAGAGCCTGAACTATCGCTTGGATCGCTTTGAGGAGGCCCACGTGGCCCAGGATAGCGGCATGACAGCGCCGAATGCCCAACGGTTGGCGGCCGGTTCCTTGACGCACTTGCTGACCGGGACGACGGATACGCCGTACGAATTCCGGTACTGGGGCTACCCGCAAACGGCGCTGGATCAGCTGCCTAACGCGCGCATCACCAGCTGGGAAGATGACGGTAGCGTCATCATCAAGGGCGACCATCTGGCTTCACGGGGAACCTTGTTGTGGGTCATGAGCCAGGGCGCCCAGATTCAGGTCAAGGCGCCCCAGAAGCTGGCCTTGGCGGTGAAACGCGAGCTGGCGAAGGCGTTGCGGTATTATTAAACTAAAAATGGCACCGGCCAACCGCCAGTGTCATCAAGAAACGTTAGGGACTGAACACAATGTTCGGTCTCTTTTATTTAGGGACAGTAAGTTTATGGATAAAGTCAACGATCGCGCTAGTCTGAACGCCCTGGGCGTCGTGGCCCCAGAGGCTGACCAACGTGCCGGTCGTGGTGACGCGGGGTTCGTAGGTCCGGTCCTGGTTTTGGCCGGCGGCGTTGATTTCATTGAAAAAGTACGGGCGGTACGCATCACGCAGGTAGTCGATGAAGTACTGGTCGTTGGCCGCGTTGCCGATGAACTGCAGTTGGTAATAAGTCGCGTAGCTGTTGGCATTGACGATGGTCCGTTTGGCATTCAGAAGGTCGCTCACGGAAACGCGCTTGGTGCGGCGATTGGTGAGCGCCTTGGTCGTGGCGCGGTTGCCAGATTGCGACCAATAGTTGACCACGATGTTGCGGTTGAGCTTTTTGAGCTGGCTTTTGAGCAGCGAGTCGTTCCAGATGATGGTCGTGTAGCCGCGTTTATTCTGAAATTGATTGAGTTGATTGATAAATGTGGTCAGCTGCCGATACATGTTGTCCGTACCCGGTACTTCGTCGGCACCTAGCAACAGGGCCCGTTGGGGTTGATTTTTAAAACTGGTGTCGAGTTCCTGATAGAGCTTTTTGACCAGCGTGACGGTGGCCTTGTGGGTGTAGTCCAAGGATTGACTGTCGAGCTTGACGCGGCGGTAGATCTTGGGATGGGCCTTCTTCAGTTGCCGCAATAACGCCCCGGTGTGGGCGGGCACGTCTAGCGCCGGAATCAACTGAACGTGACGTGCGCTGGCGAATTTCACCAAGCGCTTGAGGGCCGCGGGCGACAGGACGGTTTTAGTCGCCTTATTTTTGAGGTATTTGGATTGAAAACTCAGGTGCTCGTTGTCGCTCAGGTGTAAAACGACGTAATGGAATTTTTGATCCGCCGCGGCCTGAATGACCCGCTGGAGGTCCGGTTCTGACAGCGGATGGCGCCCAAGGTCGATCAACAGCCCCTGCCGGTTGGCAAAGGCACTGGGATTAGCGGCAGCCTGGGCTTGCGTCGGTCGAGCGAAGACCAACAGAACGCTGAGCACCGCCACCAGCCAGATTCCGAAACGTAATTTGTTGTGCATGGTGAACCCCCTCCAAAGTGAATTTGATTGATGAGATTAGCATAGCTTTTTTAAGTACGCCAGGTCAACGAGATAGCTTGCCCACGGTCAGATTTCGAGGGGATGGCTTGGAAATTTGACCGGGGTGGTGGAAATGACTTGTCAGGGGGGTGGTTGGGTTGAATAATGGGAAGCTGAACGCAAAGCAAAAGCTATTCTCAAACCGATCCCGCCAATGGTATAATTTGACCAACTAATCAAACTGACAGGGGGACGCGCAACATGGCTGATTTAGACTATTCGCAGGTGATTCAGGAATTACGGGACTTTCGGCATCAACGGGGTTGGGAAAAGTACCATACGTTACCGGCCTTGGCCCGAGCGTTGTCAGTGGAAGTAGCAGAGGTCAACGAGTTATTTCTCTGGCAAGATAGTCGACAGACTTTCAGCGACCAGCAAATCGCTGACCTGAAGCTGGAGCTAGGGGATGTCCTGACCTACGCGTATTACATGTGTGACCAGCTCGGCGTCACGCCCAACGAGTTAGTCCAACAGAAACACGAGATCAACGTGCATCGCCATTGGAAATTTGACCAAGACTAGGGGTGGCAGTATGGCAAAGGTGGAAAGACCTGAAGTTCAAAAAGTTGATTTTGACGGACAGGTATCGACTGAGATTAAAAAGAAGGTCTCGGGTCAGCGGGTCGAACTGTTGTTGGAATACCCGACAGTCTACATCGTTTACGACAAGCAAAAAGCACACGACTATCAAGTTTACGTGGGGGAGACCAACGACATTGTGCAGCGGACTTGGCAACATCTGGAAATCGACCCAGCGACGCGTCAGGATTGGAAATATCTAGCGGAAAGTCCGAATTCGCAGCTAGTCGTCATCGGCCATCCGCATTTCAATAAATCACTGACCATGGATATCGAAAATAGCATGATGCTGTACATGTCAGGGGTGCCCAGCGTTAAACGCCTAAATAATCGGCGAGAAAACCAGCAAAATAAGTACTACACTGCCAACGAAAAGAACGCCATCTTCTCGGTAATTTGGCGGAAACTGCATGATTACGACGCCGACTTATTTCCGATTGAAGCCATCGTCCGGGATTCGGCACTGTTCAAAGCCTCGCCGTTTCATAGCCTGACGCGCGAACAAGACCATGCGCGTGAAAAAATCCTGCGCAAGATTCAGGCGGCCTTCAAAGCAACGCAGGGCCACCAGCTGATTTTGGTGGAAGGCGAGGCGGGGTCCGGCAAGACGGTCCTGCTGAGTTCGCTGTTCTATCAGCTCTGGCAGCTGGGGCAAGACCAGAATTACACGGCTTATCATGCCGCACAAAATTACCTACTGGTCAATCACGATGAGCAGGTCAAGGTTTACCAAAACATCGCGGAGAAACTTGGTATCCCGGTCACCCACGTCAGCAAGCCCACGACCTTCATCAATGATCCTAAAAATACCCAAGTCGATGTGGTCTTAGTCGACGAGGCACATCTCTTGTGGACACAAGGTAAGCAATCTTATCGTGGTAAGAATCAGTGGGACGACATTTTGTCGCGAGCTAAGGTGGTCGTGGCGGTCTTTGACAAGCGCCAGATTCTCAGTCGAGAAGGCTATATTTCGGCCGACCAGGTGCAGCAATTGGAGCGTCGCGCGGACCAGCAGGGCGGTCTTATCACCCTCAAACATCAATTACGCATGAACGCCAATCAGGCGACGCAGGACTGGTTGATCCATTTTGTACAAGATGGCGTCGTGGGTCCCGTGCCCGCGGACGAGAACTATGATTTGCAGGTGTTCACGGATCCCGTAGCCATGTATGACGCCATTCGAACCAAGGCTCAGGACCAAACGCACGGCCTGTCACGGATGCTGGCGACCTTTGATTGGCCGTACTCATCTACGAATAAGCAGATCGATTACGTGACGGTCGGTAAGTTGAAATTGCCGTGGAACAAACAACTCAAAGCGCCCAAGGGTCAGCCGCGGTGGACCAAGCATTTGGCCTGGGCGGAACAGGAACAGACGCTGGGCGAAGTCGGGTCAACGTTTACGATTCAAGGATTCGACCTGAACTACAGTGGCGTCATCATTGGGCCATCCGTGAAGTATCGCGACGGCCACGTGGTATTTGATCCGAGTGCCAGTCAAAATAGCAAAGTGACTAAGAAACGTACGGTGCAGGATGCCAACGGCCAGCAGCAAAAAATCTCCGTGGCCGACCAACTCTTGCCCCATGAGTTGAACGTCTTACTCACGCGGGGCGTCAATGGCTTGTATATTTATGCCGTCGATGAAGCTTTGCAGGCCGCGTTACTGGCTGCTCAGGCACAACGCTAGCTGTTACGCCCCAGCTTTAATAACTATCGGATTCCCCAAAAACAAGGTATCATGGACCTAAAAGGGAAGTGTTTCACGTGGAACAAGAGTCGCTATTTGCGAATAATCAGAACACGCCGCTGGCGAGTCGGGTGCGGCCGCGGACGCTGGACCAGTTCGTGGGGCAGACGCACTTGTTGGGGACCGGGAAGATTCTGCGGGAACTGATTGAAAATGACCAAGTCTCGTCGATGATCTTCTGGGGGCCGCCGGGTGTTGGCAAGACCACGTTGGCCGAGATCATTGCCCGGCAGACGCAGGCCAATTTTCTCAGTTTCAGTGCCGTTGATAGCAGCATCAGTAAGATCAAGAAGATCATGCACCAGGCCGAAAGCGACCGGGAGATCGGCGAGCAGACCATCGTCTTCGTCGACGAGATCCACCGCTTCAACAAGGCCCAACAGGACGCCTTTTTGCCGTACGTTGAGCGGGGGAGCATCATCCTAATAGGCGCCACGACCGAGAATCCGTCCTTTGAGGTCAATTCGGCGCTGTTGTCTCGCTGCAAGGTGTTCGTGCTCAAAGCCTTAGAGACCAGCGACATCGAGCAGCTATTGACCAACGCCCTCAACAATCCGGACGGGTTCGACGTCACCGTGAAGATTGGTGGCGACGAACTGCGGGCGATTGCGGAGTTTGCCAATGGAGATGCGCGCAACGCCTTGAACACGCTGGAAATGGCCGTGTTGAACGGGCAGAAGTCCGGCCAACAGGTCACCGTGACCATGGATGACTTAAAACAGCTGATTACGCAGAAATTCGTCCTCTACGACAAGACCGGCGAGGAACACTACAACATCATTTCCGCGCTACACAAGTCGATGCGCAACTCCGACGTGGACGCGGCCATTTACTGGCTGTCGCGGATGCTGGAAGGCGGCGAAGATCCACTGTACATTGCGCGGCGCCTGGTCCGCTTTGCCAGCGAAGACATTGGTCTGGCCGACACCAACGCGCTCAACGTGGCCGTCAACGTGTTTCAGGCCTGTCAATTTCTAGGGATGCCGGAGTGCGACGTTCATTTGACCGAGGCCGTAGCCTACCTATCGCTGGCGCCCAAGTCTAACGCCATTTACAAGGCGCGGCTGGCCGCCAAGAAGGACGTCAAGGAGACCCGCGACGAGCCGGTACCGCTACAGATTCGCAATGCGCCGACCAAGCTGATGAAGAACCTGGACTACGGTAAGGGCTACCAGTACGCCCACGATACCCAGGACAAATTGACCAACATGCAGACGATGCCGGACGATTTGCAGGGCCACGTGTACTACGAACCGACCGAACAGGGGCGTGAGGGTCGCTTCAAGGAACGGCTGGCCTATATCAAACGCTGGCATCAAGAACATCAAAGTTAAATAAAGGAGTGATCATCATGTCGCAACAACTTTACTTTCTGTGTACGGGCAATGCCTGTCGCAGCCAAATGGCAGAAGGCTTCGCTCGAGCGCTGGCACCCAGTGATTGGGTGATTGCCAGTGCGGGGGTGGAAACGCACGGATTAGATCCGCGGGCGGTCCAAGTCATGGCCGAGGTGGGCATCGACATTTCCCAACACACCTCGAAATTAATTGATCGCGCCTACCTGGACAGCAGCGACGTGGTAGTCACGCTGTGTGGGGATGCGCGCGATAAATGCCCCATGACGCCGCCCACCGTGGAGCGGCGTCACTGGCCGCTGGCCGATCCGGCGCAGGCGACCGGCGATGAGGCCGCGGTGTTGACCACTTTCCGGCAGGTCCGTGACGATATCCAGACCCGGGTGACGCACCTGCTTCGCGAATTGGGGGCGGCACCGCAATGACCGTGACCTTAAACAACGGCGTCACCATGCCCCAACTGGGTCTAGGCGTCTTTCAGGTCTGGGATTTGGCCGAAACGCAGGCCACCGTGGAGACCGCGCTGCAGCTGGGATACCGGCTGATCGACACGGCTGCGGCCTATCACAATGAGACCGCAGTCGGGGCCGCCATTCAAGCCAGCGGCGTGCCGCGCGAAGACCTCTTCGTGACCTCTAAGCTGTGGGTGCAGGACATGACGTACGACGGCGCACAGCGCGGCTTTCAAGATTCACTCGACAAGTTGGGGTTAGACTACCTGGACCTATACCTGATCCACCAGCCCATCGGCGACGTCTATGGCGCCTGGCGCGCCTTAGAGGAACTTTACGCGGCCGGAAAAATTCGGGCCATCGGCGTGTCCAATTTCACCCCGGCGTTGTTGGCGGCGTTTACCCACTTCAATCACGTGGTACCCGCGGTCAACCAGATTCCCATCAACGTCTTTCGCCAACAAACCGCCGCGGTCAGCTACCTGCAAGCCCACCAGATGCAACCGGAGGCCTGGGGACCGTTCGCGGAGGGACAAAACGGGTTGTTCACCAATCCGGTCTTGCAAAGGATTGGTCGCAAGTATGGCAAAACACCCGCGCAAATTGCCTTGCGTTGGCTCCTGCAGCGGGGCATCGTGGTGATTCCCAAGTCCACGCACGCCGACCGTCTGCAAGAAAACCTGGCCGTCAGAGACTTCGAGCTACTGCCGACCGACATGGTGGCCATTACGGCACTGGAAATGCACCAGGTGCCAGTGCAAACGGCCGCCGATGTGGACCGGATCTTACAGATTAAGGTGCATGATGATTAAGTGAATAGTTGTGGGGCCTGGGATGGGATAAACCTTCCTGGGCTCTTCGTTTTCCCTTCACATAGCCGAAACGTGCGCCAACAGGCAACTGGTTCCGCTTAACACTGCTAGGCAAATAATCCAGAACCGGGATTATCCGCCTAGCACCGTTAATGCTCGCCAGTTAACCGCCTGTTGGCGCACTCTTTTTCTGAGAAATTACCCAAAAACTGTTGAATTTTACGTTTCAGTAGGTGATACTGGAGTTGGTTGGTTCACTAAACCAGAGTAAGCGAAATGTTACCGCTTGCAAAACAGGCTAACGCTAGCTTGTTTTAAAAATCGGTTAGTTGGTTTAGTTAAACGTCCAACCAAATTAATCGTCTGACCTGAGGAGGGGACCACATGGTTCGTCGCAGTATGAATCGTAACGAGTTGCATGACCAGAATTTGAGCCTGGTGCTGCAACAAATTTTTAATAACCATCCCACCTCGCGGATCGCGATTTCTCACCAGTTAAACTTGAACAAGTCCACGATCTCATCACTGTACAACACCCTGATGGCCGCCGGTTACTTGACAGAGTTGGGGTTAGGTGAGGCGTCGACCGCGGGGGGCCGCAAGCCCACGTTGGTGGAAATCAACCGGGATTACGGGTTCACGTTAACGTTTGACCTGGGGTACCGGCATTTGCACGCGCTGGCAACCTTTTTGGACGGGCACGTCTGGAAATATGACCGCATCGAAACCAAAGGGCAGTCGATCCACGAGATGTTGGCCCAGATCAAGGCCTACATCGCCCAGCGTCAGCAAGAAGACCAGACCAGCCACGGCCTGTTGGGCATCTGCTTTTCCATTCACGGCATCGTGTTCAACAATCAGGTCCAAACGTCGCCATTCATCGATATGGACGGCATCGACCTGGAACAGACCTTTAGTGCGGCTTATCACGTTCCGGTGGTTTTGGAAAACGAAGCCAATCTGGCTGCCGTATACGAACGCGACTTCAACGGCGCGCGCGACCTCAATAGCACCGTGACCGTCAGCATTCACCGCGGGATTGGGGCCGGGATCATCTTACGGCGTGACCTGTTTCGTGGTGAACACGGCGATGCCGGCGAAATCGGCCAGACCGTCGTCAGCATTGCCATGGACGGCGCCGGCAACGCCCACCCGGTCCACGCCGAAGACATCAGTTCCGAAGATGCCATCATTCAGCAGATTGAAGACAAGAAGGGGCTGACCAACCTCGACCGCGCCGGCTTAGTCCAGCTGTATCAAGACCGCGACGTGGACACGGTGGTGGTCTTACGCCAATTCACCACGGCCATCGGCGGGCTGATCTACAACCTGATGCGCTCGCTCGATCCGGACGCCTTCTTCTTGAACTCACCTTTAGTAGAAGAAATTCCCGACCTGTTGACGCAGATTCGGGAGGTCTACCACAGTCTGGCGCAAAATGACCTGTCCATCGACGTGACGCAAAACGCCCGCCTGGCAACGTTATTGGGTGGCTGCTCGCTGATCACGCACCGGGTCTTACACCTGGATCATTATGAATTGAATTTTGAACGGCCGACTGCCGATGAAACTGACTAACAAAAAAATCCGACTCTCCGTTTGGGGGAGCCGGATTTTTTAATGGGCTTAGTGTTGCTTACGTTTCAGACCAAAGCCAATCAGCGTGCCCACCAGCAGGGCCAGGCCAATGAGTGGCGAGCGGGTCTGGTCGTTGGTTTGCGGCAGGGTAGTCTTGGCGGTGGATTGGGTGGGTGCCGGAGAAGTCGTCCCAGCAGGCGCGGTGCTGGTGGTCGTCACCTGGGCCGGCTGACCAGTGGTGGTCGTTAAATCGGCGATGGTAGCGCCTTGCCCGGCATGGCTGACGAGGGTGGCGACGTCAGCCACTTGCGGATTGACCTGCGCAGCCTGTTGCCCGGTCGTGGTGCCAGTGTCAGAGGTGGCGTTATCATCAGAGCTATCAGTAGTCGGCGCTGGCGTCGTTGGCTGGTCTGGGTCATCCAGCTGGTGGTAAACGTAGGTGACGACGACATCGGCCGTGCCCAAGGTTCCGCTAGCGTTGGCTGGCGTAGCGGTGAGCGTGTAGTTAGGAAGCGCTAAAGCCGCCGTGGTGTAGTGGTCGCCCGCTTGACCGGTTTGAATCTGGTCGGCGTGTAGTGACTGACCGTTTTGATCCACGTAATGCGTCGTCACGGTAACGGTCGTGGTTGGCGTCACAACCGGTGGCGTAACCGGGGTGACCGGCTTGGTGGCGTCCTTGGTTAAGTACAGGGAAATCGTCTGCGGCTCGGTGGTGTAAGCACCAGTCAGGTCGCCGCCGTCCACGTGGTCGTAGGTGTAGCCGGTAAGACTGGTGGTTTCCGCTGTTAGGTCGTAGGTGTCGCTGGTTAGTTTGCCAGTGATGACCTGGTCGGCTTGAATGGGGGTGCCGTCGATGTTGAGGTACTTGACGGTGAGGTCGCCGGCGGTTTGCAAATTGTCATAAGGGATGAATATTTTGAAGAAGGCATTCTGTGTTTTAGTGCTATTACTTGCAAGCGTGTATCTGAGAGATAAATCAGCCCGTAAATAGAATTTGTGATCCTGCTTAATAATTGCAACGGCAGGGAGGGTGTTGATTTCATAGTCATCGTTAGCATCTTTCCAGTCGTTTTCAGAGACTGTTCCGAAAGGTTCTTGCGAAAAAATGTCAGAGAATTGAATATTTCCGTTATCAAGTAATTGATAGTTAGCCATGGTTGTGCCAGATTGAAGGAATAGAACATTTCCAGTTAGACGGTTATTGTCATGAATTGTACTATTTTTCAGTTCAAGCAATTTGTCATAACTAGGATCTTGTTCGAACGTTTTGGTGAATTTCCCAACAAAATTTTGAGGGAGCTTAAGTGGTTGTGGCATAGTGAGTGTTGGATGTTGCGGATCAATGAATTGTGTGTCATTGGTCATGACGAGTTGGTCGTTAATCAGTAAGCTAGAAAATTGGGATGCGTCTAGCATTGAGAAATTTAAAATATTGTTGTTTTTTAAGTCCAATGTCTTTAGTTTCTTCAAGTTAGCTAATGGCGAAATGTCTGATATGCGGTTGTTGGCGAGTATGAGGGTTTGTAGATTAGTTAAGCCGGATAGAGCATCCAAGGAGGTGACATCCCCCCAGTGTGAACGGTTTCCTTCTGATAGGCCTACGTAGTCAACGCTTGGATCAAACGATAAATCCAAATAAGTCAGATTAGTCGCTAACTCTAACCCCGTAAGGTCAAAAGAGCTAGTGCCATCAACAAAGACATTGGGACTGTACTGCACGTGGGTAGCTTCAAGGCGGGTCAGACTGGTGATGTCTTCCTTAGTTAGGCTAGCAACATCCTTATGCAATTGGTTAGCGACCATTTGCTGCAGCGTCTTATTCGGCATCCAAGTATCAATCGACGCATCGCTAGCGGTAACGGGTGCAGCTTCTGGTACCGCAGCGGGTGTGGCGACGGGAGCTGGTGTAGTCGGCGCTGGCGTGGCGGGATTCTGTGGTGTCGGCGCCGCCATCTTAGCCAATCTGCCGGGATGCCTGGTCGGTGTCACCGGCGCAGTGGGTTCCGCAGTATGACCATCGTTGTCGACCGGGTCTTGATTTTGCGGATCATCCGTGGGTGCTGGCGATGTTGGGTCGTCGGGAACCGTATCCGGCGTAGTATCCGCGGCCGTGGGCGTCGTGTCGGGTTGTTGGTCATCAGGGGCGACATCGTCAGAGTTTGCAGCGCCTGGCAATGAAGCATCAGCCTTCGACGTATCGGTCACTGAACCGTCAGCTGGTGTCGGCTGTTTTTCCGCCATAACTTGTCCAGCCGGGTCGTCGGAAGTAGTCGGGGCAGTGTCCGCCGAAGCGGTAACGCCCCCAAAGCCCACTAGCAGACCGACCGAAACGATTCCGGCGAAAACCCAGGATTTACCACTCTTGTACATCTTATAATGCAGCGATTCGTTGTGCCCCTTAAACATGACGATTCCCCCTCAAATGGTTGATTAGCGATTGCTCAGTTTCTTAGTGTTGGGTGATAACTTGAAGTCTTACTCACGACGTATATTGTCATCAAGGTCTATTATAGCCGCCTGCTAGGCTAAAATCTATAAGATACGCAATAAAGTTAATAACCATAATTGTACGGTTATACTGTGAAACAACCATCACGTTGGTTGACCCTGATGATTAATCACCTGAAAGAACCGACAAATCAACGGCTCTGTAAAATTTCCCAACATTTTTAAAGAAAACGCTTGCAAAAACAGAAAAACCTTGTATACTGATATTTGTAAGTTGGTTGTCGCAACGAACTAACTAGGAGGGTATTATAAATTATGACTGAAGAATACTGGAAAGGCGTCGACAAGATTCAATACGTCGGCCATCAAGATAAAAAATCAGGTTTAGGTTTTCAATACTACAATCCAGAAGAAGTAATTGCTGGTAAAAAGATGAAGGACTGGTTACGGTTTGCCGTCGCTTACTGGCACACCTTCGATCAACGGTTGGTTGACCCCTTCGGTGATGGGACTGCGCAACGGCCATATGACAAGTACACGGATCCAATGGACCAAGCCTTAGCCAAGGTTGATGCTGCCTTTGAATTCTACAACAAATTAGGCGTTGACTACTTGTGCTTCCACGACCGCGACTTGGCACCAGAAGGCGACACGTTACGGGAAACCAACGCGAACCTCGACAAGGTGGTCGACAAGATTGTTGAAAACCAAAAGACTTCTGGCATGAAGGTGCTGTGGAACACGTCTAACATGTTCACCAACCCCCGTTTCGTTGAAGGGGCCGGCACTTCACCATACGCTGACATTTACGCTTACAGTGCTGCTCAACTCAAGCACAGCTTGGAAATTGGGAAGCGCGTTGGCTCTGAAAACTATGTCTTCTGGGGTGGCCGTGAAGGTTACGAATCACTCTGGAACACCAACATGAAGCAAGAACAAGAACACGCCGCTAAGTTGTTCCACATGGCCAAGGACTACGCCAACGAAATCGGCTTCGACGCTCAAATGCTGCTCGAACCAAAGCCTAAGGAACCAACGACGCACCAATACGACTTTGATGCTGCTACTACGATTGCCTTCATGAAGGAATACGACTTGGACAAAGACTTCAAGTTGAACTTGGAAGGTAACCACGCTAACTTGGCTGGCCACACTTACCAACACGAAATTCGCGTGGCCCGTGAAGCCGGCTTACTGGGTTCATTGGATGCCAACCAAGGCGACAAGCTGATTGGCTGGGACATCGACGAATACCCATCTAACTTATACGAAACCACGGCTGCAATGTACGAAGTCGTTGAAAACGGCAGCATTGGCCCTCGTGGTGGGTTGAACTTTGACGCCAAGCCACGTCGTTCCTCATTTGCCCCAGAAGACCTCTTCTTAGGCCACATCGTAGGGATGGATAGCTTCGCCGCTGGTTTGCGGGTTGCCGCAGCCATGAAGGCTGATGGGTTCTTAGATAACCTGAAGGCCGACCGTTACAGCTCATACCAGTCTGGTATCGGTGCCGACATCGAAAGCGGTAAGGCTGACTTGAAGTCACTGGAAGCCTACGCCATCGACAAGCCACAATCTGAATTGATCGCCGCAACGCATTCCGATCACTTGGAAGAAGTTAAGGACACGATCAACCATTACATCATCGAAACCCTTAGCAAGTAATCGTTTCGTGACGCGAAATAACTGACCAGCAAATGGCGGACGAACGGTGGGTTCGTCCGCCAATTTGCGTGGCCGTGAAACCGTGATTTACGGTAAACTAGAACAGAGAACATCTAGGAGGAATGACTGATGGGGAAGTACGTACTGGGCGTCGACCTGGGCACGAGTGCCGTGAAGGTGTCCGCCCTCGACCACAGCGGGCAGATTGTGGCCCAAGAAAGTTTTGACTACGATTTGATCCAAAAACAACCGGGCTACAATGAACAGAACCCAGAAGACTGGGTCTCCGGCACGACCGTCGCCATCGTGCGGCTGATCTTAAACGACCATCTGGCCGCCGAAGACATCGAGGGGCTGAGCTATTCCGGGCAAATGCACGGGTTGGTCTTGTTGGACGCCAACAAGAAGGTCTTGCGGCCGGCTATTTTGTGGAACGATACCCGAAGCACGCCGCAACGCGAAGAAATCGAGGCCAAGCTGGGCGACGAATTTATCGACATCACCCGCAACCAACCGCTGGAAGGCTTCACGCTGACCAAGCTGTTGTGGGTCAAGGAAAATGAACCCGACATCTGGGCTCAGGCCAAGTATTTCGTCTTGCCGAAAGACTACGTGCGTTACCGGATGACCGGCAACCTGGCCATGGACTACTCCGATGCTACCGGGACGGTCTTACTGGACGTCGCCAAGGGTGAATGGAGCGAAAAAATCTGTGACGCCTTCGACATTCCGTTGTCGATGTGCCCACCGCTGATCAAGTCGGTGGACTTCGCTGGGACGGTCACGGACGCTTACGCCGAATTCTCCGGTTTGACGCCCGCCACCAAGGTCTTTGGTGGCGCGGCTGATAACGCTGCGGGTGCCGTGGGAGCGGGTATTTTACAGCCCAACATGGTACTGTCCAGCATCGGGACGTCCGGTGTGGTTTTGAAATACGAAGACAACGCTGACGTCAATTATCACGGTGTTCTACAGTTCGAGGACCACGCGATTCCCGACAAGTTCTACTCCATGGGCGTTACGCTAGCGGCCGGCTATTCGCTGAGCTGGTTCAAGAAGACCTTCGCGCCTAGCGAGGACTTCACGGCCTTCGTGGCCAGCGCCGCCAACTCCACGGTCGGCGCCAACGGCCTGCTGTACACGCCGTACATCGTGGGCGAACGGGCACCGTATGCGGACGCCGACATCCGGGGGAGCTTTACCGGTGTCGATGGCACCCATCAACGCTACGACTTCGTGCGGGCCGTGCTGGAAGGCATCAGCTTCTCGTTCAGAGACCTCTTTGACATTTATGAGGAAAACGGCGCGGACTTTGACACCGTCGTTTCCATCGGTGGTGGGGCCAAGAGCCCGCTGTGGCTACAAATTCAGGCCGACATCTTTAACCGTAAAGTGGTCAGCCTGACCAACGAACAGGGACCAGGCATGGGTGCCGCCATGATTGCGGCCACCGGTCTGGGCTGGTTCGACTCGCTGCAGGACTGCGCCAAGACCTTCGTGCACTTCGGCAAGGCCTACGAACCAAACCCCGAGAACGTGAAGAAATACGCGAAAATGCACGCCATTTACAAGCAGGTCTACCAACAGACCAAGGGCATCAGTGCCCAGCTGTTAGCTTACCGGAAGGCGGAACTTTAGCCAGCCGGTCAACGTTGATTGGCAATGTTTTTGAAATACCTGAACTGACAACGGCGTCAGTTTGGGTATTTTGCGTGGGCGCAACTAGTGATATTTGAAAATAAAGGTAGTGCATTGATCGTCGTAATGACGGTGTTCTGTCCACTCAAGTTGGTAAAACCAGGCGCCTGCGTCAGCCAGGGTTCACCTGCTCTGGGGAACACCTCCAGCCTGCGAAAGGGTCTTCCGGCTCGCTTGGGAGCCTGGCAAAACCGGCCATGTAGGCTGAGAAAAAGCCTCAGCCAACACTGCCGACCCAGATGGGGCTATCCCTGGTTGATTCCGGCAAGGTTGATGTCTTTCAGCCTTTAGTAAGGTAAAACGATAAAGCTCGGTGCGCTCAGGAGTGCCGGTGAGTCGGGGCCTTTCAGAAACTAGACAAATTAACAAAAAAGTTCTATTTTTAAAGAAAACGCTTTCAAAATAATGACAATCGTGCTATCCTACTCTCAGGGTTGGTTTATCTGGCCAACCAACGTGAACAAAACCAACTTACACATTCAGCTATACTTCCACATATTTTGTCACACGTGAATTCTGGCGAAAGCCACATAAGGAGCGAGATCTATGCGAAAAGTTTCGACCGGATTTGTTTATTTCTTTGGGGCACTAGGGGGCCTACTCTTCGGTTACGATACCGGGGTCATCTCTGGCGCCATTTTGTTTATTCAAAAGCAGATGCACCTGGGTTCCTGGCAACAGGGCTGGGTCGTGAGTGCCGTGTTGCTCGGCGCGATTCTGGGGGCTGCCATCATTGGGCCATCGTCTGACCGGTATGGTCGGCGCAAATTGTTATTGTTATCTGCCATTATTTTCTTCGTCGGGGCCGTGGGGTCCGGGCTGGCACCGGAATTTTGGACGCTGATCATCTCACGGGTCGTCTTAGGGATGGCCGTGGGAGCCGCGTCAGCGCTGATCCCGACGTATTTAGCCGAGTTATCGCCCGCTGATAAACGGGGGACGGTCTCCAGTCTGTTCCAGCTGATGGTCATGACCGGGATCCTGTTGGCGTACGTGACCAACTATGCTTGGGCCGGCTTCTACACCGGCTGGCGCTGGATGCTCGGGTTCGCCGCGATTCCAGCCGCGCTGTTGTTCTTGGGTGGGTTGATTTTGCCCGAAAGTCCGCGGTTCCTGGTCAAGACCGGTCACGCCGACCAAGCGCGCGCCGTGTTAGACACCATGAACAAGCACGACACGGCGGCCGTTGAGACCGAATTGGCGCAAATCAAGGAACAGGCGCAAATGAAAAATGGCGGCTGGTCTGAATTATTTGGCAAGATGGTGCGGCCATCCCTGATCATTGGGATCGGGCTAGCCATTTTCCAACAGGTCATGGGTTGTAACACCGTGTTGTACTACGCCCCAACC
Organism: Levilactobacillus sp.; assembly: GCF_022646225.1. Classification (NCBI taxonomy): domain Bacteria; kingdom Bacillati; phylum Bacillota; class Bacilli; order Lactobacillales; family Lactobacillaceae; genus Levilactobacillus; species Levilactobacillus sp. The sequence goes on from NZ_JALCJA010000002.1 coordinate 140,120, forward strand.
ATCTTCACCGACGTGGGCTTTGGCGTGAACGCCGCCTTATTGGCTCACATCGGGATCGGGGTGTTCAACGTGATCGTGACGGCGATTGCCGTGGCCATCATGGATAAGATCGACCGTAAGAAGATGTTGAATATCGGTGCCGTGGGGATGGGGATTTCTCTGTTCGTCATGAGCATTGGGATGAAATTCTCCGGTGGGTCGCAGGCCGCGGCTATCATTTCCGTGATTGCCCTGACCATCTACATTGCCTTCTTCTCCGCCACCTGGGGTCCCGTGATGTGGGTCATGATTGGGGAAGTCTTCCCATTGAACATTCGGGGCTTGGGCAACTCGTTTGCCAGTGTCATCAACTGGTCAGCCAACATGATCGTGTCCTTGACGTTCCCAACCCTGTTGAACTTCTTCGGGACCGGGAGCCTGTTCATCGGCTACGGTGTGCTGTGCTTTGCCTCCATCTGGTTCGTGCAAAAGAAGGTCTTCGAAACGCGGAACCGTTCGTTAGAAGACATCGAAGCCACGCTCCGGGCCAAGGCCGGCGAAACGGCTCAGGACTTGAGTACGGTGAAATAAGCATCAAATTAGTTAAGGTCGCTCCGGTGAGGGCGGCCTTTTCTAATAGACAAAATCCCGTTTGTGACGAAAACTGCAAGCCTGCTTTAGAAAACGCTTTCAAATGGCAGCTAAAAGTGTTAAAATAATTGTCATGGTTGGTTGCGACAATCAACCAACTGAAAGTACCAACTTACACTTATTCACATACACAGTGTGGACTGCCGAACTACCGAAGTCAAAAGCGTTCCTCTAGGTGGGGAACGACTCTTCTCATTCCTTAGCTGACGCCCACTCAGCCGGTTTCTGAATTTTAAAGTCTACGGCGCAGACCGTATAAGGAGCGAGAGTTATGCGAAAAGTTTCAACCGGATTTGTCTATTTCTTTGGCGCCCTCGGCGGCTTATTGTTTGGGTATGACACAGGGGTCATCTCAGGGGCCATCCTGTTCATCCAACGCCAAATGCACCTGGGGTCTTGGCAACAAGGCTGGGTCGTGAGTGCCGTGTTGCTCGGGGCCATTTTAGGGGCCGCTATCATTGGGCCATCGTCTGACCGGTTTGGTCGGCGTAAATTATTACTGTTATCTGCCATTATTTTCTTCGTGGGGGCCTTGGGGTCCGCGTTTTCACCGGAATTTTGGACGTTGATCATCTCCCGGATCATTTTGGGGATGGCCGTCGGGGCCGCTTCGGCCTTGATTCCGACGTACCTGGCCGAACTGGCGCCTGCCGATAAGCGGGGGACGGTCTCCAGCCTGTTCCAGTTGATGGTCATGACCGGTATTTTACTGGCCTACATCACCAACTACAGCTTCTCCGGGATGTACACCGGCTGGCGCTGGATGCTCGGGTTTGCCGCGATTCCAGCTGCCATGTTGTTCTTGGGCGGGCTGATCTTACCGGAAAGTCCCCGGTTCTTAGTCAAGTCGGGCCACATGGACCAGGCGCGGGCCGTACTGGAAACCATGAACAAGCACGATGAACAGGCGGTCAATCAAGAAGTTGCCGCGATTCAGGAATCTGCCAAAATCGTGAGCGGTGGCTGGTCCGAATTATTCGGTAAAATGGTGCGGCCATCCTTGATCATCGGGATTGGCTTAGCCATCTTCCAACAGGTCATGGGGTGCAACACGGTGCTTTACTATGCACCAACCATTTTCACCGACGTGGGCTTTGGTGTGAGTGCTGCTTTGCTGGCCCACATCGGTATCGGGATCTTTAACGTGATCGTCACGGCGGTAGCGGTGGCCATCATGGACAAGATCGACCGGAAAAAGATGTTGAACATTGGTGCTATCGGGATGGGGATCTCCTTGTTCGTCATGAGCTTTGGGATGAAATTCTCTGGCGGTTCCCAAACGGCAGCCATCATTTCCGTGATTGCCCTGACCGTCTACATCGCCTTCTTCTCCGCAACTTGGGGCCCCGTGATGTGGGTCATGATCGGGGAAGTCTTCCCGTTGAACATTCGGGGGTTAGGAAACTCCTTTGCCAGTGTCATCAACTGGACGGCGAACATGATCGTTTCCCTGACGTTCCCATCCTTGCTGGACTTCTTCGGAACTGGGAGCCTGTTCATCGGTTACGGTGTGCTGTGCTTCCTCTCCATCTGGTTCGTGCAAAAGAAGGTTTTCGAAACCCGGAACCGGTCATTGGAAGACATCGAAGCTACCTTACGGGAAAAGGCGGGGACCGAAGCCGCTTCTTCCTTGAGTACGATGAAGTAAGTTATTAATTGAAGATTTTTTCAGAAAAGGCTATCCGGAAAAGGGTGGTCTTTTTAGTGAGCAAACCACCATTTTCGCAAATGATTAAGGGGTCATAAACCTAATAGGCTGTAGTGTTGTCGCGGCCGGGGACCCAATCTTGTGATAAATGAACATTTTTTCACAAAATATGGGGTAATCGCTTTCTTTTTCATAATTTTTCCGTTATGATAGACACGTACCTGGAAATTTACTTATTCTGAAGGAGTGAATGGCACATGGCATCAAATGGAAAAGTAGCAATGGTTACTGGCGGCGGACAAGGAATTGGTGAAGCCATTTCCAAGCGCTTAGCTAGCGATGGATTCGCAGTTGCAATTGCTGATTTGAACTTAGATAATGCCAACAAGGTGGTTTCTGCTATCGAAGCTGATGGTGGGAAAGCCATTGCAGTCAAGACGGATGTCTCTGACCGCGACAGTGTCTTTGCGGCAGTTAACGAAGCTGCAGACAAGCTCGGCGGATTTGACGTAATCGTCAACAACGCCGGCCTTGGCCCAACTACCCCAATTGACACAATCACCCAAGAACAATTCGACACGGTTTACCACGTTAACGTTGGTGGTGTACTGTGGGGGATTCAAGCTGCTCACGCCAAATTCAAGGAACTCGGCCACGGTGGGAAGATCATTTCTGCAACTTCTCAAGCCGGGGTTGTCGGGAACCCGAACTTGGCACTCTACAGTGGGACTAAGTTTGCCATTCGGGGGGTTACGCAAGTTGCTGCCCGTGACTTAGCCGCTGAAGGTATCACGGTTAACGCCTATGCACCAGGAATCGTTAAGACGCCAATGATGTTTGACATTGCCCACAAGGTTGGTCAAAACGCTGGTAAGGACGACGAATGGGGTATGCAAACCTTTGCTAAGGACATCACCTTAGGCCGTCTGTCAGAACCAGAAGACGTCGCTAACGGGGTTGCCTTCTTAGCAGGCCCAGATTCAAATTACATCACCGGCCAAACGCTTGAAGTTGATGGCGGGATGCAATTCCACTAAACCTTAAACAATAATCATAGATTGATTGGTAGGTCGCCGCTCAGAGATGGGTGGCGATTTTTTTGCGTTCGCGCTATTAAAAAGATAAGCTGCCGAGAACCGAATTTAGAAATCGTGGGTAAACAAAAGCGCGTAGAAGCGGAGGGTAAGGACGTTTCTGCGTGCTCTTGGCACTACTTAGATTGGAGTTCTTGGACGGCGGCAGCTAGACTGGGACTGCCAAAGCCGACCAGGAGAAGGGACAACAAAACTAGGTTACTGAGATTGGGTGTGTTGCGTTGAGACATTGACGAGACCTCCTTAGGTTTCATCTTTGTCATTGTAGCAAGCGCGTTTATCAGTTTCGTATGGGTTACGTATCATTGTTGTAAAGGTCTGAAAAACCGCTGGAAAATGGTGCCCGTCATAAATACCAACGAAATTGCGCGCTGATTTGTCACCCCCATTTGCCAGTCTTTAGAAAATTTTAAGCGAGCGACGAACCGGCTCATTCAGGGGGTTCATGGTACAATGGGGGTAACGACATGAGCATGGGGTGATAAGATGATTACGGAATTCGAAAACTACTTGGCAAAAATTGATGACCCAGACCAGCAAATGCGCGTGCGGACGGTGCTGAACTGGGTCCAAGAGACCTTTCCGCAGCTCGAACAGCGCTACGCCTGGAACCAGCCGATGTTCACGGATCACGGCACCTTCATCATTGGCTTCAGCGTGGCCAAACCTCACATGGCCTTTGCCCCCGAAGGTCCGGCCATGGAACAGTTTGCCGATCAGATCGCGGCGAATAAATATAATCCGGGTAAGATGTACGCCCGCATCAAGTGGACCCAAGAAGTGGACTACGAGCTATTGCGGCAGATTATTGCCTTTAACATCGCTGACAAGGCTGACGTGACCACGTTTTGGCGGAAATAACGGCAATTTAAAGCGAGATTGTGACAGCCTCACAGTGAAAAGCCGCCGCCTTACCGTTCGCCAAATATGGGTTGGAACGCTGGGGCGGGTCGAGCCAAAAGCCGGTCTCGACACCTCGCTTTGAGCCGAAAAACACGTCTCAAAGTGGCCTCATAGCCGAAACGTGCGCCAACAGGCAACTGGTTCCGCTTAACACTGCTAGGCAAATAATCCAGGACCAGGATTATCCGCCTAGCACCGTTAATGCTCGCCAGTTAACCGCCTGTCGTCACACTCTTGTTAAGCGGCTGAACCCATATTTGGCGAACTCTCGGCTACGGTGGTGCATGCCAGTAACAATCGTCTTAACCCCAGGTAGTAGCTACACTGACAGCTATCATTAACACAGTGTTACTGATAGGCATCACTTTGCCGGAGGCAGCCAGGGATGGCCCCATCTGGGTCGGCGGTGTTGGCTGAGGTTTTGTCTCAGCCTACAGCGCGGGACGACTTGAGAGACTGACGGGCTTTGCCAGGCTTTCAAGCGAACTGGAAGACTGCTCCTCAGTCCGGAGGTGTTCCCCAGAGCTGGCCCCACCCTGGCTGACGCAAGCTCCTGGTTTCACCAATTTTAAGTGGTCAGCTCAATCTAGCAGAAGTATCATTAAACCAAAAGCATGGGACCCGCCATTTTCGGCAGGTCCCATGCTTTTTAAGCGACACAATTAAAAGAACTTCGGTTGATCCTTGTTTTCTGCGGCCATCTGACTGGCGTCGATTTGCTTGCCGTCTTCGTCAGTCCGGACCACGTAAACGTCGACGGCCGCCATCCGGCTAACGTAGGCCGTGACGGAGCCTTCTACCATTCGGGCCACGGCGCTCATCCCGGTGGCGCCCAGTACGATCAGATCGTTTTGGTGGTCGCGCACGAATTCGTGGGAAATGACAGTCTTGGGATTGCCGAACCGCACGTGAATGGCCATGTCCTTGAAGCCGGTGGCCGCCCGGGTCGTTTGGACCAGCGAGTCGAGGTATGACGTCGCATCTTGGGCCAAGTCATGGATCACACCGCCGGGCATCGAGCCGCTGACGTAAAAGCCGTAATGGTTGATGCGCAAGACATTCAGTAGGTCAACGTGGGCGTCATTTTGTTGCGCCACCGCGACCGCCTTTTTTAACGCTAATTCCGCTTGAACGGAGCCGTCCACGGGAACTAGGATGTTTGCATAGTTCTTTTCCATAATTAGCCTTCTTTTTTAGTTTAGACGCGACCACGCAGCGTAATCGTTGCGGTGTCTAAGACGTGACCGCTGATCTGATGCAGCAGGTCGTTGAGCCAAAAGCCGTCCTCTAAGTCGAGTTTGGTATTCAATGCGTAAACGGTCAGGCTGTAGTCGTGATCGGCGTTGGGTGGGAAGGGTCCCGTGTAATTTTGAAAGACCGCGGGATCCGTGTTGCCAATCAAGGAACCGGCATTACTGTTGCGGCCGTGAACGTGAGGAATGGCGTTGGTTCGTGATACGTCCGCGGTGATTTCGCGCGTGGTGCCCGGGAAATTGGCTGCTACCCAGTGGATCCACGGGAACCCGCTTACCGGCACGGCGTCAAAATCGATGAGGTTCAGCGCAATCGTCTGCGTTTTCTTGGGAATCTTCGACAGGCTAATGGGAAACGACTTCACGGGTTGGCCCGCATAAACGTCGTCGCCAGTCGCGTGTTTACTGTATTCGTCGGCCAAGTAGCCGTTGTCGGTTGGCACAAAAATTCTCATAAAATCCCTCCTATGATCAGTCCTTAACATTATTATACCGCAGGCGACCCCCATTCTGCGAATATTCATTAATAATGTATAAAAATACGTGTAAAATAGATATTCCTCATAAAATTGCAAAAAGTGGTTGCCTTTCTGATAAATGAGCGTATGATTAGAACCATTAAGTTTGTCACAAAGAAAGGATGACGCCCATGACGCCCCAAGATAAGATTGCAATTCTTCAACACCTGATTCAGATTCAGTCGGTCAATGCCAACGAGACGGCGGTCGCTGACTACATTGCCAGTTTATTTGCCCCGTACCCGCAGGCTGAGATCGTCAAGGTTCCCTTTGCGCCGGGCCGCGATAACTTAGTCGTCACGATTGGTAATCCGACCGGTCCCATGTTGGGGTTGTCGGGGCACATGGACGTCGTGGCCGCGGGGGATGCAGCCGCTTGGCACCACGATCCGTTTGGCGGTGAAGTGGTGGGCGACCAACTCTTTGGTCGGGGCGCCTCGGACATGAAGAGCGGGCTGGCCGCCATCGTCATCACCATGCTGGAGTTGCTGGAAGCCCAGACACCGCTGGCGGGGAGCATTCGGTTGCTGGCCACGGTGGGGGAAGAGACCGGCGAATACGGTGCGGCAACGCTGACCGATGCCGGGTATGCGGACCCGTTGGCCGGTCTGGTGATTGCCGAACCCAGTGGCTTGAACAACGTGGTCTACACGGCGCGGGGCGTCATCGACTACAAGGTCGTCTCGACCGGGAAGGCCAGTCACAGTGCCCGTCCGGAAAATGGCGTCAATGCGATTACGAATTTGATGAAATTTTATAATGCGGTCGGGCCGTTGATGGCCAAACACACCCAGGTCGATCCCGTGTTGGGGGGCCTGTTGCACAACGTGGATCTGATTTCTGGGGGCGAGCAGATCAATTCGATTCCCGCCCACGCCGAGCTGATGGCGAACATGCGGACGATTCCGGCCTACCCCAATCAGGTAATTTACGATGAATTGGCCGCGCTGATTGCCCAGTTAAATCAAGAAGACGGGGTACAGTTGGACCTGAGCTACAGCTATCCTGAAGAGGCGATCCCGGGCGATCCCCAGGCGCCGCTGGTTCAACTGGCCAAGCAGATCAGCGACCAAGTCTGCGGTCACGACACCCAAATCGTTGGGTCGGGCGGAGCCAACGATGGTGCGGAATTCCTGCGGGCGAAGGGCGAATTCACCAGCATTGAATTAGGACCGGGCAACGACTCGTCGCATCAGGTCGATGAGTACGTGTCCGTGACCGAGTATTTGCAAGCCATCACGGTCTACGAGGCCCTGGTACCGGCCTTCTTCGCGCAGGTGGCGGCCACGGTCGGTGAATAAGGGATTATAAATATAGCGTCTGAGCAGTGGTGTTGAAACTGTTCAGACGCTATTTGATTTGTTGGGGAATCAGGTTAGTGGCTAATGACGAATAGTTACATTTTGATATACAGGTGCTAGGCTGGTCGGGTATACTGAAACGATAGTGGCAGACATCAATTCTTAAGTTTCTGCCGCGATGCTTACTAAATCTCTAAAATTAACCATTAATCCTGGAAAAAATCGCAATTCTGACTATATTAGAAGGTAACTTATCAATTGGGGGAAGGGTAGTGTCATGGCCAAGCAATCTGCGGGCTTGATTGCCTATCACGTCGGGGTCACGACCCTCACGTTAGGCTCGGTTTTCAATGTGTGCTTGATTTTCTTAAAGGTGGGCAACCGGTCGTTAGAGTTGGGACTAGCCAACGGATTACTGGCGATCTTTGCCGTGGACTATTTGGTGCGCCTGCTGATCACCAAGAACCGGAAGATCTTTTTGATTCAATCGGCGTTTGACCTGCTGGGCATTATTCCGCTTCACCCGGTCTTTGCCTTTTTCCGGTTGGCGCGGCTGGTCCGGCTGATGCGGTTCCACCACCTTTTTTGGCGTTGGGGCATTGCCGGCAAATGGACGCAGGCGTACCACCGCTTTATTTATAAGACCGGTTTCATCTACCTATTTTCCATCAGTGTGGCCATCATCGTGCTCAGTGCGTTTCTCTTTTCGTTGACGGAAAAACAGAGCCTGGCCAATTCCTTGTGGTGGGCAATCACGACCGCAACGACCGTGGGGTATGGGGATGAGACACCCCACACCGCGGTGGGTAAGATCATCGCCAGTTTCCTGATGGTCGGCGGCGTGGGCTTCATTGGGTTGTTGACCAGTACGATCACGGACTTCGTGGCCAGCCGCACCGAACAGGCGACTACCACCCAAGAGGCGCAACAATTGGCCGATATGGCCCAGCTGTTGGCCAAGATCGATACGCTCACGGATAAGGTCGACCAACTCCAAACACAGGTCGACCGGTTGACACCCAAGCACGCCAAGCGAGACAACAAAAAACGGCCGTGACCGAGGTCGCGACCGTCTGGATAATACCATAAACGAAAAGTTAGCGGACAAACTGTAGGTTGTAATTGCCTTGTCCGTCAGAGGTGATGGTGTAGGTGGAGTAGCCGGCTTGCAACCACTGGTCTTTGGAAGCCTGGGCCCAGTTTTGGGCGTCGGCGACCGACGAAAAAGTGTGCGTGGTGGCGAAGGTTGAATCCGCGCTACTCTTGCTACTGGAACTAGCAGATTGACTCGAACTGGTGGCGCTTTGCTTGGTTTGGGCCTGGTCGAGCAACTTTTGCTCGCGGTCCTGCACGGCGTCATTCGATTCGTTGTTGATGATATTCTGTAATTTTTGCTTTTGCGTGACGGTTAACCCGTTATCATTATAGCTGCTGTACGTTGATTTGAAGCTCTCGAAAGCGGCCTGTTCCGAAGCCGATGAAGCCTTGGCCACGACAGAGGCACTGGTGCTCGATGAAGCGCTGGTGTCATTCCCAGAGTTGTTGTGATGGTTAATCGCTAAGACCAGCAAAATGGCGATTGCCAGCGTGATCAACGTCATCAGCCATGGCCACCACCGCCGCGGCTTACGTTGCCGACGACGGGTGGGTTGGTCCGATCCCTGGTTAAAGTTATACCGTTGTACGCGTGATTTTGGTTCTTGGTTGTTCAACTGAAAAACCTCCATGTCCAGAACGGTGTGAAAAAACAAGCTTGCCGCCGAGACGACAAACTACCACACCCTCCATAATACCGCAAAATGCCAACAGAAGAAAATTTTCACCCTGATTTTTACCATTTTCCAATCATTCTCATCACGAAATGGCGAAACCTATTGTATGATGGTAGTGGAACTAAGATTGAAAGGTGGTTTTACTTTTGCATAATGATATTCCCGAATTACCGTTAAACAACGGCAACCGGATTCCCCAACTGGGGTTAGGGGTCTTTCAAGTTGATAATGCATCAGATACCAAAAATGCCATCAAATGGGCGTTAGCTGCGGGTTACCGGCACATTGATACGGCCGCATACTACGGCAACGAGCAGTGGGTCGGCGAAGCAATTCGCGAAAGTGACGTCAAGCGCGAAGACGTTTTTGTCACATCGAAACTGTGGAACAGCGTGCGCGGGTATGATGAGACTAAGGCGGCGTTCCAAGCAACGCTCGACAAATTAGGCTTTGATTACCTGGACATGTACCTGATCCACTGGCCAGCTCCTGGTTATCTGGACAGCTGGCGGGCCATGGAAGACCTGTACAAGGCTGGCAAGATCAGAAACATTGGGGTCTCCAACTTCAATCAAAAGCAGATGGATGACATTTTGACCAACGGCACCATCAAACCCGTCGTTGACCAAATCGAAACCCACCCGTACTTCCAACAAGCTGAGATGCACGCCTACTTGGAAAGCAAGGGTATCTTGCACGAGGCCTGGAGCCCACTGGGTGGCGGCAATAACAACGCCTTATCCGACCCCGTCATCAACGAATTGGCCGCAGCCCACGATGTTAGTGCGGCCCAAATCATCTTACGGTGGCACGTACAACGCGAAGAAATCGTGATCCCTAAGTCGATTCACGAAGCCCGCGTTCAACAAAACCGCGACATCTTTGCCTTTGGTCTGGACGAAGATGAAATGAAGGCCATCGCCGACCTCGACGCTGGCAAACGCGTCGGTCCAGATCCCGACGATGCCGCCTGGTTAAAGAAGTCCCAGACGTACTCCAGCCGGAAATAACCACAGATAACCAACAAGACGTTCCCGCCCAATCCAACGGTGGCAACGCCTTGTTTTTTTTGTTTTGCGTAAACCAGTGCCTGCGTCCGCCAGAGGTTCCGCCTGCTATGGCACGCTGAATGGCAACGTGGTGCTAAGCTGGCCGCCTTACAGTTGGTGGGAGCACTATCTACTATACTGGACAAACCAGTTGCCTGCGGCTGCCAGGGGTTCCGCCTGCTATGGGGGACACCTCCAGCCAAAGTACGGGCTTCCGGTTCGCTTTGAAGCCTGGCACAAGTCGCCAGTCTCCAAAGTCGCCCCACGCTGTAGGCCGAGAAAAAACCTCGGCCAACACCGTCGACACAGCTGGCTCCACCCCTGTCCTCCTCCGGCATAGATGGCGAGGTCAGGCCACTTAGCGTTGAACCGCGATAAGCAATACCGTTAGCCATTGTTGGCCACAACGGCTCGCTTTTTCTGTCGTCTAGCGTCATAAGTATGGTTATTTCAGTACTGGCACACGTCGAGATTCCGGCTACCCTGGCGGTCACATCTGTACCACGGACGATTGCGAACCAACTCGACTGGCAACCACCACCGGAGCCGTGAGTTCGCTAGAGATGAGTTCAGCTGTGGGAGTTCCCTTAGCGGCGCGGTTTTCGGCGCTTAGGGAACTGGCAACTTGGAGACGCGGTCTTCCGGCTCCAAGTTGAGGGTCAAGACCGCATTTTGGCTTGGCCCGGCGCCCTCAGCGTTCCAACTCATCTCTAGCGAACGGTAAGGCGTCCAGCCCCCACTATGTCGTCAGCCAAGCCTACCGGTACAGCGGAATGCCGGCGTCTTTGGCCATGGGTACCAGCTTGTCGGTCAAGACGTTGACCACGTTGATGGGCACCTTGGCGAAGGGGCTGAAGAAGTCCGGATGATCCGGGTTGGGCACGTCTTGGGTCTCCTTTAAGTTGGGGACCATGGCCTTCAAGTCGTCCTGATGCAGGCCAAGTTGCGTGGCGTAGTAGACGACCTCGCGATAACTGACATTTTTAAAGTAAAAGTAGTAACACAAAGCGGCAACGACAAAATACCAGAAGATAGTCCATTGTAGACCAATTTGACTGGGGTCCAAGAAGCCAATCACGATGGCGGCCACCACAAAGATAATGTAGATGGCCACGGAAATGGCGGCCCAGCGCTGTTTGTGCGTCAAAATAGAGCACCTCGTTTTTCTTTTAGAGTTGTTCCCAGTGTACGGGGTTTTAGGGGCGAAATTCAAGCAATTTCTTTAAAATTGACGCGGAAGTTTCGACTTTTACGGCTAGTCGTGTATAATAACACGGTAATGTTGTCAATCGCTTAAGAAATGAGAGGTAGACGAAGTGAGTTTAAGTTTTGAAACGATCCAGCCTGAAGACTTCAAACAGGTAGACCAATTAGTTTCAGCGGCGTTTGCACCCGTCGAGGAAAGTGACGGCAGTGAGGTGGGGTTGATCCACCAGCTGCGGTCGACGTATGATTATCAGAGTAGCTTTGAGGTCGTCGCCAAGCCCAGCATTGACCAAGTGGTCGGTCACGGCCTATTGAGTCCCATCACGGTGCGCGGTGACCGTCACACCACGACCATCGTGGCCCTGGCGCCGCTGGCCGTTGCGCCAGATTGGCAGGGCCAAGGTGTGGGGAGTCAACTACTTAGTGAGTTAGAGACCCGCGCCCGCTTAGCCGGTTTTCCCGCCATCAGTGTGGTCGGCGACATGAACTACTACGGCAGCCGGGGCTACGTGATGGCCGAGGACTTTGCCATCCACAACAGCCTGCCAGTGCCGATGGGCAGTCACTTGATCAAGCCGCTGACGGCCGGGTCGCTGGCCCACGTGGGTGGGATGATCGAGTACCCGAACGCCTTTTACCGCGATTAGGTTGGTTAAGAATTGCTGAGTGGCCGGGTGATTTCACAAACTAAAAAAATGTGAAGGTTGCTGAAACGTTGATTTGGCAGTGATAGAGTCGCACGGCAAAAGATTAAAATTAAATTAGAGGTTGACGGGTACGCAGCAGCGTGCTAATATCAAAGTCAATCAAATACAGAACGCTAATTTCCATTACCAAGTAGCGTGTCATCTGGGTGTCAGAAAGTCGGTGGTTGCTGCGAACCGATCAGGGTGATTACGACGAAATACAGTGGAATGTCCTGGTACGCCAGGCGGAAAGACTAGAGCCGTTACCTTCTAGAGAGTGGAGTTACTGGGTCTAGAACCAGTGACCCAAGTTGGGTGGTACCACGGTTTAGTCTAAATCGTCCCTGTTGCAGAATTGCAGCAGGGGCGATTTTTTTATACATACTTGGCAAAATAAGAGGGAGCGATTTTTATGCAAGAACACACACCATCAGAAAAAAAGCCAATCAAGTTTGGCGAAGCGATGACCATCTTACTGGTCATGTTACTCATCATGGGCTTAGGCGTCATCAAATTTGGTCTGTCACCAACCACGCCGGTCCTGCTGGTGATTGCCTTGGTGATTTTGTGGGCGAAGGTTCGTGGCGCTGATTGGGACACCATCCACAGTGGCATCATTGACGGTATCAAGACCGGGATCATCCCCATCTTCATCTTCCTGTTGATTGGGGCCTTGATCAGTGTCTGGATCGCCGCCGGGATCATTCCATCCATGATGGTCTTCGGGTTTCATTTGATTTCTGCCAAATGGTTCGTGCCATCCGTCTTCTTGGTTTGCGCCATCGTCGGGACGTCCATCGGGAGTGCGTTTACCATCATCTCTACGATTGGGATCGCCCTGTTCGGGATGGGGACCACGATGGGCTTCAACCCCGCCTTGGTCGCTGGGGCCATCATCTCCGGAGCCATCTTCGGTGATAAGACTTCACCACTGTCTGACTCCACCAACCTGGCCTCGGCCATCGCGGAATCCGAATTATTTGCGCACATCAAAAACTTAATGTGGTCGACGATTCCCGCCTTCATCGTCTCGCTGATTCTCTACTTCTTCATGGGTACGGGCGCTTCCAATGCCAATGCTTTGAGCAAGATCAACAGTACGGTCGCCACGTTAAACGCCAACTTCTCCATTACTTGGTGGGCCGCCTTACCAATCATCGTGATGTTCGTCTGTGCTTGGCGGAAGATTCCGGCCATTGAAACCTTGTTGTTAAACGTAGGCTTGGGCATCGTGATGTTGTTCATCGAAAAGCCCAGCACCTCTGTCAGCAGCATTGCCACGATGATCGAATCCGGCTTCGTGTCTAAGACCGGCAACACTAGCGTCGATGCCTTACTGACGCGGGGCGGCATCAGTGCCATGATGGCCACGGTTTCTTTGATCATCTTGACCCTGACCTTAGGGGGCCTGTTGATGAAGTTCGACGTCATCCAAACCGCCATGGTGCCCCTGGCAAAACGCTTGAAGAGCACTGGTGCTCTGGTCACGGCCGCAATCCTGTCCGGGATTGGCGTCAACGTCTTCGTTGGGGAACAGTACCTTTCCGTCATCTTACCTGGGAAGGCCTTCAAACAGACCTTTAACCAACGGGGCCTGGACAACCTAGCCTTGAGTCGGGTCTTAGAAGATGGTGGGACCGTCATCAACTACTTGGTTCCTTGGGGAGTTGCCGCGGTCTTTGCCGCCAACACGCTGGGCGTTTCGACCCTGGCTTACCTGCCATTTTGTTTCTTCAGCCTCTTGTCCCCAGTCTTCTCCATCTTGAGTGGCTTCACCGGCGTCGGCTTGAAGCGCCTGCCATCATCTGACGACAGTAGCGCCACCGCAGCCACGATGGCCGCTGATGGGCGGTAGTCAGTCACAACGGTCAAACGATAGTCATAGAGAGCATCCCCGTGGGTGGCCGACAGCCTGTGTTGGCCGGGGGTGACACGATAAAATAAGACGTAAAAACGCGTGAACACTGGCCAAACGATGGCGGTGTTCACGCGTTTTTTGGTTAGCACCTGAAGGTTGAAAGACAAAAATCAACTGGAACTACTGTTAGCATGCGACTCATGGCGTCAAAGATAGTTGTTTACAGCCACACAATGCGAACTGGCCGCCTACCGTTCGCCAAATATGGGTTGGAACGCTGGGGCGGACGGGTCGAGCCAAAGGGTGGTCTCAAAGTGGCCTCATGGCCGAAACGTGCGCCAACAGGCAACTGGTTCCGCTTAACACTGCTAGACAAATAATCCAAGACCGGGATTATCCGCCTAGCACCGTTAATGCTCGCCAGTTAACCGCCTGTCGGCACACTCTTTTCAAGCGGCTGAACCCATATTTGGCGAACTCTCGGCTACAGAAGTGCTTACCAACAGCAATTGGCTTACCCCTTGGTAGTAACCAATTTGTCAGTTAGCTCTCAGCTAACACAATGTTACTGATAGCCGTCAACCTTGCCGGAGGCAGACAGGGTGGAGCCAGCTGTGTCGGTGGTGTTGGCTGAGGTTTTTTCTCAGCCTACAGCGCGGGGCGACTTTGGAGACTTACGGGATTTGTAAGGCTTCAAAGCGAACCGGAAGCCCGCTTCTCAGGCTGGAGGTGTCCCCCAGAGCAGGCGGAATCCTGGCTGATGTAGGCGCCTGGTTTCACCAATTTTAGGTGTCGGAACACCGTCGTTACAGCAATCAGCGCGTTAATTTTATGTTCAACCTTCAGTTAGCACTGAGAGGTTATCGATTAAGTCGAAATTAAAAAGGCAGTGGACCCGTTTGAGACAGGCCGGATCCGCTACCTTTAACTGACGCCAAATGGTTAGTTCTCAACGGGGACAACTACCGGCTCCGTGTACAAATAAGTCGCTACCAGCCCGTTGACCGTGATCTCGCGCTGGTCCGGTAGCTGGAGATACAGCAAGTGCAGCTCGTCGTCACGGGCGGTCACCGTGACCGGCGTGTCTAGCGGCAGGCACAGGTGCGTCACGTAGGCCACCAGGTTGGCCGTTTCCAGGTATCCACACAGCGTGACCGTCGTATTGACGGGAACGTCGCTGAGTCGGGTAACGCGGCTGTCATCGAGCATCAGATCCGGTTTCAAGGCGCCGCCGAACGGACTGCGTTGGGGATGGTCGAGGTAATCGGCCAACGCCGCCACGGTGGCTAGCGTCAGACTATCGGCCATTTGCCAGGCCTGATCTGGAATTTGGGCCAGGGGCAAATGCAGCTGGCGGTCCAAGAACACCTCGCACAACCGATAGGCGAACAGCAGTCGGCGCGCCTGGTCACGGCCTTGTTCAGTCAGCGTGACGCCCGTGTAGCGCCGGCGATTGACCAACCCTTGGGCCTGTAGCTGCCGGGTGGCCTCGGTCACGGTCGCTGGCGTTACGTTGGCAAAGTGAATGATCTGCTTATTACTGACGCGCGCACGGGCAAAACTACACTCGGCGATAATTTTTAAATACGTATTTTGATGATTCGACATCTAATCAACTCCCCAGAAAATGGTGCAATAGTTCAGCGCCCCTAAAAATTATTTTTTACGATTTAAATTCTACTGGTCTTGGCGACAGGTTGCAAATTTTTCTGACAATTAACATTTTGATAATCGTTTCATAAGGAAATTATAAAATAAAATGCCGACAAAAGGGCATTTTACCCGGCAAAGTTTTGTGGACCGAAAAAAGTTTCTGTATTTTTCACAAAATCAGTTCACCGCCGGCCAACCGATAAAACCAGGAATGAAACCGCTTTAGTTGTAGACAATTTTATTAATAAGTTCATATTTTAAAGTTAATTGCACCTAAAAATCTATTTGATTTAAGTGAACTTTAGGGTACAATGGGCCTTGTAGGAAACAGAAGGGGGTCTTGATTTTGAGTGATACACCAAAGAAACACAAACTCATTGAATATGCCAATGGGCGGTCACTTGAAGAAATTAACGGTACGGTTAGAGTACCAAAGGGGAAAGGGTTCTGGAAAACGTTATTCATGTATTCCGGTCCTGGCGCATTAGTTGCGGTCGGTTACATGGATCCAGGTAACTGGTCAACGTCCATCACGGGTGGGCAAAATTTCCAATACTTATTGATGTCGATTATCTTGATCTCAAGTTTGATTGCGATGTTACTGCAATACATGGCAGCTAAACTTGGTATCGTGAGCCAAATGGACTTAGCCCAGGCGATTCGGGCCCGGACCAGTAAGTCACTAGGCATCGTGTTGTGGATCCTAACGGAATTTGCCATTATGGCGACGGATATTGCGGAAGTTATCGGGGCAGCGATTGCCTTGTATTTGCTCTTCCACATTCCGTTGGTGATTGCCGTCTTCATTACGGTTTTAGATGTTCTGCTCTTATTGTTATTGACTAAGATTGGATTCCGTAAGATTGAAGCCATTGTGGTTTGCTTGATTTTAGTGATCTTGGCAGTCTTTGCCTACGAAGTTGCCTTATCTAACCCAGACTGGGGCGGCGTTTTCGGTGGCTTGATTCCAAGCGCCAAGACGATTGCCTCCACGCCTAAGATTGGTGGCCAAACGCCAATCAGTGGGGCCTTGGGGATTATCGGGGCCACGGTCATGCCCCATAACTTGTACCTGCATTCAGCGATTTCGCAAACGCGGGAAATTGACCAC
This sequence comes from Levilactobacillus sp., assembly GCF_022646225.1. Taxonomy (NCBI): domain Bacteria; kingdom Bacillati; phylum Bacillota; class Bacilli; order Lactobacillales; family Lactobacillaceae; genus Levilactobacillus; species Levilactobacillus sp. Next base: position 156,802 of record NZ_JALCJA010000002.1, read on the forward strand.
AACGATGAAGATGATGTGGCACGCACGGTGAAGTTCACCAGCTGGGACTCCAACATTCAATTAACGTTGGCCTTCTTCGTGAACGCCTTACTGTTGATCATGGGGGTTGCCGTCTTCAAGAGTGGGTCCGTTAAAGACCCTTCATTCTTCGGCTTGTTCCAAGCCTTGTCGGATACCAGCACCATGAGTAACGGTGTGTTGGCTGGCGTGGCCCGGACCGGGGTGCTGTCCACGCTGTTTGCGGTGGCCTTGTTAGCTTCAGGGCAAAACTCCACGATTACTGGGACTTTGACTGGGCAAGTCATCATGGAAGGCTTCGTGCACATGCGGATGCCGCTGTGGTTACGGCGGTTAGTCACCCGGCTGATCTCTGTGATTCCCGTGCTGATCTGTGTCATGTTGACCAGTGGTAAGAGTGCCATTGACGAACACGAAGCGTTGAATGATTTGATGAACAACTCGCAGGTCTTCTTGGCCTTTGCCTTACCGTTCTCCATGTTACCGTTGTTGATGATGACGGATAGTAAGGTAGAAATGGGCAAGCGGTTCAAGAACTCCATGTGGGTCAAGATTTTAGGTTGGATCTCTGTCTTAGCCTTGACCTACCTGAACCTGATCAACATGCCGACTTCCATCCAAGGCTTCTACGGGGATGGCATTACGGCCAGCCAAACGGCGATGGCCAATGGCATTGCCTACGTCTTAGATGCTGCCATCTTGATCTTATTAGCTTGGACGATTATTGAGCTCCACAAGGGAAGCAAGCGGTTGGAAGCACAACTGGCAGCGGACCATGCGGATAGCGCGATCGAAGACGAGGAGGCCTAGTCATGGCAACGACATTTAAACGAATTCTAGTAGGGGTCGATGACTCGGCCGACGCACTGTTGGCATTTGACTATGCCATTCACCAAGCCAAGCGCGACCAGGCGGAACTGATTATCGTGTCCGTCTTGGAACATGACGACATGAACGTGTACCAAGCTTTGGACAGCGACTACGTCCACGGGGAGCGCGACGAGTTGCGTGACCACGTGAAGAGCTACCAAAAGCAAGCCCAAGACGCCGGTGTGACCGACGTTAAACTGGTGATTGCGGAAGGTGAACCAGGGGAAACCATCGTGCGCGATGTGATTCCGCACGTGCAACCGGACCTGTTAGTCATCGGGTCGATTGCCAAAAAAGGCGTTAGCCGATACTTCGGGAGCCAAGCAGCCTACATGGCCAAATACGCCCCCATCTCGGTAATGGTCGTCCGGTAGGTTAGATTGTTAGGGGAAACTCGGTGCCGGTATTCTGACCGCTAAACTAGTGAAACCAGGGCCTGCGTCGGCCAGGGTTCCGCCTGCTATGGGGGACACCTCCAGCCAAAGTACAGGCTTCCGGTTCGCTTTGAAGCCTGGCACAACCCGCCAGTCTCCCAAGTCGCCCCACGCTGTAGGCCGAGAAACAACCTCGGCCAACACCGTCGACACAGCTGGCTCCACCCTGGCCGCCTCCGGCAAGTCGGTACTCATCAGTAATATTGCTTAGCCATCGGTTGACAATTGCGTGCTACCGAAGGCTAAGCAATATTATTGCCGACCAGTTCCGTAGCCGAGAGTTCGCCAAATATGGGTTCAGCCGCTGAACAGAGTGTGACGACAGGCGGTTAACTGGCGAGCATTAACGGTGCTAGGCGGATAATCCCGGTCTTGGATTATTTGCCTAGCAGTGTTAAGCGGAACCAGTTGCCTGTTGGCGCACGTTTCGGCTATGTGGCGGATATAGACGTGTTCTTCGGCTCAAAGCGAGGCGTCGAGACCGTTCTTTGGCTCGACCCGTCCGCCCCAGCGTTCCAACCCATATTTGGCGAACGGTAGGCGGACAGTTTCTACCATGAAGCGGTCAACAACGAAGCTTATCGCCATGAGACACGTGATAAGATGCAACGGGGAATGCAGTTAGATAGTAAAGTGAGATATGTGAAGTCGCTGGGCCGTGAAACTGCGGTCTGGCGGCTTTTTGCGTGGCTGGATTTTTTTGAAATCAGCCGTGTCGAACTTTTTGAGCCCTTTAGCGACAATGGCCGTGGTGATTGCCTTACACTGATGCTGGTCGGAGAATGCGACCAGAGGAGGGCGAGTCTATGGCTGACGAAAAGAAGCACAAGTTGATCGAATATGCGAATGGCCGGTCGCTAGAAGAGATTAATGGGTCAGTGAAGGTACCGAAAGATATTGGTTTTTGGAAAACGTTGTTTGCGTATTCGGGGCCTGGTGCGTTAGTCGCAGTGGGGTACATGGATCCCGGGAACTGGTCAACGTCAATTACCGGGGGGCAAAACTTCCAGTACCTTTTGATGTCTGTTATCTTGATGTCAAGTTTGATTGCGATGTTGTTGCAGTACATGGCAGCTAAACTTGGCATCGTGAGTCAGATGGATTTGGCCCAAGCGATTCGGGCCCGAACCAGTAAATCGTTGGGCGTGGTTTTGTGGCTCCTGACGGAACTGGCCATCATGGCCACGGATATTGCGGAAGTCATTGGGGCAGCGATTGCGTTATACCTGCTGTTCCACATTCCGTTGATCATCGCCGTTTTTATCACGGTCTTTGATGTCTTGTTACTGTTGTTACTGACGAAGGTCGGCTTCCGGAAGATCGAAGCCATCGTGGTCTGCTTGATCATGGTGATCCTGTTCGTCTTCGTTTACCAAGTCGCCTTGTCCGAACCTGATTGGGGCGGCGTGTTCAAGGGCTTGATCCCAACCGGTGAGACCTTCTCGACTAGTCACGCGGTTGCCGGCATGACACCATTGAACGGGGCCTTAGGTATCATTGGGGCCACGGTCATGCCGCACAATTTGTACCTGCACTCGGCGATTTCGCAAACGCGGGCCGTCGACCACAACGATGAAGAAGACGTGGCGCGGACGGTGAAGTTTGCCGGCCTGGATTCCAACATCCAACTGACCTTTGCCTTCTTCGTCAACGCCTTACTGTTGATCATGGGAGTTGCGGTGTTCAAGACCGGTGCGGTCAAGGACCCATCGTTCTTCGGGCTGTTCCACGCGCTGTCAGATACCAGCACCATGAGTAACGGTGTGCTGGCGGGCGTGGCGCGGACCGGGGTCTTGTCCACGCTGTTTGCGGTGGCCTTACTGGCTTCCGGGCAAAATTCCACGATCACCGGGACGCTGACCGGGCAAGTCATCATGGAAGGCTTCGTGCACATGCGGATGCCACTGTGGTTACGGCGGTTGGTCACTCGGCTGATCTCCGTGATTCCCGTGCTGATCTGTGTCATGTTGACGCGGGGCAAGAGTGCCATTGCGGAACACGAAGCGTTGAATGATTTGATGAACAACTCGCAAGTCTTCTTGGCGTTCGCCCTGCCATTTTCCATGTTGCCGTTGTTGATGATGACGGATAGCAAGCTGGAAATGGGCGCGCGGTTCAAGAACTCTTGGTGGGTCAAGATTCTCGGCTGGTTCTCCGTCATTGCGTTGACGGCGCTGAACCTGGAAGGCATGCCGGGTCAAGTCCAAGCCTTCTTCGGCGATAACGTTACCGGGGACAAATTGGTATTGGCTAACGGCATTGCGTACGGTTTGATCATCATCGTGTTGGCCCTCTTAGCCTGGACGGTCATCGAGTTACACCATGGCAACCAACGGCTAGCGAAGGAACTGGCCACCAAGTCTGAGGAGGCGACGTCCGATGAAAATGATCGCTAAAAAGATCCTCGTCGGGGTCGACGATTCGCCGGATGCCCTGTTGGCCTTTAAGTACGCGATTCATCAAGCGAAACGGGACCAGGCCACGCTGGTCATCGTCTCGATTCTGGAAAGCCAGAACATGAACGTATATCAAGTGCTGGACACGGATTTCGTGCACGGTGAATACGCTGCCCTGAAGGAACACCTGCGTGATTACCAAAAGCAAGCGCAAGACGCGGGCGTGTCGGACGTGCAGGTCGTGGTCAGCGAGGGCGAACCCGGTGAGACCATGGTCAAGGACGTGATTCCCCGGGTTAAACCGGATCTGTTGATCATCGGGTCAATCGCCAAGCAAGGCGTCAGCCGCCATTTCGGCAGCCAGGCCGCCTACATGGCGAAGTACGCGCCGATTTCGGTGCTGGTGGTGCGGTAAGTGACGGTAGTGTGTTAATGAGTCAGCACGTGAGAGTGGGACGAAAGGCGATTAGCCGGCGAGCATTAAGGCTGCTAACCGAATAATCCGGGTCTTGGATTGTTTGGCTAGCAGTTTTAAGCGAAGTCGGCTGCCTTTGGGCGCACGTTTCAGCGATGTAAAGGTAATGAAAACGGGCCTGGGATTTTTTCCAGGCTCGTTTTGTTTGGCCAATCGTTGAGTCAGTAAGGCAGGGTAACTATCGAAGCTAGCGCTTAGCGTTGCAAGCCCCAAGCCGTCTCGCCATAATGAAAGCGAGGAATCGTGAGCGGGTGGCCGCTCAATTTGCGAGTAAGGTTAGGGGGCGTCGTGATGAGCGATGACAAAGGATGTATTTACACCGTGGTCTTGCATGCCGAAGCGGGGCGGTATTGCGTGACCATTCCAGAAATCGGTCTCACTTGGGGAACGACAGCGGAAGCGGCCTTGGCAATGGCGGCTAAATTGATAGACACGCAATACCGGGTGAGCGCGAACGTCCCCGAGCCGCGGTCGTTTGCGGAAGTGACCGCACCCGCGGGTGATACCAAAATCAGCCTGCAAGTTGGCGGGCCGGCGGAACAACGACCAACGTCGAAGAAGCGGTCGCCGTGGTGGAGACGATTAAGCAGACTGGGGAAACGGCGGTTGGCCATTTCGTCAAAGGACGAATGACTTTCACGTCGATGCCTGAGGACCGCTAATTAATTGGGAACGAAGGATCAAGAGCCTGGGAGGGTGCCCCAGGCTCTTTACATAACTGAAACGTGTGCCCAAAGGGGGTCTCGATTCCGCTCATGGCTTCGGGTCTATATAACTGGTGAGGTGAGCGGCAAGTCATTATCAAAATCTGCTAGTTTCAGGCAGCGTTTCATCATATACTAGAAGATACGGAGGATGATACCCATGTCGGTTAATTACACCAATCGTGGCGAGTACCGCACTTATAAATTATTAAAAGAATTAAGCAATAAATATCCAGAAGATAAATTTCATATATTTGCCAATTTATATCTAGATTCAGATGACAGTCGGTTTCCCAACCGGCAAGTCGATCACCTGGTGATTTGTCGTAAGGGCATCTTCATGATTGAGACCAAATATTGGACGGGGACGGTCTACCATGATGTGCGGCTACGGGATCTGCTAAAAATGGTTGGTGGCAACGAAGCGGGTAAGACCCTGTTATCGCGGCTGTTACCGCAAGAGGTCATGAACCAAGGCAACCAGAGTTTTACGATGTGCATTAAGAGTCCAGAAAATGTTCAGGTATATACCGGGGATGAAAATCCGATTCGGCAGGTGGAACTGTCCGGGTTGAGCCTGAACAGTTTGATTCAAGATAAGTTAAACGAGTTAGGGATCAAGCCCTACATTCACGAATTTGTCTTTTATAACTATGTCAGTCGGGCGGTAGACGACCAGGTCGTGGACCCCAACGGCGTGTTGAATCGTCCCTACAGCAATAATTACAACGACTGGGGCGAGGGCTTCACCAAGCCACAACACTTCCGGGAGTTCTACGACGCCGTCCACGAGCGACTGCCCCGGCAGTTGGAACTCAGAGACGACCAGGTCGATGCGATTACCCGGCTGATCCACCGGACGATTTTGTTTGATTAGCGGGTTACCCAAAAGTCAGCGAGAAACATTGGTGTCAAAAATGGTCGTTTACAACCTCGCAATGCGAACTGGCCGCCTACCGTTCGCCAAATATGGGTTGGAACGCTGGGGCAGATGTACTAGCCAAAGAACGGTCTCGGCACCTCGCTTTGAGCCGAAGTTCGCGTCTCAAAGACGCCAGTTCCCTAAGCGCCATGAACCGTGTCGCTAAGGGAACTCCCACGGCTGAACCCATATTTAGCGAACTCTCGGCTACGGTAGTGCGTGTTAGTAACAGTTGCCTTAACCCCAGATAGTTGCTGTATTGAAGACTAGTCTTTGGTTATCACAATGTCACTGATAACCTCCACCTTTCCGGAGGCAGCCAGGGTGGAACCAGCTGTGTCGGCGGTGTTGGCTGAGGTCCTTTCTCAGCCTACAGCGCGGGACGACTTGAGAGACTGGCTGCTTTTGCCAGGCTTTCAAGCGAACCGGAAGACCGCTTCTCAGGCTGGAGGTGTTCCCCAGAGCAGGTGGAACCCTGGCTGACGCAGGCGTCTGGTTTCACCAATTTTAGGTGTCAGAACACCGTCATTACGGCAATCAGTGCGCTAATTGTACAGTTTTAGACACAAAACAGGCTTCAACTCACGTAAAAATGAGTTGAAGCCTGTTTATTTTAAGTCATCGTTAGTAATTGTCGCCATTCATGATGGAACTCTTCACGATCACGTAGTCCACAGTCCGAATGTCCAGCAGATTCCGGCCACCGGCGTAGGAGATTGAGGATTGCAAGTCTTCTTGCATGGCGTTTAATGTGTTGGCGATGTCGCCGCGGTAAGGGACCAGCATTTGCTTGCCCTCAACGTTACGGTAGGCGCCCTTTTGCTTCTCGGAGGCAGAACCCCAGTATTGCTTGAAGGTCCGCCCGTCGATGGTCAATTTGTTACCAGGAGATTGTTCGTGGCCCGCTAACATGGAGCCAATCATGACCATGCTGGCGCCGAAACGAACGGACTTGGCGATGTCACCGTTGTAGCGAATCCCGCCGTCCGCGATGATCGGCTTGCGAGCGGCCTTGGCGCAGAGGCGCACGGCGGCCAGTTGCCAACCCCCGGTCCCAAAACCGGTCTTGAGCTTGGTGATGCAGGCCTTACCCGGGCCAATGCCAACCTTGGTGGCGTCCGCACCGGCGTTTTCCAGTTCCCGCACGGCTTCGGGCGTACCGACGTTACCGGCGATCACAAAGCTATCCGGTAATTTGGTCTTGATCTGCTTGATCATCTGAATGACTGCGTCGCTGTGGCCGTGGGCGATGTCGATGGTGATGTATTCCGGCACCAATTTTGCGGCAGCCAGTTCGTCGATGAAGGCGTGTTCGTCTGGCTTGACGCCCACACTAATGGAAGCAAACAGCGATTTTTCGTGCATGCGTTCGATGAAACCGCGCCGTTCTTCCGGATGGAAGCGGTGCATGACGTAGAAATAGTCGTTTTGCGCTAACCAGACGGCGAGCGGTTCGTTGATGACCGTTTCCATGTTGGCGGGCACGACCGGAATCTTGAAGCGATGGGGGCCAAATGCGATGCTGGTATCGGCCTCACTGCGGCTGTCGATGATACATTTATTGGGAACGAGTTGAATATCTTCGTAATCAAATACTTCTGCGGGATGCATGAGCAGTCACTCCTTGTTCGTGGGGTTAGGCGTTCCAGACGTCACGTAAGATGTTCGTCTGTTCGCGGTCTGGGCCGACGGACAACGTGGCAATATCCACGCCGACCAGTTCGGCTAAGCGTTTAACGTAATTTTGGGCGTTGACGGGCAGTTCAGCGACCGAGTGGCAACCGGTGATGTCTTCCGTCCAACCGGGCAGTTCATCATAGATTGGTTGGCAGGCGTCCAGGTCGACCAGGCTAGCAGGGTAATGGTAAATGGTTTCCCCGTTCAGCGCGTAGGCCTTGCAAATCTTGACGGTCTTTAAGCCGGTCAACACGTCCAAGCAGTTCAGCGATAAGCTGGTCAAACCAGAAACACGCTTGGCGTGGCGTAACACGACGCTGTCGAACCAACCGATCCGCCGGGGCCGCTTGGTAACGGTGCCGTATTCGTGGCCCGTTTCGCGAATCGTGTCGCCAATTTCATCGAAGAGTTCCGTTGGGAAGGGACCATCACCCACACGAGAGGTGTAGGCCTTGCAGACCCCAACCACGTGGTCAATCTTAGTGGGACCTACCCCAGCACCGATGGTCACGCCACCAGCCACGGGGTTCGAGGAGGTGACAAACGGATAAGTGCCGTGGTCAATATCCAACATGACGCCTTGCGCGCCTTCGAAGAGGACGTTCTTGCCGGCATCGATGGCATCGTTGATGACCACCGACGTGTCGGTCACGTGTTGCTTGATCTGTTGGCCTAGGGCATAGTATTCGTTGAAAATCGTGTCGAAGTCTAATGGTTCAACACCGTAAAGTTTGGTTAAAACATTGTTCTTTTCAATTAAGTTCTGGCGTAATTTGTCCGCAAAGATATCATGATCCAATAAATCGGCAATGCGAATCCCGATTCGTTCGGCTTTATCCATGTAAGCCGGGCCGATACCCTTGTTGGTGGTCCCAATCTTGTTTTCCTTGGCCTTTTCTTGGGCTTGGTCCAACAAGATGTGGTAGGGCAAGATGACGTGTGCCCGGTCGGAAATCCGTAAATTATCCGTCGAAACGCCGTTGTCATGAAGATAAGTTAACTCTTCAATCAAAGACTTCGGGTTGACCACGACACCGTTGCCAATCACGCTCAATTTATCGGCGTAGAAGATCCCCGAAGGAATCAGGCGCAACTTGAACGTTTGACCATTGAAGACGATGGTGTGGCCGGCATTGTCACCACCTTGGTAGCGGGCAATGACATCAGCCTTCTCACTCAGAAAATCCGTGATCTTTCCTTTACCTTCATCGCCCCATTGACTACCAACTACTACTGTTGATGACATTGCAAACACCTCATCGTTATTTTTTACTAGGCCGAACACCCAGCAAGAATCATTGTATCAAGTTCGTAATTGAATTGCAAGCGAAAAGCGAACAATTATTTAAATATCCCGTATAAAAGTTCTTTTAATTATGGGTAGAAACTAATTAATAATGGATATAACGGTGAAATGTCTGGTAAAACTAGGATGTTCTATGCTAAAATAGATAGCAGAGCAAGAGACGAATTTTAAAAATAATGTTCGGATTTTACCTATTACTGAGGAGGAAACTTGATGTTAGAACGCTACACCCGACCAGAAATGGGCCAGATTTGGTCCCTGGAAAATCAGTATCAGTCTTGGCTTGCCGTTGAAGTGGCAATTGACGAAGCCTGGGCGAAATTAGGTGAGGTCCCCGTGGCAGATGCCCAGAAAATTCGGGAAAACGCCACGTTTGACGTCGACCGCATCGCCGAGATTGAAGCCGTGACGCACCACGATATGGTGGCCTTCACCCGCAACGTCTCGGAATCTCTGGGGGCCGAACGCAAGTGGATCCACTTTGGCGTCACCAGTACCGATGTCGTGGATACGGCGCAGGGGTACCGGCTGAAGCAGGCCAACGTGGTGATTCGGCAGAGCTTGGTGGCGTTGATTGCCACGCTCAAGGACCTGGCCTTAAAGTATAAGAAAACAGTCATGATTGGCCGGACGCACGGGGTGCAAGCCGAACCGACCACCTTTGGGTTGAAATTAGCGCGCTTCTACGCCGAAATGCAACGGAACCTGGAACGCTTCGACCGGGCCGCCGCTGGGGTGGAGACCGGGAAGATCAGTGGCGCAGTCGGTACCTTTGCCAATGTGCCGCCCGAGGTAGAAGCCTTCGTCTGCGACCAATTGGGCATCAGTGCGCAACCAATCGCCAGTCAGGTGTTGCCGCGAGACCTGCACGCCGACTACATTGCGACGCTGGCCTTGATTGGCACGGGCGTGGAAAACATTGCCACGGAGATCCGGAGCCTTCAGCGCTCGGAGATTCATGAGGTCGAAGAACATTTCAATCCCGGGCAAAAGGGCTCGTCGGCGATGCCGCACAAGCGCAACCCCATCGGCTCGGAAAACGTAACTGGCCTGGCCCGCGTCTTACGGGGCACCATGGTCACGGCCTACGAAAATGTCAGCCTCTGGCACGAACGCGATATTTCCCATTCATCGGCGGAACGGATGATCTTGCCAGAAAGCACAACGTTGTTGGACTACATGCTGCACCGCATTAACCGGATCCTCACCAATTTGGACGTATTCCCGGAAACCATGAAGGCCAACATGGGGCGCACTTACGGCTTGATCTACAGTCAACGACTCTTATTGAAGCTGATTGAGACCGGTTTAAGTCGTGAAGCTGCCTACGATTTGGTCCAACCACTGACGGCACAGGCTTGGGACCAACAGACCCAGTTCCGGCCATTGGTGGAAGCCAATGCGGAAATTACGGCCCGGTTAACGCCGGCGCAGATCGACGACGCGTTTGATTATCACTATCACTTACGCCGCGTGGACTTTATTTTTAAACGTCTAGGTTTGGACTAACACGCGAAAACTTGGGGGGAATGAACAATGGAAAAAGTGTATTCACCGGCTGATGCGCAGCAAAATCTCCAGCGTTTATTGCAAGAGGTCAAAGATGGTAAGGCAGTTCGCATTGAGGATCAAACCACGGATGCAATTTTGGTGAGTGAGCAACAGTGGGCAGCGGTGCAAAAACAATTGGCCGCGGCCGCCCAACACCAAACGGTCCAACAGCGCGAGGACCTGTATAAGGCTTGGCGCTGGCTGTAGAGTGTGCGGGTAAGTCAAGGGGTTCTAAAATGGCAGATTATCGTGCAACACCTACGGACGAACCCCTGTTGAAATTGTTGCGACAGGTGAACGCGAGTCATGAGCCGATGCACATTCAAGTGAACCGGAAGACCGCTCCTTAGGCTGGAGGTGTTCCCCAGAGCAGGCGTCTGGTTTCACCAATTTCAAATGTCAAAACACCGTCATTACGACAATTAGCGCGCTAATTTTAACTTTCAGCCCAAAACAAAAAAAGTTCGGCGTCACTCTCGGGGAAGAGCGATGCCGAACTTTTTTCATGAGGAGTACATTCACATTAGGGGGTGTAAATGTATTTTAGAGGAGTGGCTAGGCTTGAGGGAACCTAACCATGGGGATGATTCTCTTAGGGGGAGAGAATCAAAAGGGATTGGAATAGAATTTAGTAGTAATCGGTATTGGCTAATTACTATGGTTATTACTATACCCGGAGTTTGTGAATAGAATCGGGGCAAAGTCATGATGACTTTTTGATTAATTGGTAAAGAAAAACTAAAGTGTGAAGGAATTGCGATAGCCGGCCAAATGCCGTTAAGTTAAGCTTAAGGTTCACTCACCGTCGAAGTATGTTTGGAGAAATTCCGTCACGTGTTGCTGGTAACGGGCCGGGTTGATCCAAAAACTTTCGGCGTGCGACGCATTTTTCACAATCCACAATTGCTTGGGGGCATGGGTGGCCGCGTAATTTTCGTAGGCCATCCCCACCGGCACGTACACGTCCTTTTCCCCGTGAATGAAGAGAATGGGCCGCTTGTTTTTCTGCAACTGTTCCGTGGCGGTCACGTCGCCCAGATAATAGCCCAATCGGCGCTTGGAAATGGTGCTGACCAGCGGTTCGATGGGGTACTTGGGCAGGTGGAATTGGCGCTTCAACAGGTAGGTCAGCTCGGCCTCGATGCTGGAGTAGCCACAGTCGGCGATGATGGCCTTGACCTGGTCCGGCAACGTTTCCCCGGAGAGCATTTCCATCGTTGCGCCCCCCATGCTGACGCCGAACAGAAGGATCTTGACGTCGTTGTCCGCCCGGTCGATGACCTGTTGGATCCATTGTAAGTAGTCGAGGCGATCGAGCCAACCAAAGCTGATGTACTTGCCGGCGCTTTCGCCGTGGCCCCGGTCGTCCGGAAGCAAGACATTGAAGCCGAGGCGGTGATACATTTGGGCAAAGTTGGCCATGGTCTCGCCGTTGCCCTTGTAGCCGTGTGAAATGATAACGGTCTGGCGGCTGGGCGTTTCGGCGGGGATGTATTCAGCCACCATGCGGTTTTGCGGGTCGTGTTCGTGCAGATACCATTTTTCCTTAGGAATCTGCTGGTACCAGTCCACGTAGGCGTAATAGGCATCGGCGTATTTCTGCTTGTCCGCGGAGGTCTCCGGGACGTAGTTGACGCGCTTGAAGGCGAAATTAAAAAGGTGTTCGCTGGCGGCCAGTGAGGTCAGGGCGATTCCCGCCAGTGGCAAGGCCCAGGTCAGTGTTTTTTTCTTCATCTTATCCAGTCCTTTCCAGTTAAAAAACCAGACTACCCGTAAAGCGGTTAGCCTGGTAAGGAGTTCTAGTCCAAATAGAGTTTGCGTAAATTGGTTAAGTCAGTGTGCGACAAGTCCAAGACGTCGTGCAAGTAATCCTGCACCCCGCCGTACTGGGTGTTGATGACCTTGGTTGCGGCGGCGAGATAATCGGGATTGACGGTCGATAGCGCCCGGATGTTGGTGACAAACGCCTCCGAGTGACCGCTTTGTCGGGCCTGCTCGCTTTGCTTATCCACCAGCGGCATCACGTTGGCGTTGGTCAACAGGTAATCCTGCTGAATGGTTTGGGGGTCAACGTTTAGGGCATTCAAGGTCAAAAACGCGCCCATCCCGGTCCGGTCCTTGCCGGCGGTACAGTGGAACAACACGGATTTTTCCGTTTGTTCGTTGGTCAACAGCGTCGCGAAGAAGTCGTGGTAGGCGGCTTGGGCGCTGGGCAACGTCACCATTTTGCGGTAAACGTCGAGCATGTGCTGGTAGCCGGCCTGATCATTGCTGTTGAAGCGCTGTTCCAACTCTTCTTGGGTGGCGGAGGCGTCGGTCTCGTCGCCTTCAGGGAAGACCGGGAGAAAATGATACTTGACCCCGGCCGGAACCTTGTCGGGCGCTTGCTGGCGTTCGGCATTGGAACGGAAGTCAACGTCCGCTACGACCCCGTAGTCTTGCAGTAACGTCTGGTCATCCGGGGTAAGCCGTGCCAACCCGTCCGTCCGCAGTAACTTGTGCCACTTGACGGTGTGTCCGTCAACGGTTGAATAGCCACCTAGTTCCCGGAAATTCCAGCCGCCAGTCACGTTTAGTTTTCGGTTATTTGTCATTGGCTTTTTGCCACCCTTTCATCGCAATCGTTACGTCTTCTATTCTAACGGTTTTGGGGAAAATTACCTAGTAATTCACTCTAAGGGAGGCGTTTTTTCCCGAAACGCTGTATACTGGCAATATAAGTCGAGAGAATTTGATGAAGGCAAAAAGATAGGGTGATAGTCGTGAGTTTGCGTGGGAAATGGTTACTCTTCAAGACCCAGCATAGTCAGCTCAAACAGCAGATTCAACAAGCATTTTTACAGCCCAGTCGGCAAAACCGGGCCGTGGTGCCCGAGAAGTTTCCGGCTACCATCGTGACGAAGGAACGACAAGTCTTTGGTGGGCGTATTTTAACGGCGGCTTCGGGCGCACCGTTGCGGCAACACGTGTTGTTGTTTCACGGTGGGGCCTACACGATGCAGGGCATCGACAGCCACCGGGAATTGATGGAAACGCTGATCCAGCAGGCCAATCTGCGGGTCTCGTACGTCGATTATCCGCTGGTGCCGGAAGCCACGGTCGATGAAACCGTGATTTTCGCCATGAACGCCTATGATTACTTGCTGGCGCAGTATCCGGATGACCAGTTCTTCTTGATGGGCGATTCCGCGGGCGGCGGGCTGGCGTTAACGCTGCTGCAACAGCTGAAGATCCACCAAAAGCCATTGCCGGCGGGGTCCGTGTTGATCTCACCGTGGGCGGACCTGAGCATGATGAATCCCGATTTAAAGGCCGCCGCAAAAAATGACCCGTATTTGACGCTGGCGACCTTAAAAAAGATCGGCTTCGATTATGCCGGCGACCATCCGGTGACCGATCCGCTGGTCAGCCCCATTTACGGCGATTTCGACGACCTGGGGCCAATCCTGTTGTACTACGGCACCAACGAACTACTGGCGGCCGATGACCAACGGCTGGTCCAAAAGCTAGCCGAAGCCAGCGGCACCCCGTACAAGGCCCGCGAGGTCAAGTCGATGCTGCATGATTACATCTTATGGGGCAAGCTCCCCGAGACCAAACGGACGTTGAAGGAAATTAAGCAGTTTATCTTGACCCAAAATATCGAATCGTAAGTGATTGTGGGAGATGAGGCAGTGTGGCCTGGTCTCCTTTTTGGTTTGTCTTGGGAGTGGGCACGCTGGGTGTTTCGCTAAGGAAAAGACTTCGGCTGAGTGGTATTTAAAGATATTGTCGAATTTTTTGAGAGCACTGACTTCGGATAGAGTGGTCAGGGTAATTGACGAGTGGTTTGAACAAGGGGCGCTGTCAATCACTACCGTAGTCGATAGTTCGCCAAATATGAGTTCAGCTGTGGGAGTTTGCTTAGCGGCAAGACCGTCCTTTGGTCCGGCGCCCTCAGCGTTCCAACTCATATTTGGCGAATGGCAAGGCGACCAGTGCGGACTAGTTTGGCGGTTAGGAGGGTAACATCGATGATTGTATTGGGTAGTGGTCGACTGGCTAATCGGTGAGTGGCTTAAACAACAGTCGTTGATAGCCACTACCGTAGCCGAGAGTGGAGCGAAAGATGAGCTCAGCCGTGGGAGTTTGCTTAGCGGCACGGGCCTGGCCGCTTAGCAAACTGGCGCCTTTGAGACGTGGGTTTCGGCTCAAAGCGAGGTGCCGAGACCGCTTCTCAGGCTCGGCCCGTCCGCCCACAGCGAACCAGCTCATCTTTCGCGCAACGGCAGGCGGCCAGTCAAACACCAACGTAGACTGTGTTTAGCCACATCGCCGAAATTGCCCGACCGTTTACCCTAAGAACTACCACAACTACGGTCCGGTCCAACCATCCGTAACGGCAGCAGCGTGATTGGCCATCCCCTCGTTAGCGGGCACTTGATTCGGCCATTTAGTTATGTTGCTTAACGGAAGAATTGGGGCCACCGTTTGCCGAGACGACAGCGTATAATAATGCTAAATGGAGGGGATGTCCTATGAAGATTCGTTTTCTCGTGGCCGGCCTGATTGTGGGGCTGGGGGGCTTTGGTGGTCTGCAAGCCACCGCGGCCACTACCAGCACGGTCGCCACGCCGTATCGTGAAGGCCAATTGGCCGGATTAACCAATGTCAAACAAGTCTCATCTAGCAAGACGGTGACCTTAGATTTGGTCTTGAACACCCGGAATTCAGCGAAATTGACCCAGACAGCCTACGCCGTCAACACGGCGGGCAATCGGCAGTTCAAGTCCTACCTAACACCCAAACAGTTCCGCCAAAAGTTCGGTCAGTCCACGACCACAACCAAGCGGTTAGCCAAATATTTTAAAGCACATAAGTTTAAAGTAACGACCTTTAATGATGGCCTGATCATGCAGATCAAGGGGAGTGCCAGTGCGGTCGACAAGACCTTTGCCACCAAATTAAAGACGGCGCGCTACCACGGCACCAAGATTCAGTATTCCAAGAAGACACCGAAGCTGCCGAAGAACGTGGCCAAGCCCATCAAGGCCGTGGTCGGGATCACGAACTTAGTCAAGCTGTCCAGTCTCGCGGACACGGCCAGCACCACGACGGACGGTCCCACCAGCGATGGTGCACCGCAAAACTTCTTGAAGCAATATAATGCCACCGGCCTGACCAGTGGCAATAACGGTAGCGGGCAAACCATCGGTATCATCAGCTTTAGCAAGGTCAACAAGTCAGACATCACCCATTTCTGGTCCGCTGAAGGCGTGCCCGCTTCGGCTAATCGCATCAGTGTCAAGTCAACGGGTGGCATGAATATTTGGGGCAATGTCGATCCCGGCAATGCCGAAACGTCGCTGGACGTGGAACAGGCTGGGGCCTTAGCGCCCAAGGCCAAGATTCGTGTTTACACGGCTTCGTTGAGCGATGTTGGTTGGCTCAATGCCTTTGCGACCGCGTTTGGTGAAAATAAAGCCAGCACGTTGTCGTTGAGCTGGGGCTTGTCGGAAGGCGTGCTGCAAAGCCTCAATCAATATCACGTCTTGACCCCGCTATACGGCAGCATCATGAACACGTTGCTGGCACAAGGAGCCGTGCAAGGTGTCTCCACGTTTGCGGCCAGTGGTGACACCGGTGCTTACGGCGAAGAATTGGCTAAAAATGGGGATGTCGATGAGGGCATCTACGCCAATTTCCCCGCCAACAACCCGTGGGTCACGGCGACCGGGGGGACCACGTTGCCGGTTGAAGGCACGTTGGCCGATGGCGCCGAGGTCAAGATTACCAAGGAACGGACCTGGGGTGGCGACGCCTTATTTGACGCCTACGCCCAAGACCGGGCCTTCTTCCAAAAGAATTCTGATCTGATGAGCATGCTGCAGAGTGGTAGTGGCGGCGGAATTTCCACGCTGTATGCGACGCCACAATACCAAAAGGGCGTTTCCGGGGTGAACACCTACAACGCACGGCAGTATCTGAATAGCGACGGCCTGCCCCAGCTGAATGCCAGCCTGATCACGGGCAAGGCCAGTGGGCGGAATTATCCGGATGTCGTGGCCGATGCTGATCCGTTGACCGGTTATGACGACTACAACAGTAGCGACGGCTGGAGCACGGTCGGTGGGACCAGCGTGGTTGCGCCACAGTTTGCCGCCATGGCCGCCGTCATCAACAGTGACCGCAGCAAGCGCATGGGGCTGTGGAACCCGCAACTGTACGCGTTAGCCCAGACCAGTCAATCGCCGTTTACCAAATTGGATTCTGACACGAACAACGGCAATCTCTACTACGTTGGCCAACCCGGCAAGACTTACAATCAAGCCGCCGGACTGGGAACCGTGGACTTTGACCAGTTGGCCAAGGTCTTTAAGTAAAGACGTTAGCGACTGTGTGTTGACTCCAAACATCACCTAAAAAAGCAGTAGCCCCGACTTCTCAGTCGTTGCTACTGCTTTTGTTGTGGTTAAAGATCTGAAGGTTGAACCTAAAATTAAGACGCTGATTGCTGTAACGACGGTGTTCTGTCCACTCAAATTGGTGAAACCAGACGCCTGCGTCAGCCAGGGTTCCACCTGCTCTGGGGAACACCTCCAGCCTGAGGAGCGGTCTTCCGGTTCGCTTGAAAGCCTGGCAAAGACCGCCAGTCTCTCAAGTCGTCCCGCGCTGTAGGCTGAGACAAAACCTCAGCCAACACCGCCGACACAGCTGGCTCCACCCAGGCTGCCTCCGGCAAGGTTGACGGCTATCAGTAACACTGTGTTACTGAAAGACTAGTCGTCAGTTTAGCTACTACCTGGGGTTAAGGCAACTGTTACTTAACCACGCGCACCAAGTGCTTATTAGCGGTGATGTAGCCGCCCGCCACGTGGTACCGGAGGGTGTCGCGCTTATTGAAGTTGTTAGCGTTTGAGTAGGCCCAGCCGGTGACCTTGAGCGTCGTGTGATTGGCGATATGGCGATTCTTTCGGGTCAGGTTCGCCGTGGTGTAACGGTTGATGGCATGCTTGGTTTTGATCCGCTTCGGCATTTGGACCTTGCCGGCTTGGACCAGTTGCTTGTTGGCCGTGACGTAGCGGCCGTTAGTCAAGACGAAACGGGTCGTCAGGTTGTGGCGCACGATGCGTTTGACCTTCAGAACCTGGCCTTGCCGGTAGTGCGCCCGTTTCTGGGTGAGATTTTGTTTGGCATAGCCGTTGACCCCGGCCGGATTGATGACCGTGATCTTGGCGTGCTTCTTGGCGTAGTAAACCGGTGCGGTGTAGGCCCGTTTGGTCGTGACGTAGCCGGTCTTGCCAGCCGTCTTACTGTGGTGATTGACGTCCTTGACGTGGTAGCGTTTGACGCCGTTCTTGGATTTGGCGTAGCCGGTGACCACAAACATGGGCCGGTTTGTCCGCGACTTCTTGGCGTACCAGCGTTTTACCTGTTTCTTACTAAAGGTAGCCGTGCGGTAGAGACCGATCTTCTTGGTGGCGTAGATCACGGTTCCCTTAGGCGCAACCGGGTCGACGGTGGCGGCAGCGCTCCCAGTTTGCAGGGCTGGCTTGGCGTAAACGTAGGTTACCGTCTGAGCGTCACTGGTAAAGGTCCCCGTGGCGTTGGCGGGCGTTTTCGTCAGCGTGTAGTTGGGGATGTCTAAAGCGTCACTGTGGTAGCTCGCGCCCAGTTCGCCGGTCAACAGTTGGTCCGGTGCCAGCGTTTTTCCTTGTTCATCGACGTAGCGGACCGTTACCGGTTGTGCTTTTGCAGGCGTCGGAGTGGGAGTCGGCGTTGGCGTGACCTCGGGTGGTAGACCGGTGCTGATGAAGATGAACATATTTAATACGCTACCGCTTAGTCGGTAAGACCCATCTCGAAGTTTGGTGAGGTAATCGCTCATGGGAGCCAGTAGGAGTCTCTTTTGTTCAGCGACACTTTCCACCGGATCAATTTTATGAGCCTCCGCGGAAGACAACTCAGCCAAGGCAGGGAGTTGGGTAATAAGCTGATCATATTTTTGTTGGAAAACTAGCCAAATATGGGTTTCAAAGTCCTTTGCCGAGAATATTGCCGGGTTATAGGCGTTGATGATGGTTTCGGAAAGATTCAACCGTTTTAGTTCTGGAATCATGTTTTCTGCATAGTCTTGGGCCATCGCTGCTTGATCGATTGTTCCAGTTTGGCGGGTGATCATCACCATTTTGGTCATCCAAAGATCCATGAGTGTTCCAGTAGTAAGTGTGTCAACGTATTCGGTATCAGATACGGCAATGTTCTCTGCATCAAGCAGATTGGCAAGGAAAGACTTTTGTAAATCAAAACTGGACACCGATTCGGCCATAGTCAACATGCCGTCGCGGATGTCATTGAGATTTAATGTATCATCTATGGGATGACTAGCTTGCAGTTTTTGCATGTAGTCATCGTCTTTGAGCTGGTCAACCGTTAAACTCTCCGGCCAGCCCGTTAGCGTTGACAAGCGTTTGATGCCGCTAGTCGTACTGAAGTAAGCGTACGGTGTTTCGACCGCACTGATTTTGATAGCGCTTTCACTCTTGGCCTGTTTCGTCGTCGTGACAGTATCTGTCGTTGTATCTGCTTGTGCCAGTGCTGGCGCTGCGAGGCCGGTCAATAAAATTACCGTTAATCCGGCCGTCATCAGTTTGCTAATTACCCTAGTCATTTAGCACACCCCTTTTACTTTTAGTCCTCTAATTAGCTGTAGTATAGCATAATTATTGTTGTAAAAGCTACTCTAAATGGGATGATAACGGGATTTATCAATTTTCATTAATAGAGTGATAATTGAAAAATGCCGTTTACACAGATTTTAAAAAGTGACCCCATGGCAAGACGGTTTCAACCAGAAATGGTTACGCCAGAAAGTTTATTGAGCCAAAAAACTGGCGCTAAGCCGGTCTGACAAGGGTTGTCACCGACGGTAGTTGTCGGCGATTTTGTTCAGGGGGCGTTGGATGACGCCAGATTTAGACACAAAAACAGCGACTAGCTCCTGAAAACATGGAGCCACTCGCTGTGGTAATTGCTCATTAAATTTTAAACGTCGACGTGGTGTTTTAACCGCGGAAAGACGTGATAGTCGGCCCAGCCCATGACGATGCCCTGGGTGACCAAGGCCCAAATCGTCCCAAAACCAATGGCGTGCAGCTCACCGGTGAAGAGATAAGACAGGATGATGATCAACAGCGGCGGCGCGTAACTGGCCCACTGGGCGATGATGGCGGAGCCGCGGAGGTATTTGAACCGCAGAATGTACGCCAGGTCATCGTTGGGGTGCATGATGATGTTGCACCGGTTGTAAATGGACACGGCAAAGGCAACGCCGAACAAACCAATGATGTCGACGATGACGCGGCCAGTTAGGGACAGTTGTCCCACCCCTAGCCAGTTCCAGAAATAGCCGATCCATTCGACCAGGTAGCTGAAGGGGATGATGTACAGCAGGTTGGAGACGAACCGTCGCCGGTCGAATTGTCCCAGTAACAGTTGGTTCAACAGCGTAATGACGATGCCGTAGATAAACAGCGTCGTTCCTAGGGGTACGTGAATCCAGTTGGCCAGGTTCACGGACGACCCGGTCCACACGGCACTCCCCAGGTTGGTGGAGATGGTTAAGGCGTTGGCCGCCGAGTTCAGGACGATGGAGAAGCCTAAAAAACGCATCCGTTGCCCAAAGTCCTTCATTTTCGCCACGACCACACACCTCCTAGTTTTCTGTCACAAACTCTAGTGTAATGGAAGTGCCGGCCAATGAAAAGGCCCTTTACCAACTTTTTACATGCGGCTCGCCGCACGGTCGACGAAATTTTGGAAAATCTGGCGCGATTCGGCGTGGTGCTTGTACATGTTTTCCGGATGCCACTGGACACCCAGGATCTGATCATCGGCCTTGGATTCGAGCGCTTCAATGACCTGGTCGTCGGCGCTGGCGGTCACCCGCAGACTGGGGGCGACGTCCTTGATGGCCTGATGGTGGCGCGAATTGACGTAGGGCCGCTTGCCGGTCAGGGTGGCCAGCGTGCTGTCGGGCACGACCGTAACGTGGTGGCTAGGCTGATTGCCCATGGCGGCCTGGCTGTGTTTGAGCTGGGCCAGCGGATCTTCGCTCAGGTCTTGGTACAGCGTGCCGCCCAAGCCCACATTGATCAGCTGCAGGCCGCGGCAAATGCCCAAGATAGCCTTGTTGGCGGCGACGGCCTGTTTTAGCAGTTCGATTTCAAATAAATCCCGCTTGCGGTAGGTCTTGCCGAGTCGCATGTGGGGTTCCTCGCCAAAGAAGGTCGGATCCACGTCGGCCCCGCCGAGAAAGGCGACCCCATCAAATAGGGGCAGGTAGTCGGCCACGTCTTCCGGGTCGATGCTGGGTAAAATAATGGGTAGGCCGCCGGTTTTGACAATGGCTTCGACGGCCGGTCGCGGGGCAAAAGCCGCGTTTCTTTCGTTGATGATATTAGTGGCCTCGTCGAGTGTATCGGCGGGCAAAGCAATGCGAGGACGCATGGCGTCGCTTCCTTTCCCAAGTGCTTGTTGACCAGTATACCCATTTTAAAGGAAATTTGTCACCAGAACTAACGGAACTTGTAACGAAATAGTTAACAAATTTTCTAAATAACTTTACAATGAGGAAGTAGACTAAATTTAAGCGAGGTAAACATGATGACAGAACGGCAGTTGATTCAAGAAATTTTGAATTCCGAAGCGATTGAGTATCGTTTTGAAAACGTCGATGAGGATTCAAAGGAATACACGCTTTTATTGAAACGGCAAGACAAAGACGTGCGCGCCGTCGAGACAATCAACGATGAAATCAAGAAGTACTTCCAAAGCGCGAACTTCGATTACAAAGAGGAGCTGCACCCAGAAGGCACGGATGAAGATATCCGCTTGGTCATCAAGCGCAACAATGGTGCTAAATAAAGAGAAGCGTTAAGGGCTAGTCACGTATCGCGCGCGGCTAGCTTTTTTGACGGGTGGATAGGGGGAGCGCCTGCGGCTGACAGGGGTTCCGCCTGTTCTGGGGAACGCCTCCAGCCTGAGGGGCGGTCTGCCGGCTCGCTTCCAAGCCTCGCGCAAACGGCCAGGCGGCCAGCACGGACCGTGTCGCCCAAAACAACTTAACCATAAACAAGGAGGACACGCATGACGATTGAAGAACTGTACCACCGCATGGCCGCAGAAATGGGGCCGCAACCTTGGCTGAAACCGGGGACACCGTGGGCGGAGACGCCCGTGGAAATCATGCTGGGCGCCATCTTGGTCCAAAACACCAACTGGCGCAACGTGGAGCCTTCACTGATCAATTTGAAACGCGTCACGGGCTTTGACCCGGCCAAATTGCGGGCACTGACGCCGACAACCATCACGCCACTGATTCGCTCCAGCGGTTTCTACAATCGCAAGGGTCCCGCCATTTTGGCGCTGGCCACCTGGTTGGGGCAGGCCAATGATGATTTGGCCGCGCTCAAGCAACGTTCCGGCAGTAGTCTGCGCGCGGATCTCATGGCCATTACCGGTATCGGCAACGAAACGGCCGACTACATCTTGATGTACACGCTGGACCACGGCACCTTCATGGTCGATACCTACGCGCGCCGCCTGTTTGCCTGGCTCGGCGCGACCATGCCCAAGACGTACCCGGCTTTTCAAAAACAAGTTCTGCGCCAGTTTCCATTGGGCCTAGCCGATTGCCAAGAGTTCCACGCGCTGATCGACGAATTCGGCAAGCAAGTCAAAGACGACGCCGACTTTGCGCAGTCATTTTTGGCGGGGCAACGGTTGGTGGTGTAAAGCTGCCTGCTTCGATTTGATAGCCAAGACCGGCCCTCAGCGTGTCGACTCATAGTTGGCGAACGGCAAGGCGGTCAGACTCACCAGTTTCAAAAATGAGCGGCTGATTTCTTAAGAAAGTTTCAAACGCACCCGGCGCCGGGACAAACTCTGGCATTTTTCACAAGGGTCGTGCTATGATTAATGCAATTGAGTTGGAACCGCTTACTGTAACGCTAATTTTGGAGGGAGTTTTACATATGGCATTGAAGAAGCCGGAAAACTATCTGTTAGCCATTGACCAAGGGACCAGTAGCACGCGGGCACTGATCTTTGATCACACGGGGCGTAAGGTCATTGAGGGGTACAAGGAAGTGCCACAGTACTATCCGCATCCCGGTTGGGTCGAATCTGACGCCAACGAGATCTGGAACAGCGTGCTATCGGTGATTGCTAGCGCCCTGATCGACGCCTCGATTCACCCGGAAAACATCCAGGCCATCGGCATCAGTAGCCAACGGGAAACCACCATCGTGTGGGACAAGGTCACCGGCGAACCCATTTACCATGCCATTGGTTGGCAAAGTCAACAGACGGCCAGTCTCGCCAAGGAATTGGTCGCGGCCGGTCGGGCGGAAACGATTAAGGAAAAGACCGGACTGGTGGTCGACGCTTACTTCAGTGCCACCAAGGTACGCTGGATCTTAGATCACGTGCCCGGTGCCCAGGAACGCGCCGAAAAGGGCGAGCTGTTATTTGGGACGGTCGACAGTTGGCTGGCGTGGAAATTGTCGGGCGGCAACATTCACGTGACCGACTACAGTAACGCCAGCCGGACCATGTTGTTTAATATCCACACGCTCCAGTGGGATACGGACATTTTGAAATGGCTCAACATCCCGGCCGCCATGTTGCCAGAGGTCAAATCCAGTTCTGAGGTCTACGGCGTGACGCAGAATTTCCAATTCTATGGCGTCGAAGTGCCAATTGCGGGCATCGTCGGGGACCAATCCGCCGCGCTGCTGGGGCAGTTGGCGCTGGAACCCGGGACCGTCAAGAACACGTACGGTGACGGGGCCTTCGTCATGATGAATACCGGCCATGAGCCGCAATTGTCCAAACACAACCTGTTGACGACGATTGCCTATCAGCTGGACGGTCAGGTGACCTATGCGCTTGAAGGGTCCATCCTGGTGGCTGGTACCGCGCTGGCGTGGCTGCACGAGAGCATGAAGATCATCAGCAGTGTGCCGGAGTCGCGGCAGGCGGCCATGGCCTCGACCGATGAGGATGAAGTCTACGTGGTACCCGCCTTCAACGGCTTGGGTGCGCCGTACTGGGATCCCGACGCCAAGGGGGCCGTCTTTGGCCTGACGCGGGGAACTGACCGCAACGACTTCGTGAAGGCGACGTTACAGTCGATTGCCTACCAAACGCGCGACGTCTTGCGAACCATGAAGCAAGACACCGGCATCGACATCCCTGAATTAATGGCCGATGGCGGGGCGTCGCGGAACCGCTATTTGATGCAGTTTCAAGCGGACATCCTCAATATTCCCGTGCAACGGGCGGCTGATGAGGAAACCACTGCCATGGGGGCCGCCATCGCGGCGGGTCTGGCCGTGGGCTTCTGGCAAAGCCTGGACGAGATCAAGGAGATCCGCAATGCCGGCCGCGTCTTCACGCCGGACATGGCCGAAGACCGCCGTAACCACCTGTACGCCGGTTGGCAACAGGCCGTTGCCGCCACGCGGGCGTTTAAACCGAATCAAGACTAATTAAATGAGACGTAAAGAAGTCCCAGCCACCGGTAATTGATGGTTGGGACTTTTGTGTGGTTAAGTGAATTGAAGAATGACTTTTTTATTGACGGCGGCAGCAATTTCGCTTAATACTTTAACGGAGACGTTCATTTGGCCTTCTTCAATACGGGCAATTGTAGATTGAGGTTTACCAACTAATTTACCAAATTCACGTTGTGTTAACTGCTTCTCTTCACGAAGTTTACGAACGGCAACGGCAACTTCAAGATTGATTGCGGTTTGATTAGCCTGTGCTGCAAATTCAGCACTTTTAGCACTTTGCTGAGCGATGTACTCATCGATTTTACTAGTCATGTTGGTCACTCCTTTTTGTTGTGTAAAGCGTACGGCGATGGCGTCCTCGTTGAATTTCTCTTTGAGGAGTCTTTTGCGTTTTTTTAGTAAATCCGTGTGTAATGACATAATGATCATTTTCGAAATGAAAATAAATGACTCGCTGAATATTGTTAGCCTGGCGTGAACGGATTTCAAAAAGGTTATGTTCTAGTTCTCGCACCCATTTCTGTTTTCTTGAGTTGAGCATACCAAATTTTTGAATCTTAGATAAAGTTTCTGCTAACTGTGCAGCATCTTTTTTGGGTAAAGACGATAGAAATGATTGAAATTCTTCCCAATCGTAGTAACTGAATTCTAACACATTATCTCCTTTATTGATAGCGAATTCGCTATCAGAACAATTTTTTGTATTACATAGAATAACTACGCGAAGAAGTGAGGATTATTTTTTGAATCGAAATCTTTGCGCAAATCTTTGAAAGAAAATGTGTTTGTATGGGTTTAAGGCCAATAAAGTATCATCGAATTTCTTCGTTATCGACTGGAAGAATTGAATGCTTTTAGGTACCGTAACAGTAACCGCGGTAGCAAAAAACCGCCAGTAACGTTGACCGTTCCTGGCGGTTGAAGCGTGTCTATTTATATTTTTCTTCCAACCGGCTCATCCAAAACCCCAAGGCAGCGCCGGCCACCAGTGCCAATGCGCTCCAGACCAGCGTCACCCAGGTGGCCCCGGCGTACGAGATGCTTTCGGCGGCGTGGCTGTCGGGCACCAGGATCAAGATGGTGCTGGCGGTCACGATCCCCAAAATGAAGTGGTACACCCGCGAATGGAAGCGGTGGATGAGGTAGTCCATCCCCTTGGAAAAGAGCGCCATGGCCAACACGCCACCGATGGCGATGGGTAAGTAGACGCCCAGCAGGTCGAAATTTTTAAAGCCGGTCAGCATGGGCGTGAACAGGCCTAAAATCAACAAGAGATTCGACGGACTCAGGCCCGGCACCAATACGCCCAGGGCAATCAGGGCCCCGGCGACCACGAAGCCACCAAAGTTTGCCGGCAACGTGCCGAACAGGTCGCTCATGAAGTACAGCAGGCCGCCGCTGATCAGCAGGGTGCCCCAGAACCACAGGTGGTCGATGGCGTCACGCGGACTTTGGGCGATGGCCGTTTGGTTCAATGACGGCAACGTGCCCACGATGGCGCCGGCAAAGCCCCACAACACAATGACTTGCCAGCGGTCCAGCAGATATTCCAGCGGCGCGGACAACAGGGCGATCCCCACGATGCCACCCAGGCCGACCGGCACAAAGTACCAGAAGTCCCGTTTGAAATTTTGACGAAAATGGGCCATGAAGCCTAATAAGCGTTCGTAAATGCCTAAGATAGCGGCGAGAACCCCGCCGGAAACACCGGGTAAAATAAAGCCCAGGGCAATGATGACGCCTTTGAAGAAGCGTTTCACCGGGCTGTCAGGACGCGTCGTTTGCATAGATTTCTCCTTCGTCGTGCGGTTAGCGTTTTCCCTAAGATACCAGAATTAGGGGGAACGGGCAATCCGGTCGGGAAAAAGTACAGGATTATTTAAGAATTAATTTTAAAAAGAGGGGTCACGGTCCTTGACTTAGAGTCGCTCGAACCGCTTATACTGGCAACATTCATTTAAGAATAGGAGCGATTTTATTATGACTGTTAAAAACAAAGTAGTTGTGATCACGGGCGCCTCTTCGGGCATCGGTGCCGCGACCGCCAAGCTGTTGGCCAGCAATGGTGCCAAGGTCGTCTTGGGAGCCCGTCGTGCGGATCGGCTAGAAGCGTTGGTCACTGACATCACCAACGCCGGCGGCCAGGCCGTTTACCAGGTGACGGACGTGCGGGATGCTGCCGAGGTCCAAGGCTTAGTTGATTTGGCAAAGGCTAAATTTGGCGGCATCGACGTCATCTTCAACAACGCTGGCATCATGCCGACCTCGCCCATCAGTGCGCTGCACACGCAGGAATGGAACGATATGATCGACATCAACTTGCGTGGTGTACTCAATGGAGTGGCGGCCGTCATGCCTGATTTCACGACCCAAAAGCACGGTCAAATCATCACGACGTCTTCCGTTGCCGGCATCAAGAGCTTCCCCGGTGCCGGGGTGTATGGCGCCACCAAGTTCGCCGTTCGGAACCTAATGGAAGTCATCCGGACGGAAAGCGCCCAGGAAGGGACCAACATCCGCACGGCCACGCTGTATCCAGCAGCCATCAATACGGAATTATTGCACACCATCACCGATGAAGCCGCCAAGCAAGGCATGGACCAGTTGTACGATGCGGTCGGCATCACGCCAGACGCCATCGCCCGAGTCGTCAACTTCGCCATTGACCAACCGGCTGAAGTCAACGTTAATGAATTCACGATTTACCCCACGAAACAAGCCTAGTCTAACTGGCTTGACTAAAAAACCGCAACCACGGCCGACTGCCACTGGTTGCGGTTTTTGGCTTGGGAAAAGAGGCAACGATAAATAAAAGGGCAACTAAAAAGCCGACCAGCAACAACGGCCAGTCGACTCATGACTTATTCTTTTGGTTGTGACCAATAGTGGGCGCGCGCTAACAGGTCGCGGGACCGCTCATCGGCGGGGATGAACCCCTTATTGAACAGGTGTTTGAAGTACATCAGGTTGTACAGCGACCCCCACAGTAGGCCTTGAAGCAGTGGCCAAACGGAAATCGTGAATTGGGCGGTTTGGGCAGCGGGGACCGTCATCATCAGTAACATGGATGCGCCTAGGTCGACCCCTAAGATACACAGTAAGTTATACCAGTCGGCACGGAAGATGGCTGGAAATGGGGGGAAGAAGAACATGGTCCATGAGAACCCCACCTTAGCGATCCGCATGTTTCCCGTCTCGGGGTTCACGACGGTCGCGTAATTAGGCGGTAACGGCAGTCCTTGAGGGCCGTTACCATTTTGATTATTTTGATCATCGTCGTTGAAGCCCTTAAAAGGATCTTGCATGTCATTTGCCAACTTTCTAAAAAATTCGTTCGTCAATCGTTATCTAAAAGTCTAACACGAAAAGCAGTTGCTGCCTATTAATCTATTGACGGCGGCTTAGTTTAACCACTGCTTCACAGCGGGCGGTCTGCGGCATCATGTCCACGGACTGGATGTAATCGACCTGATAATCGTGGGTCAACTCGACTAAGTCCTTGGCCAGCGTCGAGGGGTTGCAGGAAATGTAGACGAACTTTTCGGGGCGGACGGCCAGGATGGTTTCAATCAAGGTCGCGTCCAAACCGGTGCGTGGTGGGTCGACCACGATGGCGTCCGGCCGGAATCCGGCCATGATCCACTTCGGCAACAGGTCTTCGGCGGTACCCACTTCATAATGGGCGTTGGTGATGCTGTTGGCGGCCGCATTGGCGTTGGCATCGGCGACGGCTTCGGGGATGACGTCCATCCCGCGGACCTCTTCGGCCACGTCGGCCAGCGACAGGCCGATCGTGCCGATCCCGGCATAGGCGTCGACCACCGTTTCGCCCGGTTGTAGGTCCAAGGCCTTCTTGGCTTCGGCGTACAACACGGTCATTTGTGCGGGGTTCAGTTGTAAGAAGGCCCGCGCGGAGAGCTTGAAGGCCAGGCCGTCAAGCTTTTCCGTGATGGCTTCGGCGCCAGCCAAATGGATCGTCTCGTCACCCCAGACCAGTGAGGTTTCACCGGGGTTGATGTTTTGCATGACGGAGGTCACCTGGGGCAGCTCGCTAGCGATGCGTTCGAGCAGTTCGCGTTTGTGCGGCAGCTTTTGGGAGTTGGTGATGAAGACCAACTGCACGTCGTCGGTATTGGCGGCCGCGCGCACGACCAGCGTTTTGACGATGCCGGACTTGGCTTCTTCGTCGTAGATGGGCATGTCCAAATCCTGAAGCATGGCCACCACGGCGCGCATGACCGTCATGGTAACGGGCATCTGCACGGAACAGGTGGCCAGGTCGACTAAATCATGGCTGCGTTCGGCGTACAGGCCGGCTTCAACTTGGCCAGCGGCGTTGCGGCGAACCTGAAATTGGGCCTTGTTGCGGTAGCCATAGGGATTGTCCATCCCCAGCGTCGGCCGCAAGTCGTAGTGGCGGAAGCCTTGGGGTTGGTAGCGCTCCAGCGATTGGGCCACGATGTCGCGTTTGAATTTTAATTGTTCGGGGTAGTCTAAATGTTCCAGCTCGAACCCGCCGACGGCATCGGCGTAGCTGTCTCGCGGTTCGACGCGGTGGGGGCTGGCCTTGCGGATGCGGTGGACCTTGGCCCGTAGGTAACGGGTGGCCACGCTAGTCACTTCGACGACGGCCTCTTCACCGGTCAAGGCACCGGGCACAAAGACGGCCATGCGCTTGTAATAGCCGATGCCTTCGCCGTTGATGCCCATGCGCTTGATGGTCAATGGGAAACGTTGGCCGACTTCCACGGTCACGCTCGGAGCTTCGCGTTCCTGCCGGCGGCGGTCATTGTAGCCGCGGCTGGTCGGGTGATTGCCGTGAGTGTTGCGGTGGCGGTCCCGGTAGCTGTGCCGGTCGTTACGGTCATTGTGGGCGTAGCGGTCGCGGCCGCCACGGTGATTCTGTGAGTCAAATTTTGCCATGTTTTCTCCTGTGATACGGGTCCCGGTCGCTACCAGACACCCGCGTCGTTCTTTAGAAATTCAGTCATTAAGCCCGTTAAGACTTACGGTCTAGAACATTATACCAAACTTTCGCGGTCGCCGGGGCCAGAGACCCTGACCAACCAAAATTAGAAGCCGTTTTCGTAGGCGATTGGCCGGGGTTTCGGTACAATGGAAGCAGATGTTTTTGGTGGTGGGTTGGCTGGCGCTTCGGGATGTTGGCTGGTGTTACGAGTTAATCCGATTTTAGGTGATTTTGTTAATTCAATCTGTGGTCACAGCCAGTCGTATTGCCGTTTGAGACTTTTTACGGATGATCAGTGGCATCCTTGTTGGCTGAAATTCGACTGGATGACGCTTGCATCAAACCGGTGACTACTTGAAGCTACCACTGTAGCCGATAGTCCGCCAAATAGGGGTTCAGCCGTGGGAGTTGCCTTAGCGGCGCGGTTCATGCCGCTTAGGCAACTGGCGTCTTTGAGACGTGAACTTCGGCTCAAAGCGAGGACCGAGACCGCTTTTCAGGCTCGGACCGGTCCGCCCACCGCGTTCCAATCCCTATTTGGTGGACGGCAAGGCGGCCAGCCTCATCGTCATTCAACGCCAACCACCACCCGCCAACCACCAAAACTAATTTCAGAAAGGAGCGACAGCATGAGTTTGATTGCACTCGAGCACGTGGGTTACCAGGTCGATGACACGGCGATTCTCACCGACATCAACCTGACGATTGACAAGGAGGAATGGGTGACGCTGACCGGGCCATCCGGCGGGGGCAAATCCACGCTGGTTCGCATCATCGCCTCGCTGCTCAGTAAGACCAGCGGGACCCTGACCTTTGCCGGGCAACCCATTGAAAGCTATGATCCGGTGGCTTACCGGCGGCGGGTGTCGTACAGTTTCCAACAGCCGACGCTCTTCGGTGAGACCGTCCGGGACAATTTACAATTTCCTTACCAGATTCGCCAGCGGCCGTTTGACCAGGACCGCGCCGTGGAAGGCCTCGAAGTCGTCGGGCTGGCGGCCAGTGATTTGGACAAGGCGGTGACGGACCTGTCCGGGGGTCAACGCCAGCGCGTGGCCTTACTGCGCAACGTGATGATCTACCCAGAAGTCTTGATCTTAGACGAGGTCACGGCCGGACTGGATGCCGAAAACAAGGCGTTCGTTTGGTCGCTCATCCAGCGTTTCAACCAGCAAGACCACCTGACCATCATCGCCATCACCCATGACCAAGCGGAAATCGACGCGGCCAGCCGGTTGGTCACCATCAAAGACGGCCGCATCGTGGGAGGTGCCAAATGAATTTAGCTGTGAATAATCAATCCTTGTTGTTGGCCCTCGGCCTGGTCGTGATTGCGTTAGCGATTGGCTGGAAGGAAAAATTGGGCATCGACCGCGACATGATCATCGGCGTCATCCGCGCCGTCGTTCAGCTGTTTGTAGTCGGGTATCTGTTGAAATACGTCTTTCGCGTCGACCACATTTGGCTGACGACCATTTTGATTTTAATCATTATTTTTAACGCCGGCTACAACGCCAAGCAGCGTAGTAACGGCATTCCGCGGGCTTTGCCAATTTCCATTGGCGCCATTCTCATCAGTACCGGCGTCACGCTGGGCGTTTTGATGTTGGCCGGCGCGATTAAATTCATCCCGTCGCAAATGATTCCGATTTCCGGGATGATTGCTTCCAATTCGATGGTCGCTATCGGCCTGTGTTATCGCAACCTCAACGCCCAGTTCAAGCAGGAGCGCCAGGCTGTGCTGGAAAAATTGGCGTTGGGGGCGGACTTGAAGGATGCGTCTAAGGAAATCGTGCGCGACAGCATCAAGACGGGCATGCAGCCGACGATTGACTCGGCCAAGACCGTGGGTATCGTGAGTTTGCCGGGGATGATGTCCGGGCTGATCTTCGCTGGCGTCGATCCGGTGCGGGCCATTAAGTATCAGATCATGGTCACGTTCATGTTGATGTCGGCGACCAGCATTGGCTCGGTGCTGGCCTGTTACTGGGCCTACCGCGGCTTCTACAACGACCGCAAGCAGCTGCTGATTTAGCTTTGATTCCGCCTGGTCAGCCAGACGCGGCCATCCCATGACGTCAAAAGTAGTCGTTTACAGCCTCACAAGGCGAACTGGCCGCCTACCGTTCGCCAAATATGGGTTGGAACGCTGGGCGGACGGGTCGAGCCAAAGGACGGTCTCGGCGCCTCGCTTTGAGCCGAAGCCCACGTCTCAAAGACGCCAGTTGCCTAAGCGGCATAAACCGTACCGCTAAGGCAACTCCCACGGCTGAACCCATATTTGGCGAACTCTCGGCTACTGTGGTGCATGCCAGTAACAGTTGCCTTAACCCTGGCTGACGCAGGCGTCTGGTTTCACTAGATTTAGTTTCCAGAACACCATCATTACGACAATCGGCGCGTTAATTTTAGCCGCAACCTTTGCCAGATTAATTGCAATCGCTTACACCTATTCGCTATGCTAGGGGTAACGGATTTTAAAATTAGATAGGAAAACCCAATTGGAGGGATAAGTATGACACACAGAAAAGTAGCTTTGGTCACCGGGGCCTCGTCCGGGATTGGCAACGCGATTGCCCGCAGCCTGCACCGTAATGGCGTCACCGTTTATGCCGGTGCGCGGCGGGTCAGTCGGATGAATGATTTGGACGACCTGGGTATCACGACGCTGGCGCTGGACGTGACGGACCCCATCAGCGTGGAAAAGGTGGTGGACCGCATCGTTAGTGAGACCGGCCGCGTGGATATTTTGGTCAACAATGCCGGCTACGGCCTGCTGGGGGCCTTGGAAGAGGTGCCGATGGATCAGGCCCGCGACCAATTCGACGTGAACTTGTTCGGGGCGGCGCGGTTGATCCAATCTGTCCTGCCGATGATGCGCCAACAACACAGCGGCCGCATCATCAACATCACCTCCGTGGACGGCAAGATTGCCCAACCCATGGCCAGCTGGTACGTGGCGTCCAAATTTGCGCTGGAAGGTCTGTCGGATACCTTGCGCTTAGAACTGGAACCGTTGGGGATTCAAACAATCGTCGTTGAACCGGGGTCCATTCAATCCGAGTGGGCCGACATCGCCGCCGACCATTTGAAAGCCACCTCGGCGCAGGGTCCTTACCGGCCAACGGCGAACCGGGCTGCGGCCGTCTTGACGGTGGCCAAACAGTTTGCCAGTCAGCCGCGCGTGATTGCTCGCTTGGTCGACCGCGCTGCCTTGTCGCGCCGGCCCAAGACCCGCTATCATGCGGGGGCCGGTAGTCAGGTGCTGCTGGCGCGCCGGTTTATGTCCGACAAGATGATCGACCACATGTGGCACGTCGTTGGTGAGGCGGCTCAACGTTTTACCCATTAATATGAGAAGCGTTGCGTCGACAGCTAAACCTGCTATACTTAACTTAAACCAACACTAGGGGTGTCCACACTGGGCTGAGATACGGGCGACCGTGATCCCTTGGAACCTGTCAAGTTCAGACTTGCGAAGGGAACGTGTCGTGGCACCCACAACGGGCCACCGGTTCACTGAACGTGAGGCGGGGCCCGCTTTTTGTTTGGTGGAAAATTAAAGCGCTCACATAGTGGTTCGTTAGGTGGCCGTTAAATGCATGGCGTACCCCGCAGGTTTGTGTCACCGGCCGGGTATGCTAGAAGTGGCCGTTTACGGGACCAATTCAAGGGAGGAATTACCAATGAAAGTGGCTTTGCTAGATGAATTACGGGCACAAAACCCGATTGTCTTTAACGTGTCGAATTTCGTGACCGTCCAGGACGTGGCTAACGGCATCAACGCGATTGGCGCGTCGCCCATCATGTCCGAAGAGGTGGCCGAGGCGGACGAAATGGTTGGCCTGGCGGGGGCGGTGTGCCTGAACCTGGGGGCCGTCACCGCCACGCAGGTCACCCAGATTCGCGCCGTGGGGCAGTCCGCCAACCGGCAACACCGGCCGCTGGTGATCGACCCAGTGGCTGTCGGCGCCGTAAAATACCGGATGCAAATGGCGACCGGCCTGTTAAACGATTTTCATCCCGACGTGATTCGGGGCAATGCCGGTGAAATTGCGGCACTGGCGGGAGTCGACTGGCAGGCCAAGGGCATTGACGCCGGCGAAGGCACCGGTGACCGGACGGCGATTGCCAAGGCCTGCGCGCAGAAATTAAAGTGCGTAGTCATCCTCTCTGGCCCCACGGACGTCATCACGGATGGTGAGCGGGCGGTCAAGGTCTTGAACGGGACGAAATTGTTCCAGATCCACGTTGGCTCGGGCGACATGCTCTCCAGCATCGTGGCGGCCTTCTGCGCGGTCACGGACGACTACTTTGAAGCGGCCCAAACGGCCTGCCTGGTCTTTGCGGCCATCGGCCAACTGGTCGCGGAAGCCACGCCTAATCTGGGAGCGGGGACCTTTATCGTGAAGCTCCTCGACAAGCTCCAAACCACCACCGTCGCGGAAATCGAAGGCATTGCGGCTTTCGAATAATAAATGTTTCGGGGCTGGCCGCCTTATCCAGAAAATGGCGGAAACCAGTGCCTACGCCTGCCGGGGTTCCGCTTGCTATGGGGAACGGCTCCAGCCGAAGGGCGGTCTGCCGCCTCGCTTTGAAGCCTGGCGCAACCCACCAGTCTCCAAAGTCGTCCCACGCTGTAGGCTGGCAAACGACGCCAGCCAACACCGTCGACACAGCCGGCTCCACCCCGGCGATCTCCGGCAGGGTAGTGACCTTGTTGTTGGATAGCGTAACGCCCAGCTTTGGGGGAGATGGTTGTCGTTCTCGTTGACGGCATGTTGATTATTCAAGTAAGGGTGATTGATAAGCAACAATCGGAGCCGTGAGTGGCGCGAAATCTAGGTTCAGCCGGGGAATTTGCCAGTGGGCTTTGCTGGCAAATTGGTGACTTTGAGACAGCGAATTTCTGGCTCAAAGCAAGCACCGAGACCGCATTTTGGCTCGGGGCGTCCTCCCCCAGCGTTCCAACCTAGATTTCGTGCCGCGGTAGGCGGACAGTTTCCACAACCTATCAATAATTTAATCATCAAAGAAGTAGAACCAGAAGGGATGAGTAACAATGGCAAATGAATTTCCACAAACCTTAACGATTGCTGGGACCGACAGCGGGGGTGGGGCCGGCGTGATGGCCGACCTGAAGACGATGCAAGAGCGCAACGTCTTCGCCACCGCCGTCATCGTCGCGGTGACCGCGCAAAATACACTGGGTGTGCAGGACTTTATGGCCTTGCCGCAAAAATTAATTGACGAACAATTTGCCTCACTAGCGGCAGACCTGAAGATTCGGGCCTGCAAGACGGGGATGTTGGCCGATGCAGCTCACGTGCATGGCGTCGTGGAAAATTTGAAAAAATACCAGTTCGGTCCATTGACGGTCGATCCGGTCATGATTGCCAAGGGCGGGGCGGCGTTGTTGGCCGACGATGCCGTGGCCACGGTGCGTGAAGAGCTGGTGCCGCTGGCGGATGTGTTGACGCCTAACTTGCCGGAAGCCGAACGTTTGACCGGGCAAAAGATTACGACGGCGGCTGATATGGAACGGGCTGCCGTGGCACTCCAAGACCTGGGGGCCAAGAACATCATCATCAAGGGCGGCCACGAAGCCACGCCGGATAAGGCCAGTGACTTCGTGTTACTAGATGACGGGCGGTCATTTTGGCTGACGGCACCGCGCTATGATACTGTGCGGACTCACGGCACGGGCGACACGCTGTCGTCTTGCATCACCGCCGAACTGGCGAAGGGCAAGGATTTCGAATCGGCCATTCGCCTGGGCAAGGACTACGTGACAGCGGCCATCGCCAATCCCATCGCGGTCGGCCACGGTCACGGACCATTGAACCATTGGGCTTACAATCAAGGAGGCGCTGAATAATGTCAGTGACGTTTGAACCAGGCCTGTTACGGGCCTACTTTGTGGCGGGGAGCCAAGACGTTCCCGGTCAAGATTTGCGTAAGGTGTTGGCGACCATGCTGGATGCCGGTATCACGGCGTTTCAGTTCAGAGACAAGGGTGCCAGTACGTTAAATGAGGAGCAGCGGTTGGCGCTGGGCAGCGATTTGCGGGTGCAGTGTCACGAGGCCAACATCCCGTTTATCGTGGATGACGACGTGGATCTGGCCATCTTGCTAAATGCGGACGGCATCCACGTGGGCCAAAGCGACCAGAAGATTCAGCAGGTCATCGAAAAGGTCGATGATCGACGGATGTTCGTGGGCTTGTCGTGCAACACGGCGGCTCAGGTGGCGGCGGCCAACCAGATTGACGGTATCGACTACATCGGTAGCGGTCCCATCTACCCGACTGTTTCCAAGGATGACGCCGATCCGGCCATGGGTGTCGACGGTCTGGCCGCGCTGGTCAAGCAGGCCAACGTGCCCATCGTGGCAATCGGCGGCGTGACGGTCGACTCTCTGCCAGCCATCGCGGCGACAGGAGCCGCGGGGGTCGCAGTCATCACCCTGTTGACGCGCAGTGATGACCCCTTGGCCGACACGCAGGCCATGCGGCGCGCTTTTCAAAAGTAATGGTCGTGGTAGTTTAGCAGACTGTTCCCACAAACCTGTGACTTTAGTCGAGGGTGGTCGATGAATACCGGCCGCTCCTGAATAGCTTCTATCACAAAAGACCTAGCTCCGAGAATCATTCGGAACTAGGTCTTTTTTTAAATACACACGGGTTGAAAAGATTCGATTGGTAAGCGCATACATTTGGACACACCCAAAAAGCTGTAACAGCCTGGTTTGGTCCGGTAAAACCAAAAAACAGGTCCGATTTCACCGTGTTTAAGTGCGGCAAATCGAAACCTGCTTAAAAGTTGAGGAAGCTAGTTGACTAGGGCTAACTTCACAAGTACATTCTAACACGACTACCAAATAAAAGCCACTAAAATAAGGTAATCCCACAATCTGTTAGTTAATTTAATGGCATAACCGGACTGTTAAATTGGTGGTTTAGTTAGTTTAAAGGGTGGCGGGTTGGTGGACAAAATCGGTCTATGTTCACGGCCGCTAATCAGGGGATAAGCAAGTGAATCTTTTCCTGAATGATTCTGGAAAACGAGGCCAGTGGGTTGCCCAAAAAGTTAGCGATTAATTTCGCTGTTCCCCTTGCAAATTAGAACAAGTGTTCGTATAATGAGAACAACGAAGGGAGGAAACGTGCCATGGACTACAGCCACGAACCACACGGGATGTTCTTTATGATCGACAACAAGTCGTTTTACGCCAGCGTCGAGAGCGTGGAGCGGGGGTTGAACCCGCTGAAATCCGTGATCGTCGTGATGTCGGAAGCGGACAATACCGGTTCGGGGCTGGTCTTGGCCGCGTCGCCGATGGCCAAAAAGCTCTTTGGCATCAGCAATGTCTCCCGGCAATACGAGGTCCCCCGTGACCCGCGCATTTTGGTGGTGCCGCCGCGGATGAACCTTTACATTCAAAAAAATCTGGCCATCAATAAGATTTTTCGCGAGTACGTGACCGATGCCGATTTATTTCCGTATTCCATCGATGAGTCCATCTTGGACATGACCAAGTCGTGGCGGTTGTTTGGCCGCACGCCAGAGGAGGTCGCCCGCAAGATTCAGTTGCGGATTCGTCATGAGCTGGGCCTGTACACGACGGTCGGCATTGGGGAGAACCCCGTTCAAGCCAAGCTGGCCTTGGATCTGCAGGCCAAACACGACCGCGAGTTGATCGGCCGTCTGACCTACGAGACGGTTCCGCAATATATCTGGCCCATCACGCAGCTGACCAAGGTGTGGAGCATCGGTCACCGCACCGCCGCGCACCTGCAGCGACTGGGGATCCACAGCATGGGTGAGCTGGCCCACGTGAACCCGTATGAGTTGCAGCAAACGATGGGGCTGATGGGTGCGCAACTCTTTGCGCTGGCCTGGGGCATCGACCGCAGTCATTTCACCCAGGTGCGCCCGCCCAAGGAGAAGAGCTGGAGCAATTCGCAGGTCTTGCCGCGCGATTACCGCGTGCAAAGTGAAATCGAGCTGGTCTTGCGTGAAATCGGCCTGCAGACCACGGCCCGCATGCGCCACCACCAGCAACAGACCAGTTGTATCAGCCTGTACGTCGGCTTTGCTTGGGATGGCCAAGCCGACGATGGCCGCAGCGGCTTACACCACAGCCGGCGCATCGACCCGACCGACAACGCCCAAACGATTATCCGGGAATTGGTGACGTTGTTTCGGGAGAATTGGGACGGCCAACCGGTCCGCAACCTAGGGGTCGGTCTGTCACGTCTGAGCCCCAGCGGCCGGCTGCAACTGGACTTGTTTCAAGACCCCCAACGCCAGATCAAGGACGATAAATTTGACCGGGTCATCGACGAACTGCGGGACCGCTTTGGCAAGACCGCCGTCATTCCGGCCAGCAGCCTCTTGAAGGGCGGCACCATGTTACGCCGGGCCGCGCTGGTCGGGGGCCACAATGGGGGGAATAGCTTTGATTGATGAGACCAAGGAAGCTGAGTTGATTTTACGTCGCTTGCAGCCCCTGTTTACGGCCCAGTGGCACTGTCAATACCGCCTGGATGTGGTCAATAATCAGTACGGCCACGTCTTCAATTTCTTCTTGGACATTCAACGAAAAAATCATCGCGAACGGTCGATTCCGCTGCATTCACTGCGCACCACCGACCTGGCCGTCTTGGAGCGAGTCCTCAACCAGGTCCGACAGGGAACGGCGCTTACGCTGCATTTTGTCGACTTCGGTCGCGTGCGCTGGCCACTGAGTCAGCGCTGGATTCGTTAGGAAGTGACGCGTCATGATCTTGCACCAAACTGACAACGACGACCTCGCCCAGAACTTCTTTCACCGCGATTATCACGACCGCGGCATGTTGAAGTGGGGCGGGTTCTACTTGTCCGATCACACCAGCGCCTTGGCCAAAATGCATGCGGCCGAGCAGGTGGAACGGCCCTTGCCTGAACAAACTGCGGCGGTCGTCAGTGAGCGCCTCGCCGCAGCCTGGCGCAGTCAACAGCCGGTCCACCTGCAATTAAACGTGGTGGATGACAATCAGACCATTCAGCTTTTGGATGGGGTGATTGCCGGGGTATTTGACGATCAAATCATTTGCCAGCTGCCTACCGGTAAATGCCAATCGGTAGCGCTAGCCGCAATTCGATGCGTTGTTTCACCGAAAAACGTGCACTGACCACAGAGAGGGTCGGTGCACGTTTTTGGTTTAGCAAAGGGACCATCGATGCCGACCGCGACATCAGTGTTCCCTTTGTTGGAGATTGAGTTATGGTGTGTTTCACAGATGGGTTGAAGCCCACCTCGGTGCCAGTATAACATTGCGGCGACCGTTTGTTTACTCGTTCGGTACCGATTGTGAAATTAACTGCTTTGTTAAGCGGAACCAGTTGCCTGTTGGCGCACGTTTCAGCTATCTAAAGTTGGCGCAGTTGGTGCTGGCCGCCTACCGTGGCGCGAAATCTAGGTTGGAACGCTGGGGGAGGACGGCCTGAGCCCAAGCCCGGTCTCAGCCCTTGCTTTGAGCCGAAAACCACGTCTCAAAGTCACCAATTTACCAGCAAAGCCCACTGGCAAATTCCCCGGCTGAACCTAGATTTCGCGCCACTCTCGGCTACAATGATGGTTGTCAGCAGCGGTTGATTTATCGGTACCGTCAACGTGGCTGTGTCGTAGTGGGGGTGTGTGGCGATAGTGCCTGCGACCGTCAGGGATTCAGGTTGCTCAACGTTGGGTCGTGATGACTGGCGGCAGTAGTGGATGACGGCCACAACGTTTGTGACTGTCATCCACGCAATCAGTGTCAGCAGCGTGGTCCCCGGCGGCTACCTGAAATTTTCAGCTACATTAAGGGCAACTGTTGGCTCAACCGTCATGGACAACCACTACCAAAGCCGAGAGTTCGCTAGAGATGAGTTCAGCTGTGGGAGTTCCCTTAGTGCCACGGGCCAGGGCACTTAGGGAACTGGCAACTTGGAGACGCGGGCCATCGGCTCCAAGTTGAGGTCCGAGACCGCTCTGTGGCTCGGGCCGACGCCCTCAGCGTTCCGACTCATCTCTAGCGAACGGTAAGGCGGCCAGCACACACCGTGTAACCAACGGATAAGGTAGGCGCAAGCAGCGGCAGGCTTTCACCAAGTAACCAACATAAAACGGAAGAACGCAAAAAAGGTAGTCACCGTGGACCACTCGCGGCGACTACCCAATTTGATTATAAGCTAAAATTTATTAGTTGTGGTCTTCATCAACTCGGCACCCTTGTTGGTCATCAGGTAACCCGCACCGTTCTTGGTGAACTGGATACCTTCAAACTCACGCTTGCCGCTCAAGTTGGTGGCTTCGACCTGCTTAGCCTTCAAATGGCCCAGCTTGGAAACGGGCACGGATGAAATGCTACTGTCGGAGACGAAGTACAACCGGTTACGTTTAACGTTGTACGCGATGGACTGTGGCTTGGTACCTGGACGGTAACGCAGACCTTGCATAACCAAGTGGAACTTCACTGACTTCTTGTTGATCTTACCCTTGTAGATCTTGACTGCGCCCTTAGGTGCCCAGCCGCCGTTGGAGTAGGTAAAGAAGTAGGCATTGCCCTTTTTGTCAAACGTCAGGTTGGACCCCATGGTAACGGTGTTCTTCAACATGAACTTGATCTTCTTGGTTGGCTTCAACGTCTTGGTTGAGACCTGTTGGACATTGGAGTGAATCTTAACGGGTGCGCCGATGAACCAGAGTTGGCCGTTCTTAGGGTTCATGGCCAGTGATTGACCGTGACCGGTGTTAAATTTCGGCCCAATCTTGATGTACTTCATGATGGCCTTGTCGGTGCTGGTCATTTGGTTGACGGAGTGGTCGTAAGTGGCGCGACGCAGGGCGTCCATGTGAGACGTGCTGATGCCAAATTTACTCCGGAGTGCGCCCAAGTTGTAACGGACGATCCAGCCTTCCGTGCTTTGCGAACTGGTGGTGATCAGTTCGTACAAGGTCTTGCCATCCTTGGTCAGCACTTCGCTTTGGGGGTTGCCCCAGTCAGCGGAGCGGTTGTACGTCACTGGCAGGAAAACGTTGGATTTGAACGTGACCTTCTTGCCCTTGGTGCTGGAAATGCTGGTAGGACTGGTCTGGAAGATGTTCGAGTAACTCTGCTGGAAGGTGTAGCGCTTGACGAACATATTCTTGTTTTTCACGGTTTTATACTTGTTGACATTGTAGTTGGCCAATGCGTTACCGTGTTGTGTATAGGTCTTGGCGTGGGCCAGCGTCGTCCCGCCAAAGAGCAGGGCAGCCGTGGCTGCGGCCGTTAACAAAACTGCTTTTCTCATGACTCAAAGTCCCCTCAAATAAGTATTGTTGTAACTGGTTACATAATCATTTATACCACAAATTTTAACGCTCTGAACATAAACAGACAAAATTTTTTCGCAGTTAAGCGGATTAATCGGGGTAAAAAAACAGACTGGGGGCGAGAAATCGGGGGTGGCGTGGCTCCTAGCAATCGGCAAAAATTTTTTAAAATAAATTTCCCGGCCAAAATAAAAATACCCCACAAAATCCCAAATTCGTTATTTTGACGAAAGCCAGTTCCACCGCGGCTGAGTAAAGTTGCGGCCCACAAGCACCGGAAAATAGGGGCAAAATACCGGGGTTTTGGCGAAATATTCGACAGTGGCGCGGGCCGGCCACGTCCGGTAATGTAGGGGCTAATCCATGGCCATGGATCATCAGAATTGAGAGGATGATTCATTTATGAAACCTACACCGCACGCTGCTGCTTATAAATTTCTATATACCGGCGACCACGAGATGATTTTGTACGCCACGCTCAAGCGCCTGCACATTCGCCCGGCGCACCCCGATTACGAGGACTATCTGCAAGAGGCACGGCTGTTGTTCCCGGAGGTCTACGTCGATTTTCCCGACGACCCGGAGGCCAAGCCGCACCAATTTTTAGCCTACGCCCAGCGCAAGATCTACTGGGCCTTGCTGGACCGGTTGCGCCGGGACCGCAAGCAAAATGACCGCCAGGAGGACGGCGACCAGACGGAACTGCTGGAGACCGTCGCCAGTGACGCGGACATTTTAGACGCCATCGGCCAGCAGGATTTCCGCCGCTACCTGTTACGGGTCATCGGCGCGTCCGGCAGTACCGGCGAGTGGCGCTTTCTAGTGGGCACGCTGGTCGATCAACTGACGGCCGACGAAATCGCCGCCAGACACGGCGTCAGCCACAATACGGTGTACAAATGGCGGCGCACGCTCATCCGCCGTTTGGTCAATCATTTGACGCCGCCCGAAAACTTTTTAAATTAATTTGCCCTCAGGGGGTTACAAATTCCGTTTGGATTTCGTTAGTAAGAGTATAAGGGTTGGCCAATCACTTATAAAAATTCGCAACATGAGAGGAGCACCACCATGCAAACCAACTGGAAGAAGACCACCATCACTTTTATCTTAGGCAACGATGTCGACCACCCCGTTAAGATCGTTTTGCAAAACGCGGTTGCCGCACCGGAAGCCAAACAGATCGAAGCCTTTGGCGGCTACCTCGCTGGCTTGACCGGCCTGCCATTTCACGCCGCAACCGTGGCCACGCAAACGGCCGTTGCCTAACGTCACTCACTCAGCCAACCGAAAGGAAGTTATTAAATGAAAGCATTAGAATTGAGTTTTAAGGGTTCCGACCTGCGGATCAAGCACCTGCGGTTGAAGTACGTCAACACGGAGCTGACCACCCCGGAAGTGGAAAATCTGATGAAGCAGATCGCCGCTGCCAAGCTCTTTAACAAGGATGGC
Source organism: Levilactobacillus sp. (assembly GCF_022646225.1). Taxonomy (NCBI): domain Bacteria; kingdom Bacillati; phylum Bacillota; class Bacilli; order Lactobacillales; family Lactobacillaceae; genus Levilactobacillus; species Levilactobacillus sp. Next base: position 198,472 of record NZ_JALCJA010000002.1, read on the forward strand.
GTGGACCTGTACGCTACGCCCGTACGCGCCGACATCATCGAAACGACCAAGACGACCTTGATGGGCGACCCAGCACCAATCGCCTAACACAACCGAATTCAACTGAACTGTCAACCTGAAGGTGGCCGGCTTCCCCGCGAGGAGGCCGGCCATTTTTGGCTACATAATTGGTAAATGTGTGCGGTGCCTGCGGCTGACAGGCGTTCTGCCTGCTATGGGGAACGGCTCCAGCCCAAGAGCGGGCTTCCACCTCGCTTGAAAGCCTTGCCTAAATCGCAAGTCTCTCAAGTCGTCCCACCCAGTAACCTGGCCCAAAACGCCAGCTAACTGGGTCGACACAGCTGGCGCCGCGCCTGTCATCCTTCGGCGGGGAGTGTATGCGTATCATATGCCAACATTTAGGGTGAGGGGGTATAGGCATAGTGATCAATTTTCCAATGGGGTACCTGCTTGCCGCCAAAAGATTCGTGGTCGTCCGTCCCGTCCGCCGCAGGGGCGTCCCATCTTCGGATGATGACCTTGCGCGATTGAAAACGTTATACACGGATAAATGAAACTTACGTGAAACTCACGCCTCAAAAAGATTGATTCAATTTCTTAACCGTTTTCCCCGTAGCTCAGCCGAGCCGCTATACTGAATCTCGTTAGTAACGGTAGGCGATGTCGCAGACACGCCACCGTTACTGAGGACTATTCAGATAAGCGCCATTGGGAGGAAGATGATTGTGAGAAAAGAAATGACGACTAAAACCCATTATAAGATGTATAAAAGTGGCAAACACTGGGTATTCGCTGGGCTGATCAGCGGTGCCTTATTCCTATCGGCGGGGGTGACGGCCCAGGCCGATGAGCAACCTGGTGCGGCGACAGCAGCTACCGTGACGGCGGTGGGGTCTAGTGAGAGTGCGCCGAGCGCCGCGACCGCAGCGACTGACACCCCGGCCACAACCAGTGAGGCGCCCGCAGCGTCAACTGCCGTGGAATCTGTCGGCACGACCAAACCCGCGGGAACGGTTGACGACGTGGTGCCATCACCGGTAACGCCGGATGAGACGACGACCACGACTGCGGTGCCGGCAGTCCCGGCCACCCCGGCGGTCACCGTGACGGCGGATAACGTTGCGGATACTGTGACCATGCCAGCCCCCGCCGCTGACTCGGGCGCAACGACCACTTCTACGACCGCTGACCCTGTGGGCACGACCAAGCCGACCGGGGAGGCTGACCCAGTCGTTGCACCAATTGACCCGGCGACGCCCACTACTGACGAACCGCTGGGCACGACCAAGCCCGCGGCGACCGTTGATCCCGTGACGCCGGCTACCGATGACGGACAGGCTATCGACGCCGTCCCAACGGCAACGACCAGCGCCACGCCAACAGTTACCGTCGACCCAATCGTGGAAACGGCAGTGGTGCCGACCGTCGCCCACCCAACGCTGGAGACGGCCGCCACGACTCGACCAGCCCTGGACGTGACCCCGGTCGCCACCGCGGACTCGGTGAGTGTTTCGACTACGCGCCCCGACCCGACGACTTTACCAGACGTTCTGACAACTGGATGGACCCAGCCGGCCGTTGCGTTAGTCCAAGCCGAACTGGCGAAGCCCGCGACTGTGGCCACGGTGGCCCACACCAAGGAGACGCCGGCCATCGACCTGTGGATGCCCAATAAGCGGCTACAACAGATGGTCTTGTTGGCGCTACAGAAGTTACATGCCAGCGACAAGACCTGGAGCACGGTCGATGATATTACCCAAGAGGACCTGGCGCGGCTGAAGAAATTGGTTGCCGTGGGCCACAACGGCATGGGCACCTACATCGACGGCCACACGGCATTTTCGCTGGTGGGTCTGGAGCACGCGGTCAATTTGGAAACGTTGATGTTGACCAACACGTTGAACGTGGCGCCGGGGGCCTTCTTCGGCGACATTGAAGACGTGACGCCGTTGGCTAATTTGCAACAGCTGACCGTCTTGGACCTGCAACACAACCGGATCAAAGACGTGACGCCACTGGCCAATTTGAAACACCTCAAGCAGTTGGCGTTGGCCTACAATGCCATCCAAGACTTTTCGCCGCTGAAAGACACCGTGCCGCGGGAACCCGGCAGCTTTACCGATACCGGTCAGTTCATCTTCCTCGATCCGGTATTGATCAATGAGGCGGATCGCACCGGCCACCTCCAAGCGGCTTGTACCACGATCGATGGCGAAGTGGTCCAATTGACTGCCACCGCCGCCGTTGCCCAGCCACTCTTCCATGTGAACGAGCAGTCCACGTATCACGTGTACTTCACGGGCGGCAATCCGCAGCCGGACGGTCAGGGGGGCGTGAACTACACCTATATTCAGGATCAAAAGCCGGGGGCCACGTCTTGGCCAGGCGATGACAGCATCCACGTCGACCCGCTGACGGACTACTATTACCTGACCGGCGTTTACAAGCCCTTTGGGTCAATCGACTTTGCGGTGATTCAACCCTACGCGATTGCCCACAACGCAGCCAACGTGACGGTGCATCACGTGGACGAAACGGGGGAGGAAATTGCCCCGGCAGAAACGTTGAAGCCAGGGCTGGTCGGTGAAACGTACACGACGACGCCAGTCACGGTGCCGCACTACGTCTTACAAACGACGCCGGCCAACGCCACGGGCGTGTACGGGGAGACCGCCATCGACGTGACCTACATTTACGCGGAAGAGGAGGCCGATACGGAAGAGGGCGGCAACACGACGCCGCCAGGAACGGATGGTGGTGGCAACACAACGACGCCGGGGCAACCGGGACAGCCAGGTGAACCAGGGCAACCGAGTCAACCAGGTCAGCCAGAACAACCAGGCCAACCGAGTCAGCCGGAGCAACCGGGCCAACCAGCACCAGCACCGGGCGGCGAGACACCTGGTGGCGACCATGATCAACAACCGGGTGACCCAGGCGACGGTCAAAGCGACGGCAACCAGGGCGGTAGTCAAGGCAACCAGCCGGGCACTCAGGGAACCGGTGATCAGGTCACGGGTTCGCACCCCGGGTCGACCACGCCGGGCACTGCGCCACAACCGGGCACCACTGGAACTGCGGTCACGGATGATGCCGCCGAGGACACGGCCTTGCCAGGGTTGACCGCGCCAAGTACGCCGGACGATCAGGCCCCGGGTCAGACGAGTCAAGTCACTGCACTGGCCCACAGCCACGCGCGGCCAACGCTGCCGACTGGCACCTCCGTGGCGGCTGCATCAACGTCACCGACCGCGACGACCTTGCCGCAGACTAGCGACCACGCAACGTCGGCCATTTGGGGCGTGGCCTTATTAACGGGGATGTTAGGCTGGTTAGGCGTCAAACTGAAACGTCAGCGTCACTAAGCACGAGGTCCCACAGCCACACCGTTTCGGCGGGGTGGCCTACATAGAAGATGCGTGATGGAAAACGTTATCTTGGCATAAGTGAAACTAACGTGAAACTCACGCCTCAAAAAGATTGATTCAATTTCTTAACCATTCCCCACAGCGTTAATCTGACCAGTTATACTGAATCTCGTTAGCGTTGGTTGAACGTGAAGAGACCGCCTGGCCAACCTAGAAACACCAAGCTTAACGCAACTGGGAGGAAGATGATTGTGAGAAAACCAATGGGAACCAAGACACACTATAAGATGTACAAAAGTGGCAAACGCTGGGTATTTGCCGGCTTAGTCTGCGGCGCCCTGTTACTATCGGCGGGCGTGACCGCACAGGCCGATGAACAGACCGCTACGACCACGGCTTCGACCGTGACGGCGGTGGCCCCGAGTGAAAGCACGCCGACCGTCGCCGCGCCGACCGAACCAGACGCGGCGGCGACTAGTGCCGCACTGACCAGCACTGCGACCCTGGCCGATACCACACCGGCCGCGACCGCGGATACAACCGCAACCCCCGCGCCAGCGACCAGCCCGGAGCCAATCGGCACGACCAAACCCGCGGGAACGGTCGATGACGTCACCACCCCCGATGACGCCGCAGCATTACCAGTGGTGCCCGCGACCCCGACCACACCAGCGGTAACCGTGACGCCGGCTAGTGCCGCGGACCCGGTGACGGCCGCGCCGACGACTGAAGACCCAGCCACGCCAACGACCGACAACGCCGTGGGCACCACCAAGCCAGCGGGCACCGTCGACCCGGTCACGGTATCCACCCCGGCCACCGATGCCGAACCGGTGGGGACGACCAAACCCGCGGCCACCGTCGATCCCGTGACGCCGGCCACTGCCACCCCGGCGGTCACAACCGCCACGCCAACGACCGACGATCTCGTGGGCACCACGAAACCGGTGGGCCTGCCAGACTTGGTGCTGACGGATGCGCCAACGCTGACCAAACCGGTGCCGGGGTTGAGCACGGCGGTGACGACCGCGCCTCTGGCAGCGACTAGCCTGGCTGCGGTGCCGCTGGTCCAAACGGAAGTGGCCAAACCCGCGACTACACACCAGTCGCGGTACCCCGACCTGATGTTGATCGACCTGTGGATGCCCAACCGTCAGCTCCAGCTCGCCGTTTTCCGGGCGTTGAAGCAGCTGCCGAACCCGGGGAAGACCTGGAAGCACCTGTCGGACATTGACCAAGAGGACATGTTGTTACTGAAGAAATTGGTGGTAAACGGTCAAAATGGCGTCGACACCCACATCGACGGCCACACGCCATTTTCACTGTTGGGGCTGGAATTTGCCACGAACCTGGAAGAACTGGTCATGACGGTGGACCGCACGCAAAATCCCGGGTGGACGCACGGTGACATCGTGGACGTGACGCCGCTAATGATGTTGACGCAGTTGAAAAAATTAGACCTGCGCAACAACCGCATCAACAACGTGTGGCCACTGAGCACGCTGGTCAATCTGACCTCGCTCAAGCTCGCCAACAACGCCATCAACGATTTTCGGCCGTTGAACAAGATCCCGGGTATCGCGCATTCAGTTAAGAAACACCCCGGCCAGCTGATCTTCATGCCGCACTTGACGGTCGAGCCTAGCAATACCGAGCCGGAAATGCACATCACCTGTTATGACTTTGACGGCAGTCTGCTCCAGCTGTTCCATCTCGGGGAATACCAAGAACTCCTGTCATCGTGGGACGGCCAGGAAACGTATCACGTGTACCATGCGGCGGATACGTCGGTCGATGCGTCGACCATGGGCTTCCCCACGGGGTCGGGCGGACTCTTGTATTTCCAATTGCCGACGCAAAAACCCGGCAACACGACCTGGGAAAATCCTAACGAGCCCAACAAGCACGTGGAGCCGCTGGCCAATTACTACTATATGATTGGTCAAGGCGGCCTGGGCGGCGTCACTTGTTTCACGGTCATCCGTCCGTATGACGTGCAGACCGCGCCGGAAACGGTGGGGACAATCACGGTCCATCACGTCGACCAGGAAGGCGAAACGATTGCGCCGGACCAGGTCCTGCCGACCGGTAATCTGGGGGACAAATACACCACGGCTCCGGTCACAGTCAACGGCTACGTTTTACAAAGCCGACCGACCAACGCCACCGGGGTCTGGGGCACCGACGACATTAGCGTGACCTACGTCTATGCCTTGGAAGAGTCTGACGCGGAGATTCCGGAAGAGCCCGAAATTCCAGAAGAACCAGAAGAACCAGAAGAACCAGAAGAACCAGAAGAACCAGAAGAACCCAGCGTGCCAGAGAAGCCAGAAGTGCCTGGTGAGCCGGACAAACCGGAAGCTCCAAGTGAACCAAGCGACCCAGAAAAGCCGGTCGACCCAGATGCACCGGAAACGCCAGGTGGCGGGGACACCGATACCGACCCGGGTGCGCCAGGAGATGGCGATGGCGGTGCCACAGAACCTGGGAAGCCGGGTGAGCCGGGGAAACCTGGGGATGGCGGCACGATGCCGACCCCACAGCCGACGCCAAACCCACAGCCGGGCAATCCCGATGGTGGCAATGGGGGGACGGTCACCACGCCAGGTGGCGGTGGTGATACGTCAACCACCCCAGCGCCGAACCCGCAACCTGGGACGCCGAGTGGCGATGGGACCACCACGACGCCGACCCCACCAAGTACGCCCGGGGGCAGTGGTGACCAGGGCGTGGGACAACCCACACCAACTCCTGCACCGACGCCCACACCGGTAGCGCCGACGCCAAGTCAACCGACCGCCCCAACGGCACCCGTGACAACGGGCGACGCAGGTGATCAGCCGGCGACACCGCAACCGATGCCAACGACCACGGGGACCAGTGCGCCAGCGACCCCAACGTCACTGGGCAGTGGCGTCAGTCACCCTGCGACGCCAGCCACCAGCCCGGTCCAATCAACGGTCGATTTGACTGCGCCACTCAGCGGACCGGTGGCGGACCAACCTGCCCCAACGGCCGCGACGACCCTGCCGCAAACGGACGACCAACCGACGTCTGCGGTCTGGGGCGTGGCGTTGTTGACGGGGATGCTGGGGTGGCTTGGCTTGAAATTGAAACGCAAGCACCGCTAAGGACTAGTTGATGGTCAGCCTTTGATTGACCGCAGCCACACTGTTTTGGCGGTGTGGCTTACATAGAATTAAAAAAATACCACCAACGTCCCGCCAATCCTGGCAGTAACGTTGATGGTATTTGTGTGAATCGGTAATCCTTTTAGCGAGATTAGTCTAACGTCTCAACGGCATCGGCCAGAGTATCTGCGAGGTTATTGCTTGCTTCGCGGATGTCCCAATCGTCATTGGGGTCGTCGCTTGCCGCAATCGTTTCAGCGAGTTGGTCGCTCATGGCGGCTAACTTAGCGTTGGTCACAGAGCTGAACCGACCTTTGAAGCTAGCTGTGGCCTGAAGGATAGCCTGTCCATCTTTGGCGGTGTAACCGGTGATTTCTTGAATAGCGGACGGTAGGCCACTGGAAGAATAAGCATTGCTAGTCGTAATATCCTTAAACGCCTCTAAAGCGTACGATTGGTCGTCAGAAGACATCGACCGCACCGCCGCTAAGACGTGCTTGATGTCTGACTTCCGCCGGGCCAAGGCCTTGGTGTTGACCTTCTTCAGGTTGCCCTTCCAGATCCAGCCCTTCACGTTGCCACGCTTGTTCTTGACGTAGTAGTAAGTGGCCGTCTTGCCGTTACGCTTCTTGAGCTTCACGGACTTGGTGGCGTAGAAGGTGGTCTTCAGGTACTTGAAGGCTTTGTGGGCCTTCTTGGTCAGCTTCTTGTTGGCGTAAATGTAACCACCCTTGGCGTGGTAAGCCGTCTTCTTCAGCTTCTTGGTGCTGAGGACCTTGGCTGCCTTGGTCTTAGCCAGTGCGGGTAAGGTCGTGGTCGGCAAAGATGAGACGCCCAGGCTGAGGGCAACAAGACTCACGGCGGTGGTTTTGATTAATTTATTCATGATTTCTCCCTTCATTTATGTAGACGTGAAATTACTTTTTAATTATATCATTATAAAGCGGGGAGGGGACGACTTTTTTGCGGGATATCTGTTAAATTAATGGCGGAGAGTGGTGGGGCGGGATGGCGATGGTTGATGGGCAGTCGGCCGGACGCAAAGCCCAATCGAAAAAGCCACCAGCAACCACGTGTCAGCTAAACGGGTGGTTGCCGGTGACTTTAATGTTAGTCAAGATATTATGCTAATTCTTCGTAAATAGCTGATTGACGGTTCGCATGTCGGTGGTGCCAGTAGCAAGGCGGCCAGTATGAACAACGTAAGACGGCCAGCCCAACCTAGCTACCCCACATGCGGATGTTCCAGCACCTTATCCGGATAGGCCTGGGCCACGTAGGCCGTGATGGCGTCGATCATCTTCGCCGTCGATGGCGCTTTGGCCTGCTCGGAGTTGACGACCAGACAAATCGTCCGGTAGAAGCGCGTGTCGAACGGGTAGACGTTGACGTTACCACTGACGCGTTCCAGGGCCAGTTCGGGTAAAATGCCCATGCCCATGCCGGCCTCGACCATGGCCAAGATGGACTGGTCGTCGATGGAAAAGCGCAGGGCGTTGGGCCGAATCTGGTAGTGGTCGAGGGCAGCCTTGGTGTCCTTGTCGTAGTCGCCGCGTTGGAGGATGAAATTTTGATCGACCAAGTCGGCGGCCGTGACTGTAGTCCGGTTGGCGGGGATGAAATCGGCTGGCGTGATGCAGTAGATCTCGTCTTTGACCAGTGGCAGGACCGTGAGCTTTTCGGCTACTGGCAACGCGGATAGTCCCAGGTCGAGTCGCCCGGTCTTGACCGCCGCGGCGATGTCACTGAAGCCGGCCTGTTCCAGGTTGATGGCAATCTGCGGATAGTCTTGCTTGAACTGGCGGATGATGGGTGGCAGCCAGGTGATGCAGACCGAGGAGAAGGCGCCCAGTCGCACGGACCCAGCGTTGAGGCCGTTAATGTTGGCGGCGGCCTGTTGGAGCCGGTCCTCGGCGTTGATGACGCCCTGAATCAGCGGGAGGACATTTTCCCCGTCCGGTGTCAGTTCCACGCCGGTCCGGTTGCGGATGAACAATGGAAAGCCCAGTTCCTTTTCCAGTTGGTTGACGGAGTGGCTGATGGCTGAGGGCGTGACGTTCAGCGTTTGGGCCGCTCGGTAAAAGGTTTGTTCTTGCACGATAGCTTGAAAGACGCGGTAAGCAAAAGGTAACATCGACGACACCCCCGAATTTAGTCAGATGAATGAGATTCAAGTAAATTGAAAATAGGTGAACACGCTTGTTCATTACCCGTATTTTAGCATAAGCGCGGGGCCAGGGGAACGGTCGACTGGTGGTTGGGGCGGTGAATTATCGGTGGGGCCACTGCGGTAAAGGGGGCACACCGGTGAGTCGAAACGCTGCGGGTCACGGGTTATCGCCCGCGCCAGTATGAATCCGCAGCGTGCGCAAAATTACCGTGAGGAGCGCAATGCCCGGCCCATTGATAACGCCCCCACCACCCTTGGTAAAGATGAATAACATTCACGTAATTTCCAGATAGTTGACCCAGCTTTTCGCGCACCGATATTCTATCATGAACGCAAGGTTAGCGGCAGGGGTTTGGCCCCGCCCACCAAAAATTTCGAGAAAGTTGCGGCAGCCGTGGCTGTCAGAAAGGTGTGATGACCATGTTGAAAGATTTGTTGGCGACCCGGGCGAACCCGGATGTGCCGTCTGCGTTGAGTGGCTTGTTTACCCAGGATGCGGATCCCAGCGCGATTTCCTTTGCGGCGGGGAGCCCGAACGAAAGTCTGTTTCCGGTGGCGGCGGTCCAGCGGGCCTTCAATACGGCGATTGCCAAGCAGGGCGCGCACCTGTTTCAGTACCAAAATCCCCAGGGCAACCCGGCGTTGCGGGCGAAGTTAGCGGCGCGAATCGGCAAATGGGGCCAGGTGACGACCACCGCCGAGCACGTGGTCTTAACGGTCGGCGGGCAACAGGCCATTGAGCTGGTCGCCAAGGCCCTGTTGAATCCGGGCGACGAGGTAGCCGTGGAGGTGCCGACCTACGTGGGCGCGCTGGCGGCCTTAGACCTCTATCAGCCGACATATTACGGGGTGGGCCTCCAATCGGATGGCATCGACTTAGATGCGCTGGAAACGACCTTAAAACGCCATCCTGGCATCAAGCTGTTGTACACGGTGCCAGACTTCCACAACCCGACCGGCATCACCATGAGCGTGGCCAAGCGCGAACAGCTAGTCGCCCTGGCCAACCGCTATGATTTCATTATCTTAGAGGACTCGCCATACCGGGACCTGGGCTACGAGCAAACGCCGCTGCCAGCCATCAAGAGCTTTGACACCGAGGGCCGCGTGGTCTTCATCTCCAGTTTGTCAAAAATCCTGATGCCCGCCTTACGGACCGGGTGGTTGGTGGCCGACGACACGCTGCTGGCCGCTATCATGAAGGTGCGGCTGGCCAGCGACCTGGAGGCAACTGGCGTGACTCATGCGGCCATCGACGCCTACCTGACGGCGAACGACCTGGACGCTCACGTCGACGTGCTCAAGGACCACTACCGCGTCCAGTGCGCGGCGATGGTGGCGGCGCTGGGCAAATACTTCCCGGATGAGGCGACGTTTACCACGCCCGCGGGCGGCTTCTTCGATTGGGTTACCTTGCCTAAAGACATCGACACCGGGGCCTTGCTGCGCGAACAAATCTCGCCGACGGCCCACGTCAGTTACGTGCCCGGCACCAACTTCTACCCGAACCGCGACGTCCACAATAGCCTGCGCCTGTGCTTCAGCGGCCTGACGCCCACGGTCATCGACGCCGGCATCCACCGGCTAGGCGACCAGGTCAAGGCCGCCGTGCATGAAGCGAAGCCCGTCGTGTAAAAATAAGGAGCACCGCGGCAGTGATTGTCGGGGTGCTCCATACATAGCGTAACTAGATATTCAGAACATCGTGATTGCCAGTCTGAATAAGGGTTAAGACGAGTTCATCTTCTTCAGTAATGTTGTAGATCATAATCCAGTTGTCATTCTTCCCTGTGGGATGTAATTCGCGAAATCCGGCCCAATTGTTGGTAAGCGCATGATCACGGAGTTGCTGGAGCTTAGTGGTGTCTTGTACGACAATGGCCTGCACAGCTGTCTTGATTAATGCAATCGGGTAATGTTTTTTCTGCATTTTTTTGTATTGGCGGCGAAAGAGCGGGGAGACTTTAATCTTCATGATCTAAATCCTGCCACAAATCGTCGAGACTATCATACGTTTTAAGTTGGTCTGAATGAACGATTTGGCGAGCCTCTTCTGGTGTGTATGAATCTTCATTTTCAAAGTTAGGACGAAAGGGGAGCCCTTTGTCGATAACACTTTGCTTTAAGAATAAAGTGACAGCAGTAGACATATCGAGGCCTAGATGATGATAGACCTGTTGTGCTTCTGTTTTTAAATCGCTATCGATACGAATATTTAGACGCTGAGACTTGCTGGGATTTTGAGATGACGTTTTCATACGTGACCCCTCCTTTGCATGTTAGTTTACCACGTTTATCCCGTTGGTAACAGAATTATGATTAAATATATCTTTTGTGAGTACATTGGGATGCCACAACTATTAGGGAAAATTGTGAGTCTATTGAGGGACTTTGCCCAACTGGCTGAGCACGGACCAAGTAAAAGGGCGCTCCAGAGAGACATTGGCGTGCCCTTTGCAGAACTTTATTTCTTAATGACGAGCGTCTTATTACCAGTGATGTAGTGGCCATTGGCTAAAATCAGCCGCGTGGTCAGGTGGTGTCTTTCAATGCCCTTGATCTTAAGGACGCTGCCGCGGCGGTAGTGTTGAGTGGCCCGCCCGGACAGATCGACGTGGCGGTAGGCGTTGATGCCCCGCGGACTGATCACGCGCACGGTCGTCGGCTGTTTCTGGTAGTAGGTCGGCGTCACGTAGGCATCCTTGGCGGTGATGTAGCCGCGTTGGCCGTCAGTCTTGGCGGTGCGAGTAACGTCGCGCACCTGGTAGCGTAACAGGCCGTTCTTAGAATGAGCGTAGCCGGTCACGACAAATTGCGGCCTCCTTGTGTCGCTAGTGTACCACGGTCGCCACCCTACCTGGGAAGATTTAGCCGCAGACTCTCTGAAACCACGATTGATTCAGCCGCCACACCTAGCAGCGGCATAACGATACCCGGCCACCATCACCCCAACACCAATCTATCCACCAGCAACACAATCCACCCACTAATAAGGAAAGAACCCGCCACAAAAAGTCCCGTCACCCAACCAACCGCCTCGCTCCAGCACCCCCAAACTACCAGGCACTGCCCAACGTGCTAGAGTAGTCCCAGTACCAGAAAGAAGGCAGCCACATGGCCCAAAACTTTGAAATCAGTCCGGATCCCTACGCATTCGGCATCTGGAACTACCGGGAATTGCCCTTGATCTACAGCCGGTATCGGCAGTACTGTTGCCTGAACTACCCGCGCGACTGCCAGGCCTTCGCCGCGTATGATACCTACTTTACGCGGATGCACTACGCTAGCGATGCGGTGCCCGTCCTCGACGATGACCGCCGCCGCGACTGGCCGCCCAGCGCCGCCAACAGCCTCTTCAGTGAGTGGGACCTCCCATATCTGCAGCAGACGGGGAAGGTGACCAGCAAAACGGAACCGCAGATCATTCAGTACCGCGTTTGGCACCTGACCATTTGGGACTACTGGTTGACCCTGCAGCCGGAAAATGACACCTGGGAAGACGCCGAGAACACGGACTTCATGGTGGGGGATGCCGACGCCTTGCCCTTGCCGGAGGTGGCCAATCGCATGTCGGCGTACCTGGCGTGGCTGCAGCACCAAGACCAGCCGTTCCCCAACTACGACAACTTCCTGTACTGGTACTGCCAAGCCAGCGTCTTCATGATGTTGACGGGGTGGCAGTACCAGTTGCGAGATCACACGCCGGCGACCTTCGCCAAGTTTCTGTCCCGGCAACAGGCCACCTTCATCGACCACGTCCGCACCTACCTCAGCGTCGTGAACACCGATGTGAAAATCTGGAAATGAGCGCACGCAAAAAGGCCGACGAATAAAATTTCGCCGGCCTTTACCTTAAAGAAGTTAGTCGTTTCCGTTCTCCGCGGAAGCGATCACTTTAAGGTAACAATTTCCTGTTGCCAAAAAGCATCACCCCCTTTCATTTGATGCCTCGAGTATGGACCCCCGGCCACGAGAATGCAAGGATTGTGTCTTGACCCAACGAACCGGCCATTGATGAAGCCCCCAACCTTAATCGCGCATTAATCTTTACCACTTCTAAACAGTTTAAATCGACCTTAAGTCAGCCATAACCTTGTGGTTGAGCTGTTCACAGTAAATTTTTTCATGTGACAAAAACATTACAGAAGACCGTTTATTGTTTCAATCCAACGACAAAAAGGGCATAATCCTTGTTTCTCCGCAACTAACAGGCTATACTAATAGTCGTAGTTAGGGGATAGCTAAACGAGTTAGCGAACTTAAGAAATAAAATTCTTAACAAAAGCGCTAACTTCGGTTATACTATTCTTGCTTGATAAATTACATATTTTATGTTTGGAGGAAGAAATACTATGCAATCAAGTTTAAAGAAATCTCTTTACTTGGGTCTCGCTGCATTAAGCTTTGTCTCAGTTGCTGCCGTTTCAACTAACGCATCAGCTAAGTCATATGCCAAGGCTGGCGCTTACACCACGTTAAAGGCTGATCCTACTGAACGTAACGTCGAAGCAACTGGTACTAACGCTTTATACACTAAGCCAGGTACTGTTAAGGGTGCTAAGATTGTTGCTTCAAAGAAGACCATGACTACTTTGGCAACTTCCAAGAAGTCAGCTAACTACTTCCGTGCTTACGGCCAAAAGGTTACTAACCGTGGTTCTGTTTACTACCGTGTTGTAACGATGGACGGTAAGTACCGTGGTTACGTTTACGGTGGTAAGACTGAAGGCACTTTCGCTGCTGGCGTTAAGAAGGCCGACACTACTGTTGACAAGACGGCTACTGACTCAATGGTTGGTAAGACTGTTTACTTCGCTAACCCTGGTACTAAGAATGTTACTTGGACTGCTCCTAAGTACACTCAATACAAGGCTTCTAAGCAAATCAAAGACACTTCTGCTTACGCTAGCGATGTTTTGACGGTTACCGACGCCGTTAAGAAGACCCGCGAAGGTTCCGTTTACTACTACGTCAAGGACGCTAAGAACCCTGCCATCAGTGGCTGGATCTACGCTAAGGCTGTTACCCCAGCTAAGAGCGACACTGCCAAGGCTGAAAACGGGATTACGTTCAACTTCGTAAACAAGGCCAATGGTGCGCAAGTTTCTTCAGCTGTTTATGAATTCCCTACAGGGGACACGCTTACGTCAGCTCAAGCTTACACGCAGGCCAAGGCTTTGGTGCCAGCTGGTTACACGATTGCCGGTTCTGACGCAGCTTCTGCCTTCGGTACGACGACGGCCAACTACGCTAAGAAGTCAACGGAAACGGTTTACGTTACCGAAAACAATGCGATTACGTTGGGCACAACGCTGAAGGTTTACAATGCTGATATGACTGAAGCACAATCCTCATTAGCATTCCCAGCTGATGTTGTTGCTAAGATCCAAGCAGACACCTTCTTTAAGCAAGCCAATGGCTTAACTGCGAAGGCAAGTGATATTGAAACTCACTTGAAGGCCGATGGCGCTGGTGAATTCACTGTTGTTACCGACACTAAGAATAATACTGACGGTACCTTTGTTGCTTACAAGTTCACGCTTCAAAGTGCCACTGATGGTGTCTTCGGTGGAAACAAAGCCACTATCTACTACACAGCTGAAAAGGGTTCAGTTACTTCAACTACGACGACTGGTACGTTCACCCCAGCCAACTAGTCAACAACTAACCTAAGTGAAACGAAAATCCTCGTCCAATCCGGGCGGGGATTTTTTGCGCACAAAAACATCTAGCAACCGGGCAACCGCAACTGCACCGGCAGACTCTTCTTGCAGAGATCCAAGTGTTGGCAAATGGCTGTGTACAGGTCGTCTGCGTGAAGGAATGGCGTCAAATCGTCACATTCTAGTCGGTACCCCAACAGCTGCTTGACCTCGGGCGTTACGGCGAGCTGGGCGGCTTCCATTTGCCAATAGGCCATCGGAGAAACGCGGTAGTAGAGGGCCGAGACCAAGATGGGGCACCATTCGATCCGTTGGCGGACGCACCTCAAAATATCGGCGTAGCTGTGCTTAGCTGCTGGGTCGCTCATCTGAATGACCGATTCAGTGGCGGCTGTAGTGGCGCTGTCGGGCCAGCTCATCATGCGTTGGCGCAAACGAGTGGCTAATTCGTGATCACGAGCACGGGCAATTTGGGCAATGGCAGCTGCGAGGTGGGGGGCCTGACGCAAGTTCCCCACGGTTTGTTCGCTCAGTTCGTAAGCTTGGCAAATCAACGCCAACAATTCATCGTTGGGCCGCGTAATGTGGTCGCGTTCCAGCTCGGTCAAATACCAGGCCGGAACATCCGCGTCACACAAGACTTCCGCGGCCGTTGCGCCGTCTGCGAGAATGCAGCGGATCTGCGTTAAAACCGTGCCCAAACTGTGCCGTGTTGTCATCATCGACTACCTCCTTTTCTCATCTTTGCCCAGTATACCAACCTTTTATGGCACCTAAGTGAAAGATTCGTGAGAATATCCGAATAAATTCGATATTAAAATAATTATAGTTCGACTTATACAGAAATAATAATTGTCCCCCACAACGGGTTATTGGGATTTTAATTGCGGTATAACAGTATTTATAGAAAAATCCGGCCAATGCATCTTTCTTGCTATTATTCGTGTTTTGTGAGAATCTATAGCCGGGTCAAGGGAAACCCAGATAGTATCGCCGTTGAAATAACTCTTGGGTGAACAGATGATGGAAGCGTCTTATTTAGAGGGGTTAACCGACCAGTGGCGACTACAAGCCCGGGCAACGGCAACGGTTGATTTTACTAAGTTGCGCCCCGCCGACGTGACCCGCGTGGTCAACGAGCGGCCGTGGGACCTGGATTGGTCTGCGGTCTTGTTCATTAAGAACTTCCGCACACCGCATCAGCTGGCGGACACCGTCGTTTGGACTAAAAGCGAGGGCTTCTTCCGGACGTCTGCGTCAGCCAACAAGTTGTTGACGAAGCTTTGCACCCTGAGTGCCGTCAATTGGTCTGACCTGGACTTGGAATTAGAGCGCTGTCGGTTGAGTGGGCCCACGCCATTTGTCGATGGGAACCTGCAGTTGATCACCACGGAACGACCGGCGAGCGCCAACAATACTAGCTGGGTCAATGGTCAGCACATCAAGCACATTGTTGCGGGCCCGCGGCGGGGAACCGTCCGTGTGTTGATTGACGACGGCGTGTCGTTGATCTTTCGGGATACACCGCCCCGGTTACAGAAGAAACTTCATGAAGCGCGGGAACTGCAGGGCTTTCAGCAGCGCTTGTGGCAGTTTATGCAAGCGAAGCATGACGGCAAAGACCTGCGTGAATCGAGCTTCGGACGTGATGTGCGGGAGTTCGCCGACTACCGGGACCTGATGCTTTGCTGGCAAGTGGTCCGCAAGGCGAACATCCCAATGGGATTGGCAGAGATCGAAGCTATTTTACGCGATCTCGCTCAGAGAGACGCCCATCCGTGGCATTTGACCGACGACCGCTGAAACGACTGTTATGACGGGGAGTGACAGGGGTTCATGACATGCAAATACAATCAAATTTATAATGAATTTTAGCTAAGATGTAATTTGTTTATAATATAGTCAGTCATTTATGCTAGTATAGTTAGAAGAGATGCGTTAGGGGTCAACCTTTTTGGCCACTAACGAATTATTTCGAACGAGGACTATGTTAGGGCTTGCCAGTGGAGCATAAGCCGCTGGCAGTCACGAGGAGGAAGAGAGTCATGATCGAAGCGCACAAATTAGCTGAGGACGTGCAGCGCATCCATCAATTGAATTCGTTGTTACGACCGTTCATCAAACGACCAAGCAGCGGGGATGCCCTCACGTTTGAACAGTATCGGATTTTACATGAGTTAGTCACGGAAAAGGTCAGCACCAGTGAGTTGTCCCGCCGGTTAAACGTTGGCCAGTCGATGGTATCGATTCAAATCAGCCGCTTGTTAAATGGCGGTTACATTCAGGACGAGACCTTGCCGACTGATCGGCGGTATCACGTGTTCCAAGTTACGGCGCGGGGCCGGAAGATTGAGGAGCACGTGAATGAATCCTTGGCGGCCGAACTGCCAGTCTTAATGGGGCAGCTGGCTGAGATTTTGAAGTAAGCTTGAGAAGGGATGGGAACGTTTTAGCACCCATTCCTTTTTTAGCGGCCAATGGCTAAGCCTCTTAGTGAGTGATTGGCTGATTCATTTGGCAGTTAAAATGAAAATCCTTGGCGGCAAGCGCGGGGCATGGTATTCTGGGCAAACCGAGCCTAGGATAAACCCTCCCAGGCTCGGTTCCTTCACCTTTACGCAGCTGAAACGTGCGCCAAAAGACAGCCGGTTCCGCTTAAAACTGATAACCAAACAATTCCAGACCAGGATTCTTCGGGTATCAGCCTTAATGTTCGCCGGCTAATCGCCTTTTTTCCCACTCCCAAACAAAAAAGACCGGGATCAGTCCCAGTCTTCACCGTATTTATTCAGCTGCTTCTAATTCTTCAGCCGGTTCCTTGAGCGGCTTGCCCGCTGCGTCGACCAATTGTAATTCGCTCAGCCGAATCACAACGAGGTCGCCGAAGGAATCGATTTTGTCAGTTTCCTTCTTGGAGAGTTGGTCAGGTTCAACCTTCACCAGTGCGGAATGTTCGTAGATCTTGGTAATCGTACCGTAGAAAGCGTCGGAAAAGAGTTCCGTTTTTTCGCAAAATACGCGATTGTCTTCATGTAAAGCCATTGGCGTCGTCCCCCATAAAAGTAATTTATAACAGAGTAAGGGTTGGATGACTAAAAGTCAAGAACTTTCCGACAAAACGATGGGATTTGCGCAAATACTGGGGGAAACCCTTAGGTGACTTGCCTAACCGCGGCGCAAATGGTCGATCTTGGATTGGGTAGCAAAGTTTTGCAACAGTTCGCCTTGCTTAGCGACCTGCGCGGCAAAGTCGGTCAAGAAGTTCAGTTCCAAATCACTGAGGGGGCGTTGTCGTTCGGCGGCAGCCAACAAGTCATCGATAGCTTGGCTCAGGTGTTGATTGGTAGTCACGACCTGGGCGAACGCTGGGGTACCAGCGAGGCCGGGGGCCGGTTGACTAAACCGGGCCGTCGTTGGGGCCACCGTCACGGCAGGGCTGGCCGCCGTAGCGGGGGTCGCAGCAACTGAGGATGTGGCGGCTGAATCCGTTTCGCCAGCATCAAAATAATAATAAACCTCGCGCGGCTTCACAGCGGCCTTCTTGATGCGTTCGTCAATCGACGGTGCGGCCGAGATGGCGCCCATGACCACGGACGACTTGTAGCCGAGGTCGCCCAGCATTTGCCGTAGCTTAACGGCCCGAATCCCCCGGATCCCCGGGAATTTCTCCGCTGACACCACCTCTGCTTGCTGGTCATCTTGCAGCCACGCGATAATTTGCTGCCGAATCTTAGCAGCCTGACTATTTTTCGTATTTGCCATTTCAGAGCCTCCATCTGCCCATCGTTGGGATTAATCATTAAACGACGTTGTTATTAATCATTGAAGCATTTTAAGCCAGGACTGGCAAGGGTGCGACCGAAATTAGCCGTGATTATTGACTGATTTTTGGCTAATTATTAGCATATTCATACCGGCTGATTCTGGTGATACAAGCCGAAACCGCCCACCCAACACCCGTCGCCAGGATATTTCGCAGGAAGCTAATCTTTTCAAGGTAAGTATGGTACAATCAAGATACATAGAGGAATTATCTGGTGATACCAAGCTGGACGTGGTTTGGCCAGGCTAACATCACTGTGCGCATGGCGGTTGATCATTGGTTTAACGACCGTGGTTGTCGAAATAAGTCGCGGCGGGTTTCCAAAATCTTTGATTGAGCGAATGTCGATATCGAGGGAGGGGACGCGGTGGCGGCTCTTCCTTTTTGTTTGTCATCCTTGCGGCAGCTGAAGTTCTAATCAATATAGGAGTGAACACATTTTGCATATCTTTAGAGATGAAAACGGAATTCGGCTGATTGTTTCTCATCAGCTGGGCGTTTACGCCGTTCGTTTCGCTGACTACGCCCCTGAACAAGAATTCGTGAACTATGAATTAAAGCGCGATCGGCATGGCCGTTATCATCTGACCATTAAGAACACGAACTTAACTGAATTAGACCAACCAGTTTTCAAGAAAGAACTGGTCTTCGGCGACTTGGGCGACAGCCTGACGCCCATCAACGGTGTTACGTTGATGTTGATCTAAGCGTCTATCAGTTAGCGAAAATAAACGCAATCTGCGAGACTATGGCGGCTGGCCATGGTCTTTTTTTGTGGGCTTTTTTCAGTAACTGGGGTGTGAGTTATCGGCTAACACTGGCTGTGCTCACTTAAATTGGCTGAAAGCAAACAGGTTGCGACACTGCGGCATCACAGTAGTGCGAGTTAGACTGTTGATTTTTGGCCCCGCGCTAACGTAAGCCGAGAGTGGAGCGAAACTAGGCTCAGCCGGGGAATTTGCCAGTGGGTTTTGCTGGCAAATTGGTGACTTTGAGACAGTGGTTTTCTGGCTCAAAGCGAGGCCGAGACCGCTTCTCAGGCTCGGTCCGGTCCGCCCACCGCGTTCCAGGCCATATTTAGCGAACGGCAAGGCGGCCAGCTAAACCAATGTTGTCAGAAAAAGTTCAAGCCCTTTGACTTGCTAAATGTAACTATGAGTATTACAGTATAACCGTAAACAAAAATGAAAAGGGGTTCTTCAGATGACGAATGTATTAGTTTTAGGTGCGAACGGAAAGATTGCTAGACTGGCCACGACCCAATTGCTGGCCGACCAGAACAACCACCTCACGCTATTTCTGCGCAACAGTCAGCGCTTAGCGGATGCCGCCAGTGACCGGGTCGAGGTGGTCGACGGCGACGCGGCCAACGAAGCCGACTTGACCGCTGCCATGGCGGGCATCGACGTGGTTTACGCTAACCTAGCCGGTAGCAACATCGAAGACGAGGCTAAGGCCGTGGTGGCAGCCATGGACGCCAGTGGGCTGAAGCGCTTGATCTGGATTTCCACGCTGGGCATTTACGACGAGGTACCGGGCGCATTTGGCCAGTGGAATCACCAGATGTTAGACGGCGGCTACCTGCAGACGTACGCGGCGGCAGCCAAGGTCATCGAGGACTCCGACCTGGACTACACCATCGTGCGGCCCGCTTGGCTCTCCAACAAAAATGAAGTGGCCTACGAGACGACGCAAAAAGGCGAACCGTTCAAGGGCACCGAGGTTTCACGCAAGAGTATCGCGGCATTAGTTGCCAAATTGGTAGCGGCCCCAACGAAGGCTATCCGCGAATCCTTAGGCGTTAACAAGCCCAACACGGACGGCGACAAACCCGCTTGGGTCAAGTAACCAGTGCATCATTGAAAAATTGCGATTCAAAAAAGGTGCAATCCACGTCATTTCGCGGTATAACTAAAGTGTGCGTTGAGAAGAGCTCCGCACGACCGTGTAACATTTTAAATTAGGAATCAATTTGCTAAGCTCATTCTGTGAAACTTTTCCTCCAAACAAGAACCCATAGATTTTGCCGGGAATTGATTCATACGTTGCGGAAATACTGTTGGCTGCGGTCAACAGTATTTTTTTCGGCTAATTTGTTCGGAAATGAACAAAAAATCGGGTGTTTCTGTTGCAAACGCTTACAGCCTATGATAATATGATGGTGCGGAAAGGAATTAAGAGTTGTGATGTTCCAGATGCTTTAAGTACCAAGTTCCAAGAAACCGATTTCCGTTTTGACGTGAGTCAGGTTTTAAGAATTAGCTCCAAGATACTGAAAGATAGATGACAACTCCGGTAAACCTTCTAACGAACTCTGGCAGATCCAGGTTTTGGTTTCACGAATGTTCCACTGAAAATTGAATAGGGTTTGAAACTTAATGCTTGTAAGTTAAGCGTAGATGTTTGAAGACTTGTAAACAGTTCCAGGTAGTAGCTAGAGCTCGGATGTTACGGCAACAAGGGTCATGCAAGGATTTCAAGAAGAATCGTTAAAGCGTGTCTTGTGTTAGTAATGAGGGAATTAAGTTCCACTGGTAAGACGTTGAAACGGCAGCCAGAAACTAATCCAAAAATTGATTTGATTGGCTGCGGCCGCTCGACGAGAATTTTAGTTATGAGGCGATCAAGAATTACAATGATTACGAAACGGAAATTTAGTAATCACAACCTCCTTTCCGAGAGTTAGCGGACTTCAAGTGATTGATTAACACCCAACTTGAAGCCCGTTTTTTATGCTTTAAAGCTCGGGAAGTTCGGTTACCTCAGATTTTACGGTTTTAGTTATACAGATATCACTTGGCAACTTAGTGTCGCCCTCCACATAGAGGCGGGCGGCGTAGCTTCTTTTTGTTCTTTGAAAATTAGGGAAAATGTTAAAGGTAAATCCTTTTAGCAAAAACAGCCGGTCGTTCGGTTAGCCCCCGAATAGACCGGTTCCCGTGAGTAATTAAGTGTCATAATGTTCGGAAATAGCCTTTATACGATTTTCTTAAATCGACCATTTACAGGGCGCTTGGGAAAAGGTATATTATTACTAGACCGAAAAAATCCTTGGGGGACTTCTGACCAAGGGTTGACCTAAGGAGTGAGAAACAGTGGCCTTTCATCGCATATTCGTGATTGATTTTGCCGGCTTGGGATTGGGGGAAGCCCCCGACGCAAACCGCTTTCAATCGGTCGACGCTGACACGCTAGGCCACGTCGCGGTTAGTTGGACGGGTAAACTAAACCTCCCAACATTACAACGGCTGGGACTCGGAAATATTCGGGTTGACCACCAACTTGTCGGCATCGCACCCGTTGATCATCCGGTCGGCTTCTTTGGCCGCCTGCACGTGCAGGCTCAAGGAAATCGCCGGGCCACGGGGCTCCGCGAGATGTGGGATTATGCCGGGGTCAACAGCACGCAGACCGTCTTTACGACGTTGCCCTTAGCTGGGTACGCCGTGACATTGGCAGGGCCATTTCAAAGCTACCTGCAAACGCAAAGCGCGGCCCAACGCCACCAGGTTGGCAGCAACCAAGATGCGTTTCGCATTCTCTTTGAACAGCTGAACCAAAAGGCGTCCGGACTCACCTACGTGATGTTACCGGACTTCCGGTTCGCTGGCGAGCAGCAGGATAGCCAGGCCTTTGGTGAAGCGCTGATGGCCGCTGACAAGTACTTGGCCCAGTTCCAACATGACTTGGAAGCCAACGACTTGTTGCTGATCACGGCGACGCACGCCGATGATCCGGCTAGCGACACCACCCCGACCCGCGAGTACTTGCCCCTGTTGGCGTACTCGCCGTCGCGGCCCAGTGTTCACGCGCTGGGGATTCGGCGGACGCTTGCCGACGTGGGCGCCACAGTCCTAGAGAATTTCGGTTTGGCTAGTCACACGGCCGGACATAGTTTTTTAAATGAGATTACGCAATAAAAATTCAAATCGCACGAACCTTGAAGGGAGGTGAGGGGGTACCAAGCTCCGCTGCACAACAGTTGGGTTGCAAAGGTCAGTTAGGCATCACAGTATCAGATATTATTCACCGTTAATTTCACCATTTAATGGTCCCTAACTGAAATCCAGCTGTTGTGACGGGAGTTATCGTTCGTTCGTAACAGAAGTTATGCGTTACATAATTTCTGCAGCCACATCGTGTCAACTTTTGTATGGCAAACGTCCATACATCAAAGAATAATATCGGAAAGAGGTATTTTGACCAATGCTAGTCGCAGTCAATATTTTAGGGGTAATTGTTTACCTCGCAATCGCATTCCTGTTCTCCAAGAACAAGAAAAAAATCAACTGGAAGTCCACTGGGATCGTGTTAGTGCTTAACTTGGTTCTGGCTTGGTTCTTCACGAGTTTCTCCATCGGGCAAGACATCGTTAAGGGTGCTGCCGATGGGTTCAACTGGTTAGTCCAAGTGGCCTACCAAGGGATTGTCTTCGCCTTACCTAACTGGGTTACCCCAGAATTCGGTGGGACGGCCAAGTCAATGAACTTCGTTACCAGTTCATTGCTGCCAATCTTATTAGTTGTGCCAATGTTCGATATCTTGACTTACATCGGGGTATTGCCTTGGATCATCAAGTGGGTTGGGCGTGGCCTTTCCTACATCACCGGTCAACCTAAGTTCGAATCTTTCTTCTCTGTTGAAATGATGTTCTTAGGGAACACTGAAGCCTTAGCCGTTTCTCAATTACAATTAAAGAGCATGCGTAAGGAACGTAACTTGACCCTTGCCATGATGTCCATGTCATGTATCACTGCCTCCATTCTGGGTGCATATACCCAAATGGTTCCAGGTCAATTTGTTTTGACGGCCGTTCCAATTAACATCTTGAACGCCATCATTGTTACCAACATGTTGAACCCTGTTGAAGTGGCCCCAGAAGAAGATACCATCGCCAAAATCGGTGGGTCCAACACTGCTGCCGCTGAAGAAGGCGACGTTGAAGACGATGGCAAGAAGGAAGCCTTCTTCTCCTTCTTGGGTGACTCTATCTTGGGTGCCGGTCGTCTGATCTTGATCATTGCCGCTAACGTTATCGCTTTCGTTGCCTTAGCTGCCTTGATCGATAAGTTGCTTGGTTTATTCAACCCATGGTTATCCTTGGAACACATCTTAGGGATCATCATGTTCCCATTTGCATGGTTAATGGGTCTGAACGTCTCAGACGCCTTCCAATTCGCCCAATACATGGGGACTAAGTTGGTTACGAACGAATTCGTTGTTATGGGTAAGATTGCTTCAACCATTAACACGGGTGCCTTCTCCGATCACTACCGGGCCATCTTAACTGTCTTCTTGACTTCATTCGCTAACTTCTCAACTACTGGGATGATTATCGGTTGTTTCAAGGGGATCGTTGACCGTGAAAACAACGAACTTATTTCTAAGAACGTTGGTTACATGTTACTTTCCGGGATCCTGGTTTCCTTGCTATCAGCCGGAATTGTTGGTCTGTTCGTTTGGTAAAAAAATAACGCCTCATCACGTATGGGGCTGACGCGATAGCCCGGGGGCTTCTGTTCCTGGGCTATCTGTGTCACTTACGACTGACGGGAATCAACCTGGCCAGTCCGAAACGGGTGCCGACCTCTCCTAATCGGGGAGTGAAACCCAGCCGGGTGCGTGAGACCATCCGGTTGCAAAGCCCGGGAAGTCTGTATGTCGCGAACTGACGTACCGAAAGATAGGGATTTTTATGAGTAAGCAACAATCGCAGGTTGATATCGCCAATGACTTAACGTTACGCGAAGCCCTGCGGCATAAGGATGTCGTCCGCAACGAACTGATTGCTGGTGTGACTGGCTTTTTCGCCATCTCGTACATCATCATTGTTAACCCGCTGATTTTAAAGGATGCGGGCATTCCGACCGACCTCAGCGTCTTTGCCACCATCTTCTCGTCGGTGATTGGGTGTCTGATCATGGGCCTGTGGGCCAACGCACCAGTCATCCTCACCCCGGGGATGGGGGTCAACGCCTTCTTCACGTACACAATTGTCGTGAACATGGGGTTGAGTTGGCAAGAAGCTTTAGGGATCGCTGCGGTCGCTAGTTTCATTTACATGTTAATCGCCTTCACCAAGATCTCCACGATTCTCTCCGAAGCCATACCAGATTCGCTGAAGAGTGGGATCACCGCCGGCATTGGGCTCTTCTTGGTCGAAATCGGCCTGGAAAAGGCGGGCCTGATCGTGGCCGGGAAGTCCTCGTTGATTGTGTTGGGGGATTTGACCAAACCCACGCCGTTACTGGCTTTGTTTGGCCTGGTCCTCAGCCTCATCTTGTACATTCGCAAGATCAAAGGGAACTTCTTTATCGCCATCATCGCCACCAGCCTGCTGGCCTTCTTCTGCGGTGTGAAAGACGCTGACACCCCAACTGTTGATTTGGCGCGGTTAGGGCAGTACCACAAAATCGTCTTCCAAAACGACTTCAGTCACTGGCTGAGCACGCCCTTTATCCTAGCGGCCTTCTCGATGACCATGATTCTGGTCTTCGAATCCATGGGCCTGCTGCAAGGGTTGTTGCCCAACCACAAGAAGTTCAAGAAGACGTTCGAGGGCAGTTCCGTGACGACTTTCCTGTCCAGTTTCTTGGGCACGAGTCCGACCGTGGCTGCCGCCGAAAGTGCTTCCGGCATTGAGAGTGGGGGCCGGACCGGGATCATGGCATTGACTGCCGCCGTCCTGTTCGCGATGTCCCTCATCTTCGTGCCCCTGTTGGCCTACGTGCCGTCCGCTGCCATTGCGCCCGTGATCATTATCACTGGGGCGTTGATGATGGCAGCCATCGGCGGCATCAAGATGGCCGACTTTTCTGAATGGTTCCCAGCCTTTCTGATCATTGTGCTGATTCCGTTCACCAACAGTATCTCCACTGGGTTAGCCTTTGGTTTCGTGTGCTACCCAGTTATGAAATTGGCGTTAGGAAAGGGCAAAGAACTTTCCTGGCCCGTCTACTTGTTAGGCGTGTTATTCTTGCTAGACCTCATCTTCAGTGCAATGCTCTAGCAAAATGTCACAGTGAGTTTTACTGGCGGCGGGTCCGCCCCGCGGCTAAACGAAAACGAATTCATTTAGGAGGATATTTATCATGACAATTAAAATTCTTATGGATACTGACCCAGGTATTGACGATGCAGCGGCCTTGACCATGGCCATCAACGACCCGAAGATCGACTTGAAGCTGATCACGACGGTTGCTGGTAACGTGACGGTTGACAAGACCACCATCAACGCCTTGAAGATCGTGCGTTTCTTCAACCAAGATATTCCAGTCGCAGCCGGTGCTGAACAACCATTGTTCAAGGACTTTGAAGATGCCGCTCGGATTCACGGGGCTTCCGGGATGCCAGGTTACGAATTCCCAACCGACTTACCAAAGCCATTACACAAGACGGCCGTTGAAGCCTTACATGATGAAATCATGGCTAGTCCAGACCCAATCACCTTGGTGCCAACCGGTTCATACACCAACATTGCGCTGCTCTTCTCCGAATACCCAGAAGTGAAGAGCCACATCGACCGGATCGTTGCCATGGGTGGTGCCCTGGGCAAAGGGAACATGACCAGTGCCGCCGAATTTAACGTCTTCACCGACCCAGACGCTGCCGCAATCGTTTACAAGTCAGGGATTCCGATTGTCATGGTTGGTTTGGACATCACCATGAAGGCCCTCTTGACCCACGAAAGCATCGAAGAACTGCCAAAGATCAGCGAAACTGGGAAGATGCTGCATGACATCATCGTCAACGATGGTGACAACAGTGACAAGGGGATTGCCATGCATGATGTGAACACCATCTTCTACCTCTTGCACCCAGAAGCTATCAAGACCGAAGATATGTGGATCGACGTCGTTACCGATGGCCCAGCTATTGGGGAAACGGTCGGCGACATCCGCGGGGCTTACCACGATGGCAAGACCAACGCTAAGGTATCTACGGATATCGACGCTGAAGCCTTCAACAAGTGGTTCCTCGAAGAAGTTCGTGCCATTAAGAACTAGTTTGTAAAATTGAAGAGACGCCCGCCGTTTGGTTGGGGGGTCTCTTTTCTTTTGGCCAAAATTGCGGGAATTGGCCGCCTACAGCTCGCCCAATAGGGGTTGGAACGCGGTGGGCTCAGGCGCATGAAAAATTTTACACAAATGTGTAGGTATTCCATACAGAAACGATACATCACTCTGGTATGCTGAAGAAAATCAGGGAAAGAGGATGATTGCATGTCTGCCATGGATACGGATACACTGCTCCTATTGATTGTCACGTGGCTACCGATGCTGTACTTTGTCCGGAAACCCAAGCGGCCTTAATTGATTCATTCGCTAAAATACCACGGAAGCCGACCCCTTACCGTGGTATTTTTTCGGTCAGTAAACCAATGGCTGACTTTGCTCAGCAGTGGCGAAAATTTTACAAGATGTTGACAGGTCCGACATCAAACATTTACATCAATCCGGTATGCTAGACCTAACTTAGTGATAGTCGGGGACTGTTACCGGGTGGTGTCCCGGTGGTTGCGACTTACTTTTGATGGGGGCCACGGGGGTATGAATAAATTCACAATCGTTCATTTATCTGATCCACAATTATCGGCAGGGCGGGAGCCGCAGTACCATCAGCAATTACCGCCTGCCGTGAAATTACAGCGTATTTTTGACGACGTGTTAGACCGGCAGATTGAACCGGACCTGATCGTGATTAGCGGGGACTTGCTCACGGACGGGACCAGCCAGGACTATACACAGCTGCGCCAATACTTGCAGCAGCAGGGAGCCCGACTTCACGCGCCAATTCAGGTGATTCTCGGCGACCAGGACGACCGGGAAGCCTTTAACGTCGGCTACTTAGAAGAACCGCACCAACCGTACTATGCTTATAAGCAGGTCTACCAGAACATGGACTTTTACTTCCTGGATTCCAAGTGGGAGGCCCACAAGGAGGCCGGGTGGCTAGACCGCAAGCAACTGGACTGGTTGAATAAAAATCTGCACCTCGCCCCACGACGCCGGGCCTTCTTATTCCTTCACCATCCGCTGGACGCACCGGCACTGCGAGGGATGCGCTACGCCTTGTTGCAAAATAACCGGGAACTGCTGGCCATTTTACACGGGCACAACATCGGCGGCATCTTCACGGGCCACCTCCACTTCGGGGCCAGCTACCTGGTCGATACCACGATTCCGGTGACGACGGTGGCCTCGGCGTCGACCTACATCGACTGCCAAGACCCGCACCACCACGAGGTCCACGACGCGACCAGCTATAACGTCATCACGATTCAGCGGGGGATGGCCAGCGTCACCAACCACCCCCTGTTGCTGGGCCAACCGGTGATCGACACGATCACGGTCGGCAACACGGGCTTCGCCAAGCACCGTCCGCGGCTGAGTCCTCAGCGCCGAACCAGCAATGGGTTACCTTTAATCTAAACCAAAAACCAGACACGCCTCAACGTGAGTTCAACGAGGACGTGTCTGTTTTACTGTCTGCCGAGATAGCCGCTGTGTTAGAGGTTCATGCCAGCCCTGGTTGTCTCCGATGAGTCAGCATGAATTAGTGATAATTGATTGTCCATATTCTAATTAGCAATTGCGGTGGTTTTAGATTCCACGAACCAGTTGCGAGATGGGGGCTTTAACTAACAATTAGATAAACCGCTCACCTATCAACCACAGAAATGGCTACCATCCGTCGCGGCAGTGTTGACTGGGCTGAAAGTTGCCTGTTGGCGCACGTTTCGGCTGTGAGGCCATTTGAGACGTGGACTTCGGCTCAAAGCAAGCTCCGAGACCGCTCCATCAGGCTTGGGGCGGTCCTTCCCCAGCGTTCCAGCCCAGAGTTTCACGTAACGGTAAGGCGGCCAGCCCAATCCCCAGCAGCCACCAAAAACCAGCTTATCACCCCGCCAACAATCCCGGAATGTTTCCCGATAGACGTTTCATGTGACGGCGATTTTCGGTATAATAGGAAACGACGCTAGGGCGAGGGGCAATTGGGCGTATCAGTTCGGTTGCGTTTCGTCCGTAAGTAAGGTAAAGTATACTCAAACGTGAAACAATTGTGTTTCACAAAGAACTGAACAGGGAGATATTGCATGAATCCTGAAGAATTTCGTGCCGCGCTGTCGGCGCAAGGCATCGAATTAAACGCAACACAGCAGCAACAATTTGCTGACTACTATCAGTTCTTGGTTGCCACGAACGAACACGTGAATTTAACGACCATTACGGCGGAGCCCGAAGTCTACCTGAAACATTTTTACGACTCGTTGACCCCCGCTTTTTACGTGCCCGCAATGCGGACGGCACCGCTCACGTTGTGTGACGTGGGGGCCGGGGCTGGTTTCCCGTCATTGCCGTTGAAGATCGTCTTCCCGCAGCTTCAGGTGACCATCGTGGATTCCCTGAACAAGCGGATCACGTTTTTAAATGAGCTGGCAGCCAAGTTGAATTTGACCGGCGTGGCGTTCCATCACGCCCGGGCCGAGGAATTTGGCAACAAACGGGCCGAGTGCCGTGAGGGCTTTGATTTGGTCACGGCTCGTGCGGTGGCCCGGATGTCCGTTCTCAGTGAACTGTGCCTGCCACTAGTTAAGGTCGGTGGCCAGTTCGTCGCCTTGAAGGCAGCTCAAACGGCTAACGAGTTGGCCGTCAGTCAAACGGCCATCACGACACTGGGTGGTCAGGTGAACGCCGATTACGCGTTCAACCTGCCGCAGTCCAATGACCCGCGCCACATCGTGGTCATCGACAAGGTCAAGCACACGCCGAAGCGTTATCCACGGAAGGCCGGGACACCCAACCGGGAACCGTTAGAAGATTAATGGGATGGGGGTAAGATAATTGCCATTTTCATTATTTGGAAATAACCGGGAGAAGGCCACACGTCCGGCCCATCCCGTGAAGCAAAACGTGGTGATGATTCCGGTCGCCCAGATCATTCCGAACCGGTTCCAACCACGGCAACGGTTTGACCAAACGGCGATTGCCGAGTTGGCCCAGACGATTCAAGAACACGGCCTCCTGCAGCCCATCGTGTTGCGGGAGTACGAGGCCGATCACTACGAGATCATCGCGGGTGAGCGGCGGTTCCGGGCCGTTTCCAGTCTCAAATGGGACACCGTGCCCGCCATCTTAGAGAAGATGGATGACGACGAAACGGCTTCCATGGCGCTGATCGAAAACCTCCAACGTGAGGAATTGTCGGCCGTGGAAGAAGCCCACGCCTACCAGAAGTTGATGGACCTCAATCACTTGACGCAGGCCCAATTGGCGGAAGGAATTGGCAAGAGCCAAGGGTTCGTGGCCAACAAGCTGCGGCTGTTGAAATTGGCTGAACCTGTGCGGACGGCCATTTTGAACCGCCAGATTTCGGAACGGCACGGGCGCGCGTTGTTGGCCTTGGCCGATGCGGATCAAGTGACCATGCTGCAAACGGTGCTCGCTGACCAGCTGACCGTCAAAGAGACCGAAGCGCTGATTGCCAAGCACCAGCGGCCGAAGAAACGACGGCGCAAGGTCACCAAACACAGCGTGTCCGGCGATACCCGCGTGGCCGTCAACACCATTCGTCAATCGGTGAAGATGGTCAGCGATGCCGGGATGACGCTCACCACCAAAGAAGAAGAAACCGCGGACGGTTACCGCATTATTATTGATATTCCCAAAGAAAGCTAGAGGTGAAACGACATATGGGTTACATTATTGCATTAGCCAATCAGAAGGGTGGCG
The DNA here is from genome assembly GCF_022646225.1 of Levilactobacillus sp. Lineage (NCBI taxonomy): Bacteria > Bacillati > Bacillota > Bacilli > Lactobacillales > Lactobacillaceae > Levilactobacillus > Levilactobacillus sp. The sequence continues at coordinate 228,359 of NZ_JALCJA010000002.1, forward strand.
TGGGTAAGACCACGACCGGCGTGAACCTGGGCGCGGCGTTAGCGACCGATGGCAAGCAGGTCTTGTTAGTCGACACCGATGCGCAGGGTAACGCGACGAGTGGCGTCGGTGTCCAAAAGGCGACCATCGACCAAGAGATCTATGATGTGTTGGTCAACGAAACGCCGATTCAAGATGCCATTTTACACACCGAACACCCGGGCTTAGATATCGTGCCGGCGACCATTCAGCTTTCTGGGGCCGAAATCGAGTTGACCCCGATGATGGCCCGCGAGACGCGCTTGAAGGCCGCCTTGGACGAGGTCCGGGACCAATACGATTACATTTTGATCGATTGCCCGCCGTCGTTAGGGTTGCTGACCATCAACGCGTTCACGGCCGCCGATTCCATTTTGATTCCCGTACAGAGCGAATACTATGCGCTGGAAGGGTTGACGCAGCTATTGAACACGGTCAAGTTGGTGCAAAAGCACTTCAACCGTGACCTGAAGATCGAAGGGGTCCTCTTGACCCTGTACGATGCCCGGACCAATCTGGGGAAGCAGGTCAATGAAGAAGTGAAGAAGTATTTCCAAAACAAGGTCTACGCCACGATTATTCCGCGCAACGTTCAGTTAGCGGAGGCCCCGAGTCACGGGATGCCAATCATTGATTACGCGCCGAAATCCAAAGGTGCGGAAGTTTACTCTGAACTCGCAAAGGAAGTGCTAGCTGCCCATGGCAAGTAAGAAAGAGAAAAGTTTAGGACGGGGAATTGACGCGCTGTTTGCGGAAAATGGCGTGGATACCGCCGAAGAAACCGTCGTTGATCTGACGTTGGCTGACATTCGGCCCAACCCGTATCAGCCACGGCAGAAGTTCGACAAGAAGGGCCTCGATGATTTGGCCGCGTCGATTGAAAAGACCGGCGTGTTCCAACCCATCATCGTCCGGCAACCCGATAAGAAGATGGAACGCTACGAGATCTTGGCGGGCGAACGGCGCTTCCGGGCGTCCAAATTGGCCGGCAAGACCACGATTCCGGGTATCATTCGCGATGTGACCGAAGAACAGATGATGGAGATCGCGGTGTTGGAAAACCTCCAACGCGAAGACCTGACCCCACTGGAAGAAGCCGAAGCCTACGACACCTTGATGACCAAGCTCACCTTGACGCAGGCCCAAGTCTCCGAACGGTTGGGGAAGAGTCGGCCGTACATCGCCAACTACCTGCGTTTGCTCGGGCTACCCAAGGCCGTCAAAGACATGTTGCAGCACAACGAGCTGTCGATGGGCCAGGCCCGGACGTTGCTGTCCTTGAAGGATAAGACCAAATTGGTGGCCTTAGCCAAGAAGGCAGTTGCCGAGGGAATGACGGTGCGGACCGTCGAAGCCGAGGTCAACAAGCTCAACGGCGCGGCCAAGAAGTCAGCCAAGAAGCCGGCCAAAAAGAAGTCGCCATTCTTACGTTCGACGGAAAACCAACTCCAAGAACGCTTTGGCACGCAGGTCTCCATCAACGAGACGGCCAACAAGGACCATCAAGGCCACATCGAAATCGAGTACCTGTCCAACGATGATTTGAACCGCATTTTAGACCTGTTAGACATCCACTTGGATTAGCCAACATTGGAGGGAACGCCATGTATGATTTAGGTGATTTGGTCGAAATGAAAAAGCCCCATCCTTGCGGTACCAACCGCTGGGAAATTACCCGGATGGGCGCGGATATTAAAATTAAGTGTACCAATTGCGGCCACGTGGTCATGCTATCACGCCGCGAATTTGAGAAGAAGCTAAAAAAGGTGCTGGTCAAGGCCGACGCCAATAATGGAAAGAGTGAATAATTGTTATGTCATTAACTGCAGGGATCGTTGGGCTACCAAACGTTGGGAAGTCCACGTTATTTAACGCGATTACGAAGGCTGGGGCCGAAATGGCCAACTACCCATTCGCCACGATCGACCCGAACGTCGGTATGGTGGAAGTCCCAGACAGCCGGTTAGACCGCATTCAAGAACTAATTCCAGCCAAAAAAGTGGTACCGACGACGTTTGAATTTACCGATATCGCCGGGATCGTCAAGGGTGCCAGCAAGGGTGAAGGTCTCGGGAACCAATTCCTCGAAAACATTCGCCAAGTGGACGCCATCGTGCACGTCGTTCGGGCCTTTGACGACGACAACATCACCCACGTCTCCGGGAAGATCGACCCCATCGATGATATCGAAACCATCAACCTGGAACTCGGTCTGTCCGATTTAGCCGCCGTTGACAAGCGTTTAGCCAAGGTCGAACGCGCAGCCAAGGGCAGCGACAAGGAAGCCAAGGCCGAATTGGCCGTCTTACAAAAAATCAAGCCCGTCCTCGAAGCCGGTGGAGCCGTGCGGACGATTGCCTTTGACGAAGACGAAATGAAGATCGTGAAGGGCTTGTTCCTCCTGACCTCCAAGCCCGTCTTGTACGTGGCCAACATCGCCGAAGACGACATGGCCGATCCCGAAGACTCCAAGTACTTTGGCGTCATCAAGGACTACGCCGCTAAGGAAGGCGCCGAAGCCATTGCCGTGGCCGCCGAAGCCGAAGAAGAAATCGCCCAATTGGACGATGACGAAAAGCAAGACTTCCTGGAAGCTGAAGGGGTCGAGGAACCAGGGTTGAATCGCTTGATCCGGGCCTCATACCACCTCTTGGGCCTGCAGACGTTCTTCACGGCCGGGGGCAAGGAAACCCGCGCCTGGACATTTAAGACCGGCACCAAGGCACCCCAAGCCGCTGGAATCATCCATTCCGATTTCGAACGCGGCTTTATCCGGGCCGAAGTCATGGCTTTTGATGATTTAGACCAATACAAGACTGAAGCGGCCGTGAAGGAAGCCGGCAAGCTGCGGGTCGAAGGGAAAGACTACGTGATGGAAGACGGCGACATCGTCGAATTCCGGTTCAACGTTTAGAAGGGAAACAACGATAAATGAGTGATAACAAGCAAACGCCGCGAAATGCGGGTGTTCACCAGGACCGCAACAACGTGGCTTCCAGTGAACGGGCAGCCTTCGACAATGTCGGGCTGACCAAACGTAACGCGGACTACATGTTCCGCTTTAACAGGGCGCTCGACAAGACCAAGTTGGCGCCAGAAAAGAAGGCCAAGGCCGTCCAAGACATGGTCAACGAACTGGTCGACGGCCAAAAGAGTGGGAAGACGGCCAAGAACCTCTACGGTGACATCGACGCGCGCGTCAAGTACGTGGTCGAAGGACCCGTGACCGATGCGCCCGTCATTGGCGGCCCCAACTACTGGCCTAACATGATCTACAACGCGCTGACGTTCTTTATGATCTTCAACTTGATGTTTGGGATCATGTACCTCTTTAGTCCCAAATTGATGACCAGCAGTCAACCCGTGGGGATCACGGCCATCACCATCAGTGCCTTGGTCGCTGGGTTTATCCTGCCGATCATGCCACGGCTGTTCGATCCGAAGGTCAAGCATAAATATAACGGGTGGATTCGGGCCCTGTTCGTTTTGCTCGGGTTCCTGGTCTGGATGATCCTGTTCTACGCAGCCCAAATGTTGCCGAGCGTCATCAACCCAGTCCTGATGCCATGGCCAAGCATCATCCTCGGCGTCGTATCGATCGCCCTGATGTTCTGGTTACGGCGGACCTACAAGATCCGCGGTGGCTTCTTCGGGTAAACTGCTAGGTTGCTGACGAGATTGATTGGGCTGGCCGCCTGCCGTTGCGCACCAGATACGCTGGAACGCGGTGGGCGGACGGGTCGAGCCAAAAGGCGGTCTCGACACCTCGCTTTGAGCCGAAGCCCACGTCTCAAAGTCGCCATTCTTCTAACCGGCTAGCGCCGCTAAGAAGAATCCCACGGCTGAGCGTATCTGGTGCTCCACTCTCGGCTACAAGACGATTGTTCAGCAACATGGGTTAAGCCCGAGCCACCGCGAATCTAGTGGTCGGTGCCTTGGGTAAGCTACTGGAATGCGCCAACATCAGCGCCACAGCTGGTGCCATCCCTGGCCTCCTTCGGCAGGTTGGCACACGACCTGGCAGTCTTGTTCGGCCGCTATGCTGATGGTGTGGGAGAACGCGGTGATTAGCCATCGGCGCCTACCATCGCCGAGAGTGGCGCAACGGCAGGCGGACAGTTACGACCACAGTTATTGAAGTCAAACAAACGAACCGGCACTCCCCAGCACTTAGCGGGAACTGCCGGTTCGTTTTGGTTTGCAAGCAAAAATACTTGGGGGACGGTCACTTAGTTTGCCAATTAATCAAAGCGAAAAAAGTTTTTAACGGCGATTTTTGACCCGTTGTGGCCAGTTGGTCAGGGGGGCATTTTGGTGAGGCCTAGGGAGTCAACGGGTGGCGGAAACGGCCGAAACTTAAGGCCTGACGCCGTTTACGGTCGCACTTTCATAAATGGCGCTGAAAGTGAAAACCCCATTCTTGACCCCGAGCGTCTCTGGAATTATGATGCTCACGAGTAGTCGAGGTAGTGTGTGACTCGACGAAAAAAATTTCATTTTTCGGGGAGGATTTTTTATGAAAAAAATCTTTGGGTATGTCTTAGGTTTAGTGGCGACGTTAACCTTTGCCGGCGCAATTGCGACGACTGCCAACGCCGATGGGAGTAGTGCAGATGCAGCGAGCGGCAGTTCAGGCAGTGGCGCCGACAGCGGCTTAGTCGTTCCCCGGGGCGGCACGGACACTGGCGCCGGTGCGGATTCCGGTGCGGCTAGTTCCAGTGTCATCGACATGACCGGGAGCAGCTCTAGTAGCGCCATGAGCAGCAGTGAATCGGCTGCCAACAGCTCATCGGCCACCACGCACAAGCCACAAAAGCCGCAAAAGCCAGCCAAGGATAAAGTCCTGGCTAAGTCCAAGCGGGCCAAGTTACGTAAGCACTACCGCAAGTACGCGCGTGTCGTTTACCTCGACAAGGGTCGCAAGGACGAACGAGTTTCCGTTTTGACCAAGAAGGGGAAGTTAGTCAAGAAGTTCACGGTCAAGAAGAATGGCCGCTTCGATATTCGTTTGACCAAGAAGGAAGCTAAGAAGTTGGCCAAGGGCGCTAAGTCCTTCACCATCCGCATCAAGGCCAAGGGTTACCGGGCTTTTGATTTAACCGTTAAGTTGTACAAGTAGAATTGTAAAGGAAGAGGCGCGGGTGACCGCGTCTTTTCTTATGGAGTCAGATTGATTGTTAAGCAAACTAATGGGGAGGGGCAACCATTTTGGAACGCATTAAATTAATCCTACATCGACGCAATCTTCAGGTGCTCGGACTCTTCACGATTGTCGGGGCGTTTATCATGACGTTTTGTTCATACACCTCCCCGGCCTACTATTTTGACACGTCGCCGGACAACAACGCCTTCTTCACGGTCGGCAAGGCCATGATGCACGGCATCGTTCCGTATAAAGATATTTTTGAACAGAAGGGCCCCTTCGTGTACTTCCTCCACGGGCTGGCCTACCTGGTGAGTCCCCGCAGTTTCACGCTGATTTTTCTGTATGAAATTGCGACGCTAGTGGCGGCCATGTTTTTGGTCTACCAGATTGCCAAGGTATTCAATACCCGTGAGCTGCCGGCCCTGTTGACGGGGCTGTTGTCGCCGGCGCTGTTCTTGTACCACCCGTATTACGACTACGGCGATACGGTGGAATTCTTCACGTTGCCATTTTTACTGTCGCTGATTTATCTGATTGTTTTGCTCGACCGGCGGCACTTGACCGTCAGTCACTGGTGGTACGTGGCCCAAGGGGCGCTGGTCGGCGTCGTCTTCTTGTCGAAATACACCTTGCTGGGCGCGTGGATCGTGTTCTACCTGGTCTTGATGGGGTATCGACTGGTCAAACGTCAGTGGCGCGCGCTCGGTCAATTGGTCGGTTGGAGTGCCTTGGGATTTGCCGTGACGACGGTGCCGTGGCTGATTTATTTTCTGGCGACCAAGAGTCTGGGGGCCTTCGTCAACGTCTACATTCTTTTCAACACCAAGGTCTACTTGACGTCTTCGGTGGCCTTCTTCGCCAACCTGATCCAGTCGATGGCGTTGGTCTCGCAATTCTACCTGAGCAACGTGCTGTTCTTCGTGCTGGGCGTGGTGGGCACGCTGGTCGTGACCTTTTGGCCCGGCGTGTTCCAGCACAACTTCACCCGCGGCCTGTATTTACTCGCCACGCTGGGCAGTGACATGTTGGCGCTGTACGGCTACCAGGCGGGCGCCGTTTACCAGTATTATGAATTGATTTATTTTGCCGGCTTCGTATTGCCATTCATCCTGGGCTGCCGGTTGCTGTTCCGGCGGCTGAGCGTACCAGCCGGGGATGACAGCTTCGTGGTCTTAGCGGCGCTGGTCATCAGCTGGTTCCTGGTCCTCGGTGTCAACAACAACGTGACCAACTCCAAGGTCTTTCCCAACAACGAGGCCATCACCGAGGAAAATACCAGCCGGCCACAACAGCCCGCCCAAGTCGACTTCGGCAATTACATGCGGGCAAGTGGCCTGCCACTGACGCTGTTAAATTACGGGTCGATCGACATGGGCTTCTACACCGCCTCGGGCGCCGTCCCGACCAGCTATTACTTCCAAAACTACAACATCGCCCAAAGCGCTGACCCGCAAATATTGCGCTCGCAAGTCGACCAGATTCGCCAGCACAAGGTCGAATGGGTCGTGCTCAATACGCCAGCCGGCAAGACCGTCCGGCAATGGCAGGGCGGTAGCGGCCGCATCACTAGCGGCAACCTGAATCCCGGTACCAGCAAGCTGGCCCACGTGTTGTACCGCAATTACGTGCCGGTCGGCCGCCACACCCAGGTGTTTGAAGGCGTGAGTGTGACTTATTGGTTGTTTGAGCGAAAGTAAAAAAGAGTGGGCCAACAGGCGGTTAACTGGCGAGCATTAACGGTGCTAGGCAGATAATCCCGGGCCTGGATTATTTGTCTAGCAGTGTTAAGCGGAACCAGTTGCCTGTTGGCGCACGTTTCGGCCATCTAGGGTGGGTGCGCGAGAAGCTGGCCGCCTTACCGTTGCGCAAAATCCAGGTTAGAGCGCAGGGCTTCGGTCGACTTTGAAGCTTGAAGTAGCCCGTCAATTTTCCAAAGTCACGCCTCGATTTCACTGGGTGTAAATGCCAGGTGATATCGCTGCTACAGATAGTCCCACCCGATTTGATTCCGGCGAGGTGGTGGTTATCAGTAGTGAAACTGGTTGAAAAATTAACAACTGCCAAGGGCTAAGCAATTGTTGCTGACGAGTATCCTTGTAGCCGAGAGTTCGCCAAATATGGGTTCAGCCGTGGGAGTTGTCTTAGTGGCGCGGTTCATGCCGCTTAGACAACTGGCGTCTTTGAGACGCGGGTCATCGGCTCAAAGCGAGGCCGAGACCGCTTCTCAGGCTCGGTCCGGTCCGCCCACCGCGTTCCAACCCATATTTGGCGAACGGTAAGGCGGCCAGTCCCCACCACGAAGCGGCGAACAGCTTACCCCAAGTCTCAGCCAATTTTCAGCCACTTTACAGGGGAAAAGCAGTTGAATCGCAACAGCTAAGGACGGTCCGTGTACCACTACGGCCGTCCTTTTAACGACCTATCAGCTAACGCTTACAACAATTGTCACTATCACTGAAAATGCCCCTTGACGAATGTGAGGGAAAGAACTACGATTATTTAGTAATAAAATTATTTGATAGTTTTATTAGAATTACATATCTGGGAGGGTATTTTTCATGAAGAAAGTATTTGGTTACGTCTTAAGTTTACTGGCTGCCTTGACCTTTGCCGGGGTTATTGCCACGACTGCTAACGCTGCTGGTAGCAGTGCAACTGCCACTAGTGGTAGCGGGGTTTCTAGCAGTGTTGTTGCTTCCAGCAGCTCCAAGAAAACTGTTAAGAAGGCTACTAAGAAGGCCAAGAAAGCTGTTAAGAAGACGGTCAAGAAGTCAAAGCGTGTTAAGTTAAGCAAGAAGTACAAGAAGAACGCACGTAAGGTCTACCTCAAGAAGGCCATGAAGGGCTCCAAGATCAACTTCAAGAACAGCAAGAACAAGTCTGTCAAGAAGGTCTCCATCAAGAAGGCCGGCAAGAAGACGGTTAAGTTCAGCAAGAAGCAAGCCAAGAAGCTCAACAAGGGTAAGAAGTTCAAGATGACTGTTACCAAGAAGGGCTACAAGACTTACACGGTCAATGTTACCATCAAGAAGTAAGCAATTGCTTTAACGTAAATCGGAAGGACGTGGCTGAACCACGTCTTTTCTTTTTGAGTTTTTTAGGAAAAGGAGCAGGGTCCCGTGTACTTACGAATCAAGGAAAAATTGCAAAGCCACGAAGCTCAGTATTTTGTGTTACTCGCCATCATTGGGGTATTTATGATGGCGTTTTGTTCATACACCTCGCCGGCCTTTTATTTTGACACCTCACCAGATAATAACGCCTTCTTCACGGTCGGCAAGGCCATGATGCACGGTATCGTGCCGTATAAAGATATTTTTGAACAGAAGGGGCCGTACGTGTACTTCTGGCACGGTCTGGCTTACTTGGTCAGTCACCGCAGCTTTATTTTTATTTTTATTTCCGAAATCGCGGTCTTGATTGCGGCGATGATTTTAACGTATAAATTGGCACGACTCCTCAAGTTGGCCGAGCTACCGGCCTTTCTGGCGGCGGTGCTGTCGCCCATGTTGTTTTTGTACCATCCTTACTACAACTATGGTGACACGGTGGAGTTCTTCGCGCTGCCATTATTGTTGTCGCTGATCTACTTGGTGTTTTTATTGGACCGGCAAACGTCGGTCAGTCACTGGTGGTACTTCGCTCAGGGCCTGTTCGTGGGCATTATTTTCTTGTCCAAGTACACGTTGCTGGGCGGGTGGATCGCCTTTTACCTGGCCGACGGCGTCTACTTGTTGCTGAAGAAACGCTGGCACGAACTGGGCCGACTGGTGCTCTGGAGTGGTCTGGGTTTCTTGTTGGCCACGGTGCCGTGGTTGCTGTACTTTTTGGCGACCGGCTCGCTGAAGGCATTCATTAACGTTTATATTTTATTTAATACCAAGGTCTACATGACGTCGTCGGTCTCGTTTTTCTCCAACCTGATCCAGTCGGCAATCCTAGTGGCCCATTTCTATCTAAGTGACGTGCTGTTCTTCATCCTGGGGATCGGTGGCACGCTGCTGATCATGTTCCGCCAGACCGTGTTGACGACCAAGTTCGCGCGGACCTTGTACCTGGTGGTGTTTTTGGGGTGCGACCTGCTGGCGTTGTACGGGTATCAGGCCGGGTCGTTGTATCAGTACTACCAGCTGGTCTACTTTGCCTTCTTCGTGGTGCCGTTCATCTACCTACTGAACGCGTTTTTTACCTGGGTCCATTTACCGGCAGCCGACGACCCGTTTGTCATCTTGGGGACGCTGATTTTGAGTGTGTTTTTAGTCCTCGGGGTCAACAACAACGTGGTCAGCTCGCGGCTGTTCCCGAACAACCAGGCGATTACCAAACGCAACACGACCAAGCCGCAACAGCCCGCCCAAGTCGAATTTGGCCGCATCATGCGTCAACACAGCGCCCAGCCGACTTTACTCAACTACGGGTCGATTGACATGGGCTTCTACACCGCCTCGGGCGCGGTACCGACCACGTATTATTTCCAAAATTATAATATTCCCGAAAAGGCCGCGCCGCAGATCTTGCGGGCGCAACGCAACGTCATTCGCCGCCACCAGGTCCAATGGGTCGTCGTCAACACGCCGGCCAAGCAGTCCGTGCGCGAATGGGACGGCGATAGCGACATTCCCGGCCGCATCACCAGCGGGAATCTGAATCCGGGGACGTCCAAGCTGGCGCATCAGCTGTACCGCCACTACCGCGTGGTCAAGGTCCACCGGCAGATGTTCGAGCAGGTCGACGTCAAGTACTGGTTGTTTGAACGGAAGGGGTAAACGCACGTGAAAAACCACCAAGCAGCAACGGCCGGCCTCACCCGGTACCGCTGGTTATGGGAACTGGCGCTCTTTAGTGTCCTGAGTGTCTTTTGGCTATTTTTGTGGGCGTCGCAGGGTAAAATTTACACCGGCGACGACTTGAGTTTTCACCTGAACCGCGTCCAAGGCTTAGTCGCCCAACTGACCAGCGGCCACTGGGGGCTGGGGCACATCGCCACGACCACCTTTAGTGGGTGGGGCTATCCCATCAATCTGTTTTACCCGGCCTACACCCTGGTGCCACTGGCCGTGTTGCAAATTGTGCTCGGCGGCGTGCGGGCTTATACGGTATTTTTATTTTTGATCACCTTACTGACGCTGTACGTGACCCGCTTCGTCGGTCAACGGCTGCTGGGTAGCTACTTTCAGGGGGTCTTGATGGCCATCTTGTACAGCTTCTCGCAGTACCGCATCCTCGACTTCTTTGCACGCGGGGCCCTGGCAGAGGGCATGGTCTTTGCCTGCTTGCCGCTGGTGCTGTACGGCACCTATGAGCTGGCGATCGGCGACGTGCGCCACGGTGTTTGGTTGGTCGTGGGAATGACCCTGATTGCCCTGACGCACGTGGTGTCGCTATTGCTGGCGGCGGTATTGGTACTGTTAACGTTGGGGATATTCTTCTTACAACGGACCGCGCTGAAACGCCGGTTGGGTGCGCTGGTACTGGTGGTGGGGGCGACGGTTTTGTTGACGCTGACGTTTTTGGCGCCACTGGTCGAGCAACTCCACGCGCTGTCCGGGCTGAGCATTTTACAATTTAAATTGTCACAGAGTGCGATGTCCATGGGCGACTTTCTGCTGAACTCGGCGGTGAATCAGATGGGGTCGGGGCAGATCAATTTGGGCTGGCTGATGTTGATGCTCCTGCTGTTGTCACTGGTGATGTGGCGGGAGCTGACGCCGGCGCTACGCTACTTACTGGGGCTCGCCGTGGTCTTCGTCTGGATGGTCACCAACTGGTTTCCGTGGTCGCTGTTCCAGGGCGTGTTGGGGATGATCCAATTTCCATCACGCTTCTTGGCGATTGCCAGTCTGCTGATCGCCTTGGTCGGGGCGCGGGCCTTGACGTTGGTGCTGCCGCGGCTGACGCGACGGGGCCAAGGGGGCCTGCTGATGGTCGTGGCGGCGTTTGGCATCATCTTGAGTACGACCAGTTTCTTGGCCTTTTATCAAAATCCTTATGGAAACGCCATTACCCAGGCGGATTACCACCGCGTCGCCACCACCAGTGACAGTACCGATTACGTGCGGCCGCAGTCGTTGGACGCCATGCCGGCGTTGCGCACCCACTCGGTGGCGGTCATGAATCCCGGGGCCGGGCTACACCAGCTGAGTCGCCGCGTGGGGCCGGACCGGTTCACGTATCTGGTGCACAGCCGTCGCGCGCAAACCGTCAAGCTGCCGCACCTCTACTATCCGGGCTACCAGGTTGCGGTCAACGGTCATCAGCAGCGGCTTCAGTGGAATCACATGGCTATTTTACGGTCCCGTCTGAGTGCTGGCACTAACCGGCTACAGGTGACGTATCAGCCGACCCGAATCCAACGCGTCAGTGCCTGGATTTCAGCGTTAGCCTGGCTGGGGGCCGGTGTTGGGTTAACGGTCCGTTGGGTGATTGCCCGGCGCAACCATCGTTTCACCAAGTAGTTTTGGCCACAACCATTTCAATCAGTGTGAATAATTAAACCATGATAGTTCCATGAGAAACCTTGACCTGAGTGGCCTAGACTGGTAAATTAAGAAACAATATCTCCCAGGATTCCTAACCGAGCCTGAGACTAAAATCAAGAGGAGCGATATCAACTATGTCTAATTGGGACACGAAGTTTGCTAAAGAAGGATTCACGTTTGATGATGTTTTGTTAATACCCGCTGAAAGCCACGTTTTGCCGAATGAAGTTGACTTGAGTACCCAATTAGCACCGAACCTAAAGCTGAACGTTCCGTTTTTAAGTGCCTCGATGGATACGGTCACCGAGACCAAGATGGCCACCGCCATGGCCCGTAACGGGGGCCTCGGGGTCATCCACAAGAACATGAGTGCCGACAGCCAAGCGCAAATGGTCGCCGACGTGAAGGCCATTGAAAATGATGCCAGCCAATTCCCGAACGCCGCCGTCGATGCCAACAACCACTTGTTGGTCGCCGCTGCCGTCGGGGTGACCTCCGACACGTTTGACCGGGCCAGCGCCTTACTTAAGGCTGGTGCCGACGCCATCATCATCGATACGGCGCACGGTCACTCCGCTGGGGTCCTGCGCAAGGTTGCCGAGATTCGCCAACAATTGCCAGACGCTACCCTGATCGCCGGTAACGTGGCCACGGGCGAAGGCACGCGGGCATTGTTCGAAGCCGGTGTCGACGTGGTCAAAGTGGGCATTGGCCCTGGTTCCATCTGCACGACGCGGGTGGTTGCCGGTGTCGGCGTGCCGCAATTGACGGCCATTTACGACGCTGCGCAGGTGGCGCGTGAATTTGGCAAGCCCATCATCGCTGATGGCGGGATGAAGTACTCCGGCGACATCGTCAAGGCCCTGGCCGCCGGTGGCAACGCCGTGATGTTCGGGTCGATGTTCTCCGGGACCGACGAAGCCCCTGGCGACATCATCGAAGACAACGGTAAGAAATACAAGACGTACCGGGGGATGGGCAGCTTGGCGTCCATGTCCCATGGCTCCGCTGACCGCTACTTCCAAGGCGGCGTCAACGAAGCGGACAAGCTGGTGCCTGAAGGCATCGAAGCTCGCGTAGAATACAAGGGCAGTGTCAACGACATCATCTTCCAAATGGTCGGCGGCTTGCGGTCCGGCATGGGCTACACCGGCAGTGCCACGATCCAAGACCTGATCGACAACGCCCAATTCGTCCGCATCTCCAACGCTGGCTTGATCGAATCTCATCCACATGATGTGCAGATCACGAAGGCGGCACCTAACTACAAGTAAAATATGTGGTCACCGCCTGCGTCAGCTAGGGGTTCCGCCTGCTATGGGGAACGCCTCCAGCCAAAGGGCGGGCTTCCGGCTCGCTTTGAAGCCTGGCGAAACCCACCAGTCTCCCAAGTCGTCCCACGCTGTAAGCTGAGAGAAAACCTCAGCTAACACCGCTGTCACAGCTGGCTCCACCCCTAGCTGACTCCGGCGAGATGGTGACTCATCCAAAAGGCGTGTTAATACGATTTGTGTTAGCACCATTTGCTAAATTAAAATTACGATAAAGGCTATTTACCTGGCATGGTTGCTAGGTGGATGGCCTTTTTAGCGTGATTGAAAAGAATACGGTGTTGTTAATATTGGGGGTATTAGTTTGTTACGATTGCTGCCGTAGATGAGTGGTGCAGGCGGTCTAAATCACGGTTGCTGGCAACCACTACAGTAGCCGAGAGTGGAGCGAAACTAGGCTCAGCCGGGGAATTTGCCAGTGGGGTTTGCTGGCAAATTGGTGTCTTTGAGACAGCGATTTTCTGGCTCAAAGCAAGCCGCGAGACCGGTTCTCAGGCTCGGGGCGGTCCTCCCCCAGCGTTCCGGCCTAGCTTTCGCGCAACGGCAGGCGGAATCCTCCTCAATCTCGTCAGCCAGCAACAAGATTTAACCCCAGCTTAAACGCTAGGTTGGCGACTGGCCCGCAAATAGTGTAAGATTAAGGAATGGTAAAGTGCCTTACGCCCGACTAAAGGTTCGGGTTTTCCGGTCACGCTACGGGATTTATTTGCTAAAATAGACGTAAACCTACGGGGAAGACCGCTAGTGATATGACCTAGCTGGTAAAGGAGATTAGCACGTTATGAAAATTTTAGTTGTCGATGATGATAAAGAAATTGCCCAATTACTTGAAATCTACATTAAAAATGAAGGCTACGAACCCCTGACCGCTTACAACGGGAAGGAAGCCTTGACCAAATTACACACCACGCCAGACATTGCCTTGATGATTTTGGACATCATGATGCCTGAAATGAGCGGGATCGAAGTCGTTAAGGAAGTGCGGAAGGATTCGCAGATTCCGATCTTGATCCTGTCGGCCAAGACCGGCGACATGGATAAGATCCAAGGACTGATCACCGGGGCCGATGATTACGTCACCAAGCCATTTAACCCGCTAGAAGTTATGGCCCGGGTCAAATCACTGTTGCGGCGGAGTCAAGACCAAGTGACCGATGACAGCCCAGACATCTTGGACATCGGCACGTTGACCATCAACAAGGATTCCCACGAGGTCAAGACGATTGCCGGCAAGACGGTGTCTCTGACGGCCTTAGAGTTCGGGATTTTATACCTGCTGGCGAGTCACCCCAACCGGGTCTTTTCGGCCGACGAGATTTTCGAGCGCGTTTGGCGCCAAGAAAGCATCGTTTCGGCCAAGACGGTCATGGTCCACGTGAGTCACTTGCGGGATAAGATTGAAGACGCCACCAACGGCGAAAAGGTCATTCAAACCGTTTGGGGCGTGGGGTACAAGATCGAATCACACTAAGCGGTTACGCCGGTGAGCGCCTGCTTTAAGGTGGAACCCTGGTAGCCGCGGGCGAGGCGTTTAGCGGCAAGCAAACAAAGACCCAATCTAGAGAGGGAATTATATGGTTAAAACAAAAAAATCCCCAGCGCAACGCCGCCAGGGGGCCCGAGCATGAAGCTGACCACCCGCGAAAAAAGTGCGTTGTTCATGGAGGGTGTCGTCACCGTTATTTTACTGTTGATGCTGAACCTGGCGCTGCTGGTGCTGATCAGTCAGGCCATCGAAAGCAACCCGGGCTTGCGGGACGGAATCTTCATCATTAAACGGTCCGTGGTGTTTGGCCCGAATCACTTTCAGTTGTGGAGCTGGGAAAATGTCTTCATCGGCTTCATGATGGTGGCCGACGCGGTCGTCGTTTGGTGGCGGCTGATTCGGCGGTACCGGCAAATGCAGCTGCACCACATCATTGAAGAACTGCACTACATTGCCAACGGCCATTTTGACCACCGCATCCCGTTTCGGGTCAGCGGCGACGTGCAACGGGTCGTGGACTCGGTCAACGCGTTGGTCGATTCCGTCATTCATTCGATGGATGAGGAGCGGGCCATCGAGAAGTCCAAAGACGAGCTGATCACCAACGTCAGCCACGATATCCGGACGCCGTTAACGTCCATTATCGGCTATCTGGGGCTGATTGAAGACCAGCAGTATCACAGTCAAGACGACCTGTTAAAGTACACGCACACGGCATTTTTGAAGTCTAAACAGATGAAATCACTGGTCGATGACCTGTTCGAGTACACCAAGGTCCGCCAGACCGATACGCCGCTGAGTCTGACGACGATCGATTTGGCCGCCATGCTGGAACAACTGGGCGCCAGCTTCGAGTTGGAGGCCCAAAAGAAGGGCATGACCATCGGCGCGTCCAGCGACCCGGCCAGTCTGATGATGGAGGCCGACCCCGAGAAATTGGTCCGCGTCTTCAACAATCTGGTCGCCAACGCCCTGAAATACGGCGACGGCGGCAAGCAGATCAATTTGATTGCCAAGCGCGTCAGTGAAAATGAGTTGGAGGTCCGCGTGACCAACGACGGCCCCAAGATTCCGCAAGAGTCACTGGCCCTCATCTTCGAGCGGTTCTACCGCGTCGAGGAGTCGCGCTCCAAGGAGACTGGCGGGACCGGGTTGGGATTGGCGATTGCTCAAAGCATCGTTGCCCTGCACGGCGGCTACATTTACGTCGAGTCCGATGACGATTTGACCAGTTTCGTGATCCATTTGCCAGTCAAACACGACCAGCCACTGGCGATTCCCCAGCGGTTAAAGATGGCGGGGACCCAGTAAGGCGCACGGTTCAGTTAGGTAAGGTTGATGCACCAGCGTCTGGGAAATTTTATCCCAGGCATTACATAAGATAGAGGAGTTTTGATGACATGAAACGTTTAAAGCAACTTGTGATGGGCCTGGTGACGGCGATGACGCTGTTTGCCGGTGGCCTCAGTGGATTCAGCGCGCCGGTGACGGCTCAGGCGGCCACGACCGCCAGCAACAGCACCACGGTCAACCTGAAGGCCAAGGCCGGTATCGCGGTCGACGCCAAGACCGGTCAGATTTTGTACGATAAAAATAGTGATCAGGTCTTGCCGGTAGCTTCCATGACCAAGCTGTTGTCGATCTATTTGGTTCTAGACGCGGTTCACAGTGGCAAGTTAAAGTGGGACCAAAAGATCACCATCAATCAGGCCACGGCCAAGGTCGCCCAGGACACCAACTTGTCCAACGTGCCACTGCGGGCGGGGCACAAGTACACGGTCAAGGCACTGTACCAAGCATCTTTGATCTACTCAG
Source organism: Levilactobacillus sp. (assembly GCF_022646225.1). Lineage (NCBI taxonomy): Bacteria > Bacillati > Bacillota > Bacilli > Lactobacillales > Lactobacillaceae > Levilactobacillus > Levilactobacillus sp. Next base: position 244,634 of record NZ_JALCJA010000002.1, read on the forward strand.
CTAACGGCGCCGTGGAAGCGCTGGGGACGGCGGTCGCCGGTTCACCGCACGCCTTTGTGACGATGATGCGTGCCCAAGCCAAGAAGCTGGGGATGACCAACGCCAAGATTTACAACGCCTGTGGGCTGACCAACAAGCAGGTCGGCAAGCTGGGTTACAGTAACGAGGCTGGTTCCGCAGAAAATGAATGGTCCGCGGCCGACCAAGCCAAGTTGGCGGTGGCTTTACTCGACAAGTATCCCGAAGTCCTGAAGACCACCAGCATCAAGAAGCTGTGGTTTGAAAAGGGCACGGCTGATGCTACCAAGATGGAGAACTGGAACTGGATGCTCAAGGGCTTGTCTGCGTCCTATGCGAAATTACACGTGGACGGCTTGAAGACTGGGACCTCCGATGCGGCCGGCGCCAACTTTACCGGGACCGCCAACAACAATGGCAACCGCATCATCACGGTCGTGCTCCACGCGGCCCACAAGTCCGACACGGATCCCTCACGATTCCAACAGACGCAAAAAATGATGTCTTACGTCTACAACAACTTCAAGACCGTTAACCTAAAGGCTGGCAGTCAAGTCGCTGGGAGTAAAACCGTCAAGACTAACGATGCCAAGCAACCGACTGCCAAGACGGTCTTAACCGATGGCTTGAAGCTGTGGATCCGTAACGACCAGGTCGCCAGCAACGTGCAATCGACCACGACACTGAAGCAAAAGCTGACCAAAAACAAGGCGTTGGAGGCTCCCGTGGCCAAGAACACCCAGGTCGGCACGGCCAACATTTCTTTGAAGGGCGATCAGCTGGGCTTCTTAGGCAACACCAAGACGACCCAAGTGCCGTTGAAGGTCACCCAGACCGTGGAGAAGGCCAACGTCTTCGTCCGCATCTGGCGGTCCATCGTCGCGTTATTTTAAGTAAACAATCACCGAAGCCTGAGCCGCGTGCTCGGGCTTTTTGTTTGCCAGTTGATTTAAATCAAGGCCTCAGGGGACGCCCCATGATAAGCTAGGTTTCGTCAGCCGGACCTGACTTTAGCGAATCTAGAAAATTAATTTATTTTGTAAATGAACGCTGAAACGCTGCAGTGACGGCCTTGGTAGCGATTTTGTGAATTGATTGATGGCGTGTTGTTATTTTGACAAGTCAAGTATTAATGTGCGAAGATACTTTTAATATTAGCTGAGAACGCGCAATTTTAAGATTATTTTGAGGAAAAAGGGAGTTGGCATTCGTGAACATGATTAAAGGCGAATGGAATTACATCCGGCACAATCGGTTGATCTTGATCTCCGTATTGGCCATTATGTTTATTCCATTCCTCTACAGTATCTTCTTTCTGAAGTCGGTCTGGGACCCGTATGGGGAGACCGGCGAACTGCCCGTGGCGGTCGTGAACCAGGATAAGCCGGTCACGTATCAGGGGCAGAAATTAAATGTTGGGGACCAAACCGTTACCAATTTGAAAAAGAACCATCAATTGGGATGGAAATTCGTGTCCGCTAAAACGGCGGCAGACGGCCTGAAGCACCACAAGTACTACACCGTCATCACGATTCCCAAGAACTTCTCGGCCAACGCGGCGACCGCGCTGGATAACCATCCGAAGAAGATGACGTTTACCTACAAGACCAATGGCTCGGCCAACTACATTGCCCAAGTCATGAGTGAAGTCGGGTCCTCTAAGCTGGATAGCCAGATTCGCGCCAAGGTGACGAAGGCCTACGCCCAAGCCACGTTTAAGCAGATCTACGCTGTCGGCAAGGGGATGGACAAGGCAGCCAAGGGGTCCGCGAAGTTGAAGAACGGGACCGTGACCCTGACGGATGGCCTGAACACCTACACGACCGGGGTCCACACGTTGAACAACGGCTTACAAGAAATGAAGACCTCCGTGACGCCACTGGCAACCGGCATTCAAAAGCTGACCAGTGGGGCCTCGACCCTGCAAAGCGGACTGTCGACCTACACGTCTGGTGTGGGGCAATTCGCTAGTGGGGTGGATACCTACACGAGTGGGGTTTCTCAGTTGAGCGCTGGGATGCCAACGATGCAGTCTGGCGCAAGTCAATTGGCAACAGGTGCTAAGACACTAAATGCAGGAACCTACACTTATGTGAATGGTGTCTATCAATTAAATTCTGGTTTAGGTAAGATGACCACCAAGGTTGGACCTTTAGCCTCTGGTGTAACTAAACTAACTGAAGGAAGTAAGCAACTCAGTTCTGGGTTGAAGCAACTAGATGCTAATTCTGGTGCACTGACTTCTGGAGCTACCCAGGTATCCGATGGCGTTTCTCAGATTCAAACAATGATGAACTCGTTAGCGCCAAGTCTTACGGCTTTGACGACGCTGACTAAGAATCCTGGTAAACTAAGTGCTATGCAAGAATTACTCTCGCAACTTCGAGATAGTGGTATGGCTGATCCAACTGCTTTGGAGGATTTGAATGATCAATTAACAACCCTTGGAGGTTTTGATGCAACTAGTTTGACAACAAGTATCACAGGCATGCAAACTAAATTAGAAAATGATATTGTTGCAATTAAGCAGGCGCAGGCCGGGGCAACCACAACCTCTGAAATATCTGCAGGCTCATCAGATTCGGCAGACAATAGCAATCAAGTCCAAATGGCTCAGAATGCAGCGGAAGATGCAAAAGCAAAGTCTGACGTGTTACAGGAAGCTATCAAATCTGGCGATGAGAAGAAAATTTCAGGTGCAGCTACAGAAGTAGAAAATGCTACGGCCAAGGCAAAGGCAAGTGCTGATGCGATTGAAAGTACTAAATCGTCTAATGATTCAACTTCTGTAACCAAAAATGCGCAGTCTGACGAATATGAAAATGCCGTCAATCAATTAATTACGGATGTTTCGAATTTAAATGATACACTTAGTGGAATGACCGGGACTCTTAGTGCGCTGCAGAGTCTTCAAGCATTAGTGCCTGAGATGCAAAACTTGATACAGGCATTACAAGGATCAGGATTAACCAGTGGCGATTTAACTGCCATGTCTGGTGCCTTAGCAACGTTACAAGCGAATAGTGCGGCCATTAATAACCTCACTTCATCCAGCGCTCAACTGTCTAAATTGGCTACAGGGGCTAAACAGCTCAGTACAGGTCTGGACACATACACTGCTGGTGTTTCAAGTGCTTTGACTGGTTCCAATACGTTGACAGCAGGACTAAACACGATGAATAAGAGTGTGCCAACTTTAACGGCTGGTGTTGCGCAATTGGCCAATGGGTCCAAGAAACTTGCTAAGAATGGGCCTTCACTGAAAAATGGCGCAAGCAAGCTATCATCAGGGGCTTCACAGCTTAGTTCAGGTGTGAATCAGGCAGCAACTGGTGTAAACAAGCTCAACGCCAACACGCCGAAGTTAACCGCCGCTGGCAACAAGTTGATGAGTGCTTCCAGTCAACTGAACAATGGTGCTGGCCAATTGTCTTCTGGGCTGAACACCTTGAACGGCAAGATTCCGACGCTGACCAGTGGGGTCAACCAACTGGCCGACGGGTCACAACAATTGGACAACAACAGCAACAAGCTCATGCAGGGTGCCAAGCAGTTGAAGAACGGCAACGGCACGTTAGCCAAGTCACTGAAGAGTGGGGCTGATCAGATTCAGAACCAACCACTGACCAGCAAGACGGCTGACATGTTCGCGGCACCAACGCATTTGAAGCATGAAAGCTACAGCTACGTACCAAACTACGGTCACGCCCTGGCACCTTACGTGCTATCCGTTGCCCTGTACGTGGGGGCCTTGGTCTTCAACTTTGCCTTCCCAATTCGGAAGGTCTCACGCGAAGGCGGCACCGCTACGGGCTGGTACTTGAGTAAGATCTCCATTGGCGCGGTGGAAGCACTGGCCATGGGTCTGATCGAACCTGTCTTGATGATGTTAGGGGGCTTGAGTGTTGATCACCCAGGTCAAATGATTCTGATTTCAATCTTCTTCGCGGAAGCGTCGATGTTTATCGTCATGTTCCTGTCGATGTTGCTGGACAACCCGGGTCGATTCATCGCCATGGTTCTCCTGATGCTTCAATTAGGGGGCTCCGGTGGGACGTTCCCAATGGAAGTCACCAACCACTTCTACAACGTCGTGCACCCATTCCTGCCAATGACTTACTCGATCCTCGGATTCCGGCAAGCCATTACCTCAGGGATGCAGGGCATGGTCGGTCAAGCGCTGTGGGTCTTAGCACTCTTTACCGTTATTGGTTTAGCCCTGTTATGGCCAACAATGGCTTGGCTCCAAAAGAAGCACCTCATGGGTGTCTCTCAATTGGATGATAACCAAAAGCTCCAAGCGGTTGAAGATCCAAATACGAATGCTCATTCCTAAAAATAACGAAGGCGTCGTGAAACCACTGGTTTTGCGGCGCTTTTCGCGTATAATTGAGGCCATTGAGAGAAAAGAGGAATCGAAATGTCAGTTACTTTTCGTTTAGCGACCGTCGCGGACCAGCCGCGCATCGTTGAGATCTATAACCAGGCCATTGCCACCAAAGGGAGTACCGCGGACTTGGATTTGACCACGGTCGCCCAGCGGCAGGGGTGGTTTGCGGAATTTTCCGCCGATCACTTCCCGTTGTGGGTGATGGAACTGAATGACCAGGTCGTGGGCTATGTTGGCTTGGAACCTTACAGTGACCGCGTAGCCTACGCGCAAACGGCCGAAATTGCCCTGTATCTGGCGACGGAGGCCCAGGGCCACCACTTGGGTGGGCAAGCCATTCAATGGGCTGAGAGCGCCGGAAAACAGCTAGGGCTGCATACGATAATTTCGCGCATCTTTGGCCACAATCAGGCCAGTCGTCATTTGTTCGAGAAAAACGGATTTGAACACTGGGGTCACTTGCCAGCAATCGCCGACATGCGGGGCTTTAGCGCCGATTTGGAAGTCTACGGCAAGCATTTCTAGGCCGGTAATTGGCATGAAAAATCGCTGGCTTTTTTCACAAACTTTTAATCAAACCGGGGTAGATTGCGGATTCTCTTTGCTAAATATCAGAAGTGTTATATGAAAATAGCATGAAACATGTTAAAATATCATCGTGTGGTTTTATCATGTAAACCCATTAACTTGCTTCATATCTCAGAGTATTCGACGGAGGCAAACATTCTTGAATAAACGACGGCCAAACCCCAAGCAGGTGCCAGACCCCAATGAACCCTTATGGCGGTCGACACTGCGGGTAGCCATGCCCCTTAATTTGAGTTACATTCCGATTGGGCTGGCTTGTGGGATTTTGCTACACGCGGCAGGGTTCAATACCTTACTGACTGGATTGGTTTCAATCTTGATCTTTTCTGGTGGGGCACAATTTTTAATTGCCACGATGTTGACCATTAATTCCCCACTACTTTCAATTGTTTTGATGTTGTTCTTTTTGGAATTACGGTATGCATTACTGAGTTCGAGTTTATCGCCTTACTTAAAAGGCCAGTCCAATCGCTTCTTATTTGCGTTTGCGATTTCTTTAAACGATGAAAATTACGCCATTAATTACTTAAAATTTGCCACGGATAAAAAGTGGACCGGTAAGGAAGCCCTAATGGTGGAGCATTATTCCTTGCTGTTCTGGGCCGTCAGCAACGTTATCGGCAGTCTGATCGGTAGCGCGTTGAAGATTGACCTAGGTGTTGTCAACTTTGCGTTAACGGCCTTGTTCTTGTACATGATCGTCATGCAAATCAAGAACCGCTTGACCATTGTGATCTGTTTGGTCTCAGGGGTCTTAGCGGCGGTCTGCATGATGCTCACCAAGAGTACGTTAGGGCTCGTTATTTCGACGATTATCGCTTCATTGATTGGGTTCTTCTTGGAAACCACACTGCGCAAGCATTTGCCGGCGAGTCATTGGCTGTGGAAGTTGCGCAGTCCCGGATCTAAGAAGTCGACCGTGGAAAGCGAATCGGATGCTAATTAGGATACAGGAGACGCTATATGAGTGCAGTTAATACGTGGAACAGTACGCAACACTTTTGGTTGATCATTCTCGGTTTTTGCGTTGCCTTCGTGCCGCGCTACCTTCCCTTGATGTTATTCACCAAGCGGGCCATTCCCGAGTGGTTCAACGAATGGATGAAGTTTGTGCCGGTATCACTCTTTACGGCGCTGGTCGTGAAGGATATCTTCATTGACAGTGCCACGTACCAGATTATCTTTACCCATTTTTCCGAAATGATAGCGGCCGTGATTGTCGTCGTCATTGCTTATCGCACGCGATCTATGGCCATTTCGGTGATTACAGGATTGATTGCTGTCTTCCTGTTGTCTATGTTTATTGCGTGAGTGAATTGAATGAGACTATGTAGGGCGGAGCCGGTTTTTGGCTTCGCCTTTTTTTGTTGGGAAAAGTGATGTGGTTATCTGCAGGTAATCTGCAGGTGATTTTGGAGAAGTTGCTGTAAATGGCTTGGTTGAGCCAATCACGTACTCAAAATTGGGAGAGTATCTGCAGGTTATTTGCAGGTTGGAGCGCAGATAGCATTATTAATACGGAGAACCATATATAAAATGTATAGTTTGAGGGTGGCAACGGGGGATTACGTCTGATCGTATTTTCGTTGAGGATGAGCATTGAAAATATGGAGGAGCATACGTTCCAAGCAGAGGGAATCAACGATTATCAGCAGATCTTGGATGATTTCTGGGCGACAATCAATAATGATAGCTTGAGGGCAAATTTAGTTGAATGAGTCTATGTAGGGCGGAGCCGGTTTTTGCTTCGCTTTTTTAATGTATCACGTAAAAGTTTGGCTGATATTTCCGGCTCACTTGGAATTTGCCTATGCGTTTTGCGGTTGACCTTGTTGAACGGGGTCCTTCGGGGCGTTGGTGGCAATTAAGGCTTTGAGTGCCTCCTCTGCATTTTTCAGTCTTTTGGCGGCGGCTAAAATTTGAGCATAATTTTTCGAATTTTTGATTTTCTTACCTGCGTCGGCATAGGCATTGTTATTATTTGCATTGTTTACTTTAGAATCTAGGGCCGCACCAAAAGAAGAGGTAGCAGTTGGATCTTTTTGGGGAGTTTCAGTCTTTGCTTTATCAATCTGTCCTTTGATAAGCTCCAAGTAAATGGCACGAGTATTTTGCTGGTTGTGTGTCGTTTTCTCATCCGGATCTTTAGGGTTTCCAATCAGACTGTCAAAACGTGATTGTGCCTTTTCAAATTCAGTCTGTGCAGTCGTAGTCATGTAGACATACTGAGTGTGTGGAACTTCATGTGGCTTCTCTTTATCCGCTGGCTTCTCCGGCTTCTTCCCCTCATCAGGCTTAACCGGGGTAGTCGAAGCAGGCGTCTCGGTAGTCACACTGTTATCGATTGCTTGCACGGCCTTCTTCACCTTGTGGGTGTAAGTCCGCGCCTTCAGACCAGGCTTGGTTGCCTTGATCTTGAATTTCAGCTTGGTTAAGTTATTGTTCTTGACCTTAACCGTGAACTTACCTTTCTTGTTAGCCGTGGCTGAAGCCTTTTCCCCGTGCTTCAGCTTCATCAGCTTGATGTGGGACTTGGCCGTGGTGTAACCCGTGACCTTGTGCTTGGTAACTTTAACGTGGGTGATTTTGGCAACTGACTGGTGCGTGGTCTTGGCCGCTAAGGCACTGACTTCCCCACCGGTAACAATTGAGAGCAACGTTGCGGCCATAACAATCTTCTTCATGTCCATAACAAATATAATCCCCTTTATAAGTTGGTGTACCAACATCTCTGCCGGTGCAATCACTATATCATGTTGGCAAGCCCAGCAAAAGAAGAGATGTAAATCAGTCACAAAGGTTCATATCATATACAGCGTTAATCGCCTATGGTGACAGTATTCCTGGGGCATCACCTTTCAACCATAAATTTGGTAATATAAGCAATCGTCACTTTTCGGTGTCAGAGTGGGGCTGGTGGGGATCGAAAAAACGAGCTTGGGACAAAACCTCCCAGGCTCGTTCGCTTTACCTTTTACCTAGCTGAAACGTGCGCCAAAAGGCAGCCGGCTCCGCTTAAAACTGCTAACCAAACAATCCAAACCCGGGATTGTTCGATTAGCAGCCTTAATGCTCACCGGCTAATCGCCTTTTGTCCCACTCTCCGAAACGTCTAATTTAATTCTTCAGGGATATAACTGTTGTCCAGCACCCACAACTCATCCATCAGGGCACTGACCTGGGTCCGCGCGTTGTCCAGTGGTAACAACTTCGGATACAGGTTAGCACGTTGGTCTTGGAGACCGTTGATGACATCCGTCAGGTACTTTTCTTGGGCGGCCGCAGCGGCCATAGCCTGTTGATCACCTTTTGCTTCAGCCACCGCATAATCTTGGTGCACCACCTGCAAGTTGATGCGCTGCTTGTGGATCTGCGTCGTCAGGTCATCGATCTGATTCGAAATCGGCTGGAGTTGGTCCTTCACCCGGTAGTAGTTTTTCTTAGCCGCGTCGATTTGGGCCTTCTTAGCCGCAATTTGTCGGTCCTTAGCCGATAGGGTTGCCCCCGGGCGACTCGGCGTGGATGGCGTGGGCTTGGCCGGGTTTGCCGGACTGGCCGGCGTGCTTGGTTTTACCGGTTTACTTGGCTTCACCGGTTTAGTGGGGCTCGTCGGCTTATTTGGCTTGGTTGGCGTGTTGGGCTTGACCGGTGTTGGCTTGGCTGGTTTGTCCGGTTGACTTGGTGCCGGAGTGGTGGTCACCGAGTGACTCGGCTTAGCCTGAGCGGCGTGTTTGATCTGCTTATTGGAGAACTTGCGCGCCTTGTAGCCGGGCTTGGAAGCGGCGAGCTTGAAGGTTAATTTACTCAGATTTTGTTTCTTCACCGTGAGCTTGAATTTGCCCACGCGGTTCGTCTTGCCGCTAGCCAACTGCTTCCCCTGAGCAGTGACCAGCTTGATGCGGGCGTACTTGGTGGTCTTGCCGGCAATGGTGTGCTTGGTCAACTTGACCTGCGTCAACTTGCCGATCGTCTTGCTCTTGGCCATGGCGCCGATCTCGCCACCGGCGACCACGGTGAGGGCGGTCGCGACCAGTACTGCTTGCTTAATCCCCAGTTTCATGATGAAATTTTCTCCCCATTCTCTTTAGTTAGCACAATTTGATTGCGTACAAGCAGTTTAACATGAACCAATTCAGAAAAAAAGCAGAGATGAAAATCACAAATAAAGATTGAGGGGCAACAGTGCATAAATTTTAAACGATTGGTGACGCTGGTTATTCAATGAATGAACCGCTTACACAAAACGCTAAATTCACAATCAGATATTAAAAAGATTGTGAAAACTAACCGCCGTCGACCTAGACCACCGGTTATCAACCTAAGCTAATCAGTCGACAGAAATTATTTAAGCTAGTCTCCATAACCAGTAAAATTAGCCCGCAAAAAAAACGCCCAACCACCGGTGATCAATCCGGCCGTCAGGCGTTTTTTGAAGTGAGTGATCCGCGGTCACTCAACTGATTTGAATTAATCCGCTACCTTGGCGTGGGTATCGTCGTACATGTAATCCCGCGTCATTGGTAACATCCGGGCAGACGGGCCCTTGGAGATCAAATACTGAATCACGTCAATATTACCAGACTTGAAGGAAGCTGCGCAAGCTTGTAGGTAAAGATCCCACATGCGCACGAAGTTTTCGTCAAACATCTTAGCGACCTCGTCACGGTGTTGGTTGAAGTTTTGATCCCAGATCTCCACGGTCTTTTGGTAGTGACGACGCAGGGGTTCCATGTCGTCGATCTGCAGGCCGTTTTCGATGATGTGGGTCGTGTTTTCAATCAAGCCGGGCACGTAGCCACCGGGGAAGATCCACTTGTTCAACCAACCGTTGTTGGCGCCACCCTGTTGCCGGGTGATTCCGTGAATCAAGGCGACCCCGTCGTTCATCAGGTACTTTTGAACGCAGTCGAAGTATTGGCCCAAGTTTTCTTGGCCCACGTGTTCGAACATGCCGACGGAGGTGATATAATCCCACTGTTCGTTGCCTAGTTCGCGGTAGTCTTCCAGGCGGACTTCGGCGACGTTTTGGAGGCCTTCGTCTTGGATGCGTTGGTTCACGTAGTCGTATTGTTCCTGGCTTAACGTGATCCCGGTGACGTGCAGACCGTAGTCCTTGGCCGCCGTGAGCATCAGCGTGCCCCAGCCACAACCGATATCCAGCAACGTTTTGCCGGGTTGCGGGTTGAGCTTCTTGATGATGTGGTGGACCTTGTTCATTTGCGCCGTGTAGAGGCTGTCTTCCGGCGTTTCAAAGTAGGCACAGGAGTAAGTCATGGTGTCGTCCAACCAGAGCTTGTAGAAGTCATTACCGATGTCGTAATGGTTCTGGACGTCAGCCTTGCTTTCCTTTTCCGTGTGCTTTTGCTTCGGTAAGAAATGAATGAACTTCTTGTTGTGGAAGAAACTGTCGGCGTTTTCGTAGGCCGCCGTCAGCAGGTCTTCGATACTACCGTCAATCTCAATGCGTCCATCCATGATGGCTTCTCCCAACGCAATGGAGGCGTTGCGGGAGATTTCCTTGACCGGAATGGCCTCGTGAATGGTAATCGTGATGTCGGGAGTGCCAGTCCCATAAACATCGGAAGTGCCGTCCCAGTAGTTGACGCGGACGGGGATGTTAAAGGTGTGGCTCAGAAACGTTTTGTAGAATGTTTTTTCAAGCATGTCAGGAGTCCTTTCCGGTTTTCTATTAAATTTGGACACAAGAAAACGAAATTTACTTAGCCATTATACGCCTTTAATGGAAGAAAGGGTAAGGGGCGACTTCATGTAACCGCTTAACATTAATTTGCCAAGAGGAAACGGCAAAAAAGGCGGATTCTCAAAACTGGCATGGTATAATGAAGTTACAATTAACCAGCGGAGGTCTTTCATTTGAAAAAATGGGTATGGGTCGTGGCAACAATCGTTGTGGCACTGCTGATTGGCGGGTACGCGTATTCCAATCATCACGCGACAGCCAAAGAGTACCAAGCGGCAATGGCCAACGGGCGTACTGCCATTCAAGCTAAACACTACACGCAAGCGGAAAGTTATTTCCAAAACGCTCTGAAGCGGCGGCTGAACGATAAGCCCGCCCAGCGTTATTTGACGCAAACGCAACGGTTCGTGTCGGCGGAAAATGCCTTGAGCGACTTGAAATTCGCCAGCGCACAAAGCCACTACACGGCGGTGCAGAATACGACCAACGCCTCAGACGTGTTGGTCACGCGGGCCAAGGCCAAGGTCAAGCTGGTCAAGGGGATCCGCGCCAACGTTAAGCAATTCAAGAAGATCTTGAAGACGGCTAGCGGGCAAAATCTGGCCTTGAACTACGGGCAATCCAACACCACGCTAGACGAGCTCTTCAATAACGCCAAGTTCCGTCAGAAGTACTACAAGAACTTGTATGATCAAGCCTTAGCACTACGTAAGGCCAACAATGCCGGTCAATCCGCGGCCACGTCGAGCGCAAGTAGCACCAGCAGCAGTAGCGCGGCTGCCAGCTCCTCGAGCACCGGCACGTCGACCAACAGTTCCAGCGCCTCACTGACGTCTTCCGAACAATCGGCGGCCAACAACTACTCCGGTAGCAACGAGTACACGGTCACCCAAAAGGAAAAGGAACTGAACGGCAAGACCATCACGGCGGCACAAATCAACAACGCCCGCAAGACCATCAATGCGGCGGGCGGTCAAGCCGACGCGATGAGTGATCAAGACGTGCGGGTTGCCTTACAGACGGCCAACAAGAAGAACATGTCTTTGACGCAGTACACGAAAGAATATTTGAAATAGCTTTGTGGCAGGTCACTGGCCCCTTGAGGGGTGGTGGCCTGCTTTTTCGTACCGGGGGTTGACAAATTTGCCGAGCTTGCATAACCCTTCACATAGTGTGGCAGTTCAGTTTTTCCGCGGTCGAAAACGGTCGTGGTTGAACGATTGGGGGGCGTGGCCAGGTGCTTTTGGTCGGGACCAGCCGATGCGGGTGAAATTAGATTGCCCGTTAAAGAGTTCAGTCGATTAAGTAAGAAACCTTACCTTTTACAACGTTTTGAGGTAAAAACTTGACATGTAAGGTAGGTTAGTAAACAAATCGGTTAATCAACTGAGCGAGCAAATTACTAACGGATTTCGCTATTTTCGGGCCGCAAACCCGGTCATAACGGCGTTTTCCCGAAAATTGGCCGAAAAATCGTCCAGAAAATTCGCGAGTCATAATCCGAGCACTATTTGTTAAGAGGAATTACTATATAGTTAGAATCAGAATCTACAAGGGGGGTTAGGTAACACGGCCCCACAATATGCGGGTGAGCACCAACCTTGGGGGATGGGGCAACCTAAACTGATTTGATTCCCGAATCACCACAAGCTATTGGGGGAGCAGTGTTACCAAGAAAATTATGATTATCAACAAACACATTATGCGCACCACCAATGAAAAACAGGTTTTGCAGCAGATTGTGAATGCTGGCCCAATTTCGCGGAGCCAGATATCACGAAATCTTAGTCTGAATAAGGTAACGGTCTCGGATATTTATAGTCAGTTATTACACGAAGGGTTGATCCGTGAGGTTGGTCACGGTGTCAGCACCCGGAATGGCGGTCGGAAACCAGTGATGGCATTGCTAAACGTGGGGTATGGCTATGTTATCAGTATTAACATCTTGCGGTCGCGCTTCTCGATGATCACCTGTCGGTTGGACGGGCGTTCTGAGAATTACGAAAGCGTGTCGACGCGCAACGTAGACTTGACCTCGGTCTTAGACATGATCGATGAACGCATCAATCACACGGTCTCCGCTAGTCCTAACCGGTTGCTCGGAATTGCGTTTGGTCTGGATGGCACGATTTATGACAATCAAATCTTGGGGGCGTCACTGAAAGGCTTTAAGAACTTTGATCTGGCAAAATACTTCAGTGATAAATTTCAGGTCCCCGTTGTGTTGGAAAACTTAGCCAACGAGTCCGCTATTTATGAACGGGACTTTGCGGGCGAAGGCGTCTACCGTAACTTGATCTCGGTAACGATCCGTGACCAAGTGGCGGCGGGCATTGTGACGGAAGGCCACCTCTACCGGGGCCACAACGGCGAAGCTGGCAATATCGGCTGTTGCCCACTGGCGGACCGGTATCAAGAAGATAATACCGAGACCGTGAACCATTACGTTGCGGAGGGCAATGTGCTGCAACGGATCATGGCCTATCAACACTTAGACCGCGTCGATGTGAACCGGATTCGGCGGGACTACTTAGGTCACCGGCCAGAACTGTTGAGCATTTTGGATGAATTTGCCTACTACCTGGGCAAAGTCTTGGGCAACCTGTCCAGCACGTTTGCGCCGGATGCCATCGTGGTCAACGCACCGATTCTGGAGCTATTGCCGGAATTGATGGACCAAGTACGGGAATACGTGGGGCAAATGGACATTTGCCGCAAGGCCCCGTTACTCTTGACCAAGAACTCCAAGGAAGCGTCCCTGCTGGGTGGCGCTTCGGCCATCATTCACCGCGCCTTAGCGTTGGATGACCTCCAACTGACTTTTGGCAATCAACGGTCGGCAGTATTAGAGGAAGTTGAATCGTAACTTAGGATGGAAGCCTGGGCTTGGTGCCTGGGTTTTTTTGTTGCAAGAGTGCGTCTTCAGGCGGTTAGCTGGGAGCATTAAGGCGGTTGACCCAAGAATCCTGGTCCTGGATTGTTGGGTCAGCAGTTTTAAGCGGAACCGGCTGCCTGAGGACGCACGTTTCGGCTAGGTAAGGTTGGTGCATCAGGGTTGGGGGAGCTTCTCCAGCTCATTTTGTGTTGCCTTCGGATTGGTTAAAATTGCCGCCTCCCGTCCGCTAACTGAGTAGACACAGCTGGTAGTATCTCAGACGTTCTTGGTACGCTGAACTAGATGGTATCGCTAACTACTTGAGATGGGACTGGTAGACGTCTGCTTGGCTGGCGTAACAGTGGTGAACGCTGTGGGGCGTACATCGCAGCCGATTTACACAATCGTAGCCGGAGTCCGCTAACTATGAGCTCAGCCGTGGGAGTTCCCTTAGCGGCTGGGCTGGGGCCGCTTAGGAAACTGGCGTCTTTGAGACGTGGTCTGCGGCTCAAAGCGAGGCGTCGAGACCGTACTTTGGCTCGGCCCGTCCGCCCACCGCGTTCCAGTCTCATAGTTAGCGGGCGGAGGCACTGGGTGATCACAATGAATTGGTTCGCCCTAGTATTTCGCGCAACGGCAGTAACTGCTAGTCTAATTTCGAATTTTGACCGAGATTCACCGAAACTATTAGGGATTTAGCCGAGATACGGTATAATAAAGCTATTACGAGATGGAGGAATTTATCATTGAGTTTATGGCAACGCTTCGTTGAAAATATTCGACTCCGGCGCTTTACCGTGCTGGCGTTGATGATCTTTGTGCTCTGGCTGATTCGCGCGGAAATGAACATGATTCTGCTGACGTTTATTTTCACGTTTTTGGTCCTGCAATTAGTTAAGGCGATTCGCAAGGTCGTCAAGCTGCCGCCAGCACTGATTGTGACGGTCACCTACGTCGTCGTGATTGGCGCGCTCTATTGGGCGGTGACCACGTATCTGCCGCAGATTCTGAATTCCTCGATTCACGGGATTGAGAACCTGTACAAGTTCTATCAAAATCCGAAAAATAACAGTAATGAGATTATCAGTTATGTCACAAATTATATTCAGACGTCCGACATCGTCAATCAGCTGCAAAACGGAGCCAAATTGGTTCTGACCTACGTGTCGACGATTGGCTCATTTGGGGCCACGGTGTTCATGTCCATGATCTTGAGCTTCTTCTTCACGATTGAAAGTAAGCAGATGGGTGAGTTCTCCAAGCGCTTCTTGACCAGTACCTACGGGTGGTTCTTTCAAGACATTAACTTTTTTGCCACGAAATTTGTCAACACTTTTGGGGTCGTCTTGGAGGCCCAGTTCTTCATTGCCTTGTGCAATACCGTGATTACCACGATTGTGCTGGCCATCATGGGGATGCCACAACTGCCGACGCTGGCCATTATGATTTTTATTTTAAGCCTGATTCCCGTGGCTGGGGTCATCGTGTCCATCGTGCCGTTGACGATTCTGGGCTATTCCGTGGGCGGCTTCCGCTATGTCGTGTACATTCTGGTCATGATCGTTGTGGTCCACGCGCTGGAAGCCTACGTGCTCAATCCCAAGTTCATGTCGAGCCGCACCGAATTGCCCATCTTCTACACGTTCGTCGTGTTGTTAGCGGGTGAGCAACTGTTTGGTGTCTGGGGCTTGATCGTCGGGGTGCCAATTTTCACATTCTTCTTGGATATCCTGGGCGTACGACCGGTCCACGGTCTGCATCCGGCGCCCCACGTCGACGTGAAAAAATTGCGGGAGATACGCCGCAACCATAGTCAAAATAACGAGAAATAACCGCAGTTACCTAACGGCCGTCCCGAAAATGGGGATGGCCGTTTTCGTTTGACCAGCTTCTCAGGATTCTCACAGAAGAAAGCGATTACATGCAAAGAACCGCACAATTTAGCTGAAATCCGCGGCTAGATGGTGTAAAATGACAAGGTATTCTACGACAGAAAGAGGTTATAAGTGATGGCAAAATTAGTATTGATTCGCCACGGCCAAAGCGAATGGAACTTGGCTAACAAGTTCACTGGTTGGGTTGACGTTGATTTAAGCGAAAAGGGTGTTGAAGAAGCTAAGTCCGCTGGTCAAAAGATCAAGGAATCTGGCTTGAAGTTCGACTACGCTTACACGTCAGTTCTGAAGCGGGCCATCAAGACGTTACACTACGTTTTGGAAGAATCCGACCAACTTTGGATTCCAGAAACCAAGACTTGGCGTTTGAACGAACGTCACTACGGTGCTTTACAAGGCTTGAACAAGAAGGAAACCGCTGAAAAGTACGGTGACGACCAAGTCCACATCTGGCGTCGTTCTTACGATGTCTTGCCACCACTCTTGGACGCAGACGCTGAAGGTTCAGCTGTTAAGGATCCACGTTACGCTAACTTGGACCCGAACATCGTGCCTGGTGGGGAAAACTTAAAGGTTACCCTGGAACGTGTTATGCCATTCTGGGAAGACCAAATCGCACCAAAGCTGCTTGACGGCAAGAACGTCATCATCGCCGCTCACGGTAACTCACTGCGTGCTCTTTCCAAGTACATCGAACGGATCAGTGATGATGACATCATGAACCTTGAAATGGCAACCGGTGAACCAGTTGTCTACGACTTCGATGACAAGTTAAACATGACTAACAAGACGAAGTTGGGCAAGTAATTCACAACCGACTCGAAGCCGCCTCGTTTGTGGGGGCGGCTTTTTCGTGGGAAAAATTGAGAGTGTGGCGAAGAGCGATTAGGCAGTGAGCATTAACGGCAGTGGGCGGATTAGGCAGCATGGCTGATGCGACCGCTGGGGTTAAGCGCAACTGCCTGCTCGGTAGCTGCACGTTTAGTCACTAGCGGTCACTAGCGGTCACTAGCGGGGCCGCTAGCAACCGAAAATTTAGATGAGAGAAAAGAGATTGAATTGGCAGACAAAGAAGTATCACAGATTGAAATGATGAAGATTATCGCCTTGTTCCGCAAAGAAGGGTTCAAGGGTGAATACGAAGACTTCCAACGCGTCAGCGGCACTGACCGGGAATTCTTCGTGGTCATGAGCAATGAACAAGGCATCAAGGCTTTGTTTCGGGCAAGCTTGATGTTGAACTCCGTGGTGTTCCAGTATGTGCTGGATGACAAGCATACGTTTGTACAAGAAGACGCGGACGCTAGCTAATTTGAATCAGGGTGTGACCACTAAAATGGTTACATCCTTTTTTGATGGAAATAACGTGTATTGTTCAATGATAAGTGCATGGTGTTATGCTGTTGATATAGGAAGTTAAATGGTATATCATACAATTGGTACCGCTATCAATATGTGATTTTTGAGGGGAGAGTTAGTGATGAAAAAACGTTTCTTGCTAGTGATAATGAGTTTGCTGTTGGTTATGCCATTATTAGTGACACCGGTTTCAGCACAAGCTGCTGGTTCACCTAAGTCAGTTCGTGGTGCATGGAAGCATAAGAATAGTATCATGCGTATTTACAAAGGTAAAAAAATTACGTACTTAAACAAAGGGTTGAATAAATTTACAGATAAGGTTAATTGGCAGAATACGAGTATAGGTTATAGCTTTACTCCGGTAGGTGCTTCTACACCCCAGTATGCCAATAAAACTAAAAATGGAAAATTAAAGGTTTCATTATCGACGGCATTTCACCCAAATGCCAAACCAACCTATTATACAAAAATTAGTATTAAAAAATTTAATCATTATAAAGCAATTTGGCATTAGAATCTTAATTTTTTGATGTTGAACGATGTGGTATACATCAGAGTCTGCTTGATTATTTTCCTTGTCACTACCTGGCGCCTATTCAAGGAAAGTATAGTTACGAAAGGCTGGTCTGACAATTATTTTACCATACCGCCCTCAACCCATTCTGGGAAGACCAAATCGCACCAAAGCTGCTTGACGGCAAGAACGTAATCATCGCCGCTCACGGTAACTCACTGCGTGCCCTTTCCAAGTACATCGAACGGATCAGTGATGATGACATCATGAACCTTGAAATGGCAACCGGTGAACCAGTTGTCTACGACTTCGATGACAAGTTAAACATGACTAACAAGACGAAGTTGGGCAAGTAATTCCCAGCTGACTCGAAGCCGCCTCGTTTGTGGGGGCGGCTTTTTCGTGGGAAAAATTGAGAGTGTGGCGAAGAGCGATTAGGCAGTGAGCATTAACGGCAGTGGGCGGATTAGCCAGCATGGCTGATGCGACCGCTGGAGTTAAGCGCAACTGGCTGCTCGGTAGCTGCACGTTTAGTCACTAGTGGTTACTAGGACGCCGAAAGTCGGGTGAAAGTTTGATTGAGCTACAGGAGTATCGTGTAGAGAACTTGGAAGCCGTGATGCGGCTATTTCGAGAAACTGTCTCACGAGTGAATGCCAAGGACTATACGATAAGGCAGATAGAGGCGTGGCTAGGGTCCGACACCGCGGATGTTCGGGCCAAGTGGCAGACGTCCTTGTTAGCTCATTGCACTTATTTAGCTTGGTTGGACGAAGACTTGGTGGGTTTCGCTGATATGACGACTACGGGCTATTTAGACCGCTTGTTTGTTAGTGCCGATCTCAAGGTGAAGGCATCGCAACGAGGCTGCTGGTGGCCTTAGAACAGGCTATTCCGGTTGATTTATATACAACTAATGCTTCAATTACGGCACGCCCGTTCTTTGAAGCACGAGGCTTTCGGGTGGTAAGACGAAACTTGGTTGTCCGGGATGGTATCGAATTGATTAATTTCACAATGAAAAAGACAAAATAAACACTAGCTAATTTTAAAAAGCACGGTCAAACTCTAAGATGGGAGGTTGACCGTTTTTTTGTACAATATTTTCCGTTTGACATTTTTACCCAAAGTCACCTGACAATTGGCTTGGGAACAATGCGTCGACTGAGTCAGGAACACGCACAGGATAGGGAAAAGCGCGGCACGCCAATCCCATCATCGAGAAATAACGTGGAGACACTGACAGTGCACCTGGTTCACGTCCAGCAGACAAGTATGACAATTAGCTACACAAATTATTAGCATAAACTATAAAATATAAAAACGAAAAATGCACAATAAAATCAATCCTATTTTTGGTTAAATAAGTATACCAAATGTGATAAACTAAAGGTGTCATAATGACGACTATAACTTGTTTTAGGGAGGGAAATCTCTTGAAAAGAAGATGCGTTATATACTTACAGATCAGCCTAATGGCCATCCTACTGATTGCGACATTTTGGCTAGTGTGTCCAACCACAGTAGGTCATGCGGATACTGCTGCGGATATCAATCCGGTTACCCAAAAGCCAATTACTTTTTCAGACCAGCTGGATGATCTCTTGCCCCAAGGTGACTCTAACGCTGATATTGTCCGAGCGGCCTTGGAGCAATATAACATACGCAATAAATACGGCCAAGAGCGTTACGTTAAGATTTCCGGTGAACCATTGGCCTTTCTGGCGGAGGACAGCTACTCAATTTACATTGACCAGCCGATGACCGACTACACGCCGTTGTTGCGGATTGCTAGGGGCTTGTCCGGGCTGCATCTCTACAATCAGCCAGCCCTTAAATCAACGGACATCGCTACGATCACCAATGCCATGATGAGTCATCGCCAGACCTCTAGGGGCGAGGTTGTTTCCTTTCCGGCGGAGATCGATTTTTCTAAAAATAACTTAGGCAATTCAGAATTTACGACCTTTGTGCACACGGTTCAGTCGAACATCGACGTGATGACTTTTCGGTCGATACTCAAGCTGGGGTTTGCCCAAAATCGGGTGACTGATTTTAGTCCGTACTTGACCTATAAGCAAGCTTTGCTAAGCGAATCCGAGAATCAACAGTTTTCAGCCGCCAACCTGACGCTTGCGGCCCATTTCCAACAGGGGCACGGCAGTATCAGGCTCCCCGATACCAGTGCCGTGAAATTGGTCGGCAATACGCTCACGGTTCCCTTTGCGGCCTTTCCCGAAAATAAGATTCAGATGCAGCAAGATCCCAACCAAGAGGTGCCCACGGTGATTGGCTACCGGGTGGATCATGGCGAGTCGGATTATTTTGACGACCCCCAAAATGTTCAAACACATGTCGCTGCTAATCGATATCAAAAGAGTCAAGAAGGGGTGGCCCAGGATCAAGATGGTTTCGAAGAGTCATATGGGCTGGTTGTCGATCCGGAACACCCCATTCTCGAACTGGGGAGCAATGACCTGACGCTGGTGAATCAGTTGGATGCGCAACAACGAGTGACCAAGTATACGACGCGGTTAAGCACGGGCGAGCTGGATGACTTGAAGCAGCTGGTCCAGAGCTATCCGGGGTACTTTACCGGAGCGCTGTCCGACTTAGATACCTTACGAATCACCAACGTACCAGCTGGTAGCACGTCGGTTAAGGTTCGCGTGCTGTATTTTGCGGTTCCAGTTTCTAATTCTCCACTCAGCAGTGTCTTCTCTTATGCGCAAACGTATCAGATTCCGATTCCCAAGAAAACGACCGGTAACGCGGGTGCTTCAGGGGAAGCGACTGCACCCCAGCCGCATCCGGTAGCCCCACAACCGGACGCTGTGACCTCACGACCGGCCAAGGTAACCCAGAAGCTGGTCTGGTCCACGCGCAAGATTGGCTTGTATCGGCGACCAACTTTTATGACCAAGAATCGCTTGCGCTGGTACCAGAAGCAACCTCGCATCAAGCGGCCAATGTTTAAGGTCATTGGTTATGCCCGTTCCAAGCATGGCGTGTTGCGCTATCGCGTGCGCGAGGTCACCCCGGGGACTGCTGGACGCAAGGGCTACATCACCGCGAGAAAAGCCTTCGTCGACCGGGCCTACTACCAAACTACCGCCAAGAAAATCAAGGTTCTGAAGGGACTAAACGGCTATCGAACCACGGACCATTTGGGTAAACGGGCCCACTACAAGAAAGGACAGATCCTCCGGGTAAAGCGGCTGGTCAAATGCAAGCTGACGGCGCGTTACCAGTTGACGAACGGCCAATATGTCTCGGCGGCAAAGCGATTGGTTCTCAAGGTGAAATAGGTTAGACAGTGAGCGCTGAGCGGACAGACTGTTTTTGGCAATTGACATGACGACAGACAAAATACGGTTAGGCGTTGTTGCGGGCCCAGCCGTATTTTTACTGTCAGTTAAGTTAACGGGTGACTATTTTTTTCGATGAAAGCCGCAAGCTTGAGCATTTCTTTTTCAGTATCTTTGGCGAGAGTGGCTTCCATGACTAAGTCCTTCGCTATTTCTTTCGGCAGACTCAGCTGGAACCCATTAAGCTTAAGGAAAAGAAACATGCTCAAGTAAGCTGTCCGCTTGTTACCGTCAAAAAAACGTGTTTTTGTGTTATTTTTTGTAGCATGCAGGCCGCCTTTAACCAAATGGTTGGGTAAGCTTCGCGACCAAAAAAGGCAGCCTGGGGCTGATTAACAATGGCATCAAGTCCGTTGTTGTCAGCGATACCAATAGTACCTTCACCCGCACCGGTGATAACGCGCCGGTTGACCATGGTAAGTAAATATCTCATAGCTCTTTAAGTAAATCCATGACGCCCTTATTTTCAGCATAGGCCTCATTGAGAAGTTGATTAAAGTCATCACTGACAGCCATCCGGGGCTCTTCTTGCTTAATGATGACAGATTTCGAAGCGGGGTCGTACTTAACAATTAATTCATCACCAGGTCGAACATTTAAAGCCCGACTGATTTCCTTGTTCAAACGAATGGCGTTGGAACTACCTGATTTGAAAAGTTTTGTTTTAGCTTCTAACATGAAATAGCCTCCTTACGTACGTACAGTATAATATCTCGTATATACATCGAAAAGGGAAACGTCTGCTGAGGGGGGAGCTAGTTTTTAGTCAACGCAATCGCGTGCATTAGGGATTGTGGCGGAAAAGGAAAATGGTTGGTAAAGTTGATTTATTAACACTATTTATTATAGTTCGATAAGCTAGAAGCGGTACCAAGTCACTAATATCGATTTCTCCAGTTATCTCGTTTACAGGATACTCAGTTTTGGGTAAAAGCGATTACCTAAAAGGCGGATTGCTAAATGGGATTAACCTTGTTATACTTAAATTAAGTTTATCACAAATGAATCAAGTTGGTCATTTCACAGGCAAATATATCAAGGAGGAGTCCTCATGTATTTCAACCGGCATCAAATGGCAAACGTACACTATAAAATGTATAAGGTGGGTAAAAATTGGGCAGTAGGGTTGATTGCCGGTGTGGCCGTGACGGTCGGGCTGGGGATGGGACAAGCAATGCCCGCCGCGGCCGCTACTAACGACCCACCGCAAGCGGAATTGGCGGAGAACGGTGCAGACAAGGTGGCGCCAGCAACGGTGCCAGAAGCCACGGAAACTAGCGAAGAGCCGGCTGAACCGGTAGCTGATCCGAAACTAGAAGATACTTATGATGATGCGCAGACACAGGTTGATGAGGCTAATGACAAGTCGGCGGCCGTCAACGAGAGTCAGGAAAAATTGCAGGAGTTATTAGATCAGGCGGATTTGACTTCGCAAGCCGATTGGCAGAATCAACTGCAGAAAGCCTTAGATGAGTACCAGCAAAATGCGAACGGTTTCAACGACGCGGCCACAAAGGCCCAAGAACTGATCGATGCTTACCAGGCTAAGATTAATGGCACTATCAAGGAGCAACCCAACGCCGTCAAGGAAGTTACGCATCCGGACGGCACTACCGGAAGCGATTATCAGCAGGCCGTCACGGATTTTCAGGCTGGCGTGACTAAGCAGGTAGCGGCGGTACAAGACAGTATTGCCAATTATGACGTTTCCGTTCAGGTTAATCAGGTTGGTGCGGATTTGACCGATGCGGCTGGTGAGTTAACAGCTGCCCTCAAGGATTTTACGATCACGGATGAGGATCTACAAGGCTTGAAAGAAACTTATGACGATGCGCTTACGGCGTATAATTCAGCCGTTGCGGCATATAATGACCAGACAGGTGGCGACATCGCCGTTATTAAATCAGAGGATATTGCTGATTGGGACCAGGTCTTAGCCGACCGCCAAGTTCAACGGGCCTACGCCGCAGCTAACGCCCGCTATGTGGATATTTCCGCAGCGATTACGGCCTATCAAAATGCGGTTAGCAACAGTCGAAAAGCCATTGACGCCTACAATGACGCGTTACGGGAGCTATCTAAGACGGTGGATAACACGGATCTGAAGACCAAGCAACAGGCCATTGTGGACGCGATTGATCAGGTGGCTAAGGCGCAAAATGCCTACAAAGACTTTGTGAACAGTGAGGATAACCAACAAATCATTCAGGCTTATCTGACAGCAATTAATGAGCAGTCCTCCGACCTGGCAACCTACCAGGCAGCCTATGAGCAACTCAACATGGGCAAAGAATCGATTTTAAGCGCTGCTAACGAGGCATTGGCAAACTTACAGGGACAGTTAGTAGATTGGCAGGAAACGTATCAAGCGTATCTGGACGCCGTAATCGCGGCAGAAACCCAATCACTACCCGATTTTGGGAACCTGGCGACTGCAGTTGAAGACCAGCAAACGGCAGTGGCAACTGCGATTGAGGGGCTGGTGACGAGCCAGGATGCTTATCAAGCCGCGTTAACCGCTTATCAGACGGCACTAACGGCTAGTGGCCAGGCCACGCAAGCTAGTGATAAGGAGTTGCCAGATTTGTCAGCATTGCGGCAGAGCTTAGAGGCAAACCAGGCCAGTCTAGCTGCCGCTGAGACCTTGGCGGCGGATTTCCGACTGCAGCAGCGCCTGGCCCGCCTGAATACGATCATTGACGTCATCAACGGGGAACAAGCCATGTTGAAGACACTCTACAATGCCGCTTTTAAGGCGGATACGTGGTCAGTCTTAACCCAGAGTTTTTCGGCCATCGGTGATGACTTGGCTAACAAGGCAGCTGATTTTGCGCAAGCGATTAATGGGGGAAATGGTGAGTTGAGTTACGCGGACTTGCTGGCTGCTAGTTCGGATGACGATGCCTATCCAGCCGCAAAAGATGTCGCTGACCGGTACCAGGGTTTCTCTGACAAATTGACGGCATTTAAGGAGACCTATGACAAGTTTGTGGCAGAGCTGGCGGTGAGTGCACCGGATGAAGCCAATAATCAAGCCATCGCGGAGTCTATGAGAGATCCCAAACGCTTCTCGACTAATGGCTGGACGACAGGAGTGGAGGATGGAAGCGATTTTGTTTATGGGTCTGGCAGTAATATTTCCTTATTATTCTACTTTGGCGATAATTTAGATTATTTCACGGCACCCGCGCGTGATCATAAGATTACTAATCAGCAAGTCCATTTTTTCACCAATGGTTCCGATTCGGATAGCAACGACTTAGAATTTAAGTTTAGAGAAGGAGAGTCCGAAGAAAACGGCGACGTCCCTCTTTACGCGGTATTTAGTTCGGAGAAACGGGCTGAAATTGAAGCGGTGTTGCGGAACGTGGGACCTTACCGCAAAAATCCGTACAATAAAGAAGATAACCAAACGTATTACCTTACAGGATTTTGGTCGTCTGGTCAGGCTAAAGACGAATCGGAAGGCTGGTTTGAGCAGAGCTTTCCGCAAGGTGAGGCTGAACGCCAAGACTTTTACGTGTTTACCAGCCTTGATCCGATAGCTGAATTTATGGATCTATTGACGGGGACGACACCAGATTCAACTCATAATCAGCACTATTACTTCATGTATACAGCATCCCCGAAAATCACAACCAACTTCGTTGACGACGACGCTTTACCTGAAGTAGCCGAGCTGACAGTTGAAATTTCGACCCCTGATGAGCTGAAGACGGCTGATGTGCCAGTGATTTCAGCGCCAAATGGGGTGAAACAGGAGACGATAACCTTACCGGGTGGTGAGCAGGTTGAAACGGAAATTTCGACCCCGACCCTGCCGCAGGCGCCGACGGTCACGCTCAATCACATTCAAGAGTCCGCCACTAATCCGGGAACGCTTGGCGTAACGCCAACTGATCCAGGTGATTCGCAGTCGGAGAACCCGGACGCCGGTCAACCGGATGTGACGCCACCATCTGCAACAGCAGACGAAGGGACTCCCACGACGACGCCTATCAAGGCCCCTGGCAATGACACAGTAGCCAACGGCAAGGTGCAGAAGTTAGGCCTGAAGGCGGCTGGTGTCAAAGTCCACCAACAAGCGACGAGTGGTTCAGACCAGCCAGTCACGACGGGGTGGGCTGGCGACCAACAGGCCGGACGTATGGCCGCAAATGATGTTCGTTCGGCCGGGGCCGCTGATGCGTTGGCCACGAAGGCTAGCAATTCTGCAGCAACGTCCTTGCCACAAACCGACGAACAACGGTCGGGCCTGGCAGCCTGGATTGGCAGCTGGTTGTTGGCATTGGCCGGCGTTTCGCTAATCAAACGGCGGAAGAAACAAGACTAGCTGGCCAAACCTAGTGTTGCCGTACGTGCCGACTGGTTGGTTGTGTTGGAAGACTAGTGTTAATGTGTAAAATGCGGTTAGACTCTACGGGAGAGCCTAGCCGTATTTTGGATATCGGTTAAGTTAGTGGATAGCTGTACATTTGAGTGTCAATGTTTGACTATACTCCAGTAGCGCTGTGGGTGGTGCTTTCGGGTGGTGTGACCTGGCTGAGCGCTTCAATTATTGGAGCTTAAACGTTTTTTATGAATAGAGGATTGCCATGGATAGGGGGTGTGGTAAAATTAAGAAAATATTTTCCAGTTTAGGTATTGGTTGCGTTGAGCATAAAGGTGTTGAGCTTGAGGAAGCTATGTTGAGCTGAACGGAGAAGTGTTGAGCTTGAGGGAGCGATGTTGAGCTGAACGGAGAAGTGTTGAGCTTGAGAAAGCGATGTTGAGCTAAACGGAGAAGTGTTGAGCTTGAGAAAGTGATGTTGAGCTGAACGGAGAAGTGTTGAGCTTGAGAAAGTGATGTTGAGCTGAACGGAGAAGTGTTGAGCTTGAGAAAGTGATGTTGAGCTGAACGGAGAAGTGTTGAGCTTGAGGAAGCGATGTTGAGCTAAACAGAGAAGTGTTGAGCTTGGGAGAGCTATGTTGAGCTTGAGGGAGCTATAACTATACGGGGGATGATATTCGGATAGTGATGTTTGATGATAGGTTGGAGATTCATAGTCCAGGCTCACTTCCGGCTGTCGTGACAACTGCGAATATAAGACATACGCATTATTCTCGTAATCCATATATTGCAGGGGCCCTTACTGATTTTGGATGGGTAAGAGAATTTGGCGAAGGTGTCGATAGAATCTATAAAGATATGAGTGAGTTTTTTCTTGATGAACCAGTGTATGATGTTGATGCAAATAGTGTTAACTTAACTTTGAAGAATAATATTGTAATGAGGTCATTTAGAAAAAATAATGATCTGGAGTCTAGGATTGGATCAGATTGGGACTCCTCGAACTTTATTGAGCAAGCTGCAATCGGAATGGCATATGAACAAGGAAACATCAAAACGAAAGATGTGTTAAAACAGGTGGAAAATTACAGTGCAACTTCGGTGAGAAAAGCGCTGAAACATTTGACCGAGATGGGAATTTTAGAAAGAATTGCTTCAGCACCGACGTCTCCTAATCAGTACTATAAATTAATCAAATAAATATAGCGGTTAATCCCAAGCAAACTTAGGGATTAACCGCTTTTTAATGCCCGCTATCGGTGGGGATGCTGACATGACTATCCTACAAAAACCAATCCCGCAAGTGATCGGCCACCGACCGCTGGAAATTCTCGAACCAGTTGGGATTTTCCGTGTGAATCTCGTCGTACAGGCTGTTGTTGATCTTGGTTAAAATCGCAATCAGCTGGTCCAATTCAGTATCCGTCAGGTCGTCTAAATAGGCGGGAATCTTGGCGGATTCCTTGCTGGCGGTTCGACGACCGTGGTCGGTCAAGCGGATGATGGTCTTGCGCCGGTCGACCGTAGATTTTTCCTTAGAGACCAGGTTTTTCTTGACCAGCTTATTGACGAACTCGGCCGTGGATTGGGCCGTCATGTTCAAACGGTTGGCCAGCTCCTTTTGGGAGAGGCCGTCCGTTTGCGACAGTGCCAGCAGAATCTTTCCCTGGCCCTGAAATGGCGATTGCTGGTCGCCCTTGTTGGCGTGGCGGCGGTGAGCGAGGTCATCGGCCATGTGCTGGACCATGCCGTACTCGATGAGCTTGCCGGCCGCGTTTCTTTTTTTCGTTAAATTAGGCATGCTATCGCCCTCCATA
The DNA here is from genome assembly GCF_022646225.1 of Levilactobacillus sp. NCBI lineage: Bacteria > Bacillati > Bacillota > Bacilli > Lactobacillales > Lactobacillaceae > Levilactobacillus > Levilactobacillus sp. The sequence goes on from NZ_JALCJA010000002.1 coordinate 271,489, forward strand.
CAGCCATTATACCTGACATCGCCGTCGTGACCAGCGAAACTTGTGGCAAGATTGTTGACAAATTAATCAGGGGGCCTTATGATATTTTTTAATCAGGGGGACCTGATTAATAAATCAGCTAAGAGGGAATGAACATGTCTGAAGAAAATGCGATTGAAGTGCGGCACCTATCGAAACGCTTTGGGGATAATTTAGCGGTCGCTGACCTGTCGTTTAACGTTCACCGCGGTGAGGTGTTCGGTCTGTTGGGGCCCAATGGTGCCGGCAAGACCACGACGTTGCGGATGATCACCACGTTACTCAAGCCCGATGCCGGGCAGGTCAAGATCTTTGGCCACGACACCGCGACAGAGGGGCGCTTGGCGCGGTCATTGTTTGGATTGACCGGGCAATACGCCTCGGTCGACGAGGACATCTCGGCACGGGAGAACCTGATGATCTTTGCGCGGTTGAACGGGTTGTCCCGGGCGGATGCCAAGACGCGCACGGCGGAATTGTTGGCCGAGTTCTCGCTGGAACAGTCCGCGGATAAGGCCTTGAAACATTTTTCCGGCGGGATGCGGCGGCGCTTGGATTTGGCCGTCAGTCTGATCACGCGTCCGGCATTGATTTTTCTGGATGAACCCACGACCGGCTTGGATCCGCGGACGCGCACGCAGATGTGGACCACCATTCGGGGGTTAGTGGCCCAGGGGTCGACCATCGTGCTGACCACGCAGTATCTGGAGGAAGCCGATCAATTGGCCGACCGGTTGGCGGTCATTGACCATGGCAAATTGGTCAAGCTGGGCACGCCGGCCGAACTTAAGCAACAGGTCGGCGGCACGGTTCTAACGTTTACCGTGAACCAGGATAGTCAGGTCAAAGCGGCGTTGCGCATTTTAGCCCAAACCGTCGCCGGCAAAGTTCGGCAGAGCGGTCAACAACTCAGCGTCACCTTGTCCCAACTCACGCAGCTGACGCCGGTGTTAGAAACGCTGAAACGCGCCCAAGTGGCCGTCAGTCGGTTGTCTGTCACGGAGCCCTCACTGGACGACGCTTTCATGGCGTTGACCGTGGGGCAGAATTAGGAGGCTTGAAAATATGGATGTCCAAACACACAGTGGTAACGTGGTCATGAACACGGCCACGATGGCTTATCGCAATTTATTGAAGACGGTGCACAATCCGGACCGGTTCATGGATGTCATCATCCAGCCCGTCTTGTTCATGGTGATGTTCGGTTACCTGTTCGGCGGCGCGATTGCCGGCAACGTGCAGGCGTATTTGCCGACGATTGTCCCCGGTATCTTGGCACAAACGATGTTGTCGGCGGCGTCCGGGTCGGGGTCCCAGCTCCGCGAAGACCTGGACTCCGGCATCTTTGACCGGTTCAAATCGCTGCCAATGGCCCACATTGCACCGTTAGCCGGCCAGCTGTTCGCCGACAGTCTGCGGCTGGTGATTGCGGCCATAACCTCACTGACCACCGGCTTCTTGATGGGCTGGCGGCCCGCCGCGGGGTTCGGCTGGGTCCTGGTTTGCGGCCTACTGGCGATCTTTACTGGCTGGGCGCTGTCCTGGGTCTTTGCTTTATTGGGGCTGTTAGCCAAGCAGGCCACGACCGTCCAGAGCTTTTCGTTGATCACCATGCTGGTCCTGTCCTTCGTGTCCAACGCCTTCGTGCCGCTCAAATCGCTGACCAAACCATTGCGGGTGCTGGCGGACCTGAATCCCGTGACCTACGTGATCACCGCGATTCGCCAGATCTTAGCCACGGGTGGCTGGACGCACGAATCCCTGTTGGTGCTGGTCGCCGGTGTGATCATCGTGCTGGTCTTTGCGCCATTGACGGTGTGGGCTTATGACCGTAACTGAGGGGTAAAAGACGAAAATCGGCTAGAACAAGTGTTATCAGGCAATTTATGGCATCAAAAGTAGTCGTCTTCAGCCTCACAAGGCAACCCGGCCGCCTACCGTTCGTTAAATACGGGGTGGCGCGCTGGGACGAGTCGAGCCGAAGAACGGTCTCGCCGTCTCGCTTTGCGCCGAAAAATACGTCTATATCCGCCACATAGCCGAAACGTGCGCCAACAGGCAACTGGTTGCGCTTAACACTGCTAGACAAATAATCCAGACCCGGGATTATCCGCCTAGCACCGTTAATGCTCGCCAGTTAACCGCCTGTTGGCACACGCTTTTTAAAGGCAAAAGAAAACGCGTCTGGGAGGTTTGTCCCAGGCGCGTTTGGCGTTGATTGGCGCGGCCCACAGCTTCGGCAGGTGGGGTTCACAGGCCCAGGTCGCCCCGACTGCCCGGTTGAGCGCTGTTTAGCCCACGCGTGGTTTTGCTTACTGTTTAACTTGCCCCAACCCCAACTGGACATCGTGGACGTTCAGCTCGCGCAGGCGCTGGTCATTTTTTTAAAAGAAGTTCAGCAAGGCCTGTTGGACATCAGCCAATTCAGAGGTCGTCAACTGGGCAATGGGCGCAGAAGTTATCCGTTGCCTAGGATCAATGGAACGGAGATGCTGTGTCAATATGGTTCCTTGCACGTCCTGGTGGTTGGCCAGCTGAATAAAGAGTGGGGACTTGATGAACCGAGTTTCTTCTAAAAACTTCTTGCTTGAGCTGATAGGAACCACGATGATCGTATTGAAATAGTGATTGTAGTGGGCATTGCTGACCACAACACACGGGCGCTTTTTTCTTTGCGCGGTCCCTTTAGCTGGGTCGGAATCAACATAGTAGATTTCGCCGGGATTATAAGTCATTCAGGAATAACCTCGTCTCCCTGGTCATTCCCCCAAGCTAATTCATTGGTATCGAGATTGCCATAAACTTGTGCCTGCTGATTGACTTCATGCCAAAAATCAGTGTCCTTTTTAAGGGTAACAGTACCGTCGCTGAGTTGGAAAATAACTTTGTCCTGATTGGTTAGGCCTAATGAGTCCCGAACAGCCTTGGGAATGGTTAGCTGATTTTTTGAAGATAATTTGGCCTTAACGTTAACGACGTTCTTCATATGACCATCTCCTTACTTTTTCTTACTCAGATTACCATGTTAAAATCCATTTATCGACAAATTTAACCCGAGCGTGAGAGAAAACTAAAACCCGCGTCGATTGACAAATATCCTGGTCAGGCGGGCGTAAAAACTAGGGATTAAAACGGAAATTGGGGGACGTGGTTGCGTTTGCTATCCAGTAAGAAAATAAATAAAAAACCGGTCAGCCACCCACTTGAGCGCTTGACCGGTTTTGCTTACTGTTTCACCTGCCCCAACCCAAACTGGACATCGTGGACGTTCAGCTCGCGCAGGCGCTGGTCGCCCCAGTCGTACATGGCGTCGATGATGGGCAGTAGCGAGCGGCCTAGCGGCGTCAGGGAATAGGCGACCTTGACCCGCGGGCCATTGTCTTCGATCTCGCGGTCGATCAGGCTGTCTTCTTGGAGCTCCTTGAGCTTTTTAGCCAACTCCTTGTGCGAGGCGTGGGGCAACAGCGCCTGGAGTTCGTGAAAGTAGTAGCTGCCTTCGTGGCCCAGGTGATAAATGATATTGACTTTCCATTTGCCATTGAACATGGCCAGGGTGAACTCCTTGCGGCAGGTGTAATCGCCGTCACGGAGCCGTTGTTGGACGAGTTTGCGAACTGAATCAGTCATGTGATTTCCTCCTTGTAGAATGGGTAACTAAAAAGTGCGTTATTGAGAATGTATCCGTTTCCATTATACTAAGAGTATCAAAGCTTTAGGAGGCAAATTATGAAAAAAGTCTATTTAACCGCCCAGTTTCCGCAAGTTGCACTTGATGAATTGCAGCAAAACAATCTAGAGTTCGCCAGCTATACGGGTGAGGGCTTGATTTCACATGCCGAGTTGTTGCGCCAGGCGGCCAGCGCCGATTACCTGATCACCACGCTGTCCACCCAGGTCGACCGCGAGATTATTGACGCGGCACCCAAGCTCAAGTTGATCGCCAACTTTGGAGCCGGCTTCAACAACATTGATACCGACTACGCCAAATCCAAGGGCATTCAGGTCACCAACACGCCAGCGGTCTCCACGAATTCCGTGACGGAAGTGACCATGGGCCTGATGCTGGCGTTGAGTCACCGGATGGTCGAAGGTGACAAGCTGATGCGGACCAAGGGCTTTGCCGGTTGGGCCCCACTGTTCTTCTTGGGCCACGAGATTGCGGGCAAGCAGCTCGGGGTCGTAGGTCTGGGCAGTATCGGTAAGGAAGTTGCCAAACGCGCGCTGGCCATGGGGATGACCGTGGCTTACTACGGGCCACATCCTCTGTCAGACGCGGATGCCCAGGCACTCAACGTCCACTATCTGCCGTTAGAAGAGCTGATCAAGACCAGTGACTTCATCAGTATCAACGCACCGGGCACGCCACAGACGCACCACATGTTTGACGCGGCCGCCTTCGACAACATGAAGGACACGGCCTATCTGATCAACGTCGGCCGGGGACCAATCGTCGACGAGACGGCCCTGCTGGCAGCGTTGAAGGCTGGTAAATTGGCCGGAGCTGCTTTGGACGTTTACGAAAACGAACCCGAAGTTGACGACGGCTTCAAGGCCTTGGACAACGTGATTTTAGTGCCACACATTGGTAACGCCACCGTCGAAGCCCGGGACGCCATGGCCAACATCGTCGCGCACAACGTGGTCTTGCTGGACCAAGGTCAAGCACCAAAGTTCGTGGTCAACGCTTAGCGGACTTGATTTTAGCAAATTAAAGACAATGCGGAAGTCCATCGACTGGTGATTATCAGTTAGATGGACTTTTTTTGTAATGAATCATTTGAAATGACAAGTTGTGACACCCCCAATCGCTATAATGAAATTTAGTTAGTGGGATACATAAGCAACTGACGTGAACGACCACTAACAGAATGTAATTAGGAGGAACAGATTATGCGAGTGAATCATCTTTTAGGCGCCCTCTTAGTGGCGACCACGATCGGCATCGGTGGCACGACGCTGAATGCCCCGACCACGGCTCAGGCCAAGGCGAAGAGTAGTTTGGCGACCTTCCCCAAAAATATGCGGGGGACTTGGTACCACTATGAGGAGAACAATGGGTATTACTACAAGAGCATGAAGTTTACGACGAAGAAATTGGTTTTGCGGAACTACTTTGCTTTTGGTGACATCTCTACGACTAAGCGGACATTGAAATACGTTAAGGTGAAGAGTCTTTCAAGCTATGCCGAAACTGCCGACTTTACTCGTAAGAGTCGCAATCGTGTCAGTGCGTTTGCGGCTAAGAATGGCTATACCAGAATAGTGCCGGGTGGTCTATTGGTCACAGATGGCGGTGGAACTTACAAGGTAATTCACAAAAATTACAAAGGTAAGTCAGTAAAAGTGCTATATATGAAGGCTTATGAAGCGTTTAACTCCAGCTCCACAGATCACTTCTACCAAACCAAGGCGCAGGCTAAGCACTTCAATCCAGTTGGCGCAATGCACAAATAAGCAAGGAGGACGAAATCAATGAAATTCACAAATATGATGGGCGCATTACTGGCGACCGTTAGCTTGGGCGCGGCTTTAGCCGTGACGACGCCAACGACGGATGCGCAAGCCAGCACCAAGACGACCATGGCCAGTTTCCCCAAGAAATTTCAGGGAACCTGGTATTACTACCAGAAGGGCCACTACAACCGCTACACGATCAAGGCCAAGCAGACTTCGTTTCGGAACTTCAGTGGCAAGAAGTGGCGTACAGGGTATAGCCCAGTTAAGGTAACACCGCTGAACAAGAAAACTAAAAATGTGAAGAAATATCAGGGGGATACGGTTCTATTTATGAGTAAGGGCTGGTTGATGGATCATCCCTGGGAATACTATTCCAAAGGCATTAAGATCAATGATCCAGGAACAGAGGGCTATAAGATTGTGACGCGGCATTACCGGGGTAAAAAAATTAAATCACTATTCATTAATCGCGTGTGGGATGCTAGCAACGGCGAACTCCATCTGCAACACTACTACAAGACCAAAGCTCAGGCTAAGGCGTTTAACCCAACCGGTTTGATCGAAGACTATCCGGATTAGGAGGAAATTTCGTGAAAAAACTCACGCGGCTATTGGCCGTCAGCGCGTTGACCGTTCTGGTCGGTGGTGGGGTCGTTGAGACCGTGACACCACAGACGACGGTTCAAGCGGCGAAGAAGACCAAAGCCAAGAAGGCGAAGCAGCAAAAAGCCAAAAAGACTAAAAAAGCCAAGAAGACTAAAAAGGCCAAGAAGACTGCCAAAGAAAAGAAATACTACACGGCTAAGCAGTGGTCCCAGGTCTTGCGTTACCGCAAGCAAGCCAAACGGATTGGCGTGACGACCAAGGGGATGTACGCGCAAAAGCCGCGGCTGAAGAAGCCCTTTCGTCCCGGTAAACTGAGTGCCAGCTACATCAACCGGACCGTCAACTGGATCAATTTCTACCGGACCATGTTTGGCCTGAGCAAGGTTCAGGCTGATAGTGACTGGAACACCTCAGCCCAGTACGGTGCAGCCACGTTGGCCGCTGCGGATAAGGGCTTGTCCCACGGCTTGGTTGGATTTAAGCGGCCTAGCTTTGTTTCTAAGGCTAATTGGCAGAAAGGAGCCGACGCAACCAAGCAGAGTAATCTTTATCAGGGAGCGACCGCCCCTTATGATATTGTGACGGGATATCTCAGTGATGATGCTGATCTTAGTGGCTTAGAACCTGGCCACCGGTTGTGGCTCCTGGGAGGCATCGATCGCGTTGGTGTCGGTCAGGCTGGTGGTTACAACGATTTAAGAGTTTTTGCTGATAATAGCTATGACGCAGCAACGCCTGTTAAGAAGACCGCCTTTCCGCGGGCAGGCCTGATGCCGTATGCACTAGTTAGCCAGGGAGCACCATGGTCGGTCTCATGGCCTGACGAAGACACGGGTGATAGTCATTCAACCCCCCAAGTGCGGGTCTATGATAAGACTGCCAAGAAGACGGTGAAAGTGACGCACGTCAATGCCAATCAAACAGGTTATGGCTTTTTCGGGACCACAGTTTACTTCTTACCCAAGAAGAGTCAACTAAAAGTCAACCACGCCTACGTGATTAACATTTCTGGCGTTGAAGATCAAGCAGACATGTCGTACACAACCCGACTATTTGATTTAAAAGTTAATGGAGGGTTCTACTGATGAAAAGATTTGGCAAACAGTTAATGATTCTGGCGAGCGTGGGCATTCTGGGATTAGTCGTCCTCCCGGCACTTCCCGCCCAAGCCGCGACGAAGACGGTCAAGGTCACGAAGGTGAAGCGGGCCGCCTATCATGCCACGAAGGGTACTATCTATACGTCAAAGAAGCTGAATAAGGTGCGGGGCAAAGCCCAATCCTATCAGCACTTGACGCTGTATGTGACCAAGCATGCGACTATCAAGCAAAATGGTAAGAAGAAAGTTTATTACTACATCAATACGAGTAAGGTCAAAGGCTGGCTTTGGCGGGGATACCTCAAGTCCGGTAAAGCAACGCCTGCCGTGGCCACAATGAATGCGGCCATGGCGAAGCGCTTCGTGAAACAAGCCAATATTTACCGGGCCGCCAAGGGGATTGCACCATTGCGTCTGGACTCGACGCGCGTCAAAATGTTAAAGACGCACGCCAGTTGGCTAACAGTCGGGAAAAATGCTGAAACCAAAGTTAACTGGAAAGCTTATGATCAGGAGACTGCTAAGTTGGGATTACCCACCGATAGCAATGTGATGGAAATTGGGAGCACCAGCAGTAAGGCCGACCTGAAGAACAGTCAACGGTTAAGCCAAGCGACGATTGATTTTTACATGATTACGGGTCACAACCAACCGGACTATACCCAAACGGTCTTACGGGCGACGACCACTAAGATTGGCATTTACTGGTTTGACAACCACGGAACGGTGTGGTTCATCCTGTTGTCCGACTAATTATTTTTCCAAAATGAAGCGGAACCGGCTGCCTGTTGGCCCAGATTACGCAAGCTTATCAACAGAAGTATGCGGGAGACGCCTCACTAGCACGGATGATTTCGACCGAACCGACCGGAGCCACGATTGAAGTGCTGCCGGCATAAATTGAACTCGTATTATAAAAGCGCTTGGGGTGCAAACTACCTCAAGCGCTTTTGCGTAGTTATTAAATTAGCCAAGACGGCCGGCCAAAGACAACCGCGGCTTAAACCGACTAGCCCGACCAACCAAGTCTGGAAGTCTGCGGCTATCGACTCTAAGGCTCATCGGCTAATCGTCTTTTGGCTCACTTTCCTTTGCTTGTTGCTGTTCACCCCAGTTGCAGAGGCCTTCCATGACGGGGATGAGCGACTCGCCCAGCGCCGTCAGACTGTATTCGACCTTGGGCGGAATCTGGGGGTATTCCTCGCGACGGATGAGCCCGTCTGCCTCGAGCTCGCGTAAGGTGTTGGTCAGTGTTTTAAATGAAATAGGCACTAGTAGCCGTTTTAAGGCGTTGTAGCGCAACGGGGCGTGGTTGAGGTACAGGGCGTAGAGTGCCTGCATCTTGTATTTGCCCCCGATGAGCCGCAGGGTGTAGGCGAAGCCAGTGTCTTCCAAACGATTTTCCTTGATGTAGTCAATGTCAGCCATGGACACACTCCTTTGGGTGAGTACCGCACTTTGATTTGCGTACTTGTTTGTCTACTGAGTATAGCATAGACTCTAGGCAACACCTTAAAGGAGGTCCGTTTCATGAAGACGATTGTTTACGCTCACCCCTATGCCGGTAGCCTCAATCACGGCATTTTGACGCAACTCACGGACTATTTTACCCAGACCCAGCAGGCCTTTCAGGTCATCGACTTGTATCAAGACGGCTTTGACCCGCGGTATTCACCGGAGGAGCTGCGCTTGTTCAGTCGCGGTGAGACGCCGTACCCGTTGGTCAAGCACTACCAGCAGCTGCTCGGCCAGTCCACGGAATTGGTAGTCATCACGCCAATTTGGTGGTTCCAGTTGCCCGCCGAACTCAAGGGATTTTTCGACAAGGTCATGCTCAAGGGGTTCGCCTACGAGGAGACTCCCGCGTGGCGCGGCTTATTGACCAATATCCAAAAGACCACGGTCATCACAACGGCCACGGTGACGAAAGATTACCTGCGGACCCAGGCCGGCGACCCCATTCAGGGCAACCTGATCAACCGCGTCTTCGCCGACATTGGCATTGATCCGCAGCACACCAACTGGATTCACTTGGGAGAGGCCAACACTACCACCGATGACGTGCGGGAACGGTTTTTGGCGACGCTACCGCAGCGGGTTTTGACTGGGCAAGCTTAACGACAAGTCATCATCTGAGTTTGAAACTGGCCAACAGGAGGGGCGTTGTCCTGTATTTGGCGAACTCTCGGCTGAAGCAGTCAGTCGGCTCAACTCCAGATAGTAGCCACATTGACGACGATTCTTTCATTGGAAAAGTAACTAAAAGGCTGACCAGGCGCGGAATTTCTCCCGGCTGGTCAGCCTTTAATGTCTATAAAATTATCGTTCACCGCCCACCAACGTGATCCGTTGGCGCACGTAGCGGCCACTTTCCAGCAAATCAATCATGCCGGTCGCGTAGTCGGCGTAGCTAATATAGCTGTCGGCATCGTCGGTGGCCAGGTAATCCTCGCCGTCGACGTGGTAGTGGCCGGTTGCCGCGCCGGTCGCATCGTAATTGAAGGCCGGAGTCACGTAGGTCCACGCCAAGTTGGAATAGGACCGGAGTCGGTTGAGGCTGGCCACTAAGACGTCGGCCAAGGGCAGCCAGTCGGCCGGATAGTCGGCGCGGTCCTTTAGCATCTGGGTGTGTTCGGCGTTGATGTACAGCGTGCCGGCCCCACCGACCTTGAGATAACGGGTCGCCGTGCCCGCCAGCAATGAGGCGAGATGGGAAATCCCGGTGGTGTGGACGGCAAAGGTTGCCGGCGTCCAGGCACTGACGGCATCGATCACGGCGTCAACGTCGGCCAGGTCGGCTTTCGTCAGGTCAAAGAGGTCCTTGATCAATAGGCGATCCGCTCCCAAGGTGATGTCGGGATGGTCGCGATGGGCGATGGCCAACACGGTGTGCCCGCGTTGCTTGGCTTCATGGATAATGGCCTGACCAGATTTACCAAAGGCGCCAATAACAGCAATTTTCATCAGATAACTTCCTTTCAATTAGTAACGGTCCTCACGCATCGACTGCGGCCAATCCTTGATGGAATGGTGGCGGTCAAATTGGCGGAGGCTGGCGATTTCGGCTGGCGTCAAATCAAAGTCTAGTGACGCCAGGTTGGTTGCGAGGTGATCAACGTTGGTGGACTTGGGGATGGTGACGATGCCCTGTTGGGTCAACCAGCGAAGCAGCACCTGCGCAGGCGTAACGCCGTGGGCTTGGGCGATGGTCGTCACGGCCGGTAACGCCATCATTTCGGGCCCAAAGTTTTCCCCCAGTGGCGCCCAGGATTCGTGAATGATGTCGTGGGCAGTGAGGTAGGGCCGTAGCTTGGCCTGTTGCCAGAAAAGGTGGGTCTCCACTTGGTCGATGACCGGCTTGACGTGGCTGTTGGCCAGGAGGTCATCGAGTTGCTGGGGGTTGAAATTACTGAGGCCGATGGCACGGACCTTGCCGGCTTGGTAGGCGTCTTCTAGGGCGCGATAGGTCTCCAAGCGATGGGCCGTGGGCCAGTGGATCAGCACCAGGTCGAAGTAGTCGCCGCCCAAGCGTTGCAGCGACTCGTCCAGGCCGTGAGCGGTCGCTTCGTAGCCGTCCGTTTGCGTCTTGGTGGTGACGAAAAATTGGTCGCGGGCTAGCCCGCTGTTGGCAATCGCGGTGCCGACGCCGGGTTCCGTACCGTAGACCTGAGCAGTATCAATGCTGCGATAGCCCAGATTGATGGCGTTGGTCACGTTTTGCGCGGTGACAGCCGGTGGCGTTTGAAAGGTGCCGTAGCCCAAGATGGGCATCTGGACACCGTTATTGAAGGTCACGTATTCCATGGATTAAAACTTCCTTTCATCGTCAAATCAACTTTAGGCACTAGCCTACACGTGTTTGGGCGATTCGTAAAATACTTAGTTTACATGTTGACGATACAAAAACTGAATAGTTGTGCTAGAATCAGGGAAATGAGGAAATTGGAGGGCGTTACCATGGATTTACGCGTCTTGAATTACTTTTTAATGACGGCCAAGGAGGGCAACGTCACTCGTGCAGCGGCACTACTGCACGTGACGCAACCCACGCTATCACGTCAACTCAAGGGGGTGGAACAGGAAATGGGCGTGGCGTTATTTGACCGCAGCGGCCACAGCTTCACGTTGACGCCGGCCGGGCAGCTATTTCGGCAACGCGCCCAGGACATGGTCAACCTGATGACGCGGACCCAGGCTGACCTGCAGGCGAGTGAGGTGTTGATGGGAACGGTGGCAATCGGTTGTAGCGAGTTGCAGAGCATGGCAGAGGTGGCCGACCTGATGGATACCTTCCAGCAGTGCCATCCCCAAGTGAAGTTTGCCCTGCACAGCGGCAATACCGATGACATCAAGGCCGGCATCGACCGCGGCGTGATTGACGTCGGCCTGTTGATCGAACCTATCGCAATGGACCGGTATGATTTCGTCCGGATGGCCAGCAAAGAGACCTGGGGCATTTTGGCCCACGAGACGTCTAAATTTGCCGACTATGAGGCGATTCACCCCGGCGATTTGGTCGGCACTCCGGTCATCACGGTCTTGGACAAGCTGGGTCACGACGAGCTGACAAATTGGTCGGGCAAGTACGCGGCGGAAATGGGCAACCTGGCCCAGTACAATCTGTTGTACAACGCGGCCATGCTGGCCCAGCACAACCGCGGCGTCGTGGTGTGTTTGAAATTGAATCAACACTTTGACCACTTGAAATTCATTCCCCTAGTCCCCAAGCTAGAACTCCGCTCCGCTTTGGTCTGGCGCGCCCAACAGGTTCACTCACGCGCGGCGGCAGCCTTTGTGGAATTCTTGCGGGAGAAGAAGGGGCAGGTGAAGTAGGGTCAGCAGGCCGTGTGTTTCCGGCGCTAGGCTGGTATAGTAGAAACAACTACACGAAAGGGGATGGGGACGATGGACTGGGAAACGTTATTTGAGCCACAAATCATTAAGCGGGGCTGGGACTATTATCAGCAGGACCTGGTGACAAATTTTCGGCACCGCGATGGGCAGATCACGGCGACAGTGTTGGGGAGTAAACGCTATCAAGTCACGCTCGACGTAGATGGCGAACGGCTACTGGCGGGCAATTGTACCTGCCCGTATGCCGCGGGGGATCACTACTGCAAGCACATGGCCGCGGTCTTGTTTATGGCCGATGACGTGGCTGCCAGCATCCCTGACGAAACGACCGTCGCTGGCCTCTTAAAGCGCGCGACGGATCAGCAGGTGCGCGACTTCTTGGCCCAAATGATGCAGGTCGATCCCGGATTAATGCCCCGGTTTGCGCAACAGTTGGGCCGTGATCCCCACAAGCCGGGCACGGATCTGAGCGACTACCAACACCAGCTGGACCAAATCATACTAAAGTACACGGGCGGCACCTATTTCGTTGACTATCCCCAGGGGGACGCACTTACCACGGCTATTGGCGATTTCTTGGCGCAAACGGTGCGGCGATTGTTGGCGGCAAAACAGGTGAAGCTGGCCGTTGAGGTAGTTAACCAGGTGGCCTTGAACATCGCCGAGTTGGTGTTCGATGACGGTCTGGAAGACGAGACCATGTGGCTGGTCGATGCGTGTGCGCACGCCTGGCGCCGGGTGCTTAAATCAGCCGACTACCGGGTGAAAAAAGCCGCGTTCGACTGGTTCTTAGCGGACGTGTTGCGGCTGGGAGTAGTCACAACGGATGCGCTGACCGTGATGTTTGATACCTTTCTAGAGCCGGACTTTCTTCAGGAAAAAGTCGACTGGACTGCCCATCAGTTGACTATCGTGCCCCAGATTCGGGATCGGCGGGAACGCCAGCGGCAGCGCAATCGCTGGGTGAAGCTGCATTTATTGGCCATGCAACAGCTCAAGCTGCCACCGGCCAAGATCGAACGGTTCTGTGTGGGCTATCTCAGCACCAAGCAGGCGCGGTTGGCGTACGTGGCGCTGCGGCTGGACCAGCAGGATTACACAACGGCCGTGCGCCAATTGATCCTGGGCCAACAGGCTGCCTCGTCGTGGGACAAAGCGGATTTTAGCGACCCACTGCGCCAGTTGTACCGGCAGTTGGCTCGGACCGCCACGTTAGAATTGCAACGGTCCCTATTGGTCCTGAGCTACAGTCTGGGAGATACGGGCTTTTACCAGGCCTTGAAGCGCCAGTGTGCGCCTGAACAATGGCCACAGCGGCGTCAATACCTGTTGGCCGGATTGCCGCAAGACACGGATTGGTTGCCCTTGTTGGCCGTGGACCAGTCGACCACCGCCTTACTAGCGGGGGTCCTGGCCCGACCGGGATTACAGGCGGTGCGGGCCTATCAACGGCTCTTGTTGCCGCAATTTGCTCCGCAGCTGGTTGAAAAATACGTGCAAGAGCTGCATCAGGCGGCCCAGTCGGCGAAGTCCCGCACCCAGTACCACCAGTTGGTCGCCTGGCTGACTGACCTGTTCAAGTTGCCTGGTGGCCGACCGGCTGCCAATCAGGTGGCAAGAGACTGGCGGCAGCGTTATCACCGGCGCTCGGCCATGATGGATGAGCTGAATGTTTACTTTTAAAAAACGAGGAGGAATTATCATGCCAGAGAAACCCATTGCAATGGAAATCACGATTAAATTAAAGGATGTTCGTCCGGCGACGTGGCGGACGTTGTTGGTCCCTATCGACATCCGTTACGACCAACTACACGTGTTGTTACAGCTGGCGTTTGGCTGGGAAAATGAGCACCTCTACGGCTTCTGGCCCAAGGGAAAACGCGAGCAAATGTACGTGCAATCGGTCGATGAATGGGGTGACTCGGCGGACATGCCCGCGTCCCAGGGGCATCTGTACACCGATGTTGCGGTCGGGCCGGTGATTTACGAATACGACTTCGGCGATAGCTGGGAGCACGTGATCACCTTAAAGCACCTCTTGACGGCGACCCAACTGGCGGGGCGGCAGCTGCCCAGTTGTGTGCGGGGCTCCGGTGCTAACCGCTTAGAAGACGCGCGAGGAAAGGGTGTCGACGGCCAGGGTGACCGTTACAACCGGGAGGCAGTGAATCTTCTGCTGGCCCACTGGAAGACGGCTGAGAAGGCGATGAATGCTGAGAAATGGCATTTTTGACGGGGGATTGGCGTTGGGCCGAAACGGTTAAAAATAGCAATAGCGGTAGCGGCGACTGGCCTGTGAGAGGGAATCATCGCGACCGCTTTTTTTGATTAGCTCAGGTTTTCGAGGTTAGGTGCTTCAGAAATCTTAAGCTGGGCCCGGATACGCCGGACAATCACTGGCACAAACGGCTAATTGTGGTCTCGCCACATTTAAAATGGTGCTATACTAAAACGTGTAAAACCGTTAATAGAATCGTTTTCAAGATTATTCGTTTTGTAAAATGTTCGATAAAGAAAATTTTATAAAACGTTTCAATGACCGGAGTAGCACAATTTACATAGAAGGGAGTTCGGGAGCAACTTGTCGGCCGGGGTTACTTTCGCGTGAAGAAAAATGAAGATGAAAACAGGATTATTAGCTTCTGCAGTGGTATTGGGCATGGTGTTGCCATTGGCGTTATCGACGGGGGCCAGTGCCGCGGATACGGATACGACAGCGGACAGTGCTAGCAAGTCTGCTAGTGTGACGGTAACGGGAGGCGACCTTCAATTCACCAAGGACGAGAATAGTATGCAAGAAGCACCTTCATTTCAGTTTGGGGATGCTAAGGTGTCAACAGGAGAGCAGACAGGCCTGAAAGCCACAGGGTTTAGTAATAAGAATACGGCTGATACTTATACAGGCTCAGTTCTTTCAGTTGACGACGACCGGGGAACTGGTGCCGGTTGGACAGTTTCAGCTGCATTAGGGGCTTTCTCCGATGATGCCAATCATATTTTGACGGGGGCACAGCTGAAGATGAATGCGGCTATCCCATCAGGGACTGCTACAGCACCAGCTGCTACGCTTACGGCTGCAGACTCGGCCTCGGACACAGCTACGGCGGTTCCTGTATTTACTGCAGCTAAGGATGCAGGGATGGGGACTTCAACCACTGATTTAAAAGGGGCCACTCTGGATTTGCCTTCAGCAGAGTATGCTGGGACTTATACGGCGCCGTTAACCTACACGCTTACGGCTGGCCCAACCGAATAGCGGGAAGTCTATCCACTAGCAACAGAGGGGGCTAGAAGATGGCAACGCAAAAATCGGTTGGCGTGACGATTGGACAGGAATCTAGCCATAGCGCCAGTCAGTCCTCGCGTCAAAGCACCAGCAATCGGGGATCCAGTGAAGCGACGAGTCAGTTGTCCAGCAGTCAGTCGGGGCAACAACCGGCGACACAGCCCAGTCGAGCGGCCAGTCAACGGTCTCGACAACCGGCAGTTCAACCGCAGAAGTTGACCCAGATCCCCAATCAAGCCTTGGTGGTCTCGGGGTCTAAGTTGCCGCGGATGCCCATCTTTAACTCCGTGTCGACCGGCTCCGTCGCCAGTGACCGGCGCGCAACCATCGTACGGCCACGACAGACGCCACCCAAGCGGCCGACGTCGACGTTAACCGTGGCCTGGGGGCGGTTGCCGCAGACGGGTGAAGTGGCCGTTGGGTCCACGGTATTCCTAGGGGTCATCTTGCTGGTGGCCGTGACCGTGCATTATTTCATTAAAAAGTTAAGTTAACTTTCAACCACATCATGTGGTGAGAGCTCCAAAAAGTCTAAACGAACGTGTGCCTAGAGGCGATTAACCGGCAAGCAAGGCTGATAGCCGAATGATCCTGGATTGGGGTCATCAGGTTTAAGCAAAGCTGGTTGCCTATGGGCACACGTTTTGGCTAGTTCAACTAGCCGTAGGGCCTGGGATGGTTTGTCCCCGGCCTGTTGGGCTTTTGGGGATACATATTTGTCAGTTAGGGGAGAAAGATTCGATGATGAAACTGCAAAGAAAATGGGCGCTCGTCTTAGCCCTCGTCTGCTTCACGATTCTGGGACTGGGGGTCTCCGTCACCGCGCAGGCTGCCAGTAACGGCACGCCCGCCAGCTTCACGGTGGCACCGGAACTGCCAACGGACAACGCCAAGCGCGTGGACTATTTTGATTTCAAGGTCACGCCGGGTCAGAAACGGGTCTTGGTCTTATCGGTCACTAACAATGGCCAAAAGACCAACACATTTGACATCACGCCGCGCATCGCGTCGACCAACACCAACGGCATCCTGGACTATGGCACCAACAATACCAATGCCCAACTCCCGGCACAGCTCAAGCAGATCATGACACCAGCGCGGACCAAATCGGTCAAGGTGCTGGGCAAGCACACGGTCAAGGTGCCGTTCAAATTCACGGCGCCAGCTAAGCGGTTTAGTGGGGTGATGCTGGGCGGCTTCACGATTGCGGAGCACGGTGCCAATCGGCGGTCTCAAGCGAAGCACAAAGCGACCGGGGTCGTGGCCCACGTGCAGTACGTGATTGGCTTGGAATTTTATAACCAACGCAGTCGCACCGTCACGGCACCCGTCGTGAAATTTCGCCAAGCCCACTACGGCTTAGCGCAAGCGCGGCCGACATTGCGTTTAGGGATGGCCAACCAAACGCGTGGTCTGGTGGGTCAAGGTAAGTTGCGGGCCAAGCTCACGAACAGTCAACAAAAAGTCGTGAAGCAGTTTACCAAGGAACAGATGACGTTCGCGCCACAAAGTAATTTCAACCTGAACCTGGATTTGGAAAACAAACAACTGGCCGCGGGCACGTACACGTTGGCGGGCACGCTGACGGCGAAGGGCGGGTACTCCTGGCGGTTCCAAAAGCAGTTCACCGTTACCAATGCGCAGGTGGCCAACGTCAAGAAGCACGCCGCCAACTTTGGGCCACAAAAGACTTGGAAGGACTACCTGATGGACGCCATTGTCGTCTTGGCTGTGCTGGTCCTGTTGTACGAACTGTACAAGTGGCTCAGAAAACACCTGGGAAAGAACCAAGCAAATCAAGCGTAAACGGATCATGGGGATGAGGAGGTGCGCTTTTGCCAAATAAGTCGAAAAAATTACAGCAATGTGTCACGTTGTGGCTAGTCCTAATCATTTCGCTGGTCGTACCGCTTCAGGCAGTGAGCGCGACCGCGATGGCGGCAAGTAGTGCGACTACCGCCAGTTCGGCGACTAGTGATGAGTCGATTGATGATTGGATGCCGGATAAGAATCTGCAGAAGCTAGTTTACACAGCGCTACATAGTTGGGACTACTCGAATGATGATCATGGTGGCCATGAAACGACTGCTGTCTCACAAGTAACGCCAGCCATGATGGCGGATATTCTCTATCTGAATATCATTAATAGCGACGGTACTCATGCCAGTGACCATGTGACGGGGATTACCGATCTAACCGGGCTGCAGTACGCTACGGGTTTACAACAGGTTAATTTTACAGGTTCAACGATTAAAAAGGCGCCAGGAGACTGGTCGGTCCTTAACGGAATATCTGTGCAAAGTACGCTCGATGGAAAGGATGATGGCGCGAATGATGGCTTGGTGGTAGATGCGAGTTCTGCTGGAGCTGATTTAAAGGATTTGGCTAAGTCGACAGTGTCGTACAAATTAACTAATGACAACGACATTGGTATGCCCAATCATGCCGACAATCCTGATGCACCTAAGGCGGGAATTGCGGTCACAACATTAACGCCAGGTCAGAATATTTCGTACAATTTAGCTGATAAAACGGCGTACATCCCATTGTCTAATTGGTACAAGGGGTTCGTTTCGACAGACGAAGGCACGGCGGACGCACCTAAGTATGTCTATGGCGACAGCGTCACCACAGGCGCTACGATGCCCAAAGGCGTGACGTGGGATGCGACCAACCATCGCTTCGTCGTTGACCTTAGTGTCTGTGGTGGAAAAGAACTGAAACTCCCCAGCTTTGACATTAAAGATGGCACTTATTACAATGCAGGAAATACGTTAGATGCCACCGTACCGATGACTTCGGCTTCGCAAACCATTACGGTTAATCGTGCGACACCGACTGGCACAATCGATGCGTCGACGTTAGGCTTTAGCCAGACAGATAGCCCTAGCTTTGCAGTTTCGGGTGGTTTGGACAATCAAGATATCACGTTTACGTCCAACTTGGCTGCCAATCAAATTAACTTTACGTTAACGGCGAGTGGCCTGCAAAAGCTTGAGAATGGGGATTTGACTGCGGATGTCATGATGTTAGCTGATAATAAGCTGGTTGATTTGACACTGAACTTGCAAGAGCCCGAAACCTCTTGGCTGCCAGATAAAAATCTACAGGCAGCTTTGCAAGCGGCGTTGGGAACACAGAAGCTGACCAAAGCCAATCTTGCTAACATCAAGAAGCTGGATGTATCAAATGTTAGTAATCTGTCGGGGTTAGCGTATGCGACTAATCTCACTGAACTTAAACTAACTGACTGTGATTTAGCTGCAGATGGTGATGTTGATCTCAAACCGACAAACAGTGCTGTCTTGGGCCAACTGACCTCATTACAATCCCTTGAAATTGATAGTTCCGATTTAGGCGGATCTCTGGCGGGTTGGGGGTTGAACAAGCTCACCAACTTGACTAGTTTAATTGCTAATTCGGATGCACTATCTGAAGCTGGGGTCACTGATTATGCAGATGATAAGCTAACGGTGCTCAATCTATCAGATAACGACTTGAAGGGTGCCTTGAGTCAATTCTCAGCGGCTGCTTGGTCTGGGTTGACTCAACTCCAGTTAAGAAGCAATAAGTTAACCGGAACTATCCCAGCTGATTGGGCCGACCTGAAGAATTTGTCGATTTTAGACCTTAATTCTAATCAGTTGTCAGGAACGCTTGGCAATATTTCTCAGTTGACTAATTTGACTCAGGTGTACCTTAGCAATAATGGCTTTACTGGTGAGTTGCCGGCTGCCTGGTTTGATTCTAGCCTAACTTATCTTGAAGCCGAGCGTAATCAGCTTAGCGGTAGTCTCCCCGAGTTGCGTGCAGCGACGAATTTGGCCAGTTTAGATGTATCTTATAATGCCTTGACTGGCGACTTACCTGATTTGTCCAAGACAGTCAAATTGACCAAAATGGCTTATGGTGCAAATCAAATCACCAGTGGGACCACCATTTCTGGGGCCTCGGGTAACTACCAAACTTGGTCGATTGCTGATCCAGATTGGCAAACGTCTCGTGATGGGCGGACCATGACCCTAGATTTAAGCCAGTACTATCATGGTGAGCCAGGACAGGACTATCGATACTTAGGTATTGATATGAATGGTGGTACGCAAACCGGGATTACTTTAAATAAGACGGACCCGGATCATCCCTTGCTGACGATTGATACGGCCAATACCAATCTAACTAACGGGGACTTTACCTTCAACTTGTTTGACCAAGTAGGAAAGCAAGCAACCAACGGTGAGATGAATTACCTAGCTACGGTGACTGTGCCAGTGACTCTTGCCCTCCCCAAGTCGTATGCGATTGATACAGGTTCGGACACGGGAAGTGAAGCCACCATCGACTTCGGTTCGCCTAAGGTCGGTGCCGGCATGGTTCCGGCAAACAATTTTAAATTGGGCGTCAGTTCGACCAATGCGGCCGGAGACTCGTATCAGTTAACGGCCCAGACGGATGGGTTGACGGCTAACGGCCGGACCTTGCCGTTGTATTACGGTAACGGTCAACATCAAACATTACTGACGACTGCTGCGCAAGCAATTTACGATTATCAACCGACGACCAACGACGGCTCCGAAACAATCGTGGGCAATAGCCAGGATGACACCAAAGGCAATCTGCACACGGACGTTCCAGTGACGACCTATACGGGGACTTACACAGGGACAGTGACGTACACGTTGGCCAGTGCTCCGGCAGAGGATACCGCCACGGCGGCGCAGGATGCGGACCTGACTAAAATCAGTTCGCTTAGCGGCCTTAGTCCGACGTTGTCTGGACTCGATGCAACTGCAGAGAGTACACGGGCGGGTTTGGAAAAGAACATGACTAGCTTTGTGAAGTCGGGATTAGCCGATGCTGACGGCGTGCTGTACTCAAGCTACAAAGCGGGACAAACCGGTGGCTCATATGAACAACTGAGTGAAACCACGAGTTTGTGGCTACTAGCCTTGGCCAATCAAGGGGATGTCACGGACTTTGATACGGCATTTTCCGGAATGGTTAAACGGTTCTATGATAGCGACAAGGGCATTTTTAATTGGCGCGCTGAAGGTGCCGACCATACCCTTACACAGGGAAGTGCCTCAATCGATGATCTGCGAATCATTCAGGCGCTATTGATTATGAACCAAAAGGATCCTGGCAACAATGACCGCGTTACTTGGATCAAGAACCTGATGAATGGGTTTGCGAAATACGATTTGAATGCGTACTACCAAATGATCAATGGGTACAATTCAAACGGACAAGAAAAGCGCATTCGTTTGGACTACTTGGACCTAGCGACGTTGAAAGCCGTTTATGAAGCTAAGGGCTTGTATGCTTCTGGCAACACCGCCGGAGAAACGGCCTATCAGCAACAGCTAAAGCTGATTAAGGACAGCTACATCAGTGACCAGTTCCCGTTCTTTGCCACGTACTATGACTACAGCACGGGAAACTATCAGGTGGCGGCGGACGCTAGCGAGGACCCGAGCATTTCGGAAGGCCACATCAATATTACCGATGCCTTGCTCACCATGTTGAATCTCGCTAAGGTACATGAGCTCCCGGCGGCTTCCCTGAACTGGCTGAAAGCGAACACGGCTGACCGCCACATTTATAACAATTACAAATTGGATGGGACGCCGGTCGACACCAACGATGCGCCGTCCAACTATGGTTACGTCGCCCAGATTGCGGCTGCGGTGGGAGATACCGACCTTTATCAGCAGGTCTTAACCGTCATGAATACCATGACGTCTACGGATACGACCAGCCCGCTATATGGGTCGACGGCATATGCTGGCGAGTCCTATGCCTTTAACGACTTGAACATGTTACTGGGTTACACGTCGGTGCTTTCCGCAAATTCGTAATGACTAGGTACCACGCTTGCTCCTCATGAGGGGCGAGGGTGGTACTTTTTGTGGTGGTTAACGGATTGTAAGTCAGGATAGTTAATTCAGCCTGATACGTTGCATGAACCGTCGATATCGTGATAGATTTAGGCCAAGAGATAACGTTGCGCCTTTAGATTTTGGGGGACTGAGGATGCGTAGGGAGACATCAGTTCTAAGCGTGATTTTTCAGGCGGCAAGGTTTAAAGACGAACGCGTGTGAGTGTTGGTCAGCGGAGTTGTGATAAGGAATAGGGGGAGATCACAATGACATTGCAAGTACTGCTGGAAAATTTGGGGACCCTGTTGGGCTTATTTTTCTTGATCTATGGCCTCGTACAGTTCTGTTATCAAGTCTGGGAGCTGCACAAGAAGCACCGCGACTACCGCAAGTGGTGCCAAAGCGTTAAGCCCAGTGGGGTGCAAATGGACATCCAAAAACGGGGCGGCAAGTATCGGATGCAGTAAGATTGCGGGAACAAGCGGGAGACGGAGTAACGTTAATCGCTGAGAAGGTAAATCAATTGACTTAGTATTGAAAACGACCGATTCCGGTTAATGGGATTGGTCGTTTTTGTTTGGTTGAAGATAAAAAATACGGCTAAACCGTCAATGGCTTAGCCGTACTGGAAGCTTATTTCCAAGCGATAAATTGCTTATTGGCCGTAATGTAATCACCATTACGCAATTGATAACGCGTCACGTGGCCGGTCTTCACCAGTCGCTTGATCTTCAGCACCCGTCCCGGCTTGATATAGCGTTGCCGTTGCGCGTGCTTGAGGGTTTTGCCCGAATAGGCGTAGATGCCTTGCAGCGTCTTGACCTTGCTGGTCGGGTGTTGGTAGTACAGGGGCGTGACCGCGGCCGCTTTGATGTAGCCGCCACTCACCCGATACCACAGGTGGCCGTGGGCGCGGACCGTGCCGAGCACGTTAAAGACGTGGGCAGCGGACTGCTGGTGTTTGGCGTAAGTCTTGGCGACCTTAGTTCCTGTTAAATTACGGTAGACAATGACCTTTTTCGTCACCAGGACCTTGCGCGGCGTGGTCTTCGTCACTGGCCGAACGGTCGACTTCGTCTGACTAGGTTTTGCCGGCTTGGGAGTCGACGTTGCCGGTTTAGTCGCCGGCTTTTTTTGGGTTTCCGGGGTTTCCGGGGTTGCTGGCGTCGTTGGGGTCGGCGCTTGCCGGTCCTGCAGCAACTTGAACAGATGGTGACTTTCGAAGAGGTCGCCCATCTTGAGCAACAGGTCGTCGCCGCCCTTCGCGGCATTGAACTGAATCCCCAGAGGCATCCCGTTGCGTGGCGAGACGTAGGTCGGCAAGCTGATGGCGGGTTCCCCAGTCAGGTTGGCCTGCTGGGTAAAGGGCGACTTGCTGAGGCCGTGAAGCCAGGCATCGTAAATCAACTGGAGCTGGTCTTCGCTGGTGGGCAACTGGTCAATCTTGGCCAGCTTGGCCTCGTAGGCCGGCAAGACGCTCGGATCACTGTTGGCCGGTGCCGTGGTGGCGGTCGTCGGCGTCAAATACAGCGGGTATTGTTCATGGAAGCGGGCCATTTGATCCTTGGCCTGGGCAATCGTGTCGCGGGCCGCGGCTACTTGGTCGGCGGTCAGGCGTTTGCTGGCTTGGTAGAGGGCCCAGTCCAGGGTGCTGACGTCATTGGTGGTAATGGCGTGGCCCAATTTTGGTGCTGAGGTAATGTTGGCAAAACTACCGGCGCTGGTGTCCAGAAGGTAGTAGGCCTTCATCAAGGCGACGCCATCAGTGGGCACGTTGACCTCTTTAACGGTAAAGCCCTGTGCCTTGAGAAAATTAACGGCCTGGTGGACCGCGTCAACGGCGTCTTGACTCACCGGGGTGCCGACGGGGGACTTGGTGGAGTAGGCGATCGGTGTGTCTTTTAGCTGCGCGGGAACGGCGTTGAGTTTAAAATTGGCATTCTTGAGCCCGGCAAATAGGGCCGCGGTATCCGCCATGGTCTTGGTTTCCACGAAGTTGACCGTTGTGGCAGTGTCGGCAGAACTGTCTCTGCTGATGGCACCTTGGGTGGGTTTCAAACCGATCACGCCGGACCAGGAAGCCGGAATCCGCACGGAACCACCAGCGTCGCTGCCACTGGCTACGGGCGTCATCCCATCGGCGACACTGGCGGTACTGCCGCCGGAAGAGCCACCGGGATTATCAGCCAAGTTCCAGGGGTTGCTGGCAGGACCGTAGAGCTTGGAGTTCGTGATGTTCAGCAGTCCCATTTCGGGAAAATTGGTCTGGCCGATGACGATGAAGCCTTGGGCCTGCAGGTTTTTCACGATAAAACTAGTAGATTTGGTAATGTTGTCACGAGAAGCGAGTAGCCCATTGGTATTGGGCATGCCGGCTATCGTATGGCCCAGACCTTTGATTAGAATCGGCACGCCGAGAAATTTCTGCCCGGTGTCTTGGAGATCCGCGGCCTCTTTGAGCGCGGCGTCTTCGCGGAGCGTGATAACGCTATTCAACCGCGGATTGTCTGCCTTGACCTTGGCGATGGCCTGCTTGACCAATTGCGTGCTGGTCGTCTGGCCGCTGCGGACGGCTTGGGCCAGCTGCAGGGCACTCTGTGTTTCGTAAGCATGTTCACTGATACCAGCTGGTTGCGCGACGGTTGTCGGGACATTAGCGGTAGCGGTGCTGTCTGCGGCGCTGGCTGTAACCGGCAGCAGCGTTCCCAGACTCAAAATGAGTACCAGGGCCAACGTTAACCAGCGTTGACCGTGGCGTGAGGTGTTCTTAACCAATAAAAACAACTTCTTTCATATTATTTTTCCACCAACACCCATTTTACGTGTTTAGAGTATTTATGAAAAGGCTTCCATCTAATTATTTGCTGCGCGAATGATTGGGACCTGAACGCTAGCCAGTGGGGATGCGGGATTTTCACTGGGCATGTCAGTTTTGTGTGGTCCGTCTTGGGGGGGATAGCAAATGGCCAAGCACCGATGTCACCAACGAATCCTGAAGCATTTTGGTTCTGGCGGTCGTGGCGCCACGGGACTAAAACAGAAAACCGCGAGAAGAGACGCTCATTTTCAGCTGAGAAAAAAGTTTTTGGCGTGGCGAGTAAACGGTCGGGGGTGCAATTTAAAGCAAGAGGAGACGCTGGCATTTGAGGAATCGTGGGGCTTACCGGGGTCTGTGCACCGCCGAGCGCCAACCGGTTGCGCTAATCCCTCACATCGGCCGGCTTGGCTAAGGGCTAGGCATTTCCATAGATTTTCAGAAAATTTTTTGATAGGATTGCCTCCAAGCATTGCGCTTAACTATTTTTGGGAGGAATTGCTTGTGGCATCAGATTTACAATACACGCAATATTTAGACTCGATTCGGTCCTACACGGAACAGGACCAACTCACCAAGGCGATGATTTTGATTGGCTACGTGGAGCGGGATTTCATCCGGTTTTACCGTGCGGGGCGCATCGCCGAGGGCCTGAAATTTGCGACGGAAAACCTGGCGCGTTCGCGGGACCTGTTGAACCGGTTGACGCCGGAACAGAAAGTGGCGCAACTCCACGCGCTGGTGGATATTCTCTCGTTTGAGGGCATTCAAAATCACGTGAAAATTTTCAAATTTGTCCAGCTACGCACCCAATATCACCAGCAGTTACTGGCGTTGCCGGTGACGACGGCTAAGTACATTCCTTGGATGAAACGTATCATCGAGGACTTCGGCCAGTTGGCCCAAACGGACGGTCTGGCCTACGCCGACCACCTGGAGTCCACGCTGGACGTGATCTACTACATCAACGCCCACGTGCGCGAAAAGCTGACGGTCAAGCAGGTGTTAACCCACGTGAATCAGCGCTGCAATCCCATTGGCGTGCAGCGGGGCTTTAACGAGGAGATGCACATGTCGATCCGTGATTACATCAACGTCAAGAAGATCCGCGAGGCCCAACGCATCCTGTTGCTGACCACGATGCGGGTCGGCCAGATTGCTCAAGAACTGAATTTTTACGACGCGGCCGATTTTTCCAAACGGTTCAAACGTGAACTCGGGATGACCCCACTGGAATATCGGCAACAGAACAGTGAAGTAGATTAACTTTATTCGCCGACAGCACCCCAGTTGCCGGGGGTTAACGCCAGAATATGCAGTACTTGTATTTTTGGGGGTGACTTGAAAAAATTAAATACAAATTCGCGTTTGGCCCGGCCTTCTCCCGTTATACTCAATACCGATTAGTTGAGTGGATTGAAGTTATGGGGGTAAAAACAGTGATGCAGAGACGAAATTATCGACAGCTATGGTTGTTTTCGGGAGTTGTCTTGTTGGGAATCAGCCTACAGGTAGTTCAGGCTGAGGGGGCAGTTGAGCCCCAAGCGACGACGGATCAGGTTACGGCTACGTCCGTAAAACACGAGTCTCCGGTGGGGGACGACCCGACCACCACTGAAGCGCCGGCCACGCCCCAAGCTACCGATGAGCCAGCCAAGACGCCGGAGGACCAGGTGGTGGCAGAGTCTCCGACACCGGTTGAGGAAGCGACGCCTAACCCACCTGTGCAACCCGCGACGGTGGCGCAACAGGCCGCGACCCAAGTCCCCACCGACGTGACGGTCCGCAAGAATGTGGTGCCGACCGTGACCAAGGCCGTCCAGAAAGTCGGTCAGTCACACGTGGATGCCCAGAATTTCACGGATTACTTTGCGCTGAACGGTGACGCGACCTACGACCAGCAGACCGGGATCGTGACGTTGACGCCGGATGAAAATGATCGAGTCGGTAATTTTTCGCTGAAGAGTAAGATTGATATGAACACCAGCTTTTCGCTAGAAGGTCAGGTGAATTTGGGAGATAAGACGTCTCAGCAAGGCGGCGCAGACGGAATCGGGTTCGCCTTTCATAACGGTAACGTGAGCGATGTCGGCAATGCCGGAGGCAACCTGGGCATTGGTGGCTTGGTCGACGCCTTGGGATTTAAGCTGGATACTTGGCACAACGACGCCGCTCGACCAACGGCTGATCTGCCGGGGGCACAGATCGCTGCGAGTGATTCCAATGGGTTTGGATGGTCGGCCGACCCGGACACGCCGCAGTTTGGCGCCTTTGTGACGACTAATAAGCGCTTGGTCCAAACGGAAAGTCGTCAGTTTCACGACCGGTGGTGGGCGGAAACGGACCAGTCCACCGTCCAAGCCTTGGCCGCTGCCGATTTGGATGGCAAATTCCATGATTTCAGCGTCGATTATGACGGGGACAGTCGGGAGTTGACGATTCGCTATACGCAGGCCGATGGTACGCCACTAGTCTGGCGCAAGACCGTGCCGACAACGGACGAGGCGCTAGCGATGATCGTCAGCGCCTCGACCGGTGGCGCCAAGAATCTGCAGCAGTTCAAGCTCACCCGGTTTGATTATCAGCAGGCGGCGACGGTGAATGTCAAATACGTGGATCTCCAGGACCAGCAAATTGGCCAGGCGGCGGTCACTTATCCGGACGGGCCCACGGTGGGAGCGACTTATGCCACGACGCAACTGACGATTCCCCACTACCGGTTCGTACAGCTGGATACGGGCACCGTCACGGGACAGGCGAGTCTCCCCGCGACGGGCGAGCTGACGCAGCCAGGGGACAACGGGACCGTCGTTTACGTTTACGCACCGGACTATCAGGTCAGCCGACACGTGGTCCACGAAACGATTCATTACGTCGATGAGCAGGGTCAGCCGGTGGCGTCCACTTATCAGGCGCAGCCGATTACCTTTGTGACCATTACCGACCCAACGACTGGGGACCAGCGAATTTACTACACGACTGGCGATGCGGCCCAGCCGACAGTGACGTCGACTGGTGAACCCGTCGATACGGCGACGACCAAATGGACTCCGGGCGCGGCCAGCCAATTTGCGGCCCGCTCCCACCCGACGGTGCCTAATTACACGGTGGTGGCCAACGATGCGCCGGATGGCAGTCTGACGGCGGTGAGTGCCCAGCAGGTGTGGTCGGACAATGCGGACTTGGTGTTCACGGTCGTTTATCGGCCGACGGCAACGGATCCCGAGAAACCGACGGACCCGGACAAGCCGGTGGATCCCGAGCGGCCGGTCGACCCGGATAAGCCGACGAATCCTGAGAAGCCGACAAATCCGGATCAACCAGTCGACC
Organism: Levilactobacillus sp.; assembly: GCF_022646225.1. Lineage (NCBI taxonomy): Bacteria > Bacillati > Bacillota > Bacilli > Lactobacillales > Lactobacillaceae > Levilactobacillus > Levilactobacillus sp. The sequence goes on from NZ_JALCJA010000002.1 coordinate 298,831, forward strand.
CCGACCAACCAGACACACCAGCAGAATCGGTGACGAAGCCGGAACGACCGTTGGGTGACCGACCGAGTCCTTTTCAGACGACGGACCCCCACACCCCACTGCGGGGCGCCGTGGTTTCCGGCCCCTTTAGCACCGAAACACCAACCAGCACGGTTACACAGTTGCCGCAGACTGGTGAACAGGCGACCAGTTGGGCCCAGTGGTTGGGCGCAATCTGTCTTCTGGTCTTAGGCGGGGGTGGTCTGCGTTGGTGGCGCCGACACTAAATGACAGTGAACCAGTAGAATAGACAAAACCTCAATGTGATCGGGACCTTTAAGGGGTCTCAATCACATTTTTTTAATGGGTGAATCAATTGGAATCGAATGTTTTGCTACAATTTTGTAGCAATGCTATAATCCATCTATCAATAGATGATGGGGGAAGTAAATGGGGGACATGCGGTCGCAGGCAGCACGGATTTTCTTAAGGCAGTTTAAACGGGCACTGGTTCGTGGTGATTGGGAAATCGTGCAACGACGCGTAAAGTACGCGCAGATTACGGAAATGTCACCAACAATAATTAAGCAAGTTTTGTTGAGTTTGACACCAGATAATTATGTGAAGGGTCCAGAGGTGGACCGGGACCGCCGGGGAGAATATCTTTGGGTATTCTTTAAAGATGATGCCACGATTGCCAATCTGTATATTAAATTGAAAATCGTAGACGGGCACGCCAAGGTGATTTCGTTTCACCGTTCGTTATTTAATTGAAAGGAGTGAGCCCAATGACTTTTGAAATTCGAGAAGTTGAAGAGACCTACCGGGTCCGGGGGGAGCAGATCAAAGTCATGGCACCAGCCAAGTTTGATTCAGATACACAGCAACAGGTCTTTGATGAAAAGCTGGATGACGCTGCCATCAATCAAGCGCTTGATATTTATCGGCGCGACAATCAGATGATCACAGTTGAACGGATTAAGCAGCTTCGTCAACGCCTGGGCCTCAGTCAACGTGACTTTGCGGCGTTATTGAGCTGGAGCCCGACGACCGTCGCTACCTATGAAACTGGGGCGTTGCCGTCGTTGGCCAATAATAGTCGCTTGCTGGCGTTAGAAAATAATCCGCTGCTGGCCAATGAATTATTGGCTCACACGAGTCGACCACTGTCGAAAAGCGGTCGACTAGCTTTACAGCAACATTTAACAGACCACGCAACGGTCGATGCGCGGCAGCTCCTGACGTCCGGGGTGGCGTTATTGTTCAAGTCAGTCGCTTACACGGCTGATGCCGGTTACGTGGCGTTTGATCAGGAAAAATTTACGAACATGGTGCTTTTCTTCGCCAAACAATTGCCGCGACTGACTCCCGCAATCCTCAATCAACTGCTGTTCTACACGGATTTTACGCACTTTTGGCGAAACACGGTGGCCGTCAGCGGCGTCGCTTACGTGCGGTCGGCAGTTGGTCCGGTTCCCGATAATTACGGCCTGTTGTACGGGGTGATTGTGGCAACCGGCCAACTGAAAGCACGGGAAGTCTCGATTGATGGGGGGATTCAATCGCATCTGGTAGCCCAGGAAAATCCTGATCTAACGGTGTTTACCGCGAGTGAACAGACGGCCTTACAGGAGACAGCGCGGTACTTTGCCAAGCTGAGTAATCACCAGATTCTTGAACTGGCGCAAACCGAAGCCAGCCAACTGTCAATGCAAGTGGGCCAGCGGATTTCCTATGAGTTAGCCGATAAGCTCGTCAGTCCTGAACAGTCCGACTGGGCTTCGCTCGATGAATAACCGTGTGGCTTGAGAAACGTGGCCAATGGTCAAGTACAGATGCTGCCAATCTGTGCTTAGTCCAAACGAGGAGCCGTGGTTTTTAGCACCGAAACGCCGACCAGCACGACTACACAGTTGCCGCAGACTGGTGAACGGGCGACCAGTTGGGCCCAGTGGTTGGGCGCGGTCTGCCTCCTAGTCTTAGGCGGGGGGTGGCCTGCGTTGGTGGCGCCGACACTAAATGACAGTGAATCAGTAGAATAGACGGCAAAACGGTCAGACCATTAACGTGGTTTGGCCGTTTTTTAGTCTTAGCGGGAAATGACCAATTTGAATCTCTAATAGGAAAGCTTATCGTAAGCTTAAAATTTGCAGGAATTTTTCACGCGCTTTCTTCCCGACAAAATGTGACGTGAAAAGTTCGCTACCGGCGACAAAACCTAGTACAATGGAGGTGGTTAAGGGCCGTCATGGTGACGCCTGGGTGGGATGAGCCCCAGCCATTAAGCCAGGGGTTACCGAACGATTAGAAACTATATGTTGTATAAAAATGTTAGCTTGCTTAATGGACAATGATGGCATAGTATAGCGGTAGATGAAACATTTGATAGTTGCACAGGTAGCAGCCGGTTTAGATAACAGGCTGTTTTGCCTTCTTGGAGGGAGGATTTGACCTCATGAAGTTGTGGAAGTTAATGATGACAGGTGTAGTTGCGTTAGGACTAGCTGGCGCAGCGACCGTGAGCGCGACACCGGTGACGGCCCACGCGAGCGATAACATCACGATTGATGGAAAGTTTTCGGATTGGAAAGGTGCCGACCTGACGATTGGCTATAGCGGAGCCTTGGCTGCCGAGAGTAAGGGGCAGTATCTAGATGTCTATATCAGGATGCAGAACGGGGCAGTACCTGGTTATGGCGATTATCATATTAAAGTTGATGGGAAAACCTTTCATGTGTGGACTGGCGATGATTTAAGCGTCAATAAGGGTGAGACCAAGTCATTTAATTTAACAGGTGGCGCGAATGATAATGGGCATGAGTACGGAACCGTTGGGTCTGGATACGTTGGCGTTGAGGGGGCTCATCAAAGTGGTGAATTTCGAATTGACCTCAGTAAGTTTGGCCTGACCGATTCGGCTAACGGCAAAAAAGTGACGATCTCTAATCCTAGCATTGCTGCTGACGGCGCAACCGCAACGATTGATGACATTAGTGACGCCAACCAAAGTGGGACTTCTGGTGTTATCGATGGTAAGGCCGACAGCAGTTCTAAAGCGACAACCACTACGGATACTAATGCCAGCAATGATAACGATAACCTGAATATCACGATTGACGGGAAGTTTGCGGACTGGAAAGGGGTCACCTTAACAAGTGGCAATAATGGATATACGGCCATGGTTAGCGACGGCGACAAGGTGTACGTCTATGTCCGAATGATAAAGGGAAATGGGCAGGTACCCGGCTATGGTGATTATAATTTTGATTTCAATGGTAAAAAGATCTATATCTGGTCGAAGGACATGCCCAGTTCCACAGTTAGTTCAGGAAGTGCTAAGGCGGTAACGTTCACTGGCGGTGACTGGAATGAAGGGAATCAGTACGGGACCGTTGGAAATGGCTACGTTTCTAGCAATAGTAATGGCGAACCGATTGCCGAATTTCAAATCGACCTCAGTAAGCTCAATCTATCGAGCATGACTGGTCAGACCATCACGATGTACAACCCCAACATTGGAAATGAAAAGGTCACCGTCGCCGGTGGGTCCACCGGCCCCTACGTCATCTCTGGCATTGGTCTGGGCATTGCTGGTCTGGGTTACTGGCGGTTACGCAAGTCCGGTAAGCTGAAGCGTCGCGAGCATAAAACAGCGGGCAAGTAACTCAGTAATGGCCAATCGTTGGCCCCGTAACGTTCGGTAAGTTAATTAATAGGACTGGTGCGAATGAAAATAAGTATCCTGATTGGGACGGTGGTGTGGTTGTACGCGCTATCGGTATTGAAACGAGCTCGGCTGTCTGCCTACTTCTTTATTGTGGGGAGTGCCGGACTCTTCTTTATCCTGTCAGCCATCAGTCGGCCGTACTGGGTCTGGTTCTTCACCCACGCCGTCATCCATGGTGTCGCGTTATTTCACGACCTGACGGGGTGGTGTACCATCATGTACAACACCGGGCTGGTCTACATCACCAACGGCGCCAATCCGGTCATCATGTCGATCGATTACGAGTGTTCGGGCATCATTGAGACCTGCGCGTTTGTGGCGCTGGTGGTCTTCTTTCCGATGTATCAACGCAAGGAAAAGGTCTTCTACGCGCTGTTTGGTTTGGTTTACATCTACGCTATCAACGTGATTCGCCTGTGTCTGGTGATTATCATCGTGCACTTCGGGGGTGGGCAGACCTTCTTCATTGCCCACTCAATCGTCGGTCGGCTGGTCTTTTATGTTTTGGTGATTGCCTTGTACTACAACGTCTTTACCTATTCACAGTTGGCGCACGGTATTTATCGGGAGTTCATCGATTGGAGGCAAGATAAACTTTGATGTACTGGATTAATTTAGCATTGACCCGCATGGGGTTCTGGATCACCTGGGCGTTGATTCCCATCGTGGTGGAAATTATTCCAGCCATCGTCTCGACCATCAAGCTGATGCGGATTCATCTGCATGAGCCGAAGTTGACGCCGCCGGGCAAATGGCCGTGGGTCACCATCATCGTGCCGGTGTACAATTCGGAGGATACCTTATTCGAGTGCATCCGTTCGATCAACAATCAGACCTACCCCAAGAGCGCCATGCAAGTGGTCCTGGCTAACAATCAAAGTACTGACAATAGCTTTGGCGCCTACGCCCGGGCGCAAAACACCTTTCCCGAGCTGATCTTGCGCTACGTCAACACAGACAAGGGGAAGGCGCGGGCGCTCAATACCGCCATTTATGAAAGTATCGGCATCTACGTCATCAACATTGACAGTGACGGCCTGTTAGAGAAGAATGCCGTCAAGAACATGGTCCTACGCTTTGAAAATGACAGCAGCATCGCTGCCATGACGGGCGCCATTTTACCCAAGCGAGAAATGGTCGAAAACGTCAAGGGATTCTGGCACAAGATGCTGGCCAAAAATGAGTACTACGAATACGCCCAGGCCTTCCTGTCGGGGCGGACGATCGAGTCGTCCAAAGACCAGCTATTTACCATGTCGGGGGCCTTTTCCGCCTTTCGTCGCGAGGTCTTGATGGAGACCTTTCTCTATGACATTGACACGATTGGCGAGGACACCGACATGACCTTTCAGATTCGCACCCGGCTGGGCAAGAAGGTCGTCATCTGTGCCGACGCCATCTTCTACGTCGAGCCAATCTCGGGCTTTTCCGAGCTCTACACCCAGCGACAGCGCTGGCAACGCGGGGAGTTGGAGGTCACCGAAAGCTATATGTCGCAGACCGCGAGTTTGAAGCGGTTCTTCAAGAACTTCTTGGTGCGGCGGATGATCATCGACCACACCTTCACGTTTCCGCGGATGATCTGGACGTTTGCCAGCTTTGTCCTGGTGGCCTTCGGGTATGCGCCGTTGATCTTGATCCTGTCGTATGCCCTGATCTACGTGCTCTACGTATTCGTGGCCATCGTGAACTTCGCCAGTGTTTGCGTGATTCTGCGCAAGTACCCGGATGAGCAGCGGTTTTATTCTCATCTGTGGTGGGTGACCCTACTGTTGCCGCTGTACATGTTTGTCAATTCGTGGATTCGGCTGATCGGCATCATCAACGCCATGACCACCCAGGCCACCTGGCACATGCGGGGCGTCGGCGAGGAATTTCACCGCATCACGGCGGTGTTACGCGACGACGTGGAAACGATTCAAGAACAACGGCGCCGGGACCGGAAAGGAAAATGAGGATGCAAAAACAACGCACTTACAAGATTAAATCATACGTCAATGCCAGCCACGCGGTCCGCTGGAAGTCAGGGACCGGCAAGAAGCACAATCATACCTGGGAAATCGTGTGTGAACTGCACGTGTTCGAGGGGATGGTTTCCTTCTTTGATATTGAAAAGTCGTTGAATAAGGCCATCGATGCCTTGTCCGGAAAATACTTGAATGACCTGCCAGAATTCAAGGTGATCAACCCCACCGTGGAAAACGTCACGGAATACCTCTTCAATCAAATTGACGGCATCCTGCGGCAAAATAACGCGGTGCTCCTGCGTATCGAAGTCAGTGATTCGCCGACCCGGTCGTATTGCATCGATATCACGGAGCGGCAGTTCCCGACTCAAGAGGAAGTCCTCGCCCAACAGGCTCAAGGTGACGCGAAACCCCAGGCGGACGACCATGCGTAGGTTCTACAACTTCAGCCAAAGCGTCATCAATTTCTTCTGGCGGATTCTGTTTTTCCTGACGCTGTTTTTCGCGCTGACGTCGCCGAACATTATTTTGGGAGACAATGCCACGTTTGGCACCAGTACCACGCTATTGACGACGGGATTGGTGATTGGCATCGTGGCGATTTTGGTCATGAACTATGCCTATCCACGGGTTCATGCGTGGTTGGTGAAAGTACTAATTACGGAACAGTTGCGAACGGGACGCTGGTTGTTGCTACTGATATTGGTGGGGCAGATTTTCTTCGTCTACTTTGTGCATCCCAATAGTGGGTTTGATTCGGGGATGTTGTTGCACACAGCGACAGATCCCACGAGTGTTTTAGATCCAGATGTGACCTCATATTTTAGTTTGAACGTGAACAACTTGCCCATTATGTTGTTTATGCATTGGCTATCAACAACCTTTAATCAAACCACCTGGGAATTTTTTGACTTTGTCACGTTATTTTTTGTAGACCTATCGGCGATTTTTAACCTGTTGAGTGTTCGGCTGGTTCAGAAGAGAGCCCTGGGCACGGCGATGTACATTCAGGCAGCCTGGCTGGCGGTCTTTCCCAGCATTATCATGCCCTATACTGATGCCTGGGGGTTACCGTTAGTGTCGTTCTATCTGCTGTGCTATTTCACGATGCGCAAGTCGACCATGCCGTCGTTGATTCGGGCGGCCGCGGCCAATGGCTTCGGTATCAGTGTGATGCTGACCTACTTTATGAAGCCATCATCAATCATTCCAGTGATTGCGATTGCTATTATTGAAATGTTGGTTGCACTGGTCAATCACAAACGTCTGGGTCTTGAAACACTGTTCATTGCCTTTGCGATGTTGCTGTTTATCGGTCGGAGTGGCTATGAGACCTATCAGTACGTCAATCACAAAGTTGAAAATCAAACGTACATTCAGGTTGATCGGTCGCGTGCCATTCCGGCTATTCACTTTGCAGCGATGGGTGTTTATGGCCAGGGCGGTTACAGTTGGTGGCAAGCGGTAGAGATGACCTTTTTGCCGACGAAAAAGCAAAAGACGGATTACTCCGTGATGATGCTAAAAAAACGACTGAAAAAATTAGGACCAGTAGGTTATCTGAAGTTTTTAGTCATGAAGCAACGGAACAATACGGCTGATGGAACCTTTGGCTGGCTCAAGGAAGGGCACTTCTTCTTAGAAAATCAAAAACCAAATAATAACGGAATTACCAACAAGCTGAAAAATTTCATTTACTTGTACGGGAGACATATCGCTGACTTCAGATTTGCGGCGCAGCTGTGGTGGATTTGCTTGCTGGTCATCATCGCGCTGGGATTCGGTCCCGAGCGTCGCGTAATTCAAATTTTACGGCTAGCTATGGTTGGCGGTTTTATGTTTTTGTTGCTCTTTGAAGGTGGTCGGAGCCGGTACTTGATACAGTACCTACCGTGCTTACTACTGCTGGCAACCTTTTCTTATGAACGGGTCGTCATTAACGTTAAGCGCCTGGCCGGTGTGTATGAACGTAAGCTTGATGCGGCTATTGCGGCAGATGAGCAGGAACAAAATTCATAGCAATTAAGCGAGTGGGACAGACGGCAATCAGCGGTCTTAAGCGGAACCGGCTGGTTTTTGGCGCACGTTTCAGCTGTGTAAAAGAGAAGCAAATGAACCTGGGAGATTTTCCCAGGTTTTTTTCTATCATGATGCTTTGTTACTAGGCGCGATAGGCGGCCAGTGCGGATCGCGGTGGTGGGCGACGCCGTCTCATTGACAGACAGAAATCCTAAAGAAAACCGTAAGCTCACCGCCAGCCTGACCAATCACGAGCACCCAGCTAGGGCCTCTGCTATACTCAAGCCACCGTTGCAGTCAGTTTTCATCGGGATTTTGACGAAAAATGGCGATTGCTGAGCAAACTCGACCGTGTTGGTTCGGAAGTTTGCTATACTATGAACGGAAATGGGTTAATTTAAGAAAACTTGTCAGGACAACCACAAGGAAGGATGTGCCTGCCACGAAGTTCTGAAATTACCGCGCAATTTTTCCAACTGGCGCCATTTGAAAACCAATTAATTTTATAATTGGGACGAACCAATTATAAAAAAGGTTGACTTTTCGAAAAAGTTTAGTATGATTAAAGAATACAAATTAGCTACGGCTGATTGACGTTAATTGTTGCAAAGCAAGTTACCTAACGAAGGAGTGTAAGAATTCATGGCAGTAGATTACGATTCCAAGTCTTACTTGGAAAAAGTTGACGCTTGGTGGCGTGCCACGACGTACCTTTCCGGTGGTATGATCTTCCTGAAGAGCAACCCATTGTTCTCAGTAACGAACACACCAATCCAAAAAGATGACGTTAAGGTGAAGCCTATCGGGCACTGGGGTACGATCTCAGGACAAACGTTCCTGTACGCCCACGCCAACCGTTTGATCAACAAGTACGGCTTGAACATGTTCTATATCGGTGGTCCCGGTCACGGTGGCCAAGTTATGGTAACGAACTCTTACTTGGATGGGACTTACACGGATGCATATCCAGAAATCACCCAAGACCTTGAAGGGATGTCTCGCTTATACAAGCGCTTCTCCTTCCCTGGTGGTATCGGTTCCCACATGACTGCCCAAACGCCTGGTTCACTCCACGAAGGTGGGGAACTTGGTTACTCCCTTTCCCACGCAACTGGTGCTGTCTTAGACAACCCAGACCAAATCGCCTTCACTGTTGTCGGTGATGGGGAAGTTGAAACTGGTCCAGCCATGACTGCTTGGAACTCCATCAAGTTCTTGAACCCTAAGAACGACGGTGCTGTTTTACCAATCCTTGACTTAAACGGCTTCAAGATTTCTAACCCAACGCTGTTCTCACGGATGAGCGATGACAAGATTGCTAAGTTCTTCGAAGGCTTAGGCTGGTCACCACGTTTCCTTGAAAACGACGATATCCACGATTACATGACTTATCACGAAAAGGCTGCGCAATTATTTGACCAAGCCATCGCTGATATTCAACAAATCCAAAAGGATGCTCGCGAAAACGGCAAGTACGAAGATGGGACTATCCCAGCTTGGCCAGTTGTTATCGCACGTTTGCCTAAGGGTTGGGGCGGTCCTCAAAAGAACCCAGCCGGCGAACCAATCGAAGGCTCCTTCCGTGCTCACCAAGTTCCGCTTGGCTTGAGCCAAAACAACTTTGATGAATTACCAGAATTCGAAGCTTGGATGAACTCATACAAGCCAGCCGAATTATTCAACACGGATGGTTCATTGAAGGCAGAAGTCGCTGACTTTGCGCCTAAGGGCGACAAGCGGATGGCTGCTAACCCAGTTGCTAACGGTGGCCGTGCTCGCGGTGCCAAGGCCGACATGCTCGACTTGCCTAACTGGAAAGACTTCGCTAACGACATCAACGAAAACAACCGTGGGACGCAATTGCCAGATGGCAACAAGAACATGGACATGAACGTTCTGTCAACCTTCTTCGCTGGCGTTGCTACGAAGAACCCATCATCATTCCGTGTATTCGGCCCTGATGAAACGATGTCTAACCGTCTTTGGGAAATGTTCAAGATTACCAACCGTCAATGGATGAGTAAGGTCAAGGAACCAAATGACCAATACGAAGCTCCTGAAGGTCGTATCTTGGATGCCCAATTATCAGAACACCAAGCTGAAGGTTGGCTTGAAGGTTACACCTTAACTGGTCGTACCGGTGTGTTCACGTCTTACGAATCATTCTTGCGGGTTGTTGACTCCATGACGACGCAACACTTCAAGTGGATCCGTCAGGCTGCCGCAGAACCATGGCGTAACGATTACCCATCCCTGAACTTGGTTTCGACTTCCACTGTGTTCCAACAAGACCACAACGGTTACACTCACCAAGATCCAGGTATGCTGACGCACTTGGCTGAAAAGAAGTCTAACTTCATCCGCCAATACCTGCCAGCCGATGGGAACACGTTATTGGCTGTCTTTGACCGGGCCTTCAAGGACCGTCAAAAGGTCAACCACATCGTTGCTTCCAAGCAACCTCGTCAACAATGGTTCTCAATCGACGAAGCTGAAGAACTGGCTACGACCGGTTTGAAGACGATCGACTGGGCTTCTACTGTTGCTGAAGGCGAAGATGCTGATATCGTCTTTGCTTCTGCTGGTGTTGAACCAACCATCGAAACGTTGGCTGCTGTTGACTTGATCAACGATGCTTTCCCAGCTGTTAAGATGCGTTACGTCAACGTGGTTGAATTAGAACGTCTGCAAAAGAAGAACGGGCCTTTAAACGACGACCGTGCTTTGAGCGATGCTGAATTCACTTCACTCTTCGGCGAATCCGGGACTCCTGTTGTCTTTGCTTTCCACGGTTACGAAGACTTGATCGAATCCTTCTTCTACGAACGTCAACACTTAGGCTTACACGTTCACGGTTACCGTGAAGACGGTGATATCACGACTGCTTACGACATGCGTGTATACTCCGAACTTGACCGGTTCCACCAAGCCAAGGATGCTGCGAACACCTTAGCTGCTAAGGGTGTTATTGACGAAGCTGCCGCTAAGGCCTTCGACAAGAAGATGGATGACATCTTAGCTAAGCACTTCAAGGTTACCCGTGACGAAGGTCATGATATTGAAGAATTCACGAAGTGGGCATGGACTCCACTGAAGAAGTAATTCTTCGATTCAATTAACTTAACATTTCGCGCGTCATGCGCAGAAAAGGATCAACTCCGTTGGGGGTTGGTCCTTTTTGTTTTGGGGGAGGGGTTGCTGGTGATGGGGTGGGACGGCGGCAGATATGAAACCGAAATAAATATCATGATTGAGTGGTAAATCGAACCACTTATTTTACGAAAAAATATTGAAAACGTTTTCTATGCCCTATATAATAAATTTAGATTGTTAACCATTTTGCTGCTAGATTTGGATTAGACTAGGAGGCGAGGTAATGAAGTTCCGCTGGAAATTATTGATCACGGGTGCCATTATTTGTGTGAGCATCATCGTGGGTGGTGTTCGGGGACAGGCTGATGAGCTATCAGTAGCTATGGTACTTGAAGATAACGCCATTAACAGGTCAGTTCATCTAACCGCTCGGGGTTCAATAACTGAGCGTACATTTGAACACGGTACAGTGCAAAACCTACTTAATCAAGATATTGAAGGATCTGAAGATTTTGCGACTACGCTATCTTTGCTTGAAGATATCTCCGGATTAAGCAATGGAATTATCGATAAGGATTATTTACAGGAAAATTATACTCCAGATGTGCAGGAAACATTGCGGGAGTACAGCAAAGAATTGGATTCAGAATCTATCGCAGTTATGGCCCGCGAGTACGGCGCCAATACTGATGGTAATCCAGATAAAAATATCATCATCAGTGAAAAATCTTACAGTATAGAAGAATTCTTAAATACGAAACTGAAAGATGTGACTGGATTTCTTCAGCGATATCCATCAGGAGATATCGCACGGTACATGTTTTACTGGGAAGACTACGATAAGAAAAACGATGGTTCCCAAATGACTGTCACCTATACTAGCTCTGATAACCAGGCTGCTGTTCCGGAGACAAAGACAATTACCGGATATGCGGGGGAGGTCTTGCCGACAGACAAAATAATCCCGAAAATTCCTGGTTATGTGGCTGATAGACAGACACTTCAAATGGCGGATCCAGCCAATTCTAACCAATCAGTGACGGTCCACTACCAAAAGATTCCGGCTACCATTGTAACGCCCACCCAACCGATATCAACGGAACAGCCAGTTGAGTTTCAACCGTTTGCCGTGTATGGTAAGCAGAAGCTTTATCGTTATAGTCGGCCGACCTTCACACACGCAACACGCCTGCAAGGATATGCGAAGAAGGCTAAGGCCTATGCACCACAATTTAAAGTGGTTGGAACGGCTCAGTCGACGCAAGGACGGTTACGATACCGGTTGGATGATGGGACTTATATTACCGCACAACCAGAGTATGTGGCGAAGCTTCATTGGCAAAGTCTTTATCATCGGCTGTATGTGACGCATCCACAAGGCTTGCGGGTATATGCAGATGCTAAGATGAGCCAGCCAGCGCAGTGGTTGAAGCAGGGAACGGCAGTGACAGTTTCTCAAATTGTCCGGCGAGGCACAGAAACGCGCTTTGTTTTATCAGATGGAACTTATATTTCTGGCAGTAAGCAGTGGGTCTCAACAACGCAGCCGCGGCAGGTTACCGGACTTAAGGTGAGACGCCCTGTTCGCCTTTCTAGGGATGTTGATGGCAAAAATGTCCTGCAAACACTGAAACGAGGAGCAATACTAAAAGTTACTGGCTGGGATTATACTCGGCGGACGGATACTCAACAGCAAGGCGTTAAACGCTACCGCACAACGCAGGGATATGTAACGGCGAATTCCAAGTTTGTTACGGTAATGATGGCAAAATAATAGTAGATAGCAAAGAGTGGGACCACACCCACTCTTTTTCACGTTCGGCCGCGAAAAAAATCCAACAGGCGGTTTACTTTTACAGAGTAACGCTCCATAATGGTGGATATAGTCTTGGTTAAATTAGGGCTGAACTAGTAACATTGTGACAGAACGAGCGAGGTGAGAGTGGTGCAAAGTAATCAGCGGATAGCGGAATTAATGGTGCGGCTAATGTCCGGCGAAACCCTGAGGCAAAGCGATTTAGAAGCCAAATACGGGGTCAGTCGGCGGACTTGTCAGCGGGATTTTGCTTATATTCGCAGTGCCTTATCGGAATACGTGGCCGGCAATCTGCTGGAAGAGCAGGGGACGTACCGGTTGGCGCGGCAAAGCGAGGAGACCGACTTTGAAATGGCCCTGACCACCAGCAACATTCTCATCGGTTCGCGGGCCCTGGACCAAGACGAGCTGAACGGCACGTTGAACTTTTTGGTGGACAGCCTCTCGCCGCAAATGCAAGAAGCCGTCCGCCAACAGCTGACGTTATCGCGCGGCAGTTACGTTCCACTATCACGCGCCAAGCCCCTGTTGAAGCGCCTAAAGGACATGACGGAAAGCATCGCCCAGATGCAGCGGCTAGTCTTCACGTATCGCGGCAGTAGTGGCGACGACCAACAGCCCCAAGTCCATCACGCCCAGCCGGTGGCGATATTTTTTGAAACGTACTACTTCTACGTGGCCATGTTGAGCGAAGAACACGGCGGCTATTGGTTATATCGGCTCGACCGCATCGTGGAGATCTTGGCGCAATTACCCGGTGAAAAGCTGGACTACGCCAAGCGTTTTTCGCTGCAAGAGCACCGCAACTACACGTATTTGCTGGACACCGGCGAACTCACGCAGATTCGCTTCCTGTACCGTAATTACCCGCAAACGGCGCTGGACCATTTTCCGGGGTCACGGATCATCAAGCAAAATGCCGATGGTAGCTGCGTCATCGAGGCCTACGTCAAAACGGACGGGGCCATGCTGTGGTTGCTGAGTCAGGGTGCCGGTCTGCGCGTGTTGTCACCGGTGTCGCTGGTCCGCCGGGTGCGCAATGCGCTGGCAGCGGCGCGAGATCAGTATGATGATTAATGTGATGATAGGGAAATGCACTAAATTGGATAGATTCGAGGGCCTGGGACAAAACCTCCCAGGCCCGTTCGCGTCACCTTTACCTAGCCGAAACGTGCGCCAAAAGGCAGCCGGTTCCGCTTAAAACTGCTAACCAAACAATCCAAGCCCGGGATTATTCGGTTAGCAGCCTTAATGCTCGCCAGCTAATCGCCTTTTGCCCCACTCTCTTTTTATTTTGCCTATTTTTAGCGGACAGCGCGCTAGTGACAAATTGTGGCACCCCCATTTTGTATAATCAAGGTAGCACCTGGTCATTTAACCGGGTCAACTAAGGAGGATGCATACATATGAAAATGGTTAAATTTGTTAGTGCACTGTTAGTGGCGGTGGGATGTGGCCTGTTGGCTAGTGGCACGCTCACCACGCCCACATCCGCTCAAGCAGCGGTTAAGACCCACAAGGTGACGAAACTGCCGAAGACCTTTCGGGGAACTTGGTACAACAAAGGCCACAAGTTTAAGGTGACAGCCAAGAAGTTCGGGCCATCGACTTACCGGAAGAAACATGATACTAATGCGATTGCCAGCAGCGAGCGGTACTTCATGCCATACACCTTGAGCAAACCCAAGCACACTATGTATTTGGTCACCAGCATGGGAATCAACACGATTCGGCGGACTAAAATCGGTGGCCGCGCTGTATTGATCCGTTATGATGAGCAAGAACACGGCAATCAGCTGACTATCTATACCAAAGCGAAGAAGGCCAAGCAACAAAAGAATGTTTTCGCCACCAATCCCTTTGGTATCAACATTACGACCCGCAAGGACGCCTTAAACAATCAAAAAGGGTATCGCAAGATGAATCCCACTGTGAAAAAGTACTTACGTCAAGCAATGAAAAAGAAAGTTGATCAAATCAAGTTCAAACCGTTTAAGGGCATTAAGATTACGTCGTACACAGCTTATGGATTCTTTAATAAAGTTGCTCATTGATAATCGTTTTCACTAGTTGTATGACAAAGGCGGACTAACACGTCGATAGGACTTATCGGTGTGCTAGTCCGCCTTTTTATAGATAAACTTATTCACCATCCGTTTGCAAGGCCGTCAACTTTCGCTGCAGCTGGGCCAATCCCTGTTTGGGAGTCGTTTGGAGCGTTGCCAGCTCGTCGGCGACTTGAGTAGCGGCGTTTTGCGTTTCACTATACCCGTAGAAGGCGGTGTCTGGTTTGCCATACGGCAGGGACTTGACGGTGGCCTGGGCGGCGGGGTTCTTGGCCAGGTAATTGCGGTAATCTTGGCTCCGCAAGGCCTTGGTGGTCAATGGTAGGTAGCCCGTGGCCTTGGCCCATTTGAGCGTCTGTTTTTCGGCCAGCAGGAATTTCATCAGCGCTGCAGCCCCGCGGCGTTGGGCCGGAGAAGCCGAGTTGAACATGACCAGTTCGTTGCCTTGTACGGCGTAGACCCGCGGATTGCCGCGGAAGCTAGGCATCTTGGCGGCCGACCAGTGAAGCCCCTTGGGTGTGTTGGTCTGCATGATGCCAATGGCCGCGGAAGTTCCCGTGTAAAAGAGCGTCTTGCCCTTGAGAAAACGGACGTTACCGAAGCCATCCGTTCCTGCCGTGGCGGCCGTTTGGTGCTTGATCATTTGGTAGATCACGTCGGTCGCGGCCAACATCTGGGGGCTCGATAGCCGCGGGTGCTTGGCGACCAGCGGCGTGCCAGCTTGACAGGCCAAGGCACTCCATTGCGGCCGGAAGGTTTGGTCGAGGGCGAGTCCGGTGTAGCCGTGGGCGTGGGCCTTCGCCGCGTCACGTACCAGGTCGTGCCAGGTCCGTGGGACGGTCAGGTGAAGCTGCCGCAAGAGGTCTTGGTTATAGAAGAGCAAACCAATCGACTTGGAAAAAGGCATGGCGTAAGTTTTCCCCTGATACTGGCTGACCTGGCGCAACGTGGGGTCGATGCGATTGAGCGTGCGTTTAGAAATATAGCCGTTGAGCGGGACGATAAATTTGCCGTGTAAATAATCAGGGACGTTGGTATAAGTCGTCTGGGCTAACGTTGGCAGCGTCTGTGATTTGGCTGCGGCCGTAATTTTTTGCTGGACGTTGGCGAAGTTGCCCTGACCGCTGGCGACCACGCGATACTGGGTCTGCGAATGGTTGAAATCGCGAATCATGGCGTTGAGCGTCTGCTGGCTGGTGCCGGTCATACCGTGCCAGAAGGTCACCGTAGTCCGTTTGGCCGGCGTGGGTGTTGCCGTTTGGCGACCACAGGCACCGAGCACACCTAAGAGGCTGAGCGTGGCCATGAGTAGGAGATAGCGCGAAAATTTTTTCATTGGGTTGATCCTTTCCACCGGGATTGCGTGATTCCCAGCATCAGATATTTTTGCAAGCATACGTAAAGAATCAGTAGCGGTAAAATGACACAGACCGAGGCCGCCATTAAGAGCGGGTAGTTGGTCCCTTGTTCACTGGTAAAGGCCATCAAGCCGACCGGTAGCGTGCGGAACTGATCGCTGTTGGTCATGATTAGGGGCCACATGAAGGCGTTCCACGAGGCAATCACTTGGAGGACCGCCACGGCCGTGATGATGGGCCGGTTGGTCGGCACCAGAATGTGCCAGAGGTATTGCCAATCGCTGGCGCCGTCGATGTGAGCCGCATAGTAGAGCGACCGGGGCTGTGACTGAAAGGCCTGGTGGAGCGTGACCACCATGAAGACGCTGGCTAGCCAGGGGATGATCAGCGCGGCGTAGGTGTTGACCCAGTGAAGTTGCGCAATCGTCACGAAGTTGGGAATCAGCAGCAGTTCACCGGGAACCAGCATCAAGGCGACGAGCAGGCCGAATAGAAAGCGGCGACCGTAGAACTGCAGGTGGGTGAAGGCAAAGGCGGCCAGCAGACTGCTGAAGAGTTGTCCCAGCGTGGTGGTCGTCGTGACCAGCAGCGAGTTGAGCCAGTACTGGGTAAACGGCGCCAGTTGCCAGACGTGCTGATAATTGACCCACTGCAAGGTTCGCGGCAGCCAGTTGGTCGGCATCGTCAAGGTGGTCGTCGCCGGTTGAAGGCTAGTCAGAATCATCCAGGCAAACGGCAGCAGCATCAAAGTGGCGCCACAGATGAGTAGGAGGTACCACAGGAAAGTTGTCAGCACCCGCATTAGGACCGCCCCCCTAACCGACGACGTTGCCAGCGAAAGTAGCCGTAAGTCAGCAAGGTCAGTAAGCCGACCAAGCAGAACAGGACCACACCGCTAGCCGCCGCCACCGTGAATTGGTTATCGACATAAAATTTTTGATACAGATAAAACATCAGCGTTAAGGCGGAATTGCCGGGACCCGCGGCACCGTGAAATAGCGCGAAGGCCTGGTCGAAGACTTTAAAGTTGGTGACGGCCGTGTTGATGACGATCAGGACCGTCATTGGCAACAGGAGTGGCCAGGTCACGTTGGTGAATCGCTGCCAAGCGTTGGCGCCATCGAGTTGCGCCACGCGCGTGTATTTAGCATCGATCCGGTTGAGTCCGGCGAGAAACAAGACGACATTGAAGCCAAGTCCCTGCCAGACGCAGACCACGATGAGGGCCAGTAAGGCGACGTGCGGGTCGTTGAGCCAGTCGATGGGGGAAATGCCCAGGTGCTGCAGGCTGACATTTAACAGGCCGCCGTCCAGGCGAAAGATCCAGTTCCAAACTAGTCCCGTGGCAATCGTGGCGGTAACGAAGGGAAGAAAATAGATGGTCTGAAAGAAGCGGGCCAGCCGGGGGATACGGTTGAGTCCCAGCGCAATCACCAAGGCCAAAGCCACGGTCACGGGCATCGCCACGAAGACCAGGCAGAGGGTGTTGCGCAGCGCCAGATGAAAGAGGGGGTCGTGCCAGAGGTAGGCGAAGTTGGCCCAGCCGATTGCGCCAACGTGATTGGTGAAATAGTTGTAGCGCACGTAGCTACTCATGAGGAGGGCGTGAATTAGCGGCCACACGGTAAACACCAGCGTGATGATGAGTAGCGGTGCCAGATACAGCAGGGCCTTGCGGGTGGATTTTAAAGTCGGTTTGGTGTTAAGCAAGGTCGTCACCTCCCGACCACAGACAAGCGCCCTGGGCGTCGAACAGCAGGCAGCCTTGCCGGTCGATCGTGAGCGGCACAGCGGTTGCTGTGGTTGGCGCGATGGCAGTACTGATGAAGTCGCCGTAGCTGGTATGTAAATGAGATTGCGTATCGCGGCCCAGCCGGACTTGCGCGGTGAGCGCTGCGGTCAGCGGTGACGGGGTCGTCGCCACGTGCACGGCTTCGCTCCGGATACCCAGGGTCGTGGCTTGGGCCAATTGTGCGGCTGGCAATAGTGTGCGCAGCGTTGCTGGCAATTTGGTAACCGCACAGAGATTGATCTGTGGTCGGCCGATGAACTGGGCCACGGTCAGATTGTGTGGCGATTGGTAGAGGGCTTGTCCCGTGCCAATTTGTTGCAAACGCCCGTGGGCCAACACCATGATTTCATCGGCAATTTGTAGCGCGTCTTCTTGGTCATGAGTCACGAGCAAGGTCGTCACGCCGGTCTGTCGTTGAATGTGGCGGATGACCGTGCGGAGCTCTTCGCGCAGGGCGGTGTCGAGACTGGATAAGGGTTCATCCAGTAAGAGGAGTGCCGGGTGTTTTGCCAGCGCCCGGGCAATGGCGACGCGTTGCTGCTGGCCGCCGGAAAGCTCTTGGGGAAATTTTCCCAGTTGGTCGGTCAATTGGACCAGGTCAGCCAGCTCGGCGACGCGTTGGTAGCGCGCGGCCTTTTTGAAGCGGGCCATTTTTAAAGGAAAAGCAATGTTATCGCGAACGGTTAGATGCGGATACAGCGCATAGTCTTGAAAGACCATGCCGATGTTGCGTTGGCGACTGTCATAGGTGGTGACGTCGGTTTGGTCAAAGAAAATCTGTCCGGCTTGCGGGGTGAGTAGCCCCGCAAGTAAGTTTAAGATCGTCGACTTCCCACTACCGCTGGGGCCCAAGAGCGCCACCAACCTGCCATCGGGCAACGTACAGCTGAAGTGGTCGAGCAGTGCGGGCTGACGGTCATATGCCAATGTAATCTCGTGAAGCGTGACCTGCATGAAGCCAGTTCCTCCTTTACTTAAAAACGCACGCTTAACGACATTATACGTCGTTAAAAGTAGCTATTGTTCCTTAATTATAGCCTATTCCGACAGCCGGTGGTATCAATAATTTTTCTGGCAGATGGTTGGGGAGTGACCTTTTCTTTGGTGGGTGGTCGCCGGTCAAATTGCCAACCTTTCATTAAAAATTTTTTCCCGCTACGGCTAGACCGGCCAACCGTGCTAAACTAAGGCCACTAAGGTTAAGGGGAGTGGCGTTTTGAAAGTAACGATTTTGTTAGTCGAAGACGAGGAAGGCCTGCGCACGCTGTTGAGCGCCGAGTTGAGGTTTGAAGACTACACCGTGATTCCGTGTGCCAGTGGGGAAGCCGCCTTGACGCAACGCGAATTCGACCTGCTCGTCACGTTCATGCAACACCCGGGCGAGGTCCTGACCCGCGACAACCAGCCGCAAGGCAGCATCTTCGAGGTCACCTGGCCCCGCAAGCTGACAACGACGACAGCGCCACGTTAAAGGGGCCTGAATGGCGGTTAACGGCTCAAAACGATTGGACACAACTAAACGGACCTGTTCGGCTTAAAACGCCGTGACGGGTCTATTTTTAGCTGTTTTCTGAAGGCTGAAAGTAGACTTAACGCGTTGATTGCCGGAGAGGTGGTGTCCTGTCCATTCAAATTGCGGAAACCAGAAGCCTGCGTCAGCCTGGGTGACGGAAATCAGTAACACCGGTCTGTCCCCCATAGCAGGCGGCCCCCCTGGCAGTCGCTGGCAACTGGTTTACACAATTCCGCTGTAAAATGAAACAATTTAATGGCAAACTCTGAGAATTTCTCAGACAAACTTCTTTTAGTTTAGCTAGCAGCCATCGGCGTCGCCCGGTAAAATAAGGACAGTTGATCAGGAAACAACTTGATTAACTGAGGGGTCGGGGAGTAAACAGAATAGAAGTTTTCAGGTTATCGGAGTAAAATGAAAGTAAGCAATGTTAGAAGGACAAATTGGCAGTGACGGGTTGGGGAACCCGTCCGCAGATAAGGAGGCAGCCTCATTGATTAACAAATTTGACATCAGGGCCATGCGGTACGAAGATGTGCCGGCATTGGCAAACATTGTCGGCCGCCTGTGGCGATTTGACCGGACAGATGACCAGCGCAACAATCTGGCTGCCCAGGTTTACTTTCGCCGCTGCATGACCCAACAGAATTACGTGCGGGTCGCGGTTTGGGATCACCAGGTGGTGGGGGCCATCTTGGCGGATACCAAGTACCAAAAGAAGGAACGTTCCTATGATGTATGGCAGTTGTTGGTGGCCAAAGCGGCTTTAGCCGTGCGGCCAGGGGGCTGGCAACTGTTGAAGCAACTCAATGAGCGTAGCGAGATCGATGAACGCTTGCTGGCAAACCTGCAACGGCGCGAGTTCTTGGGGGAAATCGTGCTGTTGATGGTCGACCCGGAATATCAAAATCTGGGGATTGGCCGCGAGCTCATGCACACGGTGGCCACGTACTGGGATGCGGCACCCGTGGACAAGGTTTACTTGTTCACCGCGGTGGCGGGTACGGACCGGTTTTACCGCCAGCATGGTTTTCGCGAAAGCACCCATGAACAGATCGACTGGCAAACAGCGCATCAACAGCGCCGACTGTCCGGGTATCTGTACACGGGGCACGTGCATGATTTGGCGACGGACACCGCGCATCATTTATTGGTAGACTGATTGACACTTCCGAATCCGCTTGAGTTCGGGGGCGTCGCGAGAGACTGGCTGTGGCCAGTCTTTTTTCGTCTAAATGAAGCCGGTGGTTGATGTCGGTGATGACAATTACGCGCGAAGTAATAAGCCGTGCAGACTGTGTGCGATTACCGCTGAGCTTAAATGAAATTAGGACAGCCGTCCATGGATAGCCGACAACTTTCTGCCAATAAGCTGTGACTCTCAGGATAGTGACATCTGTGGGAGGGGGATGGTTATCGAGATGGAGAAAAGACGGTCTGGCCTGGCAAAATTGTTGATCATTAAGTAGCTAACAAACTAAGGTGTGACGGGTGTTCAGCCTCCATCGAGTTTACCCGCAACCAATCCAACCAATGGATTATTAGTTAACCATCAACTTATAAACGTAAACAGAATTGTTCACACAATTCAGCACTTTGCCACATCTGGATATGGTTTTTAAGGGTTAGGCGGTCTATGATGAGACACATGTAATGAATTGGGGTCAAATTGATTGTCGCAAATACATTTTTTGCGGCAAGGTAAACCGTTTCGGTCAATTGCGACCGAACGCTATCGTTGACTTGAACCAGGGCCGGTATCCGGTGCCTGGCTATTCCCGTAAACTTTAAAAGAAGAGGGTTAATTTATGACTTGGTCTCATTGGCAGGTACCGCCGTTTGTTACCAGCGTGTTCTTTGTCCTCGGGGTCTTCACACTCTATTGGGTTTCGTACAATTGGATTGCGTCATGGGCACGGACGCATCGCCTGAGGATTGCGGAGGAAACCATCAACACTTGGTATGGTATTTTGTACATGGTCGTCTTTGCCTTTAGCATTCAGACGTTGGTCGTGGGCACGCACATTTCCTGGCAGTTCATGAATTTCCAGCTGATTGCGATCATTTTCTGTGCGTATTTCTTAAAAATTCATATGCCGGTCTACTCGCTGTTTCCGATTCTGCTGGTCTACATGGTTTTCAACGGGTCACTGGTCTACTGGCAATCCTGGGGGCACGCGCTGACGTTGATGACGTTCTTCATCGTGTTAAATCGGGTGCGCAATAGATTTTACAGCAAGCGGTACGCCGCGTTGATGTATATGGCCGTTGGTATTCCGTTCGGGGGATTGTTATGGCTGTGGATGAAGTTGAAATTCGACTTCTCCTGGATGACCTTCTGGCAAGAATGGCTCTACCTGGTGATTTTCGAAGCGTTGCTATACGTGTACGTCTCCATGTTGATGCACGACACGGAGCTGAAATTGCGGCTGGCGAAATTTGCCAGTCACGACGCGTTGACCCAGACGCGCAACTTTGCCGCCTACACGGAATCCGTCAGCTACCTGTTCAAGGAAAGCCAGACTTCCAACCGGCCGATGGCGATGATGATGTTTGACATCGACCATTTCAAGCACTTCAACGACACCTATGGCCATGCCGTGGGTGACGAGGTGCTACAGCAGGTGGCCACCACGGTCCAGACAGTCCTGGCAGAAAACGATCCGCGCTTGCGGCTGTACCGCACGGGGGGCGAGGAATTCAACGTGTTGTTCCCTGGCTACGACCTGGAAGCCACGCAGCGCATCGTCAACCAAGCCTTCCAGGCGGTCAATCACATGAACATTCACACGGCTAAGACCGTGATCCACGTTTCCATCTCCGTGGGTGTGTCCGAAATCATCGACAAGGACCAGTCGCCGCTGGACTTCTACAACCGCGTCGACCACAACCTGTACCAGTCGAAACGCAATGGCCGAATGCAGATCACGGCGGGGTAGGCTGGGCTGGCCGCCTCCGGTCAAATGGTTTTTGAGTGCTATTAAACAATTACGTGAAAAAAACAAGAAAACATTCCTCAGTGAGTCGGCGGTTGTCGGCGATTCTGGGGAATGTTTTTTTGTGGTGTTCAGTGAGTTTAGCCGCCAGTGTTGCTGGTAGCCGCCAGCAATCAGCTAGGGGCTACCGACAAAGTCCAGGTCATGACGCTCTGGTAGTCGCCGGCCACGATTTGCGGCGCCGGCGGCAGGTTCAGCTCGCTGTCGGTGACGTCGAAGTCCTGGCCGTCGTAGTCACTGGACGTGTAGATTTTCGTGGCCGTTGACGTGTCCGGCACGTTTTCATCCAGCCGCGATGTCGGGTCGTACAGATCCAAAATGGTGGTGCCCAGATTGCCGTCGCTGCCGTCGTCTAGCGTGAAGGGCGCCAGGCTAGCGGTTAGCGTCCAGTCGCCACCGGTCGTGCGACTGTCCATGACGGATAATTCGCCGTTATCGTTGCCGTCATAAGCGCTGCCAGCAGTACCGTAGTCGTGGTTTTCCAGCGTCGTGCTGTCCGCACACAGGGCGTCCACGTCGACGCTGTCAAAATTGAAGTTGGGTACCGCCGTTAAAGCGAGGAGCCCACTCTTGTTGACGGTCAGTAGCGCCGAATTGGTGTTGACCGATTTGGTACTGCCGTTGACCGTGTAGTTGAGCGTCGCGTAGTACGACGTGCCGTTGTCGCCACCCACCGTGGTTTTCGCAACGGTGTAGCTGGTGCTGGTCGAGTTCAGGGCCGTAGCGGTGCCATCCTCCACCCGATACCAGTTGGCAACGCTCATGCCATCTGGCAGGTCCTTGAGGGTGAAGGTGGCATCACTGCCTTCGTTGACCGTGACGTTTTGCAGCGCCCCAATCGCAATCTTGACCGAATCACTATGGCCGTTGCTGGTCCCGGTGATGGTGACGATGCCGTGGTCGTTAGCCGTGCCGCTGGTGTCGCTGGACGTATTCGTGGCGGTAACGTTGCCGTAGTCGTCGACGCTCGCCAGCGACGGATTGCTGCTGGTCCAGGTGATGGGGTCGGTCGCGGTGCTAGGCGTCAGTGTGGCGTGGACCGTGGTCGACTCGCCGTTGTACAGCCCCGGACTGTCGCTAGTGACCTGAATGTCCGTGGTTGGGACCCGGCTGGGCGTGATGGTAACGGTCGCGATGCGTGACCATTCGCTGTAAAATAGGCCGATACCGGTAAAATCATATTCACATTGAAAATACAGCTGGGTGGGACTGGAGACCTGCGGCGCGGTAAACGTATAGGTCGTGCTGTTGGACCCCACGGTGCTGTAAGTGTCGCCACCGTCCGTGGATTCCCACCAAACGTATTTCCGACTGCCAAAGGGGTTGGTAATGGCTTCCAAAATGTTCCGTGTCCCCTGAGCGGCTAGCGTCACGGTATCGCCGGAAACGTGGTTTGAATCGATGGGCTCTTGAGTGAAGCCACCGGCGAGGTTGATGCCCATGATCGACGTGGGTGGCGAGGTCGGTGTCTGGGGCGCGCTCGCGGCGTGGGCGGAGACGCCAATGCTGAGGCCGGCAATCAGGACGAAGAGGCTGACACCGGCGCGTTTGAGAAACTGTGTAATCGCCATGTCTATGGCCTCCTTGCCTAATTGTCTTGGTCCGAATCGGCATCATCGGCATCATCGTCGCGTCGGCGTTTGCCCAACCAGTACGCCCCAAAGCAGAGCAGTAGGGCGAGCAACAACGCTAACAGCCACAACCACCAGTAGTTGGGCTGATGGGCGGCATGTGTCAACGAGTTGTGCTGCGCTGATTGTTGTCGTGTCAGAGTGAAGGCGCCGCTGAAATTCCAGGTGCGCTTGCCGCTGGTGATGTGCAGCTTCAGGAGATATTTACCGGCGGCCAGGCGATTGTTGCCCAGGCTGATGTTGTCGTCAAACCAGCTGTTGGGCGCCATTGAGCCGTTGCGCAGCGTTTGGCTAGCCACCTGTTGGCCGGTGCTGGCCCGCATGACACGCGCGTCGATCTGCAGGTCGCCGAAGAGCGCGGGCGTCAGGTTACGGATGCGCGCGAAGGCGGTGGGTTGGGTGTCGGGCTGATGGACGCCCACCGCCGCCAACTTCAGGTTCGTCTTAAAGGTTTGGCCCGGATGGCATTGCAGGGCCACGGCCGTGACTTCGGCGTAGCGGTTGTTCAGCTGAAAGTCCGAGCTGTCACCATTTTCTTGCTTGGACAAGGTAGCGTGCGGATCGGTCACGAACAGGCCACCCAGCACTTCACCGGTGAAACCGCTTGTGGGAATCCGCGTGTAAAACGTGACCGTCTTGCCTTGCCGCGGAGCCAAGGACACCGTGACGGGGCCGGACGTCATTTTGGTAAACGTGGTCTGCGCCGAGGCGTCGGCCGGCCGCTTCGTGGGGATGTAGACCGCGTGGCCGCTGTCGGCGGTGGTGGCGTTGACGGGGATGACCTTCAGTGTGCGGGCTGAGTTGCTGGGGTTGGTCACCGCTAATTTCAGCACCTGCGTCGCCCCCGGCGTGACTTTCAAATCAAAGTACCCCGCCTTAGAAGACAGCTGGTTCTTCGGCAACAGGGGTGTCGCTGCGAAGTTGGCGGGGACCTTCGCAGCGTTCACGGGTGCCACTCCGCCCAGCAAGCCGATGAACAGGATGCCGGCGATTAGCCAACCACAAATCCGTTTTAATCTCATGATTATCCCACCTTTGATTGCGTTTCAAAACTGTTCTGAAGTGTGCGCATGTTGGCCGCCTTGCCGTCCATCCGGCGTTCCAACTTATGTTTGGCGAACGGTAGGTGGTCAGTTCCCGCAGTGAAGCGGCCAACACTTAATCCTAACGCGCACGTTTCGTGTCAACGGTCACTAACCAGATGGCTAATTGAACTGATTAACGACGAAATAGATTTGCCAGCTAGGGATTGGGTCGAAGGAAAAGGTAGTCTGCTCCCGAACCGCGCTGTTCAGACAACCGCGCGGATGACGGGGAGAAACTACCTTTTCATTTGACGGTGAACTTAGCGATTAATGGTGAAGCAACTGGCGATTACGTCGCTGGCGTAGTTGCGGCTGGGGCGTTTTGCAAGGCCCAGTACAGCGTAGCGTCGTAGGTGCCGGCCACAATGTCGGCTTGCTTGGTGATGGCCAAATTGCTGCTGGATGCCGTGGTGGCGGTGTTGTTGCCCTCACCGGTGTTGACAGCGGCGGACCACAACAATTGTGGACTGCTAATCCAGCCGTTGGTGACGGGTGATTGCGTTAATTTAATGCTGTTGGGTACCGCCGTGGCGCTGTTATCCAGCGTACCAGCGGTTTGATCCAAGGTTAACGTTGCGTCCGTGATGGTCGCTGTGCCCGAAGTGAAGGGGCTCAACCCGACCGTTAGTGACCAGCCGGCATTGTTGCCCCGGTAGTCCGTGATGTTTAACGTGCCAGTGTTGTTGCCATCATAGGCCGTGCCCGCGGTTGGTGCATTGCTGGTGACGGCCAGATTGGTGTCGCCAGAGGCAATGGCCTTAACATCGGTGTTGGCCAACGTGATGTTAGGCACCTGATTCAAGCTCAGCGTCCCGGGCGTGACCGTAAATTCGGCGTTAGACGTCGCTTCGGCATTACCAGTACTATCGGCGACGTAACCACCGGAAACGTTGGTCAGGTTGCTGGTTGCCGTGCCAGGACCTGAGGCGTCAGCGATAACGGCACTGAAGCCGAGTACGGCGATTGCAACCGCCGCGGTGGCCCCGATACCGCGAAATAACTTTAAAGCTCGCATGGTATTCTCCTCCTATCCTAAATGCCATGAAACGCCGAGGCAGGTGACGAACCAGAAGCAAAGGCGCTGCCCAAGTCGTTAAGGGCTCAGTCAGTTGCGCTGTCAGGAATTTGACTGCCTAATGCGCTCTGGCAGTTCTCTCTACCTCGTTGACACCGTTAGCATATCAGGCTTTTGTCAACGAGTGATACGGAAATGCTGGGTTTAGAACGGACTGTATACCAACTGCTAAAGATGAGGTGCGTTTTGCTGGTAAATGTGGGAATTTTATTATGGTTACGATAGGGCCACACTCAAAAAGCGACCAATCCATTTTATTCGGATTTGGTCGCTTACGTGGATTAATGAGTGGGTAAGTCTAATTGACTGCAGGTTGCTAGTAAGATTAAACGTGTTGATTGCCGTAACAGCGGTGTTCTGACAAGCAAAATTAGTGAAACCAGACGCCTGCGGTAGCCAGAGTTCCGCCTGCTCTGGGGAACACCTCCAGCCCGAAAAGCGAGCTTCCGGTTCGCTTTGAAAGCCTGGCAAAGTCCGCCAGTCTCTCAAGTCGTCCCGCGCTGTAGGCGGCCAGTCCCTACTATGACGCGGTCAACAACTAATCCTAACCTAACGTCATGAGTCGCATGCTGGTCAGCGCCTAAGTGAGGCGGTCCAGCAGCGTGACGTCGTTCAAGAGGTCTTGTAGAGTAATCTTAGCCATCTTGGCTTCGGCCGCGGCCTGGATCTCCTGGTAATAATGGGTCAACACCTGGGGCACGGCGCGGCCGACGGGACAGTTTTGTGAGGTGTGAGTGTCAACGTTGAGCAGGGGCGCTTGCCCGGGCAAAATGGCGTAGATGTCGCGTAACGTAATGTCGGCGGGGTCCCGCGCCAAAGCCAGTTGGGTCGGTCCGTGGGTCGGGGCTAAGAGTCCGTGGCGTTTCAGGTTCGCCATGATTTTTCGAATCAAACTGGGTGAGGTTTCCAGACTGCTGGCAATCTCTGGACTGGTCATCTTGTGCCCCTTGAAGTAGGCAATGTAGACCAGAACGTGGATGGTATCACTGAATTGCGTATTGGCCATGGGGACGGCCTCCTTTTTTACTTATATTCTGTATCTTATTTTATAACACTTTATACGAAAAATCAGGTAAAATGTTTTTTAAACAGCTATAGCAAAATTAGTAAGCAAACGAATTGACTTTTAACGATTGATGACGTATATTAAAAGTGTACTTAAAACTAATACAAGAATATTAATCACAGGGGGTCTGCATTATGGCAGCAATCACAATTTTTGGTAAGGGTAACATGGGTCAAGCAATCGGTGACGTTTTCCAGCAGGGCGGCAACCAGGTCAGCTTCATCGATTCCGGCGATCCCGTTGAAAACTTAGGCGACATCGTGGTTTTAGCGGTGCCTTACAACGCCGCGTTGAGCATTGCCAAGGCCAACCAAGCCGCACTGGCCGGCAAGGTGGTCGTGGACATCACCAACCCATTGAATTTTGACACTTGGGATGAACTGGTCGTGCCCGCCGACAGTTCGGCCGCAGCCCAAATCGCTGCCTTACTGCCAGATTCTAAGGTGGTCAAGGCCTTCAACACGACCTTCGCCGCCACTCTGCAGAGTCGCAAGGTCAGTGACCAAGCACAGACCACGGTGATGGCCGCCGGGGATGACGATGACGCCAAGCAAGCATTAGCCGCAGCGTTGACCAACAGTGGCGTGGCTGTCGTCGATGCCGGTGCCTTGAAGCGGGCCCGCGAATTGGAAAGCTTTGGCTTCTTGCAAATGACGCTGGCCGCCAAGGAGAAAATTGGCTGGACCGGTGGTTTCGCGGTCTTGAAGTAAGACAAAGTAGAATAGAAGTGTAAACAAAAGGGCGCTCAGCCGGCAATTTGCCAGTTGGGCGCCTTTTGATCAGGCAGTTTTAAAAGTTAATCCACAACGATCAGTGACTTGATGGCTTCACGCTTGGTCATGGCTTGGTAAGCATCATCGATCTCATCCAGTTTGAAGGACTTCGTGAAGACCTTACCAGGGTGAATGTCGCCGTCCAGCACGGCCTTCAGCAAGACCTGCTTGTCATAGGTGGTCACGGAAGCGGGACCACCGGCAATGATGGTGTTGCTGTAGAAGGATTCGCTCATGTCCATCTTCGGTTCGTGAGGTAGGCCGACCCGACCGACGATGGCACCGGGACGGGCAACCTTCATGGCCGTGTCGTTGGATTGTTCCGTACCGACACATTCCAACACGGCATCGGCACCGGCGTTGTTGGTCAAGGCCATCACCTTGGCTACGGCGTCGTCGCCACGTTCGGCGATGATGTCAGTGGCGCCAAATTCAGTGGCCAGCTTTTGCCGGTCTTCATGACGACTCATGGCGATAATCCGCTTGGCACCGCGCATTTGCGCCGCGATGACCCCACAGAGACCCACGGCACCGTCACCCACGACGACCACCGTGTCACCGGCGGAAACGTTGGCAACCCGAGCGGCGTGATAACCGGTGGCCATGACGTCAGCCAAGGTCAACAGGGACTTTAACATGGCTTCACTGTAGTCTTGGGGTTGGCCAGGAATCTTGACCAGGGCCCATTCGCCGTGTTGGAACCGGATGTATTCGGCTTGCACGCCGTTACTGAAGTTGTCGGTGTGGTTTTGGCAATCGCCTTCAAAGCCGGCGCGGCAGGCAGCACAGTGTCCACAGCCGTGAGTGAATGGCGCAATGACAAAGTCGCCGGGTTGAACGGTCGTGATGTCGCTGCCGACTTCCTCGACGATTCCAATGGCCTCGTGCCCACTGTTTTCCGAGTGAGCGGCCTTGTCTTCTAACCCGCGGTAAGCCCACAGGTCAGACCCACAAACACAGGTCCGGACCACGTGAATAATGACGTCGTCGGGCGCTTGGATCGTAGGTTTATCAATATCTTCAATCTGAACCTTACCAGGTTTCATAAACATCGTTGTTTTCAAGATTGTGACCTCCTAAACATGTCTAAATGAATTCTAAGCGTTTGCAAAATGAAAGTAAAGTAAGTACCCTTTCAAACGCCTGAGGCCCATTGAAAAGAGTGGTTTACTCGGGCCAAATGGCGATGACCTGGTCGATTACCGGCTGGACGCGGGTGGCTTCGTTGGTGAGGTAATTGGCGTACACCGGCATTTGCGCGGCGGCATCCGTGATGGGTAGGCGACGGCGGTTGTCAGCGGACGTGGCCTGTGCGGGCGTCGGGTCGAGGGGGGTGATGTTGGTGCTGAAGTAGGGGAAGTCGGAAAATTGGGTGATGGCGGCCAGGGCGTCGCGTTGTTCCTGATAGAAGAACTTGGCGTTGGGGATGTGTTGTTGAATGACGGCGCGCCACGGACCGATGTCGTCAAGAACCACGAAACTTAGGTCCTTGAGTTGCGCGAAGGTGATACTGGGCTGGTTGGCCTGGCTCATGAATTGGTTGAGGTTGACGGCCAGTCGCTCCGTGCCCACACGTTGCGCAGTCACGGTAGGGTCTGATAGCGGGACATTGGTAAAGACTAGCCCGGCGGCGTACGTCGTCAAGGCGACTAACGGGTCGGTCGTCAGGGCGTGAGTGGGCCACTGCACCTGTGCCGGTAGCTGGTCGCGCAGGGCGTCGAGCACAATGAGGGCGCCAGGAAGCGTGGACGTGACCGTGAGGTTTTTTTGGCTGCGGGCAAAATTTTGGATGCGGTGGACGGCTTGGTCATTGGCCTGAAGTAAGCGCTCGGCTTCACGAGCGGCCAGTTCACCAGTCGGCGTCAGGCTGAGCCGGTTGGGCTGCCGGATAAAGAGTGACACGCCCAATTCCGTTTCTAATTTTTGCATACCGCGGGTGACGGTCGGTTGGGTGACGTGCAGGGCCGCGGCCGTTTCAGCCAAGGTACCACAGCGCGCAAAGGTGACGAGTTCTTCGAGTAGGTAGTTGGCAAGCATAGGGGGACTCCTTTCGTGAGCATACGTTAACCGTATACTAGCATGAACAAGTGGTAATTTTCAACCGCGACAAGTGGCGGTATAGTAGACCCAACACATGCAAAGGAAAGGTGAATGCTATGGTGACTGTGCCAACTGTTAACTTAAATAATGGCGTCGAGATGCCGCAACTGGGCTTTGGCGTCTTCCAAATTCCGGACCTGGCGGCGTGTGAAGCTGCCGTGACGGCGGCCCTGAATGCCGGCTACCGCCTGATTGACACCGCGGCGGCTTACCACAACGAAGAAGCCGTGGGTCGTGCGATTCACAAGAGCAACATTCCCCGCGAGGACCTGTTTATCACGTCCAAGCTGTGGGTGTCCGACTTCACGTATGACCGCGCCAAGCAAGGCATTGACGAGTCGCTGAAACGATTGGGCCTGGATTACTTAGACCTATACCTCTTACACCAACCATACGGCGACACCATGGGGGCTTGGCGAGCCTTATCTGAGGCCTACCAGGCGGGGAAGATTCGGGCCATCGGCGTCTCCAATTTCTACGCCGACCAACTGAAAAACTTAGAATTGACCATGCCAATCCAGCCCGCGTTGAACCAAATTGAGGTCAACCCGTGGTATCAACAGCCAGCTGAGGTGACGTTTAACCAGGGTGAAAATGTCCGCGTCGAGGCCTGGGCGCCATTTGCGGAAGGCAAGCAGGGGATTTTTGCCAACCCGACGTTGCAGACGATTGCGCAGGCCCACCATAAGACGGTCGGCCAAGTCATCTTGCGCTGGCTGTTGCAACGCGGCATTACCGTGATTCCCAAGTCGGTCCATCCCGAACGGATTCAGGAGAATATTGATGTCTTTGATTTTGAACTGACGGCCGCTGACATGCAGACGATTACCGACTTAGACCAGCGGACCAGCCAGTTCTTCGACCACCGTGACCCCGTAACGATTGAACAAATTTTCGGGTCAAGTTTGAAGCAATTAAAGGAGTAATGATATGACAAATCAACCAACGATTCATTTAAATGATGGTCATGATATCCCAGCCGTTGGTTTCGGGACGTTCCAGATTCCCAGCGACGGGTCGACCAAACAGGCCGTGACCGCGGCCTTAGACGCCGGTTACCGGCACATCGATACGGCCGTGGCCTACTTCAATGAAGCCGAGGTCGGCCAGGCCATCGCTGCCAGTGCCGTTCCCCGCGACCAAATTTGGGTCACCAGCAAGCTGTGGCTGCAGGATTACGGTTACGAAGCGGCCAAGCGCGCCATTGACACGTCTTTGACTAAGTTGGACTTGGATTATTTGGACCTATATTTGATTCACCAACCCTACGGCGACGTGCCGGGTGCTTGGCGAGCTATGACCGAGGCCCAACAGGCCGGCAAGCTCAAGTCCATCGGGGTTTCCAACATGACGCCTAAGATCTGGCAACAATTTGTGCCGGACTTCACCGTCAAGCCAGCCGTCAACCAAGTCGAGTTCAACCCGACCTTCCAGCAACGGCCATTGCGCGACCTGATGGCGGCCGACGATGTGAAGCTGGAAGCCTGGGCACCACTGGGACAAGGCAATCAAGACTTGCTTCAAAATCCAGTCGTAACGGCATTGGCGGCCAAGTACGGTAAGGATGTCGGCCAAATCATCTTGCGGTTTGAAAACCAACTGGGTGTGGTCGTCTTACCGAAGTCCGTGCACGCGGCGCGGATCAAGAGTAACTTGGACATCTTTGACTTCACTTTGACTGCCGAGGAGATGCAGCAATTGGCCGCATTGGACACCGGCAAGGGCCGGCATGATCCGGACGCACCGGGCGTTCAGGACATGTTGTTGGGCGCCTTTGATGTACATGCTAATGATTAGTTAAACACCACCAAATCGGTCGCAGCCTCGTGCTGCGGCCGTTTTGGTGCTTAGCCGATTTGGTCACTAATTCAGTGAGGGAACATGTTATAATAGAATCCATTGTGACACTAAGCAACGGAGGAAAACATGCGTGAGAAAGACTTTCAATTAAATATCCCCGCGGAGATTGGGGAACAACTCCAGCTGCGGCAGAACACGCCGGTCAAGCTGGTTGTGAAACGTAACCGGCTGGTCGTGCAGCTGGAGGAACCCCGCCAACAATTATTTCAGGGTCGGGTCTTCTTGT
The DNA here is from genome assembly GCF_022646225.1 of Levilactobacillus sp. NCBI lineage: Bacteria > Bacillati > Bacillota > Bacilli > Lactobacillales > Lactobacillaceae > Levilactobacillus > Levilactobacillus sp. The sequence goes on from NZ_JALCJA010000002.1 coordinate 330,973, forward strand.
GGCCCGTGCTGACGGCATTGCTGGTGAGCCTGGGCTTCTACATTTTTTGTCTGCAACAAAATCTGAAAACGATTCGCTTGGTCGGTGACTATTCCTTAGCCACCGCCATTATTGTCCTGGGGGTGGTCATGGGGACGGCGTTGTTTGCCGGCTTCTTCATCCGGGGGCGCCACGATCCAGAAAATCACTTTAGCCAAAACGTTTACTGGCGAAACTTCCCCGTGATTGTGTTGTCGTTTGCCCTGATCTTAGGCCTGCTGTTGACCGGAAGCATGTGGCTGTTAGGCGTCCTGTTCAAGGGGGCCAGCTTCGGGAACGTCACGGCCAGCATCATCTTATTTGCGTTTGGGGTGGTGACCAACGCCGTCATGATCTACTTTGCGCTGGTCGTGGACGCCGGCGTGCTATCGACGGTGTTGCTGCTGGTCATCATTAGCGGGGTCATCATCGCCATGGCTGTGAATAATCAGAAATATTGGTGGCAACACAACTTGAGTTTTCTGGGAACCAACGGCGCTTCTAGTGGGTGGCAGTTCAACGCGACCCTGATTTTTTCGGCGTTGTTGATGATTGCGCTGATCGATTACCTGTTCGTGCGCCTGCAGGAATCTTGGCCGCAGACCCGGCGCTTGCTGGTCCTGCGCGGCTTGTTGACATTAACGGCCATTGACCTGGGGTTGGTGGGGGTCTTTCCCAACAACATCAGCTCCCACGCGCTGCATGACCAGGTGTCGGTCTTTCTGGTCTACTTCATCATCGCCCTGATTGTCGGCGTGCGCTGGCTATTGCCGCAAGTGACCCAAGACTTTTTGTATTTGTCGTACGGCATCGGCGCGGCCCTGGTCGTTGCCGCCGTGCTGTTCCAGGTCGTCGGCTACTTTTCGTTGACGGCGTTTGAAATGATTGCATTCGTGCTGGCGTTTGGCTGGATACTCATGCTGCTGGACCGCATTGAAGCGTTGATCAATGTGGGGACGGAAGGGTTGATTACGCGGCAGGAGTGAGCGGGATTGGCTGACTTGGATCCAAAGATATGTGCTTAATGAGTGTAGTTAAAAACTAGCTTCGATGATTGGTGGTAATCCCCGCATCATCGAAGCTAGTTTTATTGTGCATGATTTAAAACGGTCATCTTCGTCGGCATTCGCCGCACCTTTTGCGCCGCGTGGTTGGCATTGATACGGGCCACGATTTTACGCAACGTGGTCGCAGCTGTTTGGTCCTTGCGAAATGAATGGACGATCATGCTGTCATAGGTGACCCGGTTGCCTTGAAGCGTGAACCAGTTGGGGGCGAGGTTCTTGTTCGCCGCCGTGATGTTTTGGTCCGGCCAGACCAAGTAGCGGGTCGGGTGCTTGGTCGCGTAGTGTTCGACCTGCCAGCCAGCCTGAAAATCGTTGACTTCCTGCCAACGCTGAAGCTTAGGGTCCTTGATGGCGTAGTAAATGATGGCGCTGTAAGTGAGCTTGGGGTGGTGAGCCAAGTCGGCGGTGGTTAAGTTGGTCGTGTGGTGGTGAGCCGGACGGGTGGTCGCTGGTTTAGTGGCCGGGTTGGTGGTGAGCGTGAAATTGCGGTGAGTCAGAACCACTAGCAAACCACCCAGTAACAACAGACCAGCGAGGCCAATCAGCCATTTGGTTAGTTTTGACATAAGGTGCCTCCAGAACGGGATATCCCCAGTGTAGCGGTTGGGAGCGTTGGCGTAAAGGCAATTGGTGAGAGTTGACCTTTGGCGCCACGACTAAAAAACCACCCAAGCGCAGTCTACACTCGGGTGGTCATGGCTAAATTCAGTTGTTGGTTTAGTACCAGTGGTGATGTTGCCAGAAAGACTTGGCCTTGGTCCAAGTACCGTAACGACCGGCCACGTACTTGTTGGCAGTCTTTTCTTGGTTGACGGCGGATAAGTCACCGTGCAAGTAGGATTTCAGTAATTGGTAACGACCATAACAGTTACCGTTACGAGCGGTATAACTGTAGCGGGATTCGCGGTAAGCAATCCACTTCTTGGCCGCCTTTTGCTTCTTGGATAAGCCAGAGTTGATCTTGGCGATTTTCTTCTTTTGGCTAGCAGACAGCGTAGCAGCTTCTGCGGTCACAGTTGGTTCCGAATTAAAACTGGTGGCAACGTTGGTGATCATCCCAAAGGAGATCCCAAATACTAATAAAATTGCAGCTAATTTGATTTTAAATTTAGTCATATTTTTTTAAACACTCTTCCTCGTTTGTTAATCTCTACCTAGTAGCATACGCGAGGAATGTTGCAGGCATGTTACTACGCAATTAAAAGGCCGTCACAACGAGGTAAAGTTATATGACATTGTTGGGGGTATTAATCCTTATGCGACTACACCAAAACCGCATGGTGATGGGAATGGCAGCGGATTTAAGTAAATATTTCAATAGTCCATAGTCATGTTTATTCGCAGGTCACGAAAAAAGGTGTTGCCAACCAAAATAGACTATGACAATGAGTCCCAGCGCAATTCGGTACCATCCGAAGAGTTTGAAATCATTATTGCGGATGTAGCTCAACAGGAATTTAATCGCCAAGTAAGCCACGATGTAGGAGACGATGACGCCGGTCAGTAGGATGATCACCTGGCTGTAGGTGAAGGTATTGCCGTGAATCAGGTATTTGACGATCTTAAGTGACGAGGCGCCGAACATGGTTGGAATCGCCAGGAAAAAGGAAAATTCGGTCGCCACGTAGCGGGAGGTTCCCAGCAGAATGGCCCCGAGGATGGTTGCCCCCGAACGGGAGGTGCCGGGCACCATGGCGAGGACCTGAAAGCAACCGATGAGGATGGCCAGTTTGATTGGCAGGGTATTGAGGTCGGTGAAGTGGGGGGCCTTGGTGCGGTTGTAATTTTCAATCACGATAAATAAAGTCCCGTACAGAATCAGTGTAGTCGCAATGACCGGCCAACTGGTCAGGTGGGCGTCCATCCAGTCGTTGAGCGGCAGTCCCACGATGACGGCGGGCAGGATGGCTAGCACGACCTTGACCCACAGCGACCAAGTTTGCCGACGGGCCAGCCGGGATTTATTGGCAGCCCATGGATTGAGTTTGTTGAAATACAGAACTAACACGGCCAGAATGGCGCCCAGTTGGATGACCACCATAAACATATTAATGAAAGCGGTGGGTTCGTTGAGCTTGATGAATTCGTCGGCCAAGTACAGGTGACCCGTGGAACTGATCGGTAGAAATTCGGTGACCCCTTCGATGATGCCTAGGATGATGGCTTTAATGATGTCTAACACAAGAAATTCCCCTTTGTAAGTAGCAGTAAGCTCTAGCTTATCAGAGCAACGTAAAAGGGCTGTCTTGGTTGTGTAAAATCTCTGTAAATTAAAAGAGCCGACGACGGTCGACCCTTGGTACCACTGGATTCAGTGGCTTTTTTGAAAGATTTGAAGGTTGAAACTGAAATTAACGTGCTGATTGCCGTAACGACGGTGTTCTGACACCTAAAATTGGTGAAACCAGACGCCTGCGTCAGGCTAGGGTGGGGCCTGCTCTGGGGAACACCTCCAGCCTGAGAAGCGGTCTTCCGGTTCGCTTGAGAGACTGGCAAAGGCCGCCAGTCTCTCAAGTCGTCCCGCGCTGTAGGCTGAGACAAGACCTCAGCCAACACCGCCGACCCAGATGGGGCCATCCCTGGCTGCCTCCGGCAAGTTGGCAGTTATCAGCAACACTGTGTTAATGAAAGACTAGTCGTCAATGTAACTCCTATCTGGGGTTAAAACAACTGTTACTAACACGTACTACCGTAGCCGAGAGTTCGTCAAATATGGGTTCAGCCGTGGGAGTTGCCTTAGCGGCGCGGTTCATGCCGCTTAGGCAACTGGCGTCTTTGAGACGCGATTTTCGGCTCAAAGCGAGGCGTCGAGACCGTCTTTTGGCTCGACCCGTCCGCCCCAGCGTTCCAACCCATATTTGGCGAACGGTAGGCGGCCAGCTCGCATTGTGAGGCTGAAATCGACTATTTTTAAAGTCATGAGTCGCATGATAACAATAATTCCAGCTGATTTTGTTTTTCAACCTTCAGTTGAAAGATGAGCTAGCCGTTATTTTCCGAAGCCAAGCCGTGTTGGTGCGCCAGAACCTTGCGGAAGACAAAGACGGTGCCCAGAAAGAAGCAGGCGGCCAGGCTCGCGGCAATCGGCAGCGTGTGAAACATGTTGGCTGGTAGGACCAGTGCCAACAGTGGAAAGGCGTAGGCTGCGGGCAGCTTGATGTGTAACAGCTGCAGGAGCACAAAAACCAGTGGCAATGCCAGTAGCGTGGTCAACAGCCATGAGGCCAGCAGCGTGTGAATCAGTACGCCCAACGTCGCGGCGCCGGCTAAGGCGATAATTTGGCGAATGGCCAGTTTGCCGGGATAGTCGGGCAACTGCGAGACCTCGAAGAAGACCACCAGTACCGGCGGAATTCCCGCCATCTGGGGAAAACCGGCTAGCCACACGGCCGCGACCCACACGGAAGCGACCAGCGTGAAGCCCAGCATGTGGGAGACGTGGAGCGGTTGGCCCGCGGGTTTGCCGCGATAGTGGCCCTGTAACAGCACGCCCACGGTCAGCGTCAACGTGAAGACCAGGATGGCAATGATGAAGGACCAGTGCGTGGCATCAATGATGATGGGCAACAGCCCGGTCGCAAATGAAGGCGCCAGCGTGGAGCGCAACACGCTGAGCAGCAGTAAGATGAGAATCAGAGTCAGGTAGACCTTTTCGGCGTAGGTGATGCCCAACTGGTTGACCAGAAAGCCAATCACTGCGGTGCCGGACGGGGCCAGGAAGATCTTAAACGGCTGCGCAATCCAACTGCTATTGTGATAGATCCAGGTGCCGGCCGTCAGCGCGCCAATCTCGGGGAGAATGATTTCGTAGTCGCCGAGAAGCGTTGCTGCCGCGACCATCAAGAGGACAAATGCAAAGCCAATCAGGTAGTCGCGGCGTTCAAGTGGGGATAATGACATGGAACTCAGGTACCTCCTTATAATTATTTATATAAAATCGGATTTTTTGCTTAAGCGGTTTTGATTATAACACGATGCTGACGAGATTTCAGGTTGAAAATGTTGTGAAAACGTTGCCACTACTGGCATTGCGGTCCTGAGAAATTTGACTGACCGTTGGCGGTGGGGCGGACTGTCATCTTGCAGCGGACTGGCCAGAATTGGTCATTTCTTTTCGACTAGCTTGGGGTATACTAAAGAAACAACCAAACCTCAGGAGGCACAGCATGATTGCATTAAAATCACCACGCGAGATCGATGGCATGCAGGCGGCGGGCGACATCTTAGTCGGCCTCTTCCACGAACTCGAAGACTACATTAAACCCGGGATCACTACCTGGGATATCGACCACTTTTCCTACAACTATATCGTGGGTCACGGCGCCACGCCTGGTGAACTGAATTTCGAAGGGTACCGGTACTCGACCTGCGTCAGCGTTAACGACATGATTTGCCACGGCTGCCCCAGCAAGGACATCGTGTTGCATGACGGCGATTTGGTCAAAATGGACACGGTCATCGACTATCACGGCTACCTGAGCGACGCCTGCCATGCCTTTGTGGCGGGCACCCCGTCGGCCGAAACGCAAACGCTGATGGACGTCACGCTTAAGGCACTGTACAAGGGCATCGACCAGGCTGTGGTGGGCAACCGTATCGGCGATATTGGCTTTGCCATCCAGGACTACGCGGAAAATCAGCTGGGGTACGGCGTGGTGCGCGACTACATCGGCCACGGCATTGGCCCGACCATGCATGAGGATCCAGACGTGCCACACTATGGTCGCGCCGGTCATGGCACGCGGTTGAAGGCGGGGATGACCATTACCATCGAACCGATGATCAATGTTGGGAGCTACGAGTGCAGTGCCCCGGCCGATGACGGTTGGACGATTCGCACGGTCGACGGCAGTTGGAGCTGCCAATACGAGCACACGATTGTTATCACGGACGACGGTCCTAAGATTTTGACGTCGTTTGACCACGCGTTGGATGCGCAGTATTTATTAAAATAGCTAGCAAAAAGGGGTCCGCGAACAAGTCGCAGACCCCTTTGATATTCTATGATGTTGGGAAAGAGTCATGATCGGTTAGTGCACCCTTGTGTTTTTTGATGGCTTGCTCATCCGTGAATGGATTGGGCTTTTTGGGTAAGACAACGATGGCACCATCGCGACCAGCGGTGACTTCGTATTGTTCAAACGGACTGTTGCTATTTTCCGGAACTGGCAGGACGCCTTCTTGACCGATTCGTTGCTTTTTGACAACTGTCATGGCATTCTCTTTCTGGTTAAACCGCTGTGTACCCGCCGTCGACCGTGAATTCAGACCCGGTCACGTAGTTGGATTCATCGGAACCCAGGTAGACGCAGATCTCGCCGATGTCTTGTGGTTGGCCGACGCGTTTCATGGGGATGGCCGCGGAGACTTGGGCGACCTGGTCGTTCGGACCACTGGTCATCGGGGTGTTGATGACGCCAGGGTGGACCGAGTTGACGCGGATGTTGTAGCCCTTAGTCGTGGCGTCGATGGCGGCGGCCTTGGTCAGCATGCGCGTGCCACCCTTGGACGCCGAGTACGACGAGATGAGGGGACTGGCCACCATGCCAGCAATTGAAGAAATGTCGATGATGGACCCACCAGCTGCCTTCATGGCCTTGATGGCGTGTTTCATGCCTAAGAAGTTCCCGGTCAAATTAATGTCCATGACCCGTTGCCATTCGGGCAGGGTGATCTCATCCAGCGGCTTCATTTCCGGCAAAATGCCCGCGCAGTTGACCAGAATATCGAGCTGGCCAAATTGGTCGCCGATGTTGCCAATTGTGGTTTGCCAAGCCGTCTCGTCCGTCACGTCTAGGGTGACGAAACTAGCGGTGTCGTGGTCGCGGACCAAGGCCCGTTCGCCATCGCTTTCTTGTAGGTCAGACAAGATTACGCGGGCGCCCTCCCGTAAGTAGCATTTGGCAATGCCGATACCGATTCCGCCGGCACCACCCGTGATCAAGGCCGTCTTGTTTTGTAAACGTGCAGTCATCCAAATTACCTCCTTGTAGATTCTAAGTTCATGGTATCACAAATTGTGAGCGGGGGTGTCGCCGTTTATTGGCCAATTGGTTGGTAGGCAAAAGCGTTGCGGTGCTTGGGGTGTGGGGTGCAATGATAAATATAATTGTATAACGTCTACCAAAATTTTACGTAACTGATACGGAAAATCTACAGTGGCCTGCTATCCTAGTTAAGAATTAAATTCTAGGAGGGATTCTCTTGAAATCCAAATTACGTTTAGGCTTATCAGTAGGTGCACTCATCATGACCCTGGGACTGGGTGCCCAGACCGTTGCGACCCCCGTTCAGGCAGCGACTCACGCCACGACCGTGCAGGCGGGTAAGCAGATCAAGTTACAAGGTGCGGAAAATGTCCGTGACTTAGGCGGCTACCGGACCAAGACGGGTAAGACCGTTAAGCGGCACGTGTTACTGCGGGCAGCGGCCTTGAATAAGCTGACCAAAGCAGATGCGCAAAAACTTAAGAAGGTCTACCACGTCCGTACCGACGTCGACTTACGGTCCAAGGCCGAAGCAGCCAAGGCACCCGACGTGAAGATTTCTGGTGTGACCTACAAATTCGATCCCGTGGTCAAGGATGTTTCTCAGCAATTTTCCATGACCAGTAAGGATGGCGTGAAGATCATGGAAAACGGCTACAAGGCTATGGTGACGAGTGTCCAAGGCAAGAAGGCCTACAAGCAGCTGTTCAAGATTCTCTTGAAGAATCCCAAAGGGCAAGCGGTACTCTGGCACTGCACGGCTGGTAAGGACCGTACTGGGATTGGCACGGCGTTAGTGCTGTCCGCGCTGGGCGTTAGCCGCAAGACGGTCATGAGTGATTACCTGTTGTCGAACAAGTATCTGGCGGCCAGCAATAAGGCGGCTATCAAGCAGCTGAAGGACAAGGGTGCCGATGCCGCGACTATCAAGCTGATGACGGATATGATGGTCGTCAAGAAGTCTTACTTGAACGCGGCCTTCTCCGCCATCAATAAGAAGTACGGTTCCGTCGACAAGTACCTGCAAAAGGGCCTGGGCCTGACGAAGGCGGATCGGACGAAGTTGCAGAAACTGTATTTGAAGTAAGCGGATTTCTTTTAGGGAATCTCTGATGAAGACGGAACAGTGACGCGTCATAGTCTTGGCTGTCGTAAAAGCGGCCAAAAAATGATAGTTACCGGTAGCTGAATCCGGCACCCCCCTTCCCAGATTGGTCTACACCATGGTACACTAGGTCTAAACCACAGAGGGAGCGAATCAGTTTGTACAAGATTATTACCAGTGATTTAGACGAGACGTTGTTGCGGACGGATGGCAGTATCTCACAGGCCAACATCGATGCCATTGCGGCCGCTTCGGCACGCGGGGTCAAGTTTGTCCCCAACACCGGGCGCAGTTTCTTGACCGTACAGAACCTCTTGAAGAAGTTGCATCTGTACCAGCAGCCGGGCGAATACGTCGTGTCGTACAACGGTGGGGTGGTTGTTGAAAACCAAGACAACCGAGTCATCGTCAGCAATCAAATGCCGTTTGCCGAAGCCAAGAAAGCCTTTGACATCATGACGCAGTTCGATGTGGACATTCACGTCTATACGCTGGATCACTTGTACATTTACCGGCCCCGGGCAGATGACATGGCCTACCTGAAGACGCGCGGGGTGACCTTTGATGAGCTGACTGGGTCATTTGATCAGTTTGCCGACGACCGCATCATGAAAGTCATCGTGATGAATCCGGATCTGGCCGTGCGGCGTGCCGTGTATGACGCCATCACCGCGGCCTTTGACCAGATCAACTGCACTTATTCCTCCGGCATTTACATGGAAGTCAATCACGCCGGCGTGGATAAGGGCACGGCTATCTTGGATCTGGGTCGGCAATTGGGCGTCAGCGCCGATGAGATCATGGCCATCGGGGACAACGCCAATGACTTGGGGATGTTGACCAAAGTCGGCATGCCAGTCTCCGTGGCTAACGGGATTCCTGAGGTCAAACAAGTCGCTAAGTTCGTGACACCGCACGACTTTGAGTCGGGTGTGGCGGATGCGATTCAACAATTTGTGTTGTAAGTCGAAGCTGGGACTGCGGTCCTGGCTTTTTTGAGTTGACAACTTCAATGGAATCCCGTATGGTAAAGGGACTTTAAACGAAAGGGGTGACAACCCATGGAACTGAATAACTTAATGGCGTGTGTCCCCGCAAACGGCCAAGGACGTTTTTCCCTAGATTAACTTTTAAAGGAGAAAACTTGTGAAAAACGTCCGTCAAACCGTCCCGTCTTTGGGACTGATCATTACGCTGGTGGGGTTTCCCCAGATCAGCGAATCTATTTTCACCCCAGTCTTGCCGCAACTACAATCGGCCTTGCAGGTGAGTGCCAACCGGGTCCAATTGACCATGAGCAGTTACTTTGTGGCCTTTGCCATCGGTGTCTTGATTTGGGGCCAGCTGGCCGATAAATGGGGCCGGCGTCCGGCCATGTTAGCCGGAATAGGGGTGTACTTGCTGGGAAATGTGGGCCTCTTTTGGAGTCCTAGTTTTACCTGGCTATTGGCCAGTCGGCTGATTCAAGCCTTTGGTGCCAGCGCCGGGTCCGTGGTGACGCAGACCATCATGCGCGAAAGCTTTAGTGGACTGACCGGCGCGCGGGTCTTTGCCCGTACCAGTGCCGCCATGGCGTTGGCGCCGGCCTTGGGGCCCCTGATTGGTGGTATCATGCAGACCTATTTTGGGTATCGTAGCGTCTTTGGCACGTTGGTAGTCATGGCAGTTGCGGTGGGGCTGTATGCCCTCAGCCGCTTGCCGGAGACCCAGCCCACAACGGTGGCGGCTGCACCCGTCAATCAGGTTGCCGTGGTTCGGCGTCTGTTGACCGACCGCGTCGTTTGGGGGTATGGGCTATTGATCGGTGGCATCAACGGTGTGTTGTTTAGTTACTACGCCGAAGCACCATTCATCTTCATGACCCATTTTGGCTATTCGGCCGTGCACTATGGCTGGCTGGGCCTGATCCTAGCGAGCGCGAGCCTCTTGGGGGCCGTGTTGGTCAACTGGTTGCTCAACTGGTGGTCACCGGAACGGGTGGCCTTGGTCGGCTTGGGATTTAGCGTGCTGGCTAGCGGCGGTTTAGTCGTCGCGGCGTATGGGCAAAGCGCCCGCGCCATGTTGGTGACCATCTTTCTGACCTTTCTCGGGCTAAACGTGACCCTGCCCAACGCCTTGAATCGGGCCTTAATCGGTTACGAAGACGTCATGGGCAGTGCCAGTGGCTGGTTCAGCCTGGGTTACTACCTGCTGGTCAGCGGCTTCACTTATGGCATGAGCTGGTTGCACAACGGCACGGTCCAAACGCTGCCGTGGTACATGTTGGCCCTGTGTGCGGGCATGTTGCTGAGCCTGGTGGGGTTGGTGATGCGCCACTCGCGAGTGGTTGCTGAAAATTAAACTTAAATTGCAACGGACGTGGGGGCGACCCTGCGTCTTTTTTTGATAAGAAAATTTGTCAGACGACCGGGCCGCGTCAAGGCTTAGGCGGTGCTCCGCTTCATGGCCGGCCAAGATAAATGGCACCTAGCAGTCGAAAACCAAGCTCCAGCCAGTGTCTTTAGAACTAAATCCAGAAAAATCTGCGCTTGAAAATTCCCGGGGCAAAGTAGTTGCGGCCCACAACTAGATAGCCTAGAATCAAACTAATTAGAAGCGGCTTACGGCAAAGCGAGTTGGAAGGGAAGGTCACGCTGTGAAACTTGTCAGACGGGTGTTACTCGCCCTAATTTTAGGAATCGCGATTTTTGTGGGGGTCAATTGGCAGCCATTATCGACCCAGTTTCAGTATTACCGGGCGGCCATTTGGGCCACGGTCACGGGGCGGTCCGAGACGGCGGCGAGCCAGGGGACGGGGAATTACCAGGCGAGTGGCTACATTTTGCGCAATCTCAAGGATGCCACTACCCAGACCGGTGCCGATGATACGCCGTTGGAGGAGGCCATGCAGGGGTTGTTGTTGCAAAAAAAGTACTACTATCACTTCGCGGCCAACACGCCGGCCAAGGTGAAACAGGTCTTCGCCTATGCCGTCAACACTTACAATCAAACGGGTATCGTCCAGCTGGTGGCGGGCCAGGGCAGTGATCAGACCAACCGAATCACCTTTGGCATCTACCATAAGCGCGAGCCACGCGGTCAGGCGACCGTTGAATATGGCCACGGTGGCCCACAGATCACCCAGCGCATCAGCTGGCGCGGTATTCTGACCACCAACACGGCCACCGCCAAGCTCAACGCTACGTATCCGCAGGCGTTCAAAAAATCCGTGGCTGTCCACGAACTGGGGCACGCGTTGGGGTTGGATCACAGCTCGGATAAGCGCTCGGTCATGACACCCATCGACCAGGGCAAGACGCAGCTATCGGCGGCGGACCTCAAGAGTTTGCGGGCCATTTACCAAAAATAAAGCCTGGCAAATCAGCGGCAACGGGGACCTATTTGGTGTATGATTGGGTTGCATACAACTAATTGATACTAAATTGGTCCAGGACGTTAATCAGAAGGGACGCGGTCTTATGGCAACGATTTACGATTTTACCGAAACGGAAATGAGTGGGCAATCCATTGATTTTAAGGACTACCAGGGCAAGGTGTTGTTGATTGTGAATACCGCCAGCAAGTGTGGGTTGGCACCACAGTTGGCGGGCATCGAAGCCCTTTACCAGAAATATCATGATCAGGGTTTTGAGGTCCTCGGCCTGCCGTCCAACCAGTTTCACCAGGAACTGGCAACGGATGAGGAAGCCAATGACTTTTGCCAGCTGCACTACGGCGTGACCTTTCCCATGACCCAGCGCGTGGTGGTCAACGGCGACGATGAGGATCCACTGTTTACCTACCTCAAGGAAACGGCGGGGCACGGTCGCATCAAATGGAACTTCACCAAGTTTCTGATTGGACGTGACGGCCAGTTGATCGACCGCTATGCGCCGGTGACCAAACCGGAAAAGGTGGAACCCGACATCGTGACGGCCTTGGCCCAGTCGCAAAACTAGACAAGTCGGGTGGGCTAGATGGACCCTTTAACGTAGACAAAAAATAGGCGTCCGGGAAAGTTCCCAGACGCCTGTTTTTTTTGTCAATGTTAAAGTTAATGCCCCACAATCAGGGCCCCAATGCCGGTAGCGACCACTACGTAAATGGCGCCAACCAGCACGGTTAACCAGGTGCTTTTACTCCAGAATTTTTCTGACATCACGATGACCTCCTAAGCCACACGCGTGGTTGGCGTGGACGTTAATTTGGACTTATTTAAGAGTAACGAGCTGGCCACGACGGACAGGGAACTGAGCGCCATGCCCAGGCCGGCCAATTCAGGACTTAGTGACAGACCGAAGACGGCGAAGACCCCAGCGGCCACCGGAATGCCCAGGGTGTTGTAGATGAACGCCCAGAATAGGTTGAGTTTGATGCGATTGAAGGTCTTTTGACTGAGTTCCAGGGCCCGAACCACATCCATCAGGTCATTTTTGACCAGGACGATGCCGCCGGATTCAATGGCGATGTCCGTGCCGGAACCCATGGCGATCCCCACATCGGCGGTCGTCAACGCCGGGGCGTCGTTGATACCGTCCCCCACGAAGGCGACGGGGCCGTCAGCTTGGAGTTGCTTGACGTGGTCGGCCTTGTCGCCGGGTAAGACATCGGCAATGACCGTGTCGATACCGACCTCATTGGCAATGGCTTGGGCCACCCGTTGGTTATCGCCAGTCAACATGACGGTCCGTAACCCGCGGTGTTTCAAAGCGGCGATGGCTGCGGCTGAGCTGGCCTTGGGGGCGTCTTGAATGGCAATCAGGCCAATGATGCGTTCGGCGACACCGACCAGGACCACGGTCTTGGCCTCACCTTGTAGTTGGGTCATGCGGTCGCGTAAGTCGGCGGACAACTGGTAGTCGGCAATCAGCTTGTCGTTACCGATAAAGGCGGGTTGCCCGTCAACGGTGGCCTGCACACCCTTACCCTCGATGGCTTGGAAATTTTGGGCGGCGGTAACGGCCACGTTTTCGGCCTGGGCCTTAGCCAAAATAGCGGCGGCTAACGGGTGTTCCGAAGCGACTTCAAGGTTAGCCGCGATTTGTAAGACCTGGGCGTCCCCCACGATGTCCGTGACTTGGGGATGACCGGCCGTAATAGTCCCGGTTTTGTCGAAAACGACGGTCTTGACGCGGTTGGCGGCCTCGAGGACCTCACCATTTTTGATCAGGATGCCCATCTTGGCGCTCCGGCCGGTGCCGACCATGAGGGCTGTCGGCGTCGCGATACCCAGTGCACACGGGCAGGCAATGATGACGACGGACACGGCAAAGAGCATGGCACTAACCAGTGAGGCGTTTAAGAAGACGTACCAAATAGTAAAGGTGGCAATGGCCACGATCAAGACGGCGGGCACAAAGATATCGGCCACCTTGTCCACGGTCTTTTGAATCGGCGCGTGGCTGGTCTGGGCCTTCTTGACCATGTCGACGATCTGCGACAACAGCGTGTCGTTACCGACCTTGCTGGCCTTGAAGGTGAAGGTCCCGGTGTTATTCATGGTGGCGCCGATGACCTTGTCGCCGGCCTGCTTGGTGACGGGCATACTTTCGCCCGTGACCATGGATTCGTCGATGGTTGAACTCCCATCCACGATGACGCCGTCGACGGCAATTTTTTGGCCGGGGCGTACGCGGATGACGTCATTGACGACCACTTGGGCCAGCGGAATCTTCGTCCAGTGACCGTCGCGTTGGACTTCGGCGTCCTTGGCCTGTAAGTCGACTAGCTTGCTGACGGCGCCGGAAGCGGAGTGCTTCATTTTCTCTTCGAAATATTGGCCCAACAGGATAAAGGTGACCACGAAGGCCGCGCTTTCAAAGAAAACGTCCTTGCCAGCCAGCATGGCGTAGAAACTGTAGAGATAGGCCGTGATCGTCCCAATGGCGACCAACGTGTCCATGTTGGCGTGGTGGTGGCGAAAGGCGGCCCAGGCGCTTTGGATGAACGGCCCTGCGGAAACGGCCATTACCGCCGTTGCCAGGAGAAACATGGTCCAAGCGCCACCGGGGAGCATCAGGCCCAAGGGCTTGGTGAACATTTCAATCAGCATGGGTAACGATACGACAAGCGAAAAGACGAATCGATTCTTGATACTCATGGTTGAACGACCACCTTTCCAAAGAACATGTCCATCCCACAGCTAAACGGGAATTCGCCGGGGGTGCTGGTATCGACCGTCACGGTTTGCGGCTGGTTCAGCGGCAAGTCACGCGAGAACTTCAAAGCAGCGGAGTGGACTTGGTCCAAACAGCCGGCGTCACTGACGCGGGTGAAGGTCAAGTCGGCGGGGACACCGGCCTTTAAGACGATTTCAGCGGGTTGGTAGCCGCCATCAACGGTAATGTTGGCAGATTGTTTGATTGTCATGAGTGTAGACCTCCATAAATTATTTGATAATGACTTTGCCGTGGAACATGTTCATGCCGCAAGCGTAATCGAATTCGCCGGACTTGCTGGTGTCGATGGGAATTGCGTGCGCCTGGTTTTGCGGGAGAAATTCGTTGATCCCAAAATCGGGGAAGACGACTTGTTCCAAACAACTGGATGGGTCTTTGCGGTTAAACGTCAAGGTCGCGGGCACGCCCTTCTTCAAGACGACGGTGCTGGGTGAGTAGCCACCGCTGACTTCAACGCCCACGTCTTGGGTGTTGTCACTCACGGCGGCATCAACGGCCGCAGTGGCGTGATTGCCAAAGAACCACCAGGCAATAAAGCCAATGAGTAAGAGGGCAACGATGAGAATAATGAGTTTAAGCATAAGGCGGATCTCCTTTTTTGTTTACATTTGTAATCCTTAACTGATGAATTAAGCATACCGCCATCGTTTACGTTTGTCAACGATAAAAATTCGGTATGCCAAGATGATATATTTCACGGGGAATATGGTACTGGTCGCCCTGAAGGGTAGGGGTCTCAACGCCAGGCAACAAAAAACGAGCCTGGGACAAATCCTCCCCAGGCTCGTTCGCATTACCTTGACATAGCTGAAACGTGCGCCAACAGGCAGCCGGTTCAGCTTAAAACTGCTAACCGGCTGATCGCCTGTTGACGCACTCTCTTTTTATTCAAGCTGTTTGACCAATTTCGGATTGTAGACCAGTTTCTGGATGTGCTTGGTGATCTGGCCCATCCGCGGAAAGCCGCTAAAGCCGCTCTGGCCGTTGCCGTGGGTCATGATGACCAGCACGTAGCGTTGGCCGTTGGGCAGGGTGACGATGCCGGCGTCGTTGTTGGTATCGGCGAGCCAGCCGACCTTATCAGCGACGACCGTTCCCTTGGTGGCCGCGGCCGCACCGGCGGGAATGCCGTCACGGTAGACCTGTTGCTTCATCAGCGACAGTAACCAAGTGCGGTTGTGGGCGTTATTAAATGGTGCCTCGGCCCGAGCCAATTTGACCAAAATTTTACGCAGACTAGTCGCCGTTGTGGTGGCCTCGTTGCCGGCGACAAAGGTCGGTGAGTAGAGCCCTTCGCTGGCCAGGTAGGCGTTGATGCCGTCGAGGCCATAGGTATCCAAGATGCTTTCCGGAAAATCATTGGCGCTGTTGACGATCATTCGGTGGAAGCCGTCTTGATTGGTGGTCGTCCAGGTGTAAGCGTGCTGTTGCGTGAGGTGGAACAGGTAGGCCGCAATGAACAGTTTGTAGGTGCTGGCCGAGACCTCCGGCGTGTGCGCGTTGGCGGAAGTCGCCAGTTTGCCGCGCTGGTAGAACTGTTTGGCCACGGCTGATTGTGCAGAGTGACTGCCAGATACAGCGCCTAAATTGTAAAAACTGACGCTGGTATTGCCGTCAGCGGTAACGTGTTTCAAGTATGTATGGAGCTGCTTTTTGACGTGCCGCTGTTGGCGGGTAATCTGCCGGCTAGTAGCGGGTTGATGAGGGGTGACGGCTTGGGCCTGTGAGGTATTCTTCTGGCGCGCTTGAACGCTGAAGATACCGGTAAAGCCCAGAATCACAATGGCCGCCGCCATGACAACGATACGGTATTTGAATAAGAGTTGACCGAGGGAGGCGGTCCGAGCATGTTTCATTGGCATATGATCACTTCTTTTGGGGTTGGTCTTCTGAACTAATTAATGGTTTTAATTATACGCCCATTTTGCGATGGCGTATACGTGAAAATGAAGGGGTGGCAAAATAACTGTCCTGGCCAGCCAGCATTGGGTGAGGGGAGTCAGCAACTAATTTGGCTGAAAGAGGCTAGGTCACTAATCTCAGGATTGGATGAGTGGCCTAGCCCTTTTCATACGCCTTGTTTGGCACCGCGTTACACTTCTTGAACCAGCCCGTCAAAGAACCGCTTCAACGAGGTCTTGCCGCCGGTCGTGCGGGTGCCCTCCAGCAGCAACATTTCACTACGCACGTTTTTGTACTCGTACAAGGTATTGGCGTATTCGACCACGATTTCGTCGCCCATACCGTCCAGACTGATGTTGGCCAGATTGGTCAGGCCCGTCTTGATGGCGCGGCGAATGCGTTGGAACATGATCTTCTTTTCCCGGTCGTCGATGTGGTAGGCGGCGTTGAAGTCGATTTCGCGAAAGCTCAGGTTTTGGTCGAGCATGATCTGGGCCACCGCCAGGATGTCGGAGGAGCCCGCCTCGGAGGTGATGCCCAGAAAACGTAGAATAGAAAGAATCTTTTCCTTTTGTTGTTGCTTCTGATCCACGACCGGGGCCGTGGCGACCGCACCGCCGCCGACCAGCGACTGGATGTTATTGAGCTTGGTGGCCATCTGCACGCTTTGGGCGACCTTTTCGACCACGGTCTTCACCTCAATGACGTTGATGGGTTTATCAATGAAGAATTCAATGCCCGCTTCATAGGCCTCGGCACGCAGATCACTGTCCTTGACCTGAGAGATCATGATGGCGCGCAACGCGGGTTTGAGCGCCTTAAGTTTCTTAACGAGTTCAATGCCGGAAATGCCCGGCATCAAGAGGTCGGCCAAGACAATGTCCACGTCCATCAACATGATGTCGGCCAGGGCCTTTTTGGCGTCGTGGGCAATGCCGACCACCGTATTGTCGGGGTTCTTTTCTAGGATTTGACGCAGAATCATGGGAATCGAGGGGTCGTCATCAACAATGTAGAAATTCATTAGGCATCTGCCTCCTGTTCTAAGCGTTTTTTACTGAGTTTCACGGCAAAATTCGTCCCCTTGCCCAGCTCGGAATCGACGTGAATGTCGCCGTCAAATTGCTCTTGGGCAATGATCTTCACGTGTGACAAGCCAATGCCGCGGTAGACGTCGCCGTTTTCATTGAACTTGGTGGTAAAGCCGGGCTGAAAGATCATGGCCAGCGTGTCGGGGTCCATACCACTGGCGTTGTCACTGACGTTAAGCAAGATGTCGTTGCCGCGGTCCACGACGCTGACCACCACGGTGCCGCTGGGCTGGTCCGCCATGGCGTCGACGCTGTTGAAAATCAGATTGGATAAAATCGAGACCAGGTAGTAATGGTTGGGCACCATCAGATCCACGTGGTTGTGGACCTCAATCGTCACGTTAGGAAACTTGGGCTTGATGGATTCCCGGATGTAGTCGGTCGTGACCTTAAGGATATCTGCGAGCTGCATGGCCGTATCGTGGTCGTCATTGAAATAATCGCCCAGGCCGCGAATCACGTTTTGATAATCCTTCTTGATCTCATGAACGTCGCGGGCAATTTGGAGGGCCTTATCGCGTTCGGCCTCACTGACGTTGGCCTGTTGCAGGTCCTGATTCAGGGTGTAGGCGTTCTTCATGACGTTTTCAATCTCGCTGATGTTTTTGCGCATGAAGTAGACTTCGCTGTTGACGGCCGAGGCAACCCAGATGAAATGGTAGTAGCGCTGTTCATGGTTTTCCTGACGCAGCATCAGTTGGAAGTAATGGTAGAGAAAGGCCAACAGGCAACTGACGGTGCTGCGAATCAGGGCGGTGACGAAGAGAATTTGAAAGAGTTGGTAGGTGTAGTGCGCAAAGCCGGTGAGCAGGCTGACTTCCAAGAGGTTGGCGACGTAATCGCAGAGCACGATGGTTAGGAAAAAGGTCGTGTTGCTTCGTTGGCCGCGACGCCAGTACAACAGGTAATATAGCAGGCCGTAACAGAGGTAAAATGCCATGTCGGCCAAAATATAAATGACGTTATCGTGCGAATTCACGTCGTGGCTGATGAACAGCAACAGCCCACGAAACACGGGTGAGGCGATGGCCACCGCTACCGTAAGCGAGATGGGGTTGAAGTCGCGGTTGAAGTACAAGATGACCGGCAGGATGAAGACGGACAGGGTGACGATGAATCCTGGGGCATATGTTTGAAAATTCACTTGCGAGGCTAAAGCAATACAAACCGCGGATAGCAAGATGCGCTGGTAACGCTCGTGGGTAAAGAAACGGGACTGCTTAAACATGAATTGGACTCCTTAGAAAAAGTTTTAACAAAGTTTTGAAGATCTGTGAAGTTTTATGAAACCGCTTACTATACTTATGATTGTAAATAACAAAGGAGGAACTTACAATGTTTAATCTTCGTAATCGTAGCTTTTTAACTTTATTGGACTACACCCCTAAGGAAATGGGCTTCTTACTGCAATTGGCAGAAGACTTGAAGAAGGCCAAATACGCCGGGACGGAACAACAAAAATTAACGGGTAAGAACATTGCGTTGATCTTCGAAAAGAGTTCCACGCGGACGCGCTGTGCCTTTGAAGTCGGTGCGCACGACCAAGGCGCCCACGTCACTTACTTAGGACCAACCGGGACCCAAATGGGCAAGAAGGAATCCGCTGCAGATACAGCTCGCGTGTTGGGCGGTATGTACGACGGGATTGAATATCGTGGGTTCTCCCAACGGACGGTCGAAACGTTAGCCAAGTATTCCGGCGTGCCGGTTTGGAACGGCTTGACCGATGAAGACCACCCGACTCAAGTGCTGGCGGACTTCTTGACGGCTAAAGAAGTACTGAAGAAAAACTACAGTGACATTCACTTTACTTATGTGGGTGATGGCCGCAACAACGTGGCCAACGCCTTGATGATCGGTGGCGCAATCATGGGGATGACCTTCCACCTGGTTTGCCCAAAGGCCTTAAAGCCAACTAAGGAACTGCGGGACAAGGTCAACGCCATTGCGGCCAAGACCGGAGCGGACATCTTGATCACCGATGACATCGACGAAGGGGTTAAGGGCTCTGACGTGCTCTACACCGACGTTTGGGTCTCCATGGGTGAACCAGATTCCGTTTGGAAAGAACGGATCGAACTGTTGTCACCATACCAAATCAACAGCGAAATGATGAAGAAGACGGGCAACCCGAACGTGATCTTTGAACACTGCCTGCCGTCCTTCCACAACGCCGAAACCGGTGTGGGTAAGGAAATCGCTGACAAGTACGGCATCACCGAAATGGAAGTGACCGACGAAGTCTTTGAAAGCGATGCTTCGGTCGTCTTCCAAGAAGCTGAAAACCGGATGCACACCATTAAAGCAGTGATGGTCGCAACCTTAGGCGAATAATCGGAGGCAGACACATGGCTAAAATCGTAGTGGCTCTAGGCGGTAACGCCTTGGGCAAATCTCCAGAAGAACAATTAAACTTGGTGAAGCACACGGCCAAGTCCTTGATTGGCCTGGTAGCGGCCGGCCATAAGGTGGTCATCAGCCACGGTAACGGTCCGCAAGTCGGGGCCATCAACTTGGGCATGAACTTTGCCGCCGAACACGGCCAGACTGCGGCCTTCCCATTCCCGGAATGTGGGGCCATGAGTCAAGGCTATATTGGCTATCATTTGCAACAAAGCTTGCACAATGAGCTCCACCGCCAGGGCATTCAAAAGGATGTCGCTTCGGTGGTCACCCAGGTCGAAGTCGACGAGAGCGATCCGGCCTTTGACCACCCGACCAAGCCAGTGGGTTCCTTCTACAGCAAGGAAGCGGCCGACCAGATCGTGGCCGAGAAGGGCTACACCTTTGTGGAAGACGCTGGCCGCGGGTATCGGCAAGTGGTGCCGTCACCGTTGCCAAAGTCGATCATTGAAATCAAGAGCATCAACGACTTGATTGAAAATGACAACTTGGTCATCGCTGGTGGCGGAGGCGGGGTGCCCGTCGTGACTACGGCAGACGGCCTTAAGGGCGTGCCAGCCGTGATCGACAAGGACCGCTCCAGTGCTCTGTTGGCCGCTAACATTTCGGCAGACCAACTGATTATTTTGACCGCCGTGGACGATGTGTACGTCAACTACGGCAAGCCAGAACAACAAGCACTGCGGGAATTGTCTAGTCAAGACGCGCAACGCTACATTGACGAAGGTCAGTTTGCGCCCGGCAGTATGTTACCGAAGATCGAGGCCTGCCTGGGCTTCGTAGCTGGCGGTAACGGACGGATGGCCCTGATCACGTCACTCGATCACCTCGACGATGCCTTAGCGGGCAAGGTCGGGACGTTGATCAAAGCTTAAGTCATTAAATTAACGGAACGTGGTCCAATTGTGCGGAGATGTTGGTGACACCCGTTCTTGGACCACGTTTTGTGTTGGCTAAGCCATCAATCACTTTAAGGGGTGAACTTAATGGATGCATCAGTAGAACCAAAGCCGAAGAAGAAATTCAAATTACGGATGCCCGGCGCGTTTGTGATCTTATTCATTCTGACCATCGTCGCCGTCATTGCGACCTGGGTCATTCCGGCCGGCTCATATTCTAAGCTATCATACAGTGGGTCGCAGCTTCAAATCTCGCGGCCATCCGGGAAAACGGTCAAGGTCCCGGCAACCCAAGAACAGCTGGATAAGCTGGGCGTTAAGATCAACATCAAGGAATTTACGTCCGGTGGCATCACCCAAGAAGTCTCGATTCCCAATACGTACCACCGGCTGAAACAACGGCCGGCTGGTCTGGGCGCCATTACCAGTAGTATGGTGCGCGGGACCATCGAGGCCGTGGACATCATGGTATTTATCTTCGTCTTAGGGGGCCTAATTGGCGTGGTTAAAGCCAGTGGGGCCTTCGAATCCGGCTTGATGGCCTTGACGAAAAAGACCAAGGGCCACGAATTTATGTTGATTTTCCTGGTTTCCATCCTGATGGTCCTCGGGGGTACGCTCTGTGGGATTGAAGAAGAGGCCGTGGCCTTTTACCCAATTCTGGTGCCTATCTTCATTGCGATGGGCTACGACTCGATCGTCTGTGTGGGGGCCATCTTCCTCTCCAGTTCGGTCGGGACGGCCTTCTCGACCATCAACCCGTTCTCCGTCGTAATCGCGTCAAACGCGGCCGGTATCAACTTTACCGAGGGAATCAGTTGGCGGATCGGGGGGTTGGTCGTCGCCGCCATCTTCGTGATTTTCTACCTGCACTGGTACAGCAAGAAGGTCAAGGCAACGCCGTCGTTCTCCTACACTTACGAGGACAAGAGTTCCTTTGATAAAATGTGGTCCGTGGCCTCCGATGACACCAGTAATCAAGCCTTTACGCTGCGCAAGAAGATCATCTTGATCCTGTTCGTCATCACGTTCCCCATCATGGTGTGGGGCGTTATGTCACAGGGCTGGTGGTTCCCAACCATGGCCTCGTCATTCCTGCTCTTCGCGATTATCATTATGTTCATGACCGCTACCGGGAAATATGGTATCGGTGAAAAGGGCGTCGTGGATGCCTTTACGAACGGTGCGGCCAGTCTGGTCGGGGTTTCTCTGATCATCGGGCTCGCGCGGGGCATCAACCTGGTCATGAACGAAGGGATGATCTCGGATACCATCCTGCAATACTCGTCATCACTGGTGGCACACGTGAGTGGTTCGGTCTTCATCATCGTTATGATGCTGATCTTCTTCGTCTTGGGCTTCATCGTGCCATCCTCCTCTGGCTTGGCTGTGCTGGCGATGCCAATCTTCGCGCCATTGGCCGATACGGTCGACATTCCGCGGTTCGCCGTGGTAACGGCCTACCAATTCGGGCAATACGCGATGCTCTTCTTGGCCCCAACCGGCTTGGTCATGGCCACCCTGCAGATGTTAGACATGAAATACTCGCACTGGTTCAAATTCGTTTGGCCAGTCGTCGCGTTCGTGTTGGTCTTCGGTGGCGCCATCCTGGTGATGGAAGTCATGTTCAGTTAAAGGTTGAAGGACAGAAATTAGCTAGAATTAGTGTCACTGTACGACTCATGGCGTTAGGATTAGTCGCTGACCGCGTCATAGCAGAAACTGGTCGCCTACCGTTCGCCAAATATGGGTTGGAACGCTGGGGCGGACGGGCCGAGCCAAAGGACGGTCTCGGCACCTCGCTTTGAGCCGAAGCCCACGTCTCAAAGACGCCAGTTGTCTAAGCGGCCTGAATCGCGCCGCTAAGACAACTCCCACGGCTGAACCCATATTTGGCGAACTCTCGGCTAAGGTAGTGCTTGCCAATAACAATTAGCTTACCCCTTGGTAGCAGCGAATTTATTAGCTAGCTTTCGACCAACACAGTGTTCCTAATAGATGGCAACTTGCCGGAAACTTGGCTTCACCGCGTTTAGGTGTCCGAACACCGCCATTCCGGCATCACCGCGTTAATTCTATTTTCAACCTTTAGTTAAATATTACTGCCAACTATCACAGCAGAACGATTTGAATCAACGGGAAAGGTCGACTTGCGGGTCGGCCTTTTTGATGTGGGTGTAAGCTTAGACACAGGCAGCAGGAAATTTATTGAATAAATTACGCGCCACCACCAATAAAAACTGATAAACTAAAGATATCGACAAAAATAAAGCGGTTACATAATTTCAAGGAGGAGTTAGACATGAAGTATCGGCATTTAGGTAAATCAGGGTTGCGCGTCAGTGAATTGGCGTTGGGCAGTTGGATGACGGACGTTAGCGACGGTGCCAAGCAGGACCTGGCGGCGCAGAGCATTAAGTTGGCCTATGAAAAGGGCATCAACTTCTTTGACTGCGCGGACGCCTACAGTGGTGGCGCGGCTGAACGGTTCTTAGGCAAGACGCTCAAGCAATTTCCGCGCAAGGAACTGGTCGTCTCCAGCAAGGTCTTCTTCCCGACCGGCGATGGCGTCAACGACCGTGGCCTGTCGCGCAAGCACATCACGGAATCCGTGAACCAATCGCTGACGAACCTACAGACGGACTATTTGGACCTGTACTTTTGTCACCGCTTTGACCCGGAAACGCCGCTGGCAGAGACCTTGAGTACCCTGAGCGGCTTGGTCGACCAGGGGAAGATTTTGTATTACGGCGTCAGCGAATGGCGGCCAATTCAGATTCTTGAGGCGCAACTAATTATTCAGGAACGGGGCCTACACCCAATGACGGTGGTTCAGCCGCAATACAACATGTTCGACCGCTACATCGAACACGAACTGCTGGACGTTTGCGAAAAATTAGGCTTGGGTGTCGTGCCATTTTCGCCGCTGTCTCAAGGTTTGTTGACGGGTAAATACCGCAAGGGTCAACCGATTCCGGCTGGCTCACGGGCCACGTACCAAGGCCAGATCAAGGCGTTACTGACCGATGACAACCTGGACAAGGTGGAGGCGCTAATCAAGATGGCCAAGGAATTAGACACCGACCTGGCCACGTTTGCCTTGGCCTGGGGCTTGCGTGATTCCCGAATCTCCAGCTTGATTACCGGTGCCAGCAAGCCGGCGCAGTTGCAAAACAACTTGAAGGCACTGGACTTAGAGATTCCGGCTGAGTATGACCAACGAATCAATCAGTTATTTGGGTTTAAGAAGTTCTCGCGGCAAATCGGCTAATACGTAATCTGATTCAATGAAAATAGAGTTCTCCACGTAATTGTTCGTGAAGAACTCTATTTTTTCTACTATTGGTTAGAATGCTATTCTTTAATTGATTGGCCGCCATCAATGACTAGTTGGGCACCGGTAACGAAGCGACCTTCATCGGAGGCCAAGAATAGAGCAGCATAAGCGACGTCTTCTGGTTGGCCTAAGTAGTGTAACGGAATGTTGTCGACGACTTGCTTTTTGATTTCAGGATTATCCGTGAAGTCCTTAATCATTGGTGTTTCAATGAATCCCGGATGAATGGAGTTGACTCGAATGTGATCAGGACCAAAGTCTTTGGCTGCACCCATTGTCAGCAAACGAGTGGCGCCCTTAGACGCGGCGTAAGCGCTGAAACCACCAATCCCATGAATACCAGCAAGTGAAGAAATGTTCACGATGGAACCGGCGCCTTGTTTCTTCATCGCGGGAATGACGTGTTTAATTCCCAGCATGTTGCCTAAGGCATTGATATTCATAACTTTATCCCACTCAGAAACGGAGAGTTCTTCGGGTGGTAACTGGGCGCCAGTAATGCCGGCATTATTGATTAAAATATCAATCTTGCCAAATGCTGCCAGCGTCTGATCGACCACAGCTTGCCAGGAATCTTCACTAGAAACATCTTGGGTGATAGCGAGCGCCTCATGTCCCTCGTCCTGAATCGCTTTAACAGTAGCAGTTAAGTCATCTTCGAGTACGTCTGTGGCAACAACTTTAGCCCCTTCTTTGGCAAATAACTGGGCTTCGGTAGCACCTTGACCGCGGGCAGCCCCCGTAATAATTGCAACTTTACCCTGTAAACGTCCACTCATAAGAAACACCCTTTCTAAGTTATCATTTGTGATTACGCTTACATTCTATAAAAAAATAGGCGTTGGCGTAAATTTTAATCAAAGGTGCCACCTAAAATAGATGCGTAAATGGCACACTAATTAATTAAGTGTGCCATTGCCGTTTTGCAGAATTTTTTTGTGAATAGTCTGATTGTTGAGTGTAAAGAAGGGGGCTACAATCAGTTGATAATAGAGATAGGCCATCTCACTGGCTGGTTCCTGAAAGTCGTGACGAATCCAGTCAGTGATTAAGGCTTGAGCACCATAGCCCAGGCAATGTAGTACCAAATCAGTTGCGCGACGGGGGTCAATGGTGCTGGCTGGAGCGAGTTCCCTTAATCGTTGTTCGGTAATGCCGCGCGAATTGGTGATAATGGCCGTGGTGAAGTTAAAATGACTACTAGTGCTCAGAAACTTTAATAGGGCATGATGGGCATCCAGATAACGAAAAAGATGCGCCACAAATGCGGTGTCGGCCCATTTGCTGGCAGAAAAAAGTGGCACGAATAACTGCAAAGTATCATTCCAGAGTTGATGTTCCAAGGCAGCGATTAGCGCATCGATGCTGGTATAGTAACGGTAAAAGGTTCTGCGAGAAATACCGGCTTGTGCCGTGACGGCCACTACCGTGAGTTTTTGGTTAGGAGCTTGCTCCAGCACGGTCATGGCGGCCGTTATAATTTTCTGTTGCGTTAATTGTTTTTTAGTCAGCATAATTTTCTCCAGTGAAATTCGTCTAAATTAGCCTGATTATAGCATGGATAGCGGTACAGTGTGGTATCCTTATTATTCGTAAGCCCCCGCGTAAACGGGGAAAAGGAGGGACCACTTTGGCATTAACGACCGCCAAAAATTATTTATTACTGACTGAACGCATCGACAAGCGGCCCATGCTGCGGACCCGGTTCACGACACAGGCCTACTTGGTCTTGGCCGCTGTCTTGGACTTGGTGGACCAGGGCATCTTGGCCGCAAATGCTGGGCAGATGACGATTGCCGATGCGACGCGGTTTGACCAGCTGCCGCAGTACTTGAACGCCTTTAAGATTCGGCTGACGAGTGATTTGGCCCAAGATTCGCAGCTGAAGACGGCGTTGAAATTGGTCACCAGTTGGGACATCGTCAATGCGCTTTACGACGGCATTGGCGCCGAGACGCTGGCGGAGCAGACCACCGAGCGGGTGATTTTCCAAAACAACCTGAAGCCCCACGTCATCTATGAACCCACGGCTGCGAGTCGCCAGACTGTCATCACGGCGCTGAAACAGCAGCTGCTGAGCGCCCGGCCAACCACCGCAGCGGTGAATCTGTATCTGATTCTCGCCCAACAAGGCGCGCTGGCCTGGCTGTATTCGGCCGATGAAGTGGCGCAACTGCAGGCAGCCGCCGTCCAGCACACCGACTGGGGGACGGTTCAAGACCTGGTCAGTTTAGCGGCTGAGATTATCCAAGCGAAAAAATTTGAAATGGACGGCTGGCTGAGCTAAGGCCAGTTGGTCGTCAAGTGAGGGCCCTTCGTTAAAATAACGAGGGACTCTTTTTTTGTGCCACTGAATCGTTCAGAAGGTTGATAAATCAACAAATTACCCCATTGGACGGTATCCTTATTAACTGAACAATTATGCAGGTTAGGCTTGTTTTAGCTTGGCGCGCGACATATGATGGAATTGTGAAGTAATTCTCAAAAGGAGATGGGTGGCATGTCATTAACGATTGCTGCTTTACGAGAAGCGCCGGGAGAAAACCGGGTCGCCCTCTCGCCAGAAGTCGTGCGTAAATTGGTAAAAGGTGAGTTTCAAGTCCTGATCGAAACGGGGGCTGGCGACCGGTCCTTCTATCCGGACGCCGTCTTTGAGGCCGCGGGGGCCAAGATTTGTGACCGCCAAGCCGCGATTCAAGGCGCGGATGTGTTGGCCACGATTGGGCAACCCGGCAAGGACGTCGTCGATCAGCTGAAGGCCGGCCAGACCTTGTTAGGGTTGTTACAACCACTGACGGATCTGGACTATGTGCAGGAGCTCGCAGCCAAGAAAGTCAATGCGTTGGCCTTTGAACTACTGCCCCGGACCGTGTCGCGGGCCCAGACCATGGATGTCTTGAGCTCGCAAGCCAGTGTGGCCGGGTACAAGGCCGCGTTGCTGGCGGCCGACCGGTTTTCACGGTATTTACCCATGATGATCACGGCTGCCGGGACCGCCAAACCTACCAAGGTATTGGTCTTGGGGACCGGGGTAGCTGGCCTACAAGCCATCGGGACGGCCAAGCGGCTGGGCGCGATGGTGTCGGGCTATGACATTCGACCGGCCTCTCGTGGTGAAGTGGAATCGCTGGGAGCCACGTTTTTGACGACCTCCGTTTCCGCCACTGGTGAAGGCGGGTACGCGCGCGCCTTGACGCCAGAAGAAACGGCGCAACAACAGGCTGAGTTAGCCGCCTTCATTGCGCAAAACGACGTCATCATCACGACGGCGCAGGTTCCCGGACGGCGGCCACCGCTGCTGGTCACCCAGAAGTCCGTGGATGCGGCCAAGGCCGGTACCTTGTTCATTGACTTGGCAGCCAGTGCCCTCGGTGGCAACGTGGCCGGGTCCCAACCGGACAAGACGGTGACGACGGCCCAGCAGGCCCAGATCATCGGCGCCGGGGATATGGCCAGCCAGTTGCCCGCCTCCGCCTCGGATATGTTTGCTAAGAACGTTCAGGCGGTCTTAAGTGCCATCGTTCAGGACGGTAAATTGGTCTTGGACGTGGACGATGAGGTGATTGGTGAGCTGTTGGCCACGACCAATGGTGAAATTATCAGCAGTCGGGTTCGCGACGCGCTGAAATTGCCGGCGCGCCCAGCGGCTAAGCCAGCAGAATCAACCGAAACCAAAGGAGTTGATTAGGCATGAGTCAGGAATTATTTACGAATTTAGCCATTTTTGTTCTCAGTCTATTAGTGGGATTCGAAGTCATGAGTAAGATTCCCGCGACCCTGCAAACGCCCATGATGTCTGGGGCCAACGCGATTCACGGCGTGGTCGTGGTCGGGGCCTTTGTCATTGCCGCGGAAGCCAACAGTGCGCTATTTTACGTGCTGGCCTTTCTCGGGGCCTTCTTTGCCGCAGTCAACGTGGCTGGTGGTTACACCGTGACCGACCGGATGTTGGGCATGTTTGACCGGAAACCGGCCGCGAAGAAGGGGGAGGCTGAGCAGAAATGAGTGCGCTACAAACAGTTTCAGCGTTAATTTATTTAGTTTCGGCGGTCTGCTACGTCTTAGGGGTCCACTTGATGCGTTCGCCTAAGACGGCCCGGCGGGGGAATGGCCTCTCCGCCGTGGGGATGTTTCTCGCCGTTATTACAATTATTGTGACGATCGTGGTCGAGGGCAAGATTGATGCCATCGGCTGGATCGTCTTGTTGCTGGGCCTAGCGCTGGGAATCCTTTACGGGGTCGTCAAAGCACGCAAGGTGCCGATGACCGACGTGCCCCAGTTGGTCAGCCTCTTCAACGCCGTGGGTGGTGGCGCGGCTGCCACGATTGGGATCTTCGACTATCTGTTGAAGGGCGACGGCGCTAATCTGAGCGTGGCCTTTTCGCTACCAGTCTTGCTGGACGTCATCATCGGGGGCATCACGTTCTCCGGGTCACTGATTGCGACGGGCAAGCTGTCCGGTCACGTTTCCGGGAAGCCAATCAGTTTTCCGGGCGCTCGGCTGCTAAACATCGTCGTGGTCCTGGCTATTCTGGTCTCGGCCTACCTGGTGATCGGCTTGCCGACCAACGTTTGGTACGTCACGCTGGCGTTAGCGATGAGTCTGGTCTTTGGCCTGCTGATGACCTTACCAATCGGTGGGGCGGACATGCCCGTGGTCGTGTCGCTGTTAAACGCCTTCACCGGGTTGGCTGTGGCCTTTGCTGGTTTTGTCATTAACAACCAGGTCCTGATCATTGCCGGGGCCTTAGTCGGGGCCGCCGGAACCATTTTGACCTTACAAATGGCCGATGCCATGAACCGTTCCGTGGCCAACATCTTGGCCGGAGGCTTTGGGACGGGCGATAGCGACGGTGGCGCTGCTGCGGCCGATGTGCCTGTCGACGTGAAGGAGACTTCCGCCGACGACATTGGCCTACAACTGGCCTACGCCCACAGCGTCATGATCGTGCCAGGCTACGGGTTAGCCGCCGCGCAAGCCCAACACGAGGTTGCCGAATTGGCCAAGGTCTTGACGGACCAAGGCATCGTGGTCAATTACGCGATTCACCCGGTTGCTGGGCGGATGCCTGGACACATGAACGTGCTGCTGGCCGATGTCAACGTGCCGTATGACCAAATGAAGCAGTTGGATGACGCCAACCCACTGTTTGAGAGCACCGACGTGTCCTTGGTCATTGGGGCCAACGACGTCACGAACCCACTGGCCCGCGAAAGTGGCAACGCCATTTCCGGAATGCCAATCTTGGACGTCGACAAATCTAAGTCGGTCGTGGTCATCAAGCGGTCGATGAGTACCGGGTATGCCGGCGTGCAAAACCCACTGTTCGCCATGGACAACACACAGATGTTCTTCTCCGATGCCAAGAAGGGGCTGCAAGAGATTGTGGCTGCGACGAAGCAGTATTTGGCGTAATCAAGAGTGGGCCAACTGGCGGTTAGCTGGTAGCGCCGATAGTCAAATCTAAGGATTTCAGTGAAAAACGCGTCCTAACAAAATTCGTCCTGGTCGACGAACGCTGTTGGGGCGCGTTTTTGTAACCGATTGTTCTCATTTTAGTAACAGAGGGGTTGCCAGACCTGCGTCCCTATGTTATAGTGTACTAGCGAAATATAACACTAGGGAGGTAGGACAAATGCAGTTCGATGATAAGGTGCCAATTTATTACCAAATCAAAAATTATCTTTATCATGAAATGATGACCGGTCAGCTGAAACCCGGGGATAAGTTGCCGGCAGTTCGCCAGCTAGCGGTCGATCTCACGGTCAACGTGAATACGGTGCAACGCGCACTCGGGGAAATGATTACGGAGGGTATTCTGGAGTCCAAGCGGGGCAAGGGCAACTTCGTCACGATGGATGAACCCCGGATTACCCAGTTAAAGGAGCACTTGGTCATGGAGCAGTTGGAGCGAGTCTACGAACAATTACATGCATTGAACTTAACCGATGAACAAATCATCGAGAGCTTGAAACGATTTATCGCCCAAAGGAGGCAGCAGAATGACTAATGTGTTAGCAATCGAACAACTCACTTACAAGCACAATTTGAAAACGATTTTGAATAATGTAGATTTGACCTTGCAGACGGGTAAAATCGTGGGCCTCCTGGGCGAAAACGGCGCGGGGAAGACCACGTTGATGCGTCTGGTGACGGGCAGTGCCAAAGGGTCTGGGACCATCGCCGTGTGTGGTGACAGTGTGGCTGCCCACCACAAGAGTCACGTCAGTTTCACCGAACAACTGCGGGGCTTCAAGAGCAACACCCGAGTGGACCGCGTTGCCAATTTTTATCGGCTGGTCTACCCGGATTTCGATGGCCAACGCTTTGAAGAGCTGGTTACCTTCCTGCAGATTGACACCAGCCTGAAGCTGGGTGCGCTGTCCAAGGGGATGAAGGAAAAGGTGGTCATCGCCTTGACCCTAGCGCGGCAAACGCAGCTGTACCTGCTAGACGAACCCTTCAGTGGCATCGATTCCATGAGCCGCAAGAAGATTATTAGCAGTATTATCAAATGGAAGCCAGCCGACGCTACCATGGTCATTTCCGACCATTACGTGGCTGAGATTGCGCCGATTTTAGACGAGGTCGTCATCGTCAAGGACCAAACGATTTACGCCCATAAGGCCAGTGACGCCATTCGTGAAGAATTTGGCATTGGGATTGAAGCTTACTACGAGAGTTTGTATGAAGGGAGTGTCAGCCATGACTAGTTTTGGCAAAGTCTTTCAAGTGATGAGTCGCGAACGGTTCCGGACCACCAACAAAATCCTCTTGGCCGAACTGGCCGTGATGGCTGGAACGTTACTGTGGAGCGTGGTGACCCGCGGTATTCAAAGCGGTGAGTTCTTCGGCGTGGCAGCGGCTTGGTCGGGACCGGCGTTCCTGGCGGCCTTTATTTTCATGAGTGTGGCCAACGAACACGTTTATACCCGCGACACTTACCGGTTGATTCCGATTGGGGAAACGAAATTATATCTCACGAATTTGTTATCATCCTTCTTGATGTTCCTGTACTTCGGTGTGATTCAGGTCGTGCTTTACGCCATCACCAGTACGATTGATGCCAAGTTCTTGAACAGCCTATTTGCAGATCTGATGGATCCTCGCTATCCGTTGGGTGAGGCCATCAAGGTTGTCATTGGCCTGGGGCTGATGGGGCTCGCGCTGGTCGTTCTCGGCTGGACGACGATTTCGCTGGTCCACCTGGTGGTCAGTGCCACCAACAACTTCCTGCCCAATGTCAGTCGACGGGCCATTGACACCGTGCTCTACATCATCGTCATCTACCTGGTCGTGCGCGTGGCGGCCTTCATGATGCATGAGTTCAATAACTTGAGCGACATGATGAGTGCTAGCGGTCAGACGCTGTTCGGCATGAACATTGTGGGCTTCCTGGTCATTGCGGCGATTGAAGCTGTCATCAACGTGGTCCTGCTGAAGAAGTGGGTTGAAACGATTCCGAATTAATCAGTGGAATAGAAATTGCTAAACGAGAGTGGAACGGCTGCCTTTTGGCGCACGTTTCGGCCATTTAAATTGACGCATAAGGGTCTGGGATGTTTTATCCCAGGCCCGTTTTTGTGGGTGAATGGTTTTTTAAAGTGATGTTTGAAATTAGTGAAAAATTTTAAATTGCTGTGCATGTAACGAAAGTACGGGATCGGGTCTTCTTGTAGGATCATGCACAAGTTCAATAGAAATTATTTGCTAAAGAAGCTAGATACGTGTGCGTCAGTACTAGGTATTCAATTTTTTTGAATGGAGTATCCATTTTTATTTGATTGAATATTCACAATATAAGCATAATAATAGGGCTGTATAAGAGATTGAAGCTTTAATTTATAAAAATTGTTCTTTGAAGGGAGTTGGAATAGAAGAAGTCAGCAGAGCAATGAAAGCGCAATCATCGAATGGTGATTGATAATTGGTTATCAGCAAATCCAAAGAAAGAAGTGAATGTGAAATGGCTTTCAAGAGAATGTTTGATTCAGTTGAGTGTCACGAAGGTGAACCAATGCGGGTTATTACGAGTGGTGTGCCTACAATTCCTGGAGATTCTGTGTATGAGATGGAAGAATGGCTGAAGAAAAATGATGATCAAGTCCGTCTATTGATGCTACGCGAACCTAGAGGTATTCCAGCCACATGTGCAAACTTGATCGTGCCTGCTAAAAATCCCAAGGCCAAGGCAGGTTATATCATTATGGAACAAACGGAATATCCAATGATGAGTGGGGGCAATACAATTGCGGTTGCCACCGCCTTACTAGAAACTGGCCAAATTCCAATGACAGAACCAGTCAGTGAATTCGATTTGGAAGCGCCTGCTGGCTTGATTCACATTAAAGCTGACTGTAAAAACGGCAAAGTAACCCGTGTCACCTTTAAGAATGTTCCGGCCTTTCCAGTATACTTAGACAAAGAAATTGACGTACCACACTTAGGAAAGGTCAAAGTTGATATTGCTTGGGGTGGGATGTTCTATTGCTGTATTGATGCAACGCAATTCGAAGGCTTGCATCTGGTACCAGAAATGGGGAGTGAAATTGCTAAAATCTCCTCGTTAGTGACGACAGCAGCAATCGATCAATTGCCGGTTAACCACCCTGACTATCCAGGAGTTGGTATTACATTGTCAATGATGCATGAGCCATCAGATGATCCTGATGTTTATATGCGTACTTCCAACTGGTACCCAACTGGAAAAGTTGATTTTGATAAGCCAGAGACTTGGAAGGGTGCCTTAGACCGAGGTGTCTGTGGTACCGGGACTTGTGCCCTAATGTCGATTGAGCATGCCAAGGGACGCTTGAAATTAAATCAACCGTTCATTAACGAAGGTTTGCTAGGAATTCGATTTGAAGGTCGAGCCATTGAAGATACCGAGATCCACGGTCATAAAGCTATTGTGCCTACTGTGGGGGGACAATGCTGGATTTATGGATTTAACAAGTGGGTCTTGGATGATACGGATCCGTTCCAAAACGGCTTTACCATCGGTGATATTTGGTGAGCAATTAAAACCCTGATGGGAGGAGCGATGTTGTTTGGAACTATCAAAATTATCTTCGTTTAGAAAATGGCTAATGATTGGACTACTAGCATTCTTCGGTCGAGCGATTGCCAACGTTCCTTACTTACGCGAAGTGTATTATGATCAGATTATTAGTGCACTGCACATTACGAACACACAGCTGGGATTGCTGTCTAGTGCGGTGGGAATCGCTAGTTTAGTTGGTTACTTTTTTGGTGGCTTTTTGGCCGACAGAATTAGTTCGAAGAAAATGATTATGGTCTCTGGTGTTGTCGGGGGATTATTCTCTCTGTGGTACATGGCTCTGCCGTCTTTTCCCATTTTATTATTGATTCATGCTGTATTAGCCTTAGATGGCACGCTGATTTTCTGGGCAGCGTATGTCCGGATTATTCGGATATTAGGAGGTAGTGAAGGACAAGGGAAATATTATGGCTTTGCGGAAGGTATTCGTGCAGGGTTTGGTATTCTTCTTCCCATTACCACGACATTTATTTTGGCGCAATTTGTGAATGTTAAGCTGGGAATGAAGTCAGTCTTATTATTTTATGCAATTTGTTACTTTGCGACTAGTATCTTGGCAGCTTTCGTCTTGGTTGATGTTCGTGAAGATACCCAGCCAGATCAGCCGCAGGCCAAAATAACTAAGGCAGACTATGTTGCGCTATTAAAAACGCCAGGACTATGGCTAGTCTCGTTCTTAATTTTTGGCACTTACTTAGTCTTTTCACTTCAGTCGTACACGACGCCCTATTTGACAGGAATGGGAGTCTCAAATGGTGTTGTCAGTATGGTGGCAACGTTCCGCTCCTACGGGGTTGGTGTGATTGCTATGCCGCTGTTTGGAATCATGGCAGATAAGTGGCTGAAGTCCTCAGCCAAAGCTTGTGTGATTGGCATGACGTTGCTATTGCCATGTGCGCTAGCGATGCTATTTATCCCTAAGTCTGCACCAGTGGTTATCATCATAATGACCTTAGCTATTGGATTCTTAGCTAGTGGCACGCGCGGCGTTTACTATGCCACGCAAGATGAAGCACGGATTCCGGTTACGATGACGGGGACTGCAGCTGGCATCATTTCTACTATTGGATTTTTACCTGATGCATACGTCTTTACGCAAGTTGGTGCTTGGCTGGATAAGTATCCGGCTACGCAGGCTTATCATATGATTTGGATTTACATGGCAATCGGTTGTTTAATTGCCATCGCTGCTGGTGGGGGCATTCTGTGGCTAGCCCTTCATCAGGGAACCAAGGTTAAGTCTAATGTTCAGACGCAGGATGTTGCATAGTCAGTAAAAAGCACCACTCTAGATTTTCTAGGGTGATGCCTTTACTGGTTATGCAGGGATTGTGGCGAGGAAAACTTTGCTGCGAATCAACTGACCAAGGCGCTGAACAATATCTCGATGTGTCTGATCCTTGCTAGTTAGTCCGACTTTCAGTTTGAACGGACAGTCGATTAAGTCAGTGGAGAGAATACGCATGTCAGTGGTAATGAGCGATTCGGGAAGTAAGGAGACGGCTACACCAGCTTGTACCGCTGAAGCAATGTTATCCATCATGGTGCTTTTAAATACCACTTTAAAGTTAGCGTCAGTTTTTTTCAGACATCTTAAGGAGTAGTTATTCACAATGCAATTATCTGAGAATAGCGCAACTGGGAGGGATTGGGAAGCGTCAAGAGTTAGATCATGACTAGCTACCCAGAACATTTTCTCTTCCCAGAGGGGGTAATCGTCTGAATATTGCGGTTCCATAGCAACTAAGGAGATGTCAACTTTCCCTTCAGCCATTTGTTTCCGTAAGATACGGCTACGAGAGGCAACAATGTCAAAATTGTAATCGTTAAATTCTTGTTTGATTGTCGGATAGACTTTTTTGACGAGAAAGGCAACATAATCTGTGGGAACGCCAAGAGTGAGGGCGCCTTGCCAATCAGCATTGTTCAGCGAATTGAATGCGGAATCATTTAGCTCTAAGATTTGTTGGGCGTATTTATACAGCGTTTCACCGGCCTGAGTCAGTGTAAGGGTATCTTTTTCCCGAATAAAAAGGGGTTCGCCCACTTGCTCCTCCAATTTTTTGATCTGGGTACTGACAGAAGAGTGAGAACGGTAGACCATTTCAGCGGTCACATTAAACTTTTTAGTTTCAGCGGCAATGACGAAGGTATTCAAGTATTCGAGATTAAAGCGTTCTTGCATTCTATCAAATCCTTTTATATTTTCGAGTTCCTTGTGCAAATCGTAGCATATAATCATTGCTACTTCAACGCTTAGTGAAAGCGTTTTAATTTATTGAACTCTAGGTTCATTATCATTTGATTGTCACTGAGCATGAGGAGCATATAATCGAAGATGGAAATACAAGTTAGGGATGCGCATCCGATAGCTGTATTGAGATTTAATTAATTTTGTGAATTTTTGAGCTACTAGGAGGAAATGAACATGACTGATATTCCAGAAAAAATGAGCGGTGTTTACTTAACGGGTAATGGTGGTTTTGATAAATTAGAGTACCGAGAAGATATTCCAGTGCCAACCCCTGAAGCCGGTGAAGTCTTGGTTAAAATCGGTGCAGCTGCGGTCAACAACACGGATGTTAATACGCGGACTGGTTGGTATAGTAAGAAGGTTAAAGAGGAAAGTAATGCCGGTGGCGTCAAAGGGTTCAAAGAAGACGTTCATGAAGATGGTACTTGGCTGGGTGAAGCCATGCATTTCCCACGTATCCAAGGGGCAGATGGCAGTGGCGTTATCGTTGCGGTTGGGGATGGTGTCAGTCCTGATCGAATTGGACAACGTGTCTTGATTCGGACGATGCAAGAGCTACCAGCTAGTGATGAGGGCTTGGAATGCATTACGTTTGGTTCTGAATGTGATGGTAGCTTTGCGGAATACACCAAGACCTTGTCATCAGAAGCATTTGAAATTCATTCAGATCTAAGTGATGGAGAATTGGCGACTTTCCCATGTTCATATTCAACGGCAGAAAACTTAGTGGTTCGGGTTGGCGTGAACAAGGGTGACGTTGTTTTAGTCACCGGAGCTTCCGGCGGTGTTGGCTCAGCACTGGTTCAATTAGTTAAGATTCGTGGTGCTAAGGTCATTGCCGTTTGTGACCCAGGGCAAGAAGATCGGGTCAAGGGTTATGGCGCTGATGAGATTCTGCTACGTGGTGATAGCTTTGTTGAGAAGATTGGTAAGATGAAGGTTGACGTTGTTTTGGACATGGTTGCTGGTCCACAATGGCCGGAATTGTTGGAAGTCTTGAAGAAAGGCGGTAAATATGGTGTCGTTGGTGCTATTGGTGGGCCAATGGTGGACTTAGATGTACGTAACCTGTACTTAAAAGACTTGAGTTTATTCGGGAGCACCTATCAGACTAGAGAAGCCTTCACGAACTTAATTAGCTATATTGAGAAAGGTCAAATTAAGCCAGTCGTTGCTAAAGAATTTCCATTGAAGGATATCGTTGAAGCGCAAAAAGTCTTTCTGTCCAAGACGTTAGTCGGTAAGATTGTTTTGAACGTGAACCCTCAAAACTAGAAAAGATTAGCTGATGCTCAGAAAGGTGTAGGCATATGCGGCTCAAACAACGGCTTAAATTCATAGACCTCAAAGTGTTTTTAGTTCCAGCAGTTTTAGTTTTGTTGGTTATTGTAGCGGGGGTATTTTATCATAAGCAATTTGGACAATTGGTAAATGCAACCTTTCAATGGTCACAACGGTATTTCAGCTGGCTCTATGCATTGGTTACCTTTAGTTTTATCCCGTTTTGTGTGTGGGCAGCCTGGGGCAAGCAAGGTCAAATTCGGTTGGGGGGCAAGCAAGCTCAACCTAGTATGTCAATGGCAGCTTGGATTTCGATTACGTTTACCTCAGGCATGGCTCTAGGCGTTGTCTTCTACGGTGTTAGCGAAGGTCTGACGAATTATATGAAGCCGCCGCCCTTTACGCACTTACTGCCGCATAGTGCTGCCGCTGCCGAAACCGCACTACAGTATGTATACTTGCACTGGGGATTTCAGGCTTATGGTATTTACACGGCAGCGGGTCTGTGCTTCGCCTTTGCACTGTGGAATTTGAAACAGAAATTTGCGCTTAATTCGGCATTGCAGCCATTATTGCATGAACGAGCAAATGGCTGGATGGGTCAGCTAGTCAATTGGTTGTGCCTATATGTCTTGGTGGCCTCACTGGGAACCAATGTTGGGTTAGGGACATTGCAGTTATCAACGGGATTTCGCTATATGACTAAGTTGGCAATTAAGCCGTTGGTGTTACAGATCCTTATCATTGCCATATTGGGCATAATCGGTATCTACGCGGCCTGTTCCGGTATTCACCGGGGTATCAAGTTAGTCAGTAACATTAACATGAGTGTTTTCGCAACGTTACTGGCTTGGGCGTTTATCTTTGGTGGATCCGTATTCATCTTAAATAATACGTTGTCTTCAATTGGCGGCTATCTGAAGAATTTTGTTGAAATGGGATTATATTTAGAACCTGTGAAACAGACGGGATGGGTAGCCAAAAATACAATTTATTATTGGGCTTGGTGGACAACAGTAGCACCGATCACGGGCTTGTTTTTGGCTCGGTTGGCTAGGGGACGAACGATTCGTCAGTTTGTGTTGGTCAATTTGCTAGTGCCAGTTGGGTTCATCTTCATTTGGTTTGGAACGTTTGGTTCATCAGCCATTTTTACTCAGATGCATCATGTTGATATCTGGCGTGATTTGCAGACGCAAGGTTATCCGGTGGCATTCTTCGCTTACCTGAACACGTTACCTTGGGGAAAATTGGTGATGATTCTGGGATTGATTGCGGTGATTCTCTCATTCGTAACTCAGTACGAATCAATGATTTATTCCATTGCTGAGATGTCAGTAAATCAATCAGAGCTGTTGCCAAATGATCATCGGGTCAATTATCTGAAGATATTTTGGGGCATAGCGATATCATTGATGGGATTCATCCTGATTCAGTCAGGCGGGCTGACCACAGTTCAGACGTCGGTGGTTGTTCTTGGAATTCCGATTCTCTTGATTCTGGTTGCCTATGTTTTTGGGTTTGTCAAAGCAATCAGAAGGTATGATGAAACAATGCTTGCAATCAAGCGTGTGGAC
Organism: Levilactobacillus sp.; assembly: GCF_022646225.1. Classification (NCBI taxonomy): domain Bacteria; kingdom Bacillati; phylum Bacillota; class Bacilli; order Lactobacillales; family Lactobacillaceae; genus Levilactobacillus; species Levilactobacillus sp. Next base: position 369,115 of record NZ_JALCJA010000002.1, read on the forward strand.
GACGCTAAAAACTAAATCGGCCTTGCCGCGGGCACCGGTAAGGCTGACATCAAAAACGACCACCGAGTTTTTTCTCGGTGGTCGTTTTCACGTATTGGTAAGTTGCTGCTAAATGTCTTGTAGCTGTTGCCGAATTGCTGGAATAGCTGCGCCAATAGCAACGGCATGATTGTTGACGGTACCGAGGCGGAGGTAGCTCTCCGTTTCCGGAAAGACAGAGCGCTGCTTGAGTCGTTGCTTGAGATCAGCTAGATTTTCCGCCGTTAAGTATTTCGTCAGATTTCCTGCGATAACCAGCGGAATGTCCACGAACATGTGCAGGTTGTAAATCGCTGCGGCCAGGTAATCTAGGTATTGGTCAAAGCGTTGGCTGACTGCCGGGACGCCTTGGGCAAGCTGATCAAAAAAGTCGGTACAGGATTCGTCCTCATGCAGGAGCGAGTTCAAGGAGCAGTACGTTTCAATGCAACCACGCCGCCCGCAATAGCAAACAGGTCCGTTGCTGGCATTGAGCGTAATGTGTTCCATGGTGCCATTCCGGCCGCTGGGGCTGTTCAACATGTGGCCGTTCACGATAACTGCGGTTCCGATGTGTTCACCAATCGAAAGGAAGATGCCGTCTGTGGGATGCTGGCTGTATTCAGCACGGGCTACGCAGTCGGCGTCATGGTAGAAGGTGACCGGGAAGGGGAGGTATTGCGCAAAGGTTGCGGCCTTCATGCCGGTACAATTAAGAATCTTGCCATAGAGAATCGTGGTGCCATCGCCGTCGATTAAGCCCTGAATACCGATACCGACGTGGGCAATCTGATTTTGACTAAAACCGTGTTCCTGGATCAATGTCAGGATGGCCTGTGCTAGGGCTTGGGCGTATTGATCATCGTTGGCAAAGTCCAAATTACTGGTTTGTAGAGCCATCACTTCATTTTTTAAGTTAAGCACGGCCAGTGTTGCCCGGTGCGCGAAAATTTCAACGCCGATACTCAGGCTGACGTTGGGATCAATCGAGTAGGCAGTCGCCCGGCGACCAATGAGTGATTTCAATTGTCCATTTTTCACGATTAATTTTTGCTCAGTTAATTTTTGCAAGTTAGAGCTAACCGTGGGGAGGCTCAAGTTCAGCTGATCCGCGATGTCTTGCTTAGATAATTTTTCATTGTCGTAGAGTAAATGGTAAATGTCTGAGTAGTTGGAATGTTTGATGGATTGCATATTACTGGTACTCATAGCTAACTCCTTTACATATTTTGTAGGTAACGATGGTGAGAATCCGACGTTAAGCGGCATCCTCAGACACAACCATCTGTTATTACCCTACAGTGTAGCACAAATTGGGCAGAAGAAAGTCGATTTGTAAAATAATGTAACCGCTATCTTTAGGAGGCTGTTTGCCAGTGATTTTGACAAATTAGCTATTGAAATAAATGATCAATTGAAAAGAATTGAAAAATAATTCTCTTGATGGTATAGGACAAAAACAGCTAGCCAATCGACAATTCTGTTAAATTGGACTGATTGTGAAATGAATAATTATAGGGAAAAAGGATTGCGCCCGAAAACGTTTGCAGATATAATAGCAATCGAATTAGTTTTATAAAACGATTTTATAAAACAATGTGAGCAAACTTAGAGAGGTGCTTGTGGTGAAAAAGTATATTTCCTATGCGTTAGGAACGTTTGGTCATGATGCGTTTTACAATACGCTGAGTATTTACTTCATGATGTTTCTGACGAGTCAGCTGTTTACGAACAGCGGCGACGAAAAGATGGTCGGAATCGTGACCACGATGGTTGTCGTGATTCGGGTTGGTGAAATCATGTTTGACCCGATGATTGGGGGCATCGTTGATAATACGAATACCCGTTGGGGAAAATTCCGACCGTGGATCATGATTGGATCCGTGGTAGCGGCTATCGGCTTGGTCTTTCTGTTCTCAGACTACTTTGGTTTAGCCTGGAACAGTCCGATTTTTTACTTAGTCTTGGTAGCGATTACATTCTTGATGATCGATGTTTTTTATTCGTTTAGCGATATTGCGTTGTGGTCGATGTTGCCAGCCGTTAGCCTGGATAACCGGACCCGAACGAAATTTGGGACCGCTTCACGGATTGGGTCAACGTTGGGGGCACAGATCGTCATTGTCATTATTACACCGGCGATTCTGCTGTTTTCACATCTGATTTCTAAGGTGCCCTATGGTCAACAGACCCGTGCTGGTTGGACCGGGTACGTCTTGATCGTGGCCTTGTTGTGTGTGGGTGGTGCGCTGATTACCTGCCTGAACATCAAAGAAGAACATAATCTGATTCGGGCCAACGTGAAGCACACGACGGTATCCGATATTTTCCGGGCCATTGGTCACAATAAGCAATTGCTGTGGATGGCCGCCTCATACTTCCTATTTGCCTTCAGTTACGTGGTCACCAATTCGCTGTTGATGTATTACTTTACTTATCGATTGGGTAACGCAGCGGCCTATACTTGGGTTGGTGTCATCACGTGTATTCTCGGTGTCATTTCTGTGGGTCTATTCCCCACACTGGAAACGCTGATTCACCGTCGGGCTATCTACATTGGTGGGATTGCCTTTATGCTGGTTGGGTACGTGATTTTTCTGCTAGCTGGGCAAAATCTCGGATTGGTCCTGCTGGCAGTATCGTTTTACTTCTTCCCTTACCCGTTGATTTTCTTGGCCACGCTGATGACGATTACCGACAGTGTCGAATATGGTCAGCTGGTTAATGGTGTCCGCAATGAATCCGTTACGCTGTCAGTTCGGCCTTTGATCGATAAACTCGCTGGGGCTGCCTCTAACGGGATTGTGGGCATCGTCGCTGTTGTGGCGGGGATGACAGGTAATGCCAAGCCGTCTGATATTACGGCGGCTGGGGTCTCGCAATTTAACTTATTTATGTTCTACATTCCCATCGTCTTGCTGATTCTAGCGGCACTTCTGTTCTATTTCAAGGTCGATCTGACGGAAGCCAAGCACCAAAAGATTGTGGCAGAATTACAAAAGCGGTTGAAGCGGGATCAGACCCTGAAGGAGGCGGATTCAGAAGTTAATTAATTTACGAAAAATGAAAACGGTGTCAAAAAACCATTGACTTTTAAAAAGAATGGCATTATGCTTATTCACGAATTAAACAAAGTCGTTTTATAAAAAGACTTTGAAATTTAGGAGGAATTATTCATGGGTATTTTAGATCGCATGCGTTTGGATGGCAAAAAAGCCTACGTTACTGGTGGGGCTCAAGGTTTAGGTAAGGCCATGGCCACTGGGTTGGCTGAAGCCGGTGCGGATGTTGCCATTGTTGATATCAACATCGACAAGGCGCAAGAAACTGCCGCAGAAATTGCTAAGGCTACGGGCCAAAAGGCCATTGCCATTCAAACAGATGTTACGGATCCTGACCAAGTTCAAAACATGGTCGACACGGTCGTTAAGGAATTAGGTGGTTTGGATGCTGCATTCAACAATGCTGGGGTTTGCTTGAATGTGCCAGCCGAAAAGATGACCTTCGCCCAATGGCAAAAGGTTGTCAACTTGAACCTGAATGCAGTGTTCCTATGCTCCACGGCAGCTGGTCGTTACATGTTGAAGCAAGGCTCAGGTTCCATTGTGAACACGGCTTCCATGTCTGCACACATCGTTAACCGGCCACAACCACAATGCTCTTACAACGCAACCAAGGCTGGGGTTATTCAATTATCCAAGTCCTTAGCAATCGAATGGGCTAAGAAGGGTGTGCGGGTTAACACCATGAGTCCTGGTTACATGGGAACTGATTTGACTCTGAACTCCGAAGACTTGAAGCCATTGATCAAGACCTGGAATGACTGGGCACCGCTTGGTCGTTTGGGTGAACCAAACGAATTACAAGGTATGGCCGTTTACTTGGCCGGTGATACTAGCAGCTTCTCAACTGGTGCCGACTACTTAGTTGATGGTGCCTTCACTGCATGGTAAATCGCTGTTGGTCCGTCGCTAGCTAGGCGTGTCAGTGAGCACGATATCGCGATGGACGATGAACAGAAATTTTAGGAAAAGAGAGGAACACCACTCATGAAGTATTTAATTGGGACTGACATCGGGACTTCCGGAACTAAGAGTATTTTAATGGATACTACCGGTAAACTGATTGCTCAGGATTTGGAAGAATATGATGTTTTGACGCCCCGACCACTGTGGGCTGAACAATGGCCAGATGTTTGGGACAAAGGCGTGCGCGATTCTATTCGCGCCGTTGTAAAAGCTAGCGGTGTCAATCCGGACGACATTAAGGGTATTGGGTTAAGCGGTTTGTACGGTGGCTCTGGCGTCCCCGTGGACAAGGACATGAATCCAGTACGGCCAGACTTAATTTGGATGGATCGCCGAGCGGCTAAAGAAACGGAATGGGTTAAAGCCAACGTTGATTTGAAACGGTTATCTGAAATTACCGGGAATGACGTTGTTGACCCTTACTACGGCTACACGAAGGTTTTGTGGATCAAGAATCATGAACCAGAAAACTGGAAGAAGACAGCGATGTTCTTGCCACCAAACAACTATGCCATTTACAAGTTGACCGGTGCGGTCTCAATTGATTACTCTGCTGCTGGTAATATTGGGGGATTCTTTGACATCAACACGGGGACCTGGTCCAAGGAAATGATGGACGCGATGGGTGTGCCGATGGATAAGATGCCACAGAAGTTTGTGGATGCCACTGAGGTCGCTGGCCGACTAACGGCAGAAGCTGCGGCCGACTTAGGCCTGAACGAAGGCACGCCAGTCATTGCTGGTGGGGTCGACGTGGGTGCGGCTAATATCGGTATGGGTGTTTTGGAACCCGGTCGTTATGTTGCAGCCATCGGTTCTTCAATGAACGCGGCCTTGGTTAGCGAAAAGCCTATCAAGGGTCGGGGCATGATCGTTTGGCCATACCCTTACAAGTCACGCGAGTTGGTTTATAACTTTAGTGGTTCAGCAACTGCCGGAGCCATTACCAAGTGGTTCCGGGATAACTTCGGGGATGCCGAAGTTGCCGTTCAAAACCAGGGCGGTCATAACGCTTACGTAACCCTTGGTGAAGAGGCGAAGGATGTTCCGGCCGGCAGTCGTGGCTTGGTCGTCTTGCCTTACTTCATGGGTGAGCGGGCACCGGTATGGAACTCCGATGCTAAAGGGATGGTCTTCGGACTCTCACTAGTACACACGAAAGCCGATCTATTCCATGCCTTCCAAGAAGGGGTCTGCTACGCATTGCGGCACAGTATCGAAAGCACGGGTCGCGATTTAGGCGACTACATTGTGATTGCCGGTGGGGTCACCCACTCCAAGGATTGGGTCCAAATGTTTGCTGACGTTACGGGCTATGCCGTTCGGACGCCGGTCGATGATGCGGAAGCTAACCTGGGTGACGTGATGTTAGCTGGCTTGGCAACCGACACCTTGACCACCGATGAGGTTCAAAAATGGCAGGTCTTAGGTGAGAAAGTTGAGCCACGGGCTGCGCAACACGAGACTTACAACAAGTATTACCAATTATATCGGAACCTATACAAGGATTTAGGCAACGATATGCATGATCTATCAGTGATTTCGGGCATTGCGGAATCATAAATACATTGGGTTCAAAAACGGCTACCCCGGACACAGGTGGCCGTTTTTGTGTGCAATCAGTTAACCGGTTGAAGGCTGAAAGACGAAACTACCCAGTGGCCACATTAGTTTGTTGCCCGTAACATTTCCGCCCTAGGTCCGTCTCTCATTGACAAGCCGAAACATCGTTAGTATCCTGAATTAAGCACGTTTCTACAATTCTCATTATCTGGAAGGTCGTTTACCTACATATGCATAAGAACCGCTTCTCCTTTAGCTTGATCATGGTTGGTGCGTTCCTCAGTGTCTTGAACCAAACGCTGATGTCCACCGCCTTACCCGCCATTATGCGGGCGTTCCACATCACGACCGCCCAGGGACAGTGGCTCAACAACGGCTACCTGCTGATCAATGCGTTGATGATTCCCACCACGGCGTATTTGATCAAACGCTACACGACGCGTCAGCTGTATTTGACGGCGTCACTGATTTTCATTGTTGGCTCCCTGATTGGGGCCACGGCGGCCTTTTACCCCGTCTTGATCGTCGGCCGAATGATTCAGGCCTTGGGGGCCGGCATCATCATTCCGCTGGTCAACGTGGTGGTAATGACGTCGACCAAGCCCAGTGAACGGGGCGCTGCGATGGGCATCGTCGGACTGGCCTTGAACCTGGCGCCAGTGCTGGGGCCGACCGTGGCCGGGGTAATTTTGACCCACCTCAGTTGGCCGTATCTCTTTGGGCTGACGTTGCCGCTGATGTTAGTGGACGTGGCCTTGGCACCGAAATTTTTGAAAAATGTGGGCGAACTGCACCAGCAGCGACTCGACCGGACCGGCTTACTGCTGTCCGGGTTTGGCTTGACGGCGGCACTTTACAGCTTCTCCAACGTGGGTGAAACGGCGTTTTGGTCGGTGAAGGGCGTCGTGCCGTTGGTGATTGGGCTGGTGTTACTGGGACTCTTCGTCAAATGCCAGTGGACCAAGCGTTACCCGCTGTTGAACCTGCACGTGTTTCGGTATCGGCAGTTTAATTTACCGCTAATTATTAATATGTTGTTAATGGTCACGATGTACGGTAACGCCATCATCATTCCGGTGTTGGTGCAAAATGTGTTTCACCAGAGCGCCTTCGTGTCGGGGCTGACGCTGCTGCCAGGGTCGGTCTGCACGGCCATTATTTCGCCACTGAGCGGCCGGTTTTATGACAAATATAATTTTCGGCGGATGGTGATGATCGGGCTGACCATCGACATGAGCGGGTCGTTGCTACTGAGTGCGACCGGCAGCCATTCCTCGATGGCTTACGTGGTCGCCGGGCAGACGATTCGCCAGCTGGGCCTGGTATTGGTGCTGATCCCCATTCAGACGCACGCCTGGTCGATGCTGCCGTTGGCCATGATTCCCGATGGTGTCGCGGTGTACAACACGCTGCGACAGGTGGCGGCCTCCTTTGGTACGGCCCTGCTGGTGGCCATCATCAGTCTGACCAGCACCAGCCACATCCACTGGTCGATGAACAGTCAGCTGGTTGGCATCAAGTTCAGCTATTTGCTGTCAACGGGGATGGTCTTCGTCTGCTGGTTACTGGCGCGGCAGTTGAAGAAGGCTGATGGTTTGGGCGAGGTACCTGAGAAATGAACGACAAAAGACGCAACCATCGCCGGCTGCGTCTTTTTTAAATGAATAAGTAATAAAGCCCACTGAGGCCGATGAACGCGTAGATGACCCGTTTCATGGTGGCGACGTTGAGGCGGGGCTGCAGGTGGGCTGCGATGGTCGTCCCGGTGATGGCGCCCAGCATGCCGATGAGGATGAAAGGCACCAGGTGGGCGGTCACGATGCCGCTGGCGACCCGCAGCGTGGTGATGTAAAAGGTATCGATCAAAAAGAATGTTTGCAGGTCGGCCAGGTATTGCGAAAGCGACCGGGCTTTGGACAGAAAGTACAGGGCCATGAGTGGACCGCCGATGCCAAACAGCCCGTTGAAGAAGCCCGAGATGATCATGAATGCCCCGGCAACGAACCAGGGATAGGCGGTGTCGCCGGAATTTTTATGCAATGAAAAGTACAGGGACAGGGCTACCAGGAGGCCGCCCAACATCATCCGCAACAGATGGACATCTAATACGTGACCCAGGTGCACCGACCAGCTGGCCACGCTGGCGTAGACCAAAAAAGGAATGATGATGCGTTTCAAACGAATCTCATGGCGGTTGCGGATCACCAAGGTCACGACGCTACCGAGCATCATCAGCCCCGCCACCCCGGCACTCTGGTCGATGGGCAAGATGTTGGGCAAGAAGATCATCATGATGATGACGGCCCCAAATCCTGTGAGTCCCTGGACCAATCCACCTAAAAATCCCGCAATAATGACAACTAACCAAGCCACACCCGTTTCCTCCTTCACTAGTATCTTTAGTGTGGCCGAAGCCCTGACGAAAGTCAACCGGTCGCTGGGCTTGACAGGGGGACGGAGAACTCGTTTAATAAGGTTAACTAAATGAAGAGGAGTGGTTTGAAATGGATGCGCGCACGACGCCTTACTTTTCTTTTGCGGATGCCAAGACAGCGGTTAGTTACTATCAGGAGGTCTTTGGAGCGACGGATGTTTATCGCCTCAGTCCGGATCGCGACCAGGCGAGAATCTTTGGGGTTCCCGATGGCGTCGACCTTACCGACATTACGATGTACGGCGGCTTTAAGATTCTCGGCCTGAATTTCAGTTTTTCCGATGCCTTTGGCGGACAAACGCAGCCGTCCAACCAAGTCTCGGTCATGCTGGACATCAACAGTGCCGACACCCAGGCGGTGGCCGCACTGGACCAGCTGTACGCCCGGTTGATGGCTTCCGGTAAGGTGACCGTGAAGATGCCGTATGCGCAGCAGTTTTGGGGCAACAAGATGGGGACCATCGTGGATCAGTATGGCATCACGTGGATGCTCAGCTGCTCCCCGTGGGCGGACCAGCGGTAGACATTTGGGACACAAAAAAGCCCTCATCAATCCGAGATGAGGGCACCAGTTGATCCATAGGTTACATTTGGAATGTACAGAGCAACTGGGCAGGCGCGAACCTGCATTGACTAGTGTACCTGTTTTCGTGGCAAATAGCTAGGAAAAGTTGGCAAGTTGGCCAATTTAAGCTCATGCGACTGGAAATAACGGGTAACTGGCGGAGCTGATTGGGCAGTTGACCGGGTAATGCATGCCACAACGAATGGCGGTTCACCTGAATGATTGGCGGGTCGATTCTCTAAGGGGGTCGACCCGATTTTGCTATCTTTTGAACTGGTGCCATGCTATACTCACTCCCAAGACAAATTCGGGGAGAGAGACTATGAAAAAACAACTAACAACATTACTGGCGGTGGGCGTCATGGCGACCACCATGGGGAGCACGTCCGCGCAGGCCGCCACGGAGACGGCTAATCCGACGCCAATTTCAAGTAGCGGCTGGTTACACAGCGATGAATCTCAGCGAGGGGCATTTAAAAACGCCTACTACCGGCTCAAGGCCAAGACACCGGCCAAGCTAGCGGCGTATCGCGCTCAGGGTGGGGCCATGATCCAACGTAAGCTGACCTTGCCCAAGGGCACGATTATTAGTGCCACCAAACAGGGCAAGTATTTGGTGAAGACGGAAAATAGCCAGGCCGCCGACGTGCGCTATGGCCTGAAAGCGGCAACCTTGAAGAAGATGGGGACCGTGGGCCAAGGGACCCTGGTGCTGAAGATCAAGGCTAGCCAGGCGACTAAGATCAAGCGACCGGTCTACGCGCTGCCATACGGCGGTGGGCAATTGCTGAGTGGTGGCTTGAAGGCGCTGAGCCAAGTGCCTAAAATCACCAGTAACCAGATTCGCATCACGGCGGACGGTTACCTGGAATACTACCCGAACCACCCGCACGTTGTGACGGGCGACGGCGGCTATCAGTGGACGTATGCGTTCAACCAGCGGCCTACCAAGAGCGTCAAGATTACCAAGGCCACGGCCAAGGGGAGTCGCGTCTTCTTGTACACTAAGGTGAAACCAGCCGGCGTTGCCAGCAGTCGCGTGGCCAAGACCGGTGCTCACCAATATCGGGTCAAACTGACCAATTTACACACGCCGTACGCCTATACGGATAACTGGCTGGGGGACGACACCGGTGTCGCCAGCATGTACACTATTGGTAAGACGACTGCTTATACCGTCATTGGCGAGGGATTTAATTAAATTAGCAGGCTATTTAAACCTGACAGATAGGGTCTGGGAGGCTTTTCCCAGGTCTTTTTTCTACGCTGAAAATAGCAGCTTTAAACTAAATAGTTAGCTTTTAGTTAGTTTTAGTTTACAAAAGCTAACTATCATGCTAAGATAATGCCATCAAGAACAAGGAGGCCATTTTCAATGACAGAGAAAAGTCGAGATCTGATGAAAATTTTTGGCAAATTACTACAGAATCGGGCGTTACTGATGACGGTAGGACATCAACCGGGGATGGGCGGCCATGGTGGTGGTCGCGGCCAGATGGGACTCTTGCAAGTCTTGAGTCAATCGACCAACGGCTTGACCAATGCCGAAATCGCGGAGATTTTGGACATTCGGCCCAGTTCCGTCAGTGCGCTGATCACCAAGCTGGTGGATACCGGATTGGTTGAACGGGTGCCCAGTGAAACGGATAAGCGGGCGGTAATCGTCAAGCTCAGCACACAGGGACGCGAGCTGTTTGACCAATATGATCAACGCATGGATGATTGGTCGACCAAGTTGTTCGCCGGCTTGACGGCAGCGGAACAGACTCAGTTGACGGAGCTATTGACCAAGCTAAGCCACCATGTGGACGACCTGGACTGGCACGAGATGATGGGTGGCCATGCTCACCCACACTTTGGTCGGGGCGGCCACGGTCCCATGGGTGGTTGGCCACGGTTCTAAAATTTGGAGGCATAAGGGATGGCACAGAGAAGAGCAATCGCCACGACCGCGCGACAACGGCCAACTGGTAAGTTTAATAGCAAAGCATTTTTAAAATTGATTCGGCAAACGCAACCCAAGTACTGGCAGTTGTGGGTCGGCCTCTTCTTGGGCCTTCTAGCCACGGGTGCCCAGTTGGCAGTTCCCAAGCTGGCACAATCTTTGATCAACGGGCTGGGACAGGCGTTGAATCGGCCGCTGCTGATTACCGTCATTGCGTTGTTTATCGTGAGCGCTGCAGTTAGTGCCGTGTCGGGGGCGCTCCTAGGGTTCTTCGGTGAAAACGTGGTCGCCCGGTTGCGAGAAACGTTGTGGCAGAAATTGGTGCGCTTACGGGTCAGCTATTTCGACAACGTCAAGACCGGAGAGATGACCTCGCGGCTGGTCAATGACACCATGCAGATCAAGAATCTGTTGGCCAATTCATTCCCGCAGATGGTGACCTCGTTGCTACAACTGGTGGGGGCCTTGGTGATCATGCTACTGATGGACTGGCGGATGACGACCATCATGTTTGTGGCGGTGCCCGTCGTGATGGCGGTCATGTTTCCCATCATGCGCCAATCCGGCAAGATTGGTCACCAACGGCAGGATGCCATGGCGACCTTTAGTGGTGCGACCGATGAGACGCTCAGTGAGATTCGGTTGGTCAAGTCCTCAAATGCGGAAACTTACGAAACCACGGCTGGCGTTCAGCAGATCAATGATCTTTACCGTATTGGCTTAAAAGAGGCCATCTATGATTCGATTGCGGGTCCCGCCATGACGGCGGCCATGCTCGCAGTCTTCGTGGGCGTTCTGGCCTACGCCGCGGTGCGGGTATCTGCCGGGACTATGTCGATGGGGACCATGTTTTCATTTCTGATGTATCTGTTCCAAATTATTAGCCCCGCCGGCACGTTGGCGCGCTTCTTCACGGATCTGTCCAAGGCCAATGGCGCAACGGAACGGGTGCGGGATCTGCTGGCCGAGCCGGAAGAGCAGTTGACGACTGGCGCTAGTCAATCCGTGACGGCGCAACCGCTAGCCATGCACCACGTGGATTTCGCCTATGAAGACGAGGGCCCGCTGATCTTGCATGACGTGAACTTTGAAGCGCAGCCCAACACGGTCGTGGCCTTTGCCGGACCGTCTGGTGGCGGGAAGTCGACCATCTTTGGCATGATTGAACGCTACTACCAGCCGCAACGCGGGCAAGTCACGATTGGCGATACCGATGTGAACCAGGTCAACCTCACCGAGTGGCGCTCACAAATTGGCTACGTGAGCCAGGACTCTGCCATTATGGCCGGCACGATCCGGCACAATCTGACGTACGGGTCAGCGCAAACCTACAGCGACGAGGAGTTGTGGCATGTCTTGAAATTAGCTTCCGCGGACACCTTCGTTCGCAATATGGCAGATGGACTCGATACGCAGGTCGGTGAGCGGGGCGTCAAGGTCAGTGGTGGGCAACGGCAACGGTTGGCCATTGCGCGGGCGTTCTTGCGCGATCCCAAGATTCTCTTATTGGATGAAGCCACTGCGAGCCTAGATTCCGAGTCAGAGGCTATGGTCCAACAGGCGTTGCGTGAATTGATGAAGGGGCGGACGACGCTGATCATCGCTCACCGCTTGAGCACAATCGTCGATGCGGATAATATCTACTTCATCGAGGACGGCCATGTCAGTGGCCACGGCACTCATCAGGAGTTGATGGCGAGTCTGCCCATCTACCGCGATTACGTGCGGATCCAGTTTAAGGAGTAGGCAAAAGGACCACAATTATTGGCAGCTGCCAGTAGTTGCGGTCCTTTTGGCGTACGCAAGATTATTTAACGAGCTTTACAGCGTGTTGGGTGTAGGCCAAGTGCCAACCCTTAGGGAGTCCGGAAACGTGACTGAACTTGCCTTTGTGATTGTGGAATGACAGGAGCTTGGTGCCATTCTTCAGGGCGCCCTTGGTCAGAGTCAAGGTTCCGCCAAGCTTAGCAGTCTTCTTGATGGTTAAATGGCTGTTGCGGGCGAGTTTCAATTTCCCGTGTGTTTGGTGGTAGTTGCCGGCAACGGTGACTTTGGCCGTGCTGAGTTGTAAGGTCCCGCCGTTTAAAGTGACGTTTCCTTTACCAGTGGCCGTGGTCGTTGCCAGTTGCAGGGCCCCGGCCTTTAAGGTCGTGCCGCCCGTGAAGGTGTTGCGGCCACTTAGCGTCAACTGGCCGGACCCGTTTTTGGTCAGGCTCCCTTTACCGGCCAAGTCGTTGCGCCAGTTATCCTTGGCGTTGAAGCCACCTTTTTGGGCGTCCATGGTCACCGCAACCTTATCATTTAGGGCCCCGTAACCGTTGGCAGCGGAGAAGAGATCCAGACGACCCCAGCCTTCGGCGTCATCCATGACGGGGTAGCCAGCGGGCATGCCCGTCGTGTAGAGGACATCACGACGTTGCGTGGCGCTTAAGTAAGGCAACCGCGTGGCTAACAGCACTTCTGCCCCCTTTGGGACACGCATGGCGGCTGACGTATCGCCCGTTTGGTTGAACCCATAGGTCATGCGGAAACGGTAAGCGTCGCGGTTAGTTTGGTAGTCGCCAAAGTCATCCGTGGCCTTGGCGACAGGGCTCTTGAGCAGGGCATCACTGTGAGCGACCTGGTAGGCTTGCTTCATCAGGTCTTGATTGTTGCTGTCGTTGAGCGTTGCGGCGGTCATGGCGGTACCGACCATGCGGCCCCCCATGACGGCTAGTGGGGAGTGCCGCCCGGCGAGGACCCGGTCGTAACCGACTTCGGAGGAACGGGTGATCAGTTCTTGGAAGCGTTCGGGAACGGCGTAGGCTAGCGTTAAGCCGGTCTCAAAGGCGGCAGTGGTATGGCCACTAGGGAAGTCGTAGTCGTCGGCCTTGGCGTGGGCCATGACGTTGGCTAAGGCAGGGACAACCTTAACGTCCTTACTTTGCCGGTAGGGCCGTTCATATTTGACCACGTGCTTGATCACGCCGGTCCCGGAGAAGGGGGACCGGGCGGTGGTATTGACTAGCTGGACTAAGGGCCCCAATTTAGATGAGGTGTCGGCCCAGTTGACTTTGCTGTAAGGGGCGTTGGCTGGAAGCGGGGTGCTGGGCATCGACGTGAAGTCGGTCTTGGCATCCGCGTTTTGGATGAAGGCATTGGCATAGGGACCTAAGCCGGAAATCAAGTTGTAGCGCAGATCCCGGCGATCCGTTAGGTAGGACCGTTCGGCTTCGCTGTCATTACGGTGTTGCGTAATGTCGGCAGCCTTGGCCACGTTTTGGTCGAGCAGGCTGGCATTCAGCTTTTTGCCGTCTGCCCAGTATGTAGAAAATTCGGCCATTTCGCCCACGACGGGATTGGTCTGGGGCGTCGTGTTCTTGGCGACGTTGGCTTGATAAGTGTCAACGAAATAGCCATAGGGCGCGGTGTGCGCGGTTAAATCATCGGTGCGCTTGCTGGCTTGGGCGGTCGTCGTGACCAAGGGTAAGGTCACCGCGGCAAGGGAAAGTAAAACGGCTGCTTTTTGGGTCCAAGGATGTTGGCGTACTTTCATGAAAATTCCACCTTTCAAAATGAACGGGTCGACTAACTTTTCTATTTTCAGGTACATTTTCATCATACCCGAGCAAACTTTCAAAGTCAGTAGGGTTAATGAAAATGATACAGAAAGCATACCAAATCAATACATAGCGTTCGTTTTAAGCCGGTAAAGCAAGTGACTTAACTATTGAATGTGGCCGATGACTTAGTGGATGAAATGAAAGCGATTCGTTTTGCTATCAATTTAAAGCAGCATTCGATATGATGTTGACGGAAGTTGGTTTTTCAAAAAGGACTTGGAAAGGAATTTTGTGATGATTACTGTCAATGAATTAACGACCAACCTAAAGCAACCCCTGCAAGTTGAGCTCCTGACGGGTGAAGAGTGGTATGGCGGCAGCATTGCGGATGGCTCCCAGTACCCCTTACATCAAGGGAGCGATTATCAACTGGACCTGATTCACCTGGTCAATGGGAATCAGGTGGCCCCGGCCTTCATTTCGACCAAGGGCCGGGTGATTACCAGCTATTCGCCGTTTAAACTGACGGTGGCTGACGACCGGTTGAACCTCATTGCGCGTGACCAGGTGCGCTTGGTTGCTGGAGCGGATGGCCTCAAAGGCGCGCAACAGTGGTTGGCTCAGCACACGTTTGAACTGGGAAGCATGCCCCCGGCCGACTTTTTCGAGCTGCCGCAGTGGAACACGTGGATGGAGTTACTTTACCAGCAAAATCAAGCGGACGTCTTGGCTTACGCGCATCATATCATCGAAAATGACTTTCCGGCAGGAATCATCATGATCGATGACTTGTGGGCGGATTATTATGGTCGCTGGCAGTTCTCGACCCGGAAGTTTCCGGATGCCCCCGCGATGGTCCAAGAGTTACATCAGTTAGGGTTCAAAGTCATGGTGTGGGCCTGCCCCTTCGTGAGTCCTGATTCGCAGGAGTATCGGGATCTGTTGGCACAGGGGATGCTGCTGATGCGACCGGATGGCAAGCCAGTCGTGCGGGAATGGTGGAACGGCTTCAGTGCGATCTTAGATCTGAGTAATCCGGCGACCTATCAGTGGTTTAAGGAAACGCTGCAGGACCTGCAAGCCAAGACGGGGGTCGATGGATTCAAATTAGATGCCGGTGATCCGCATTTTTACCAGGCCGATGACGTGTCGCAAATGGCCTTGGCGCCGGAGCAGCAGACTGAATTGTGGGGCCACTTTGGTCAGGAGTTTGCCTACAATGAATTTCGGGCGATGTATAAGAATCAAGGCGCGCCGTTGGTCAATCGCCTACAGGATAAGCGATTTGAATGGGGTGCCGAGGGGCTGGCGGAATTGATTCCCGACACCATTGCCCAAGGCCTGATGGGGTATTATTTCAGCTGCCCGGACATGATTGGTGGCGGTGAGATTCGCAGCCTGGTGACACTGGATCATTTTGATCAGGAGCTAATCGTCCGGTCCGCGCAGTGTTCCGCGTTGATGCCCATGATGCAATTCTCGCTGGCGCCTTGGCGAGTGCTGGACCAAGACCACTTGGATTTGTGTCGGGAAGCGGCCGATTTGCACCAACGCTTTGCCCCGACGATTTTAAAATTAGCCGAGACGGCGGCCAGAACTGGAGAACCCATCGTCCAGTCGATGGCCTATGACCACCCCGAGACACCCCGGGCTTACTTAAAGACGCAGTTCAAATTGGGACCATCGTTACTGGTAGCCCCAGTGATTACGGCACAGGCGACCACCAAGGCGATTTATTTTCCGGCTGGTGAATGGCAATCGGTGACCGACGAGTTCGCCCAACCAGTGACTGGACCCGCCGAAGTCGAGGTTCCCGTCACACTCGCGAGCCTTCCTGCCTATCAACGCGTCTAACAATCTGACAGAATCGAGGAAGAAAGCATGGAAATGGAGCAAAATGCCAAGCAAAATAAAGTGCTAACCCGAACCACTTATGCCTTTGGGGCGTTTGGCCATGATTTATTCAACCAAGTCATGAATAGCTATTTCATTATGTTTGTGACCAATCACTTGTTTAACGGGAGCGATACGGCGGCCAACAATCGGATGATTGGGATCATGACCACGATTATCTTCGTCTTGCGGATCGCCGAGTTGTTCATTGACCCCTTTATTGGCAATACCATTGATAAGACCAATACGAAGTGGGGCAAATTCAAGCCGTGGGTGATTATTGGGACACTGATTTCGGGTGTCTGCATGATGCTATTGTTCAGTAACCTCTGGGGCTTAACGGCACGGCCATTCTTGTACCTCTTTGTATTTACGTTCATTTACATTGTGATGGATATTTTCTTTTCGTTTAAAGATATTGGTCTCTGGTCCATGTTACCGGCGCTGTCATTTGATTCCCTGGAACGGGAAAAGACGGCGACCGTGGCTCGGATTGGCTCCACGTTAGGTGGGACTATCGTGACGGTGACCATCATTCCAGTGATTCTGTTCTTCTCTAAGACCAATACCGGGGGAACAGGGGATTCCCGTGGCTGGTTCATTTACGCCGCAATCGCTGCCATCATCGCAATTTTGGGAGCGCTTTCTATTGGCTTTGGGACTCGCGAAGTGGACTCGCCGTTGCGTGAAAACAAAGAAGAAACTGGCTTTAAACAAGTCTTGAGCGTGCTAATCCACAACGACCAACTCATGTGGCTGTCGTGTGCTTATCTACTCTACGGCATGGGCGCCTACCTGACCAATTCACTGATGCTGTACTACTTTACGTATGTGTTGGGGCACGCGGCAATGTTTTCCATCTTGGGTATTGCCAACATGATCATTGGTTTTCTGGCTGTGTCGATGTTTCCGGCATTAGCGAAGAAATTCAAGCGGCGTAATGTGTTCGTCTCTTGCATCGTGATTTTGTTGGCTGCTCTCAGTGTCTTTGCCTTTGCGGATCAAAACGTTTGGCTGGTCATCGTGGCCGGTGCGCTCTTTAATTTGCCGCAGCCGCTGATCTTCTTGGTCGTGCTGATGACCTTCACGGATATCGTGGAATACGGGCAGTTGAAGCTGGGCCACCGGGATGAATCGCTGGTGCTGTCGGTGCGGCCGCTGATCGATAAGTGTGCCGGCGCCATTGTCACCGGAATCACTGGGATGACGGCGGTGCTGGCCGGTATGGCGGGTAACGCCAAAGTGGCCGACATCACGGCTAGCAACGTATTGACGTTTAAGCTTATCATGGTGGTGGGCCCGGCCATCGCTGTCTTGCTGGGAACGTTTATCTTCTTAAAGAAGGTCAAGATTACGGAAGCCAAGCACGCGGAGATCGTCGCTGAACTGGAAAAGACTTGGAATCAGCAGGATGATACGAAAGATTAGCGTAAAAAAAGCAGTATCTCAACCTCTAGAAACGGTGCGGATACTACTTTTTATTAACGGCTGAATATTGAACCTAAAATTAATGCACTGATTGCTGTAACGACGGTGTTCCGACACCTAAAATTGGTGAAACCAAGCACCTGCGTCAGCCAGGGTTCCGCCTGCTCTGAGGAACGCCTCCAGCCTGAGAAGCGGGCTTCCGGTTCGCTTGAAAGCCTGGCGAAACCAGCCAGTCTCTCAAGACGTCCCGCGCTGTAGGCTGAGAAAGGACCTCAGCCAACACCGCTGACACAGCTGGCTCCACCCTGGCTGCCTCCGGCAAGGTTGGCGGCTATCAGCAACACCGTGTTAATGAAAGACCGGTCGTCAATGTAGCTCCTATTTGGGGTTAAGACAACTGTTACTAACACATACTATCGTAGCCGAGAGTTCGCCAAATATGGGTTCAGCCGTGGGAGTTGCCTTAGCGGCGCGGTTCACGGCGCTTAGACAACTGGCGTCTTTGAGACGTGTTCTTCGGCTCAAAGCGAGGCGTCGAGACCGACCTTTGGCTCGACCCGTCCGCCCCAGCGTTCCAACCCATATTTGGCGAACGGTAGGCGGCCAGTTCGTATTATGTGGCTGTAAACGAACTATTCTTGACGCCATGAGTCGCATGCTAACAGTAGTTTCAGCTGATTTCTGTCTTTCAACCATCAGTTAACGGGATAGCTCGCGAGTAAGTTGCTGATTGCCCCAGTCTTCCAGGGCGGTCAGAATGTTGTGAAACATGACGCCACTGGTGGTCAGGCGATAGCTGTAGTCGTCCTCGGGAATGGTCGTGACGAGACCCCAGTCACTCAGCTGCTTTAAGCGGAGTAGCAGGTTGAACGTGGAAATGCCACGGACCGTTCGTCGGAGTTCCATAAAGTCAGTGGGGGCGGCGTCTAGTTGATACAAAACCAGAGCGTACCAGCGCTGGTGTAGCACCTCAAGGCCCAGTTCACTGCCAAGGTTGAGTTGCGTTAATGCCATGATCGTCTTCCTTTCCGAATGCCAATTAGCTTAGCATTTGACCGATAGCTTGTCTACTAGATCGCTCAACGCCCGTTTTTTAAATTAATTTAGCCATCGGGGGTTACAAAATGCCGCTTAATTTCGTTGGTATTAGTGAGGGCGATTTACCAAGGCGCCTGGGACAAATCTTCCTAGGTTCGTTCGCGTCACCTTTATATGGCTGAAATGGGCGCCATTTGTCTCACTCTCGTCAGCGCTTACAATCTATGCTACGATGGGATTAAGTGTTAACCAATAGAAGGGAGTATGCACATGTCAATTTCAGTTACGCAACAGCAATTTCACCTGCAAACGGCTCATACCAGCTACATCTTTCACGTGATGGCCAATGGGGAGCTGGGCCAGCTCTATTACGGTCCCCGCATTCACGACCAACCCACTTTCCCTGAGCTGACCGTTCGAGAAGAGCACGGTGCAATTCCGGCTTGGCGGCTGGACCAGCCGGACTTTCAACCGGAAACGCTGAAGCAAGAATTTGCCAGCTTGGGCAAAGGTGACTACCGGGACCCGGCCTTTCAAATTACCGGTCCCGATGGTAGTCGTATCAGCGAATTTCGCTATCAGGATTATCAGATCTTAACCGGCAAGCAGCGACTAGACGACCTGCCGTCAACGTTTGACGACAGCGAAGACGACGCCCAGACGTTGGTCATCACCCTGGTCGATGCCGTGTTGAATCTGACGCTGACCTTGAGTTATGCGGTTTTCCCGCATCAAGACGTGATCGTGCGTAGCGCCAAATTCACCAATCAAGGCGAAAAGACGGTCATGCTCGACCGGGCCTTGAGCCTACAATTGGACCTGCCGGACGCGAACTATGACCTGCTGCAATTCTCCGGAAGTTGGGCGCGTGAACGCCACTTGATTCGCCAGCGATTGCGGAGCGGAATTCAAAGCGTCGGCAGTCTGCGGGGCGCCTCCAGTCACCAGCAGAATCCATTTATCGCCTTGGCTCGCCCGGAGACCACTGAGGACCACGGGGCGGCGCTGGGCGTGAACCTGGTGTACTCCGGCAACTTTTTGGACCAAGTCGAGGTCGACGCCTTTGGCACAGCTCGCGTCTTGACGGGGATCAATCCGACCGAATTTGGCTGGCAATTGGCCGCGGGACAAAGTTTTCAAACGCCGGAAGCCGTCCTCAGTTACACCAGCGCCGGCCTGAACCAATTGAGCCAGCAGATGGGGACCTTCTACCAGCATCATTTGGTCAATCCGCATTTCGCCCAACAGCCACGGCCGGTGTTGATCAACAATTGGGAAGGTACTTACTTTGACTTTAATGAAGACAAATTGACGGCAATTGCCCGTGACGCCAAGGAACTGGGCATCGAAATGTTCGTCTTAGATGATGGCTGGTTCGGTCACCGAGACGATGACACCACGTCGCTCGGGGATTGGGACGTTTACGCGGCTAAATTGCCGAACGGCATCGCCCATTTGGCGGACCGCATTCACGGCATGGACCTCCAGTTTGGTCTGTGGTTCGAACCGGAAATGATTTCTATTGATAGTGAACTGTATCGGGCGCATCCCGAATGGACCGTCGTGGCGCCGCACCGGCAAATGACGCCGGGGCGGAACCAATTTGTGCTCGACATGGCCAATCCGTCGGTCGTGGACTACCTGTACGGCAAGATTAGTCAATTAATCAAAGAGGCGCATCTGGATTACATCAAGTGGGATATGAACCGCAATATCACGGAATCGTTCAGCGCGACGTTGCCGGCCGAGCGCCAGGTAGAGTTCGCTCACCGTTACATGTTGGGCGTTTACCAACTGTACGCACGGTTGACGACGGCTTATCCGCAGGTCTTGTTTGAATCCTGTGCCTCTGGTGGTGGGCGGTTCGACCTGGGAATGATGTATTACGCGCCGCAAGCCTGGACCAGTGACGACACCGATGCCGTGGAACGGTTACGTATTCAGTACGGCACGTCTTATGGCTACCCGCTGGCGATGATGGGCGCCCACGTTTCCGCCGTGCCCAATGACCAGACGGGACGAATCACGCCGATCGAAACGCGTGCGGCGGTGGCCTACTTCGGTGACCTGGGCTATGAACTCGATGTGACACAATGTTCCGCCGCCGAAAAGGCCGCCATTAAGACGCAAGTGGCCTTCTACAAGGCCCACCGCAAGCTGTTCCAACAGGGGACGTTCTACCGGTTGGATAATCCATTTGACGGTGACAAAAACGTGGGCAGTTGGCAAGTTGTCAGTGCCGACGGTCGTCAAGCTGTCGCGGCCCGTTATCAAATTTTAAATCAGCCCAATCCCGCCTACAACCGCCTGTACCTGCGCGGTTTGCGGCCAGACCAACGGTATCGTGTCAGCGGGGATGACCACGTCTACTTTGGCGACGAGCTGATGCACGCCGGTTTGTTCATCCCCCACCTGTTGGCCACCACTCAAGGCGTGGAAGCGTCCGCTGACTTCAGCGCGCGCGTCTTTACGATTGATGCGGTCGATTAATTGGGAAAACTGGTGTATAATTCTCATCAAATCCTCATAATTCAGGAGTGATGCGTATGAAAATTTTAGTGACGGGTTTTGACCCGTTCGGCGGCGAGACCACCAACCCAGCCATTGAAGCCGTTAAACGGTTGTCGGCCACGATTGCCGGAGCGACCATCGTGCCATTGATGGTGCCGACGGTATTTCAGACCGCGGGCACCGTGGTGCGCCAGGCCATTTTGACTGAGCACCCCGACGTGGTCTTGAGCATCGGCCAAGCCGGTGGGCGCGCGGCCTTGACACCGGAACGCGTCGCCATCAATTTGGCTGATGGGCGTATCCCAGACAACGCGGGTGACCAACCCAGTGACCGACCGCTACAGGAGACAGGGGCGACGGCTTACTTCACCCAGTTACCGGTGAAGGCAATGGTGCGGGCGATTCGCGCGGCGGGGCTCCCCAGCGCCGTATCGACGACGGCTGGAACCTACGTGTGCAACGCGTTGATGTATCAAGTCCAGTATTTGCGGGCCACGGAATTTCCGACGTTGCGCGCGGGCTTCATGCACATCCCGTTTCTCCCCAGTCAGGTCGTGGCCAAGCCGGGGGTGCCGTCGTTGTCCCTAGCGGATGACGTGCGCGGCATCACCGCCGCCATCACGGCCATCGTTGAAGCTGAATAGACGCAAAAATGCGGTCTGACGGACTATTCGCCAGATCGCATTTTATTTCACTATCGTGTTAGACGCGTAAGTTTTCGCCGACCAATCCGACGAATGCGCCTTCCTTGTGGGCGTCTGGGTGGGCAATCAGCCATTTGTTCGTCTTGAACAAGAGCCGATTCATCGGGTCCTGGGTGTCGACGGTGAAGTCGAGGTCGAGGTTCGTGCCGGCGGGCAACATGACTAAGCAGCGGAAACCGTCTTGACCAGGGGCTTCACACGGTGCGAAGTGTAGCGTGGTGGCGTAGACTTCAATAGCCGTGCCCTTGGGAATCAGGAAGGCTTCCAGCTGTGAGGTGTCGTAGGTCAGGTCGTCGTGGATGTCTTGGCGTTTGCCCAGTAACAGGACAAAATCGGTCGCCGCCACGTTGATTTCGGAACTGCTGTGGAATTCCAGACAGTTCAGCAGATGATTGTGGCCGATGCAGTAACCCGTTTCGGTCGGCACGCCGCCGTAAAGCGTTTGTTCCAGCCGGTGAGCGGCCGTGGTGTTGGCTAAAGATTCGGTGTTGGCCACGTATTGCGTCTTTTCTGGCGGGTAAGGAACCGCGTTCAAGTTTGTAATCAGTTCGTCCAAGTCACCAGCGGCAACGATGCGACCATAGGGCCGGAAGCGTTCGTCGGTTACGTCAAAAATTTGCATCAGAATCATCCTTCCAGTTGTAAGTTGCTTTCAGTATGCGCGGGAGTTATGAACATTTTTTGACTTGCGGGTAAAGAAATTGCGGATTTGCAAAATGGTACCGTGATAGTCTTAAGTGTTTTATAATAATCAACATAAAATAGAACTGGAGGAAAATAGTGATGCAGAAATATTTGGCAGAATTCTTTGGTACTTTTATGTTAGTGTTTCTGGGGACAGGTGCGGTAACCGTAGCTGCTGGGAACACGCTGACGATCGGCTTGGCATTTGGGTTAGCAATTACGGTATCAGCGTATGCGTTTGGTGGTATCTCTGGTGGGCATTTTAATCCAGCAGTTACGACGGCCATGGTGATTAATCGGCGAATTAGTGGTAAAGATGCTGTGTGGTACGTTATTGCTCAAGTTTTGGGGGCAACGGTAGCGTCGGCAGTGATGAAATTATTTGTTGGTGGCTTGGGTTTGGCTACAAATCAGCTTGGACAAACAGATTTCCCTAAAATTTCTGCTGGATTAGCATTTTCTGTTGAAGTCATCGTGACTTTCTTATTTTTATTAGTAATCTTGAATGTAACGAGTAATCAGCACGGTAACAGCAATTTTGCTGGACTGACAATTGGAGTTACTTTGGCCTTTCTGATTATTGTAGCTTTGAACTTAACGGGTGGATCATTAAATCCGGCGCGGTCATTTGGTCCGGCTATCTTAGCTGGGGGAAGTGCCCTAAACCATTTGTGGTTGTATATTCTAGCACCGGAAGTCGGTGCAATTATTGCAGCTGTTGTTGCAAGAGTTATGGGAAGCGAAGACTGAGTTAGGATTGATGGACATGAGTTAAGTGTGGTGAGTTGGTCGGTAGTTCGTTTGCTGGGCTTTAAGCAATGAAAAACACTGATGTTAGCGTGAATTAAAATTCAAGCCAACATCAGTGTTTTAATTACGATTAAATTTATCCCACGATTAAAAGTTCGGAGACTTTGCCGCGTCCTTGAGATTTAGCTGATATCATGCGGGAAGCCTGTATTCTGTTGATGGTAAAGTCGGAATACAATGTATCAAAGAAATCATCTGCAGGATCACTTTGATGAGGATCAGAATTGCTAAGCGCGAAATGAGCTCCTTTTTTTGAGATTTTTGATACAAATTTTGCGAGCTCCTGCTGCGATGTATCATTGAAACTAGACTTAGCATAACTAGTAAAACTCGATGAATCGGTTAAAGGCCTGTAAGGCGGGTCGAAGTAGAAAAAAGTTCCCGGTCCAGCAAATTCCTCGGTTATACGATAATCCCCAAGCATAATCTCAGTGTTTTGTAGTAGTTCGGAAAAGTTAATGATATTCGACTTATTGAACAGGGTAGCTTGCTTTCTTTGGCCAAAAGGAACGTTGAATGTTCCTTTTGAATTAACACGGTAGAGACCATTGAAATCAGTCTTGTTAAGGAAGATAAAATAACATGCTTGATTTAAATTAGACGAAATTTTCTCTTCGAGTTGGGTGTTAAGAATATCATGGTCGGATTTTCTAGCAAGGATGTTTTCGTTAAAGTTGTTGCGGATTGTATAATAATAATCTTTTTGTTCAATAGCGGAAAGATTATTATATTTTCTTTCAATTGAGCTTAGCTTAGCCACTAGTTCAGAAAGATGATCTCTCACATTAAGATAAAGGTTAATTAGATCTGGATTAATGTCCAAAATAACTTTCTTTTTAAAGGTATACTTACTTGAAAGAAATAATAGTAAAGATGCACCGCCGGCAAAAGGCTCGACATAAGTATCAATTGTACTTAAATCAATTTGAGCAGCGACCATCTGTTCAATTATTGGTGCTAGTTTTTTTTTCCCGCCAGCCCACTTTATTATAGGGGCTATTGGTAATACTTTTTTTGGTTGATCCATGATTAAAAAAGGGCTCCTTCTTCATTTTTGATACGACGAGTCGCTATATCTAAATAATTGCTTGAAAGTTCAATTCCGATACATTGACGTTGAAGCATCTGACAGGCTACAGCAGTGGTACCACTGCCTAGAAAGGGATCGAGAATTAACATCTCTGGCGTGGTGGATGCTTCTATCATTCTTATGAACAAGCTTAAAGGCTTTTGGGTTGGATGATAACCGAAACGTTTTTCAATCTTTTTGATAACAGGAGTTGACCATACATCAGTCATTTGTTTCCCATAATTACGTTCGCGCATAAGTTGATAATTGAATACTTGATGGCTTTGCTTGTCTTTTTTGGCCCAAATAATTGTTTCTGTAGAATGAGTGAACATTCTACAGCTCAAGTTAGGTGGCGGATTAAGCTTTTGCCAGGTTATGTTGTTCAGAATACGATAGTCGTTTTTCTTCATCAAATAGCCAACTTCAAAGATATTGTGCATGCTACCAAAAACCCACAGTGTTCCATCATACTTAAGAATGCGTTTAGCTTCGGATAAGAAAATATCGTTGAATTGTTCCGTACTTTCATATTCAGCACTTAGCTTATCCCAGCTTCCCTTGTCGACACTGACTTTTTTGCCGCCACGATTTGAGAACCCACCATTTGATAGAAAATATGGTGGATCGGCTATGATAACATCTACCGAATTTGGACGCATGAGCTTCATCAATTTTAATGAGTCACCTTGGTATAATTTGATAAGGTTATTTTTGTAATAAGCGTCTTTCATATGGGATAACTTTCCTCCGATAACTCACTAGTTAGTGTATTATGTGATCACTTCTATTTGTTAAGTATACGGGAAAATAAAAAATTATCGTCGGAACAGACGTTCACTTAGGGAATTCTAATAAAATACGTGGTTATAAAAGTCCCCTTTGTTTTTAGTTTGGCATTTGAACAGCTTAAGCTAGATGCGTCATTTGAAATGTTGAATTGACTTAAAACTTATGCAATTCTTCAAAGTATTGTATTTCATTATAAAGTAAAATACGAAGCGAATCGAGAGAATTCATGTAAATTAAGCAGAAAGTAAAATATTTTGCGACATTTAAGAACACTTAGAGAAGCTGATGCCATGCAGATTTTTATACGTTGTACTTCATATTTGAGTTACTTGATTCTAAAATACTTGAACTGTTAAAATAGGTGGCAAGACTATAGAAAGGCGGGGAGTGTAGTGGCTAGGGGAACGAATAAAGCGAGTAAGAATGAAGTTTGGCAAAAGATTTTTGATAGATCCGGGGATAGGATATTTGATTCAATAGATAGTAAAGGATACTTTGATATCACAGCTCCAGAACTAAAGCAGGCCAGTAATGAGGTGGATGGGCCGGATGTCCGTAATCTGGCAAAGTTTGATAAGTCGTACAGCTTGCCAGATGCGTTCAAGACAGGTACCGGTACAATAAAGGATTACATCAATATAATGCCGTTAGGATATATAGATAAGGTGTATACATATCGTTTGGGAAGGTTTAACGCTTATGCACCATTGGAAATCGAGGAGAATGAATCACCTAAAATGCTTGAGTTCCCCAAGGTACAAACGATTTCTCCAAAAACAATTCCTTCAGAGAATGCATATATTGATGCTGCTTTTTCTAGTGGAATGTTAGATCAGGCACTTGGCAGTGGCAAAGATCATTTTCTACCTGTACTTCACGGGCGGATGGGCTCGGGCACTATGAATTTTAACATCGGAGTTGATAATCCGCAGAGTTTGCAAATTAATGGTGCTCAAATTGAGATTGATGCGACCTTTGAGGATAGTCAGTCAGTCGTTGTTATTGAGGCTAAGGCTGTGCCGGAAGCCGACTTTCTTGTGAGACAACTTTACTATCCGTTTTATGTTATTAGAAATCGAGGTGTAACAAAACCAATTCGTCCAACATTTCTCTTGCTACTTGGTGGAAATTATTATTTTAATGAATATACCTTCGATGATCCCAATAATTATTCAACAATTAGAATGGTAAGTCAAAAAGCATTTCGCTTTTTTGATAATTTAACGATTACTTTGGACAGGATTGTTGGTATATATAGGCGTAGTAGAATTGTTTCGGAACCGGCTATACTTCCACAAGCTAACTCGTACCTTAGATTTGTAAAGACACTGGCTCTTCTAAACGAAGCGGGCAATGAAGGAAATTCGGAGACTGGATTGAATAAGCGAGATATTGCAAGCGTATTCGGTTATGCTGAACGTCAGGGAGATTACTATGGAAATTTAGTTTTGTACTTGGGCTTATGCTCAAAGGAAAAAGAACAGTTTATCATTAATGATCGTGGAAGAAAGTTATTAGTAAAATTGGATGGTAATGAAGGAAAATTAGCATTGATTGAACTATTACTTCAACATCAGCCGTTTCGAATTGTATTTAAGTATTTGTTGGATAATCCAATGAAGCGTACTTCGGCTCTTTCGTCAGATGATAAATGTATGCTGGCGTCTGAAATAACTCCTTACTTAACGAAAAACTATGGCAAATCAACGATTCTTCGAAGAATTGAAAGTACTGCTGCCTTGGTTAGATCAGCCATTTTCGAGTCTATTGATGAGCCACGATGAGCTTTCATGCTAAACTAAACAAAGAGAGCAAAGAGAACGCAAACCAAATACTTGGAGGCGTTTCAAATGAATCTAAACACCATCAAAACCATCACCAACCTCGGGGCCGGAACCATGGGGCACGCCACGGCGTTGCAATTTGCACTGAAGGGTTATCCGGTGCGGTTGCTGGATACCAGTGACGACGCGTTGCAACAGGGGATGACCGCCATCAAACATGACCTGGCGACCTTTCGCGAGGCCGGCTTGTTGCACGAGGCGGATGCCGCCATTCTCGAGCGGATTACGCCGACGACCGACTACGCGGCCGCGCTGGTTGATAGTGATTTTGTGATTGAGTCAATTATTGAGGACTTGGATGTGAAGAAACAAGTTTGGCAACGGGTCGAATCGCTAGTCAGCGACGAGACCATTTTGGCAACCAACACCTCGGGCCTCAGTCCGACCGCGATTCAATCCGTTTTGCGCAAACCTGACCGGTTCGTCGTGGCCCATTTCTGGAATCCGGCGCAGCTGATGCCGCTGGTGGAAGTGGTGCCCGGCAAGCAGACAGCGCCCGCCACGGTGACGTTGACCGTAGCCTTGATGAATCACATTGGCAAGCACGCGGTTGGTCTCAAACAAGAGTCGCTGGGCTTCGTCGGCAACCGGATTCAACTGGCCGTCTTGCGCGAAGCCCTGCACATCGTGGATGAGGGCATCGCCACACCGGCAGCCGTCGACGACATTATCAAATACAGTCTAGGCCGGCGGTGGAGCCTGGTTGGCCCGATTGCCAGTGCCGACCTCGGGGGCCTTGACGTGTTCGACAACATCAGCAAGTACCTCTATGCCGACCTGGGGGCCACGCAAGGGGAAGATCCCGCGCTGGCGAAGAAGGTGGCGAACCACGAGCTGGGTCTCAAGACCGGTCGTGGCTTTTACGACTGGAACGGTGACGATGGCGCGAAAATCGTTGCGCAGCGAGACCGTGACTTGCTCAATTTGCTAAAACAAGATCAACAGTAACCATGAAAAAGCCGCGGAAGTTTTCCCCGGCTTTTTTGCTATTCAGTTTTTTCCTGTTCTTTTACGTTAATCAGACGCGTAAATTCCTGTTTGCCCAGCAGGTGGTGCAATGCCACGTCTTGGGGCTGATGTTCGCGTCGACCCAACCAGTAGAACAGCAGGCCCAAGCCCAGCCACACGGCGAGCATGATGTACTCCGTCGGCCAGGCCAGCGCAACCGGTGACTTGGGATACAGGGTCGCTACCGCAATCAAAATTGCCAGCAGACCGCCCAAGAGACTGGGCCACAGGTGTTTCAGCCGAAAGCCACCGTTCAGTGTTGGGTAGGTCCGCCGAATGCGCCACAGGGCCGCAGCCGTGATGGCCCAGGCCATGGCCACGAAGAAGCCGCCGAGGTCCAGGAAGTAGGTCATGGCGCCTTTCCCCAGCCAACCGAAGCCGACCGCAAAGACCAATACCAGGACCGTCGCGTTGACCGGTGTATTGTGTTTTTCATTGATTTTGGCAAATTGGGGTGGCAATAGTCCCGCCCGTGCCAGGGATAAGATCAGCCGTGGTGCCGCCGTGAACAGGCCGATGAAGCTGGTCAACAGGCCCAAAAAGGCAATCAGATAGGCTGCCGTGCCCAGCAACGGGAAGCCCGCCGCGGTGAAGGCCGTGATGGAGCCCATGCTGAAGGTGGCCGTCTTTTCCCACGGGTAGACCCAGGCGCTGGCCAGGAGGACCACGATGTAGTAGCTTGCCGCCAGCAAAATGGCGCCGACCACTGCCTTACCGATCTTCCGCGGGGGCATCGCGGCTTCTTCCGCCAGAATCGTGACGACCTCCCAACCAGTCAGAAAGGTCATGGCAGGCAGGACGAAGCGGACCACGTTGGCCCACGGCGTACTATCCGCGGCGAAGGCCGGCCAGAAGTTGTGGACGCTTCCTTGCGAAAAGCCGGTGATAATCAGCAGGCCACCCAAGATGACCAGTCCGATAAACAACACGGCTTGTACGCCCGCCGTCAGCTTGGTGCCGCGAACGTTAAGCGCAAAAATGAAGAGTGTGAAGGCCACGCCAATCGCCAGTTCCATCAAGGAAACGTGGGCCCCGGCAATCGTGTAGCCCGGCCCCGTCGAAATCTGGGGCACCAGGGTCGCCAGCAACATGCTAGAGGCCGTGACGTAAAAGGACAGCGCGCTCAAATAGGCGCCCAAGATCGCCCAGCCGGTCGCAAAGCCCCAACGTTTCCCAAACGCCAGGTAGCTGTAAACCACGGGTCCACCACTACGCGGAAAGATGGACGACAGTTCCGCAAAAGACAGTGAGGCCAACACCGTGATGAGCGTGGCCAGCATGAAGCCGAAGATTTCGCCCCCGGCGCCGTACTTGTCAAAGAAAATCCCGTTGGTGTAGATCCAGCTACTGCCAATCACGCTGGACGCACCTAAGATCAAGAGGCGGGGAAACGAAATGTGCCGGGACAGGTTCTGCATAATAATCGCTCGCTTTCGTTGATTAGTAAAATAATGAAGGGCGGCATCACTTGTGAAATAGCTGAATTTATTCTACCTGATGGTAACGCTTACAACAACTAAAACGGCTCGCACAGTTCACAAACTGAAAAAATTGTCTCGTTGGAAAAATATTTGACCAATCTTTACGTAGTTGTTCTGTAAAGGGGGCAACAACCATGACAATACGCAAGCGCTTGGCCCGGTTGGGCAACGACCAGCGCCACCGATTTCAGGGGACATTCGAACGCTATGGCTTAAAGGCGGGGTATCGCGGCCAGGAGGCGACCATTTTATTGCGCGAGGTCCGGCTCCTCGGTAATCAGCAGCTGATGACGGATCACCTGTGGTTTAACTTGACCAAGGGGTTTCAGAAATTGGGCCAGCTAAAGGCCGGAGACGTGATTCAATTCGATGGCCGGGTCAACAGCTATCTCAAGGGCTATCAGGGCAATTTATTTGCGGCCACGGAGATCGACTACCAGGTCAGTTGGCCGACCAAGATCACCCGCATTTCCGGCGGTAAGCGACCGCCATTACCGGATTGGTGGGAGCTGGTTGACTTCATTCAGGATCGTAATCAGGCGTAGAAAATTGGCAAAAGAATTGCACCAGCGGCGGATTTCCACTACAGTAGAGCCAATAACAACGGTTTGAAATGGAGGAATTTAACATGCCAACGCCCTTACGATTCGATGATACTCAAGGACAAGACCACACGGCCCAGGTCGACGGGCAACCGGTCACTTACCGGGCGTTTATGGACCTGACCTACGTGACGATGCCCGTGGACCCAATTCAGCGGCTCAACGTTTTCGTGCCCACGCCATACTTTAATGGTGGGACAGTCAACGGGTACCAACGTGTGACGGCGCCTATCTTCATGCCTAATACCGTGGGCGGCTACTTGCCGGGGCCCCAAGACTTCCCAGGTAATCCGGCCGTTTACAGTCGTGGCGATACCATCTTACGGGCCCTGCAACGTGGCTACGTGGTGGTCGCGGCGGGCTTACGCGGACGCACCCAGACGGATGGTCAGGGGCAAAATACCGGCAAGGCGCCGGCCTTTATCGTGGATATGAAGGCGGCCGTGCGCTACGTGAAGTTCAACGCCGGGCGCCTGCCGGGGAATCCTGAACGTATCATTACCAATGGGACCAGTGCTGGTGGGGCCACGTCCGCGTTGATGGGGGCCAGCGGCAATGCTGACTTTTTCGAAAGCCGCCTGCAAGACCTGGGGGCGGCCCCGGCCACCGACGACATTTTTGCCGTGTCGGCTTATTGCCCGATCCACAACCTGGAACACGCCGATGCGGCGTACGAATGGGAATTTGGCGGGATCGACCAGTGGCACCGTCAACGGATTCGTGTTGAGGATAACCGCCAAATTTGCACGCCCATTCACGGCCATCTCAGTGAGCAGGAACGGGCGCTGTCACCGCAACTTAAGGCGGCGTTCATCCCGTATGTCAACGGTCTCGAATTAAAGGACCGCGCAGGGAACCCCTTGTCGCTGGATCACACGGGCGAAGGGAGTTTTAAAACGCAAATTCTGCGCTACCTCAAGGATTCGGCGCAGACGGCCTTGGATGCGGGCCAAGACGTGACTAAGTATGCCGGCGTGATCGTCAGTGGCCATACCGTGACCCGTATCGACTGGCCCCAGTATTTGCGCGCGATTACCCGGATGAAGTCCGTCCCCGCCTTCGATGCGCTGGATTTACGCAATCCGGAAAATGACCTGTTCGGCAATCGCCTGACAGCGGCACGGCACTTTACGCCGTTCGCGCAGGCTCATAGCGCGGTCCCGGCCACATTGGCCGATGCCGATTTGGTGGCAGCGATTAATCCATTAACGTACTTATTGAAAAAGCAAAGCCACGTGGCCCCACACTGGCGGATTCGCCACGGGGCGGCCGACCGCGATACATCCTTTGCCATCCCCGTCATCTTGGCAACTAAATTGGCCAATCGCGGCTACGACGTGGACTTCGCCCTACCTTGGGCAACGCCACACAGCGGGGATTACGACCTGCCAGACCTCTTCGATTGGATCGACGGGTTGTGCCAAACTGCGGGGTAGCGAAACCGGATGCCTGCGTTTTGGTTACCCGGCTTGGCCGCCTACCGTTCGCCAAATATGGGACTGGAACGCGGTGGGCGGACCGGTCTTGCCCTCGCTTTGAGCCGAAAATCGCGTCTCAAAGACGCCAGTTCCCTAAGCGGCCAAAGTCACCGCTAAGGGAACTCCCACGGCTGAGCCCATATTTGGCGAACTCTCGGCTACGGTGGTGGTGATGACCGACACGGAGTTGGGCTCGCGGTAGCGACTAATGTTGCCGTTGAACCTAGGCCAACGTTGTGTCACTAAGCAGTTTCCCACGGCTGATGCCGGCCTGCGGTTAGGTTAAATCGCTGGTCATCCCACATTCAATCTGTAGGTAGAAATATCCCCCCGCAAGTCGTTAGTCACGTCACATAACTTAGCCCCAGCGTTTTGGTTTACTTTTCCGGGCAATCTCCCTATCATGAAGGGAACACGAAGGGGTGACGAAGATGCAGAGACTGTATGGTTGTGTGCCCTTACTCAATGTGGTTGGAAGCCTGATGTTTCTCTTGATCATCTCGCTACAGCCGGCGACTTACACGAGCTTAGGCGTCGAATTCGACTGGCGGCAAGGCAACCTGCTGCTCACGGCGGTCTTGATTGGATTGGCCTTAGCGACGGCGTTTGCCCAGCGGCGGCGGACCAAGCGCTGGGGGCTCGGTGTCAACGTGATCATCATTGTGGTTATGACAGTGGCCCTGTGGCGTGCCCAGGTGCCTGACGTCATCAGCGACTACCTGTGGTTGTGGGCCTTGCTCATGATTTTTAACCTCGGCTTGATTGGCTGGGGCTGGCTGAAATTACGACCACAACAAAATAAGCGTGGGTCGAAAGGCGATTAGCCGGCGAGCGTGAAGACGGATAACCGAATAATCCAGGTCTGAGATTGTTTGGTTATCAGTTTTAAGCGGAACCGGCTGCCCTTTGGCGCACGTTTTAGCTATGTAAAGGGGATACGAAAGAGCCTGGAAAAATTTTCCCAGGCTCTATTTTTAGTACTATTTTAATGGCAAGCTAAATCAAAATCCCGTTACAGTGGTCGACCTCGTGTTGGATGATCTGGGCCACGAAACCGGTGAAGGTCTGATGTTGTGGCTGAAAAGCGGCGTTTAAAAAGTCCACGTCGATCGTCTTGAAGCGCTGCGTTGGCCGTTCGCCACTCAGCGACAGGCACCCTTCGCTGGTCTGGTAGGGACCGGCGTGTTTGGTGATGACTGGGTTGAGCATGGCGATGGGCAACAGGCCCAAGTCAACGACGATGATGCGCCGATTGATGCCGATCATGTTGGCGGCCATGCCCACACAGTTTTCGCTATTGGCCTTCAGGGTATCGAGCA
This sequence comes from Levilactobacillus sp., assembly GCF_022646225.1. Lineage (NCBI taxonomy): Bacteria > Bacillati > Bacillota > Bacilli > Lactobacillales > Lactobacillaceae > Levilactobacillus > Levilactobacillus sp. The sequence goes on from NZ_JALCJA010000002.1 coordinate 401,871, forward strand.
GATCGGTCACGGTCGCCGCATCCGCCACCGTGGCGGGGGTTGAGGGTTGGGCCAGGCGGGTCTGGTCGTGGATCACAGGTTTGATCATGAATAGGTTCCTCCCAAATGAGTCGTTTACTTAGTATAGCACGTTGACTGACCGCGCTGAACCAAAAGCCGCTGTAGGCGCTGCGCCGTGCGATAACTGCGCGTACTGGTCTGGTGGTAAAACGGGGTGCCGGTCAATCGGCCGTAGCCGGAATGGCGGAAGTCTGGCGCGGTGACGGTCCAAAAGATCAGGTGTGGCGTGATGGCCACGCGGTCGTTGGCGGTCAGCTGGTGCGTCAACCAGGTATCCTGGTCAAGCGCATAGGTCGTCAGCTTAAACAGTAACATGTGCTGACCCGGGGCGGCGTCCGTCCACCAGTCCGGTGCCTGGGCCAGCTCGTGCAAGAAGTCCGGACCGGCCATGAGGCCAAATGGCTGATCAAAGTCGACGTGTGTAGCCAGCAGATTTGCCACGCGGTCCGTGTCTGCGGTCAGCGGGGTGTCACTGGTGAACACGCCGTTGCCGGTATTGCCCACGGTCTGTACCCGAGCGAAGCCGGCCGCCTGTAGCCAGTCGTGCAAGTCCGCCATGGGGATCCGGTGGGTTGTGCCGGTATTGATGGCCCGCAAGATCAACAAGTTGTCCATGGGTCAGTCCTCCTGAGTCAGCGCCGACACGAAACGCTGCGTGGCGGCAGCAACCGTGCCACGGGGATAGACCAGCTGTAGGTGGCTGATCAGCGGTTGGGCAAAGGGCCGCGTCACAAAGGCGTCCGACAGAAAGGGGGCGGCGGATTTGGCGAACAGATAGGTCACCCGCGTGGTGCCGGTGATCATGGCCAGCAGCGTTTCGATGTGTGGCGTGGTGAAGCGAATGTTGGGGGTGATGCCAGCTTGCTGGTAGCGTTCGCCCATCTTTTCGTACACGCCGGAGCCCGGATTGAGGCTGACGACTTCAAAGTCGGCCAGGTCGGCCATGGTCAGCTGAGACTTGGCGGCGAGGGGATGATCGGCGGCCAAAACGACCTTGAGGGTATCGTCGGCGAGGGTCACGGTGGCAAATTGTGAGGGGTTGAGCTGTTGGCTTTGGACGTCGCGCAAGATTCCTAAGTCGAGTTCCTGATTTTGTAATTTGTGCAGGAGAGCCACTCCCTCCAGCTCCTCGAGGCGAATGTTGAGGTGCGGATAGGTCGCCATGAAACGACTCATCTTCGTGGCCAGACCGTATTGAGCCATGACGGGCACCGTGCCGACGTGGATGGTCCCACGCTTAAGGTCGCGGTATGCCGCCAGTTCACTAGTCATGAGCTCGTATTGCGTCGTCATTGTCTGCGCGTAACGGAAAAAGACCTCGCCGCTTTCGGTGATGCTCAGCTGGCGCTTGTTTCGCGTGGAAATCAGGGTACTGTTCAACTCGGTCTGAAGTGATTTCAGGCGTTTGGACAGCGCCGATTGGGTCAGGTGCAGGGCAACGGCAGCGTCTGAAATATTGCGGATTTGATAAACAGTGATGAAGTTGTAAAGGTCGGCAATGGTCATGGGTAGGTCCTTTCTCAAATTGGCTGTTATTCCTGTTAAGCATAACAGTAGTCGAAATCTGAATTGTTTGCAACCGTTTTACAGGCTAAGATAGACGGTGTAGATGACAAGGAGGTCAGCACATGACAAATGAACCGTATGATTTACGCAAAGTTTTAGCAGAGTTACAAACGCATCCCGGGCAGTACCACGCCACCGACGTGCCCGTGGATCCCAATGCCGAACTGTCCGGCGTGTACCGCTATATCGGTGCCGGCGGGACGGTCCAACGGCCGACCCAAGAAGGACCGGCGATGATGTTTAATCAGGTCAAGGGATTTGCTGGTACCCGGGTGTTGACGGGATTGATGGCCAGCCGTAAACGTGTCGGGCTGATGTTCCACCACGATGCGCGCACGCTGGGGCAATTCTTAAATGACGCCGTGGAACATCCCGTGCCGCCGGTGATGGTCGATGACGCACCGGCGCACGAGGTCGTGCATCGGGCGACCGACCCGGATTTTGATATTCGCAAGTTAGTGGCGGCGCCGACCAATACGCCAGAAGACGCCGGCCCGTACATCACGGTGGGCGTGGTGCTGGGGTCGAACAAGGCCAAGACTATGAGTGACGTGACGATTCACCGGATGGTCTTAGAAGACAAGGACAAACTGGGTATCTACATTATGCCGGGCGGCCGCCATATTGGCGCGTTTGCCCAAGAATATGAGGATGCCAATGAACCGATGCCGGTGACCATCAACATCGGGTTAGACCCGGCCATTACCATCGGTTGTACCTTTGAGCCGCCGACCACGCCGCTGGGCTACAACGAACTGGGCGTCGCCGGGGCCATTCGCCAAGAGGCGGTCGGCTTAACACCCGCACTGACGGTCGATGAAAATGCGATTGCCCGTTCTGAATTTACGCTGGAAGGCGTCATCTTGCCCCACGAGCGGATTCAAGAAGACATCAACACCCACACGGGCAAGGCGATGCCGGAATTTCCAGGCTATGATGGTGATGCCAACCCAGCACTGCAGGTGATCAAGGTCACGGCCGTTACCCATCGGGAGCATCCTATCATGCAAAGTGTCATCGGTCCTTCCGAAGAACACGTCAGCATGGCCGGTATTCCTACCGAAGCCAGCATTTTAGAGCTGACCAACCGCGCCATTCCCGGCAAGGTGTTGAACGTGTACAATCCGCCGGCTGGTGGTGGTAAGCTGATGACCATCATGCAGATCCACAAGGCAGATGCGGCCGACGAGGGGATTCAGCGGCAAGCGGCGCTCCTGGCATTTTCGGCCTTTAAGGAGCTAAAGACGGTCATTTTGGTCGATGAGGATGTCGATATCTTTGATATGAACGACGTGATGTGGACTGTGAATACGCGCTTCCAAGCAGATCAGGACTTGCTGGTCTTACCCGGGATGCGCAACCACCCGCTCGATCCTTCCGAACGGCCGGCCTATGACCCTAAGTCGATTCGGACCCGGGGAATGTCGTCCAAATTGGTCATCGACGGCACCGTGCCGTTTGATATGAAGGACCAATTCGTACGCGCCAAGTTCTTGGACGTGCCGGATTGGCAGAAGTATTTAAAGTAAAGGACTGATCGGAAATGAAGAAGATTGTAATTGGCGTGACCGGTGCTTCCGGAACGATTTACGCGCTCGACCTGTTGAAAAAATTGCAGGCGATGCCCGACGTGGAGACCCATTTGGTCATGAGTGCCTGGGCCAAACAAAATTTGGCGTTGGAAACGGACGCCACGTTGGCCGACATCAAGAGCCTAGCCGACGTCGTTTATAGTGACCGCGACCAGGGCGCTGCGATTGCCAGCGGGTCGTTTCTAAGCGACGGCATGATCGTCGTGCCCGCCAGCATGAAGACCGTTGCCAGTATCGCCTATGGCTTTGGTGAAAATCTGATTGCCCGCGCGGCCGACGTGACCATCAAGGAACAGCGCAAATTGGTGATTGTTCCCCGCGAGACGCCGCTGAGCGTGATCCATTTGGAGAATCTGACCAAGCTGGCTAAGTTGGGTGCCCAGATCATTCCACCGATCCCCGCCTTTTACAATCAGCCGCAGACCATTCAAGACCTGGTCGACCACCAGACCATGAAGGTGTTGGATGCCTTTGGGATTGCTGTGCCCCAGGCCAAGCGTTGGGAGGGAGATTAACCGTGCCTAAATTTCACGTGACGCAAGAAAATTACACGATCACCGCGGAGCTGACCGTGATTGGCCAGGATCTCCTCATCGTGGTGACCGGTGGCAGTAACCCCCACATCGGTGACGTGACTACGTTGACCCGCACCACGCCGCTGCACACGGTGAAGTTTCCCAGCCATGATGGCCGCTTTCACAAGGATAATTTTGTTGGCGAGCGAATCGCCAGGGTGGTGCAACCGGTGTTGCCGGGCAGCTGCACCATCACTGCCGGCATTCACGTCAACCAGATCACCAAGGCCCAAATTGCGGCGTCGGCACCGATGGGAGAAGCGTTGGGCCACCAAATCGTGGACTGGTTGGCGACACATCCGGTGAACGCCCCCGCGCCGGAATACTACAGCGATTCGGAGCAGCCCCAGTGAGATTAGTGGTCAATCTGTAACACACCTGCCCGCCGACCAAGCGTATAATTGGGAGTAACAAATGGGCTGGACCCGTTTGCCATCGGGGAGGATTCAGATATGAAAAAATTGTTAATGGAGCTGGCCGTGCTGGCCACTGCGGCTACGGTCGGTGGCGGTCACCTACTGACACCCACCACGGCGCAAGCCAAGGCCAAAACGACCTTAAAGGCGCTGCCGAAACGCTACCGCCACACCTGGTATCACTACGCCAACGGGAAATTATCCACGCTGAAATTTAGCGCGAAAGCAATTTCCGGGCGGACCTACTACGCCGGCGAGCACCACGCCGTCAACTATCTGGCGCACATTCACGCGCACAAGCTGACGACCACCAAGTTCCGGCGCCACTTCACCTGGAGCACGGCCACCACGGTGCGGGCTCATCGCAGTCAGTGGCTCAACGTCCGGGGCTGGAATCAGGTCATGGGCGACGGGGACTTTTACCGGGTCATGACCAAGACGGTCGGTGGCAAACGCGTACCAGTCCTAAGCCAGGCCGGGGGTGCCGGCGTCTGGACGGCGGCTCACTATTACACCAGCAAACACGTGGCCAAGCAGCGGGGCACCAAGCATTTTAGCGGCGAGGTCTATTACAAATAAGCATTGCGGTATAATTTTGTTGCACTGGCTGATAGGGCAGTTGGCGGACGGTAGGTGACCAGCTCAAGTTGTGTTGCGGAAAAGAATTAGTTTCAGCATAATGTATCAGTGAACGCCATGCCAGCTGGGATGGCGTTTCGCTGGATTAAGGGGGAATTTTAACGTGCGAGTGAACGTTTTACAACAGACGCCGGACGAGGGCCCGGGTGCCATTCAGAGCTGGGCCAACGCCAATCGGCATGAACTTTACGTTTACCACCCGGCTGAATTCGGCCAGCTGCCGACCGCCACGCAAACGGACCTGTTGGTGGTCTTGGGCGGACCGATGAGCCCCAACGATGACTTGCCGTGGATCAAGGCGGAACGGCAGCTGATTCAACAGCTCCTGGACGCCCACAAGCCCATCTTCGGCGTCTGCTTTGGCGCGCAACAAATCGTCAAGCAACTGGGTGGGGCCGTTCATGCGGCGCCAGCCAAGGAAGTGGGGTGGGCCCCGGTCACCCGGCAGAGTACCGTGATTCCAGGTGTTCCGCCAACCGTGACCGTCCTGCACTGGCACGAAGAGATGTTTGACCTGCCGCAAGGCGCGCAGTTGCTGTTCTCCAGCGCGCACCTGCGCAATCAAGGTTTCCTGTTGGGCGATAACGTGCTGGGTCTGCAGTTTCACCTGGAGCCCTTAGCAAATAACGTCCGAGAAATGGTGGTCAACGACGGTGATTACGCGGCGGGCTCCGTCTTGAACCAGACGCCGCAACAGATCTTGGATTATCCGGAATCGGTTGAAACGGAGTCGCTGACTTTTCGGCTATTGAATTTTATTACCAAACGGCATGCGACGGCGGGAAACGGCGTACTGAGCTAATTTGCAAACGCAATTGATCTTCATAAATAGACTAGCGGCAACCCTTTCAAGTGGGTTGCCGCTTTTGTAAACAAAAGAAAAAGGTAAAAATGAGCTTGCATTCACATCCCAATGTGCTATATTAATGGTGCAGTGATTGAGCACTCACTCAACTTTATTAGTTAGGGGATGATCTCATGCGGCAAAAGACTTATCGCACCTTTCATGATGATCTGGTAACTAGTCGCCATCAAGATTGGCAACTGCCGGCTGACTACGATTGGCGGTTGCCTGGACGAGCTTGGCAGCGGCGGTGGTTTCGGCGACTGGCCAAGGGTATCAGCCGGTTATACGTTCACACGCATGCCATTACGATCAAGAACGGGTGGCGGCTGACCACCGCTGGTCCCTGTGTGGTTTATGGCAATCATACCCAACCGACCGGCGACGTGTTATTGCCGTTGTATCTGGGGGCAACCCAGCGCTTTAATGTGTTAGCTAGTCCAGCAAATCTAGGGATTCCGGTGATTGGGCCGTTGACAGTATTCGGTGGGGCCGTGCCTACGCCGCAAACGCTGACCCAGATGCGGGCGTTTCGTCACGCGGTTCATCAGAAGTTGGCAGCGGGGGAATGGTTGATGGTGTATCCCGAGGAACATGTTTGGCCTTACTATCCCGGCATCCGACCGTTTAATTCGGGGGCTTTTCATTTCCCAATCGGCGAGCGGGTACCCGCTTACACCATCACTGTGACCTATCGTCGTCGCTGGTTACGCCACCCGCGGCAGGTCGTGTACGTTGACGGTCCGTTTCGACCTGATCCGCGGTTGTCACCGAAACAGCAACAGCGACAACTAGCGCAGATGGTCACGGCTTGCATGGCCAAACGAACCGCCACGACCAACGTCAGTTATGTACATTATGAGGAGGTGTCGCGATGAACATTTTATACTGTGGGGATGCCCGGATGAAACAGGGGCTGTTAATTTCCATTTTGTCACTGCTGAAACGAGTGCCGGAACCGCTTAACATCACCATTTTGACGGCGCACATGCACAGCGATACCCGTCAGTTTTTACCACTGACTGCCACTACGGCCGAAGGGCTGAATCGGTTGGTCAAACGTACGAATCCAGCTAATTGTGTTACCCGTGTCGATGTGACGGCATTGGTGCGTCAAACGCCACCTACCGCCAATCGCAATACGATCTTTACTCCGTGTTGTGTGTTGCGGTTGTACGCAGATCAGGTGCCGAGCTTGCCGGATCGCCTATTGTACCTGGATACAGACGTGATTTGTCGGCAAGATCCGCGCGCAATGTACTACCAAGACTTGAGCGGCATTGAATTTGCGGGTGTGCTGGATCATTATGGGCGGTGGTTTTTCCATCGCCACTGGCCGCGTGGGGATTACGTCAACTCGGGCGTCTTGTTGTTGAACTTGGCAGAGATTCGACGAACGGGGCTATTTGCCCGGAGTCGGCAGTTGTGCCAAGTCCAAGAAATGTTCATGCCGGATCAGTCAGCGTTACATCAACTGGTCACGCGTCAGCGGTTATTGCCGCGTCGCTACAATGAACAGCGACGCCTGCACGCCGAGACCATTTTTCAGCACTTCACCACCAGCTTCCGGTTCTTCCCCTGGGTCCACACGTTGACGGTCAAGCCGTGGGAGGTCACCGCCATGCATGATCGACTGAAGCTACATGAGTACGATGATATTTTAACCGACTATCAAAAAATAATTACTAACTTGTAAAAGGAGTCCTTCCCAATGACAACGACCACAATTCCTGTTTTCTTTTCCATCAATGATGCCTATGCCCCTTACCTTTCCGTTGCGATGACGTCGATCATTGCCCACGCCGACCCGACCAACCACTATGAGTTGATCATTCTGTGCGATGATCTGTCTACCGCTAATCAAACAAAACTGGGGCAACAGGCGACAGCCAACGTGACAATCCAATTTGTGCCCATGCAAGATAGCTTAAAGGCGCAACTGGGCGGTGAACACATGAAACTACGGGGTGACACCTTTACCCTAACGATTTATTTCCGGTTATTTATCGCCGCCATGTTCCCGCAGTATGACCGAGGCATCTATTTAGACGCTGATGTGGTTACGACCACGGATCTGGCCGACTTGTTTGACCAGCCGCTTGGGGATAATTTAGTAGGGGCCGTGGCGGATACATTTGCCGCAGACAATGCTCAAAGTGTGGCCTATGTGACCCAGCATTTAAAGCTGCCGATTGCGGATTACTTCAACTCGGGCGTGATGTTACTGAATCTAAAGCAAATGCGCGCAGAACATTTTAACGAAAAATTCGTCCATTGTCTGACCGACTACCGGGTTGATTTTATTGCGCCTGACCAGGATTACCTGAATCTCTTGTGTCGCAACCGGGTCTTGAAAATCGACCGTGCCTGGAACGTCATGCCGACGAGCCAGACCCGCGTCAGTGTGCCTAAGTTGGTGCACTACAGCCTATTTGGCAAACCCTGGTACTATGCCGACGCCCAAAACGGAGATTACTTCTGGGACATTGCCCCACAATCCCCGTACTATGCCGAAATCAAGGCGATTCAGCGGGCCTACACGGACGCTGATCGGGCTCAAGACCGTGTCACTGAACAAGGATTGTTGGGCCAATTAGAAACATTTGCCAGCCAGAATCGCAGCCAACTAGACCAAATGGAAAGGGAGTTGAGCTAAATGATAATCGGTGGGATGAAACAACAAGTGGTGGCTAACATTGAGCGCGACGCCGCGGCGGGCCAATTTAACGCCAAAGTGGAGGTGGCCGATCCCACCTTGACCAAAGATCAGCAACAAGACCTCTTGCGTCAGTACTTGGCTCGGCGTGACACACTGACGTATCGCATGAATAATCACGTATCCCGGCGTGTCGCCAATCTGGCCACGCGATACTTCAATCGACGCACGAAAATCCACGGTCTGGAAAACCTGCAAGGGGTAACCGGGGGCGCTATTGTCACCAGCAATCATTTCAATCCCTTGGACAACACGGTTGTGCGCAAGACGATGCGGGCTGCCGGGCGAAAGCGGTTATTCATCGTCAGTCGCGATACCAATCTAGAAATGGGAGGACTGATCGGGTACTTGATGACCTATTACGATACGATCCCCATCAGCGATGATAAAGAATATGCTGGACGCGTGTTCCCGCAATTGGTCGAACAGGTGCTAGCCAAGCGGCAATTTCTGTTGATCTATCCGGAACAAGAGATGTGGTTCAACTATCGTAAGCCCCGGCCAGTCAAGCGCGGCGCCTACTACTACGCGGCTAAGTTCGGCGTGCCGGTCGTTTCGTGTTTCGTGGAGATTCGCGACCTGCCATTGGTGGACAACGCCGAATTCGACCAAACACGTTATGTGATGCACGTACTGCCGACCATTTATCCAGACCCGCACTTGTCGGTTCGTGAGAATAGCCGGCTCATGATGGCGACAGACTATCAACAAAAGAAGGCCGCTTATGAAGCTGCGTATGGCAAGCCTCTGACCTATCAAGCAGAACCCGATGACATCGCTGGCTGGCGGGGAAAGCGGACGTGGCTAGCCGCTAGTCAATCAAAAACGGTATAATGAGTTAAATAACACCGTTGGACGGTTAGCAGAAGATGGAGCGACAGTCATGAAAAAGAGTGAACAACAGCGACAAAATATTATCGACGTGGGGCGACGATTATTTGCCCAGCAGGGGTACGCCGGAACGTCGACGCGACAAATCAAGGAGCAAGCAGGCATCGCAGAGGGCCTATTGTATTATTACTTTCCTAAGGGGAAGCGCCAACTGTTGGATGCCATCGTGCACGAAGGCGTCGATCAGCGGATGCGTGTGGCCAATGCACTGCTGGATGATTGGGACAATACACATATCGAAGAACACATGATGGCTTTGTTCGATGGCATAACCCAAGTCGTTCAGGACGAAGTGGGTTACCAATCATTGTTAATTACGGTGCGGGAGCGGCAGTTGTTGTCAGATGAGCAATCTGCTTGGCTAATTCAGGCCTTTGATGGTGTGCAGACGCGACTCACGACGGCACTGCAGAATCTTGAGACGAATCGTCGTCCAGCGGACCTCGCAACGTTGGCTCAGACCTTGATGTCGCTTTCTGTCAAGGCACTGTTCGAGGAGTTGTTGTTGCGCAATCACCGGTATCTGTCAGCTGCCACGCGCGACCAGGTGGCCCAGCAGGTTCATCTGGTACTGCAAGTGCTGTAGCTTAAAAAAGTCCCTCAATTTTACAAACGAAATTCACTGGTCATTTGTGACCGCTTTTTCGTGAGTTTAAGGAATTCTTAGCATTTCACACAAAGCAAAAAATGCATCGGTAGCGTCTAGAAACGCTGCGGATGCATTTTGGTTTACCCAAAACTAAAGGGTGAAAGATAAGAATTGGCTAGAAGTATTGTTACTGGGCGACTCATGGCATTGGGATTAGTTGTTGACCGCTTCATGTTAGGACCTGGCCGCCGCAGGCACCTAGTTTCACCAATTTCAGGTGTCAGAACCCCGCCATTCTGGCAATTAACGCTTTAATTTCAGGTTCAAACCTCAGTTAAGGACTTATACATTGCGGTAGCAGTGCGGGCCACGTGGAAAACTTCAGGATTGTGAAAAAAACGAAAAAGGGTTGCCCCCCGTGGCTAAGGGGGTCGCGCGTCGTCAAGCACCCAATTTTAAAAGAGTGGTCCAAGCAGCTGGCCTCATTTCCTGGTATAATTTCTACCGGTACCGACAAGAAATCCGTAAAATCGCAAAAAAACGCTATTGGTAGTACAAAAAAGGACTATCTTAACAAGATATTGTGGGTTTGTCGCGGCTAAAAATGATAAGATGGAACCCTGGAAAACGGTTTCAGAAAGGCGGTGAACGGGGCAATGCGTGTGGGTATCTTTGACGAATTAACTTTTTTCAGTCGGTTACACCCCTTGGTGGCGGCCATTTATTTCGTTGAACTCTTCACATTATTGCTGATTTTCAACCACCTGGTGCTCACGTTGGCGTTGTTTGTGGGGCTGTGCGGCCTGTGCGGCTGGTATTTTGATTGCCAAAAGGTCTGGCGTACCCTCAAAGGGGTCGGGTCGCTGATGGCGATGATCTGGCTATTCAACGTCATCTTGAATCAGACCGGGCGCCCGTTGTGGGTCGGTCACCTGGGCAGCTTCACGGTGCGCATCACGCAAACCGCGGTGCTCTACGGGGTGACGATGGCCTTGTCGCTGGGGGGCATGATTCTTGCTTTTGTCTTGTTCAATGGCGTGATCACCACGCCCAAACTCAGCTACTTGCTGTTTCCGGTGGTGCCGCGCTTGGCAATGCTACTAACGATTTCGCTGCGCATGGTCAACCTGTTTACGCAGAAATTTCGGCGGCTGGTCATGCTGCAAAAGACCCGCGGCATCGTGGTGAGCGAAGGCGCCTGGCGCGGGCGGCTGCAAAAGACCGGCCAACTGCTGCGCATCCTGCTGATCGACTCCGTGTCTGCGGCCATGGAAACGGCGGTGTTGATGGAAGCGCGCGGCTTTGGCGCCAAGAAACGCAGTCATTACCAGACCTTCCGTTGGCAGGCAATGGACGCCGTCTTTGGCGTGGTCAGTCTGATCGTCTTTGCAATCATCGTGGGTCTGCGCCTGCACGGTTGGGGCTGGACCGGCGACATCACGCAGTTTGGCGTGTTGGGCTCAGGCGATTGGTGGGCCGGCTTAATCATGATTGGCTTTATTAATTTACCATTGATGGGTGAGGTGGGATACCGACTATGCGAGAACTAATCAAAAGTACACACCTGACCTTCACGTATGCGGGTCAGACCGTGCCCACGTTGACCGACATTTCCCTGGACATTCATCCGGGTGACTTTGTCACGGTGGTCGGCGCGACTGGGAGCGGCAAGACCACGCTGCTCAAACAATTGAAGACTGAACTCAAACCGGCGGGCATTCAGCAGGGCCAGGTGACCTACCAGGGGACGCCAGTAGCGGATTTGACCGGCGACGTGAGTGCACAACAGCTGGGCTACGTGGCCCAGGATCCTCAGGTGCAGCCCATCATGGCGACCGTGATCGAGGAGCTGGCGTTTCCCTTGGAAAATCTCGGGTACGCGACGGCCGCGATGAATGGTCGAATCGCCGAGGTGGCTAACTTCTTGGGCTTGAATTCACTCTTACATACGCCCGTGCAAGACTTGTCGGGGGGACAACTCCAGCTGGTCAACCTGGCCTCAGTGCTGGCATTGAAGCCGCAGGTCATTTTGCTAGATGAACCGACCGCGCAACTGGACCCGACCACGGCGCAAAATTTCCTCAATATTTTACAGCAGGTGCATGACGAACTGGCCATCACCATCATCTTGACGGAGCACCGATTGAGTCGGGTACTGGCGTTGGCTAACCGGCTGGTGTTGTTGGAACACGGCCGCTTGGCCTACGACGGCCCCGTGTCGGCGGGGTTGGTCCGCATGCACGCGGAGCCGACGTTGCGACCGTTCGTGCCGCCGGTGCCCGCGTTTTTCCTGGCGCATCACTTGCCAGTGGCCGAATTGCCACTGACGGTGACGACTGGGCGCCAGGTCATCGCCCAACAGGCCTGGCGGTTTGCGGCGGTGCCGTCACCGCAGCCCCAACCCAGCCCGCCGTCCAGCGACTTCAGTCTGACGGCCAAGGGCGTGTCCTTGCGTTATCCGACGACCGGCGACATCTTGCATCAGGTCGATTTGGACGTCACGCCGGGTAGTTGGCTGGCGATCATTGGTAAAAATGGCTCGGGCAAGTCCACGTTGCTGAGTGTCTTGGCGGGCCTGCGCAAGCCCCAACATGGTAAGGTCAAGCTCGACCAGCAGGTGGTTTGGAAGATGAAAAATCACGACCGTCTGCAGCGGCTGAGCTTCCTGTCGCAGAACCCGACGGAGCAATTTAGCGGCGAGACCGTCACCGAGGAATTGACAGCCCAGGCCAAATTGGTGGGAGTCGACGCAACGGAGCGGGTGCCGCAACTGCTCACGGACCTGCAATTGACCGCAGTGGCCGACCACAACACGTTTGACCTCAGCGGGGGGCAGCAACAGCTGGTCGGCTTGGCCTTGGCGTTGATCACCCAGCCGCAAGTCTTGTTGCTAGATGAGCCGACCAAGGGATTGGATCCGGCGACCAAGCAGCTGGTTGGGCGGTTCTTGCAACGCTTCCACGAAGATGGGCTGACGATCATCATGGCCAGTCACGACATGGATTTCTGCGCGGCATTTGCGGACACGTGTACGTTTATGTTTGACGGCCGGCTCAATCAGCCGCAACCGACGCGGCAATTCTTTACGGACAATTTCTTGTCCACGACGGCGATCAACCGGTTGTTGCGCCAGCAGGTGCCGACCGCCTTGTTCAGCCGCGACGTCACGCAAGTCGCCATGAAAGGAGGTGAGAAGGATCGAACAGCGTAGTTGGTGGAAAAATAGTTGGACCCTAGTCGTGCCGGTGGGCTTGATGCTGCTGGTATTGGCGGGGATGTTGCTGGTGAAAGGCCATCACTTTGTCATCTTTAGCTTTGCCTGCTTGGCTTGCAGCCTGTTGCCAGCCTATTGGCACTTTGAAAAGCGGCAAATGGGCACGCGCCTGTTGGTGTTTCTGGCGGTGATCGTGGCGCTAGGGGTCATTGGCCGGGTGCCGCTGGCGGCAATTCCCAACGTGCAACTGACCAGTTTCGTGGTCATCGTCAGCGCGATTACCTTGGGGCCAGAACTGGGCTTCGTTTCGGGGTCGATGATGGCACTGGTCTCCAACCTGTTCTTGGGTCAAGGCCCGTGGACGCCGTGGCAAATGTTGGCCTGGGGCCTGATGGGCCTGACGACCGGTTTGATTGGGCGGACGCCGCTGAAAAATAAGGTCTGGGTGATGGTCGTCTGGGGCGCCTTGTGGGGCTTTTGGTTCGGCTGGATCATGGATCTGTGGTATGCCCTGGCCTACGTTCGGCCGTTGCGTCCCGCCAGCTTCTTCCTGTCGTTTGCTGCCAGTCTCATGTTTGACGCGCTTCACGCGGCAACCAATGCCGTGAGTCTGTTACTGTTGTATCACCCGTGGCGAAAACTGATGGATCGGTTAGTCACGAAATATAATATTTTATAAAGGGGATATTTTTCATGTTGAACAATAAGTTAATTGCTGCTTCATTGACCGCCGTTATGGCTTTAGGGGCCGTCGTACCTGTCATGGATGTCAACGCCGCTAGTGTCAAGGTCGCTTCCAAGAAATCACAAAAGAGTAAACAAAAAGCGCTCTATACATACGCGAAAAAAATGATGAAACAAAACAAGGATGGGGTCAACGGCACAGCCAAGATCTTTAGCAAGTCCGCTTTCCCAACCACGGGGGCCGCTTCGGGTTACTCTGATTTCCTGTTAGGCTTGAAGAAGCAAGGCTACAAGTTCTCCAAGGCCAACAAAAAGTTGATCAAGAAGAACCTGGTCATCAACAGCAAGAGTGATCCCGCAACCTTGGCTACGGCCATCATTGGCCTGCAAGCTATTGGCGTTAACCCGACTAAGTACAAGCCAGCTGGCGCCAAGAAGAACATGAACCTGGTTAACAAATTGTACAAGCAATCCATGTCCAAACAAACGGTCAATGTGCAAAGCCAAGCCTTGATAGCCGTTTCTTCCAACAAGACCTTCAAGAAGCCTAGCAAGGCCAAATTCTCCAAGAACTCATTGAGCTTGAAGATCGCTAAGAACAAGCAATCCAACAACGGTTGGGCTTACAACAACACGGCTGCCAGCGTCGATGCTGATACTACGGCCACGGCAGTGACTGCCATGATGATGAGTAAGAGCAAGAACAAGACGGTCAAGAAGGCCGAAGTGGCTGGTCGCAACTATTTGAAGAAGAACATCTACAAGAGTGGGGCCTTTGGGTACACTTACAACGGCAAGGAAAATCCTAACGCCAACTCGACGGCCGAAGGTATTTTGGCGTTGAGCACGACCAAGACGTCTTACAAGTTCGTCAACAAGAAGGCCATCAAGAAGGGCCAAACGGCAACGCCTTTGAAGGCCATGTTCAGTTACGTTAAGGCTGACGGGTCTATCAAGGATGCTTACAGCATGGTCTTGGCTTACGGTCAAGTGAGTGTGGCAGCGAGCGCTTACCACAATGGTAACTACAGCAAGAAGTTAGTTTACACGTTCAAATAATCAATCATAGAGTTAAGGGGTAGTTGGCATGAAGAAGACCAGGTGGATCATCGCGGCGGTCGTCGCCACCATCTTAGTGATCGGCGGCGCGCTGGCGTTTCAACAGAGTCGCCAAACGCAAGCGGCGGAACCGGACACGGCGGCAGTCGCCACCAGTTCGTCATCAACGTCGTCGTCATCAGCAAGTACGACGAGCAGTTCGGTAGCGAAGAAGGAGCATCAAAAGGCGTCGTCGTCCAGCAAGAAGGCGGCTACCAAGGCGAAGACAACCTCGTCATCAACGGCGGCCACGACGCATCACGCCACGGCAGCCAGTTCGTCGGCGGCCACCAGCGCCAGTGCAACGACGACCAGTAAGCGGGCCACTAAGCACCACACGAGCTCGCCAGCACGGACGACCAAGCACCACGCAACTACGGCCACGACAACCAAGTCAGCCACCAAGAAGAAGAAGTCATCAGCAGCGACCGCACACTTAGTGGTCAGCGGCTACAAGAAGACCTTCTTCGATGGTAAGGTCAAGGTGAACAGCAAGTCCAACGCGTTCACGGTGCTCCAATCATCCAAGCTCAAGATCAAGGCCCAACAAGGCGTGGTCGTCTACGTCAGCAGCATCAACGGCCTAGCCGAAAACGACGTCAAGGTCGGCAGCGGCTGGAAGTACCGGGTCAATGGGAAGTTTATTGATCAGGCGGCTAATAAGAAGGCTGTTAAAGCCGGGGATAAGGTGCATTGGTACTTTACGACTAAGGGATACTGAGTAATCAATTAAGTTATATTCAACTAATAAAGAGGCTTCCGAACAGTGCTTTGACCCGTTCGGAAGCCTCTTTAGTTAATGTAGAATCATTTTAGTGGGCATAGTTCATGTAGACCCATTGAATCACTGATTTATTTTGGACCGAGACCTCATCAACGGATTGGAGGAGCTGTTGACCATCGACGGTAAACACCCAACCACGAGTGCCGGCGGAATCGGTTAAGTCACCGATCTGGGTCACGTAAGTCGTACCATCGTCGGTGTCCGACCGGTAGATAATATCGCGGCGCTTGAAGTAATTACGGGTGACATCGTATACCGAATCAGAGGATTGCCAGTCAAGATCACGGGGAATCGTGTAAACCTTTTGAATGGCATGGTTGCGCTGCCGAAATTCGGACGGCGTTAAGTGCGTTTTGCGTTTGAATATTTTGGTGAAATAGCTGGTCTGCGCAAATCCCAATTGAGCAGAAATCTGATTGATGGGAATGAACGTGAGGGCCAACTGTTCTTGCGCCAAGGCAATCTTTTGGTTGTTGACGTATTCAACGAAGCTCACGTGTAAATATTTTTTGAACAAGCGACTCAGATACGACGGTGAGAGGTAGGCGGCCTCCGCGACTTCATGTAGAGACAGGGCATGTTGAATGTGTTGATGAATGTATGCGACCGCTAACTTAATGCTTTGGTAGGCATCGTCATTGCTAATGGGCTGGCCATCGATCATGGCTGTGGCCATGGTGAAATCGGCCGAGGTCGAACGGGGGTGGCTGTTGGCCGGAAACATTAAATGGTTAAAGTAGTTCAACTGCTTGATTTGATTGGGTTTAAGTGGTTCCCAGACTTGGATGGGCACATCCGCTTGAGCAAACGCCTGATGCAAGACATCAGTGAGGTAGGTCCGTGCCAGTTCAAGTCGTTTTTGAGACACGCTGCTGGCATCGCACAGCATTAGTCCCCAGAGCTGGTTTTCCCAACTGATAGGGAAGAGGGCAAAGCTGGTCAGATCCTCGTCGGCCAGGTTACTTCTGATGGCGGAATCATTTAGAAAAACCAGATTATTTTTAAGTAAAATACCATTGAACCCGTAGCACAAGGTCTTGATCTGCGTAAGACTGGTGAATTTGGCCAAAGCTTGGGCCAGGTCACGATAGTTTTCTTGAGTTGGTGAAAAATTAGGCATAAAAGACCCTCCTCGGTAAAGTGGTAGAGTCCCCATTGACTCAGCGATGTATCCGTTAACATCTAAACAAATTGTAACGAAAAAATAGTACTATTTCAAGATTTTACAAAATAATGCTGGTACTTTCTTGTATTGGTGGGCAAAAAGTACCAATACGAATAGTTTCAAGCGCCACGTGAAACAAATAGAGAGTCAATCCAATATGTTTTGGATTTGACTCTCTATATTGAAATCTGAAATGAAATACAGTATTTCAAAATAATCTCAAGGTTAGGGAGGATAAAACTTTCCGGTGAACAAATGAGATTTCAGCAGGTAACGCATGAAGTACTGTCAAAAGGTACTTAGTAGGCTACAGGAGTATCAGCTGGTTTATTATTGATTAAATTACAGTTATTATCGAAAGCCTTTAGTACCATGTTCCGTACAGCATGCGTCGTGTAAAATGCCGTATGTGGTGTTACCAATACATTAGACCGGTGAATTAAATTTTCTAGACGTTTGTCAGGGAAATCTTTGTGGCGCCAATCTGCATTGAAGATACCAACTTCATCTTCATAAGTATCCATAACAAAACCGAAGATTTTGCCACTATCCAAAGCCTTGATAACAGCATCTGTATCAACTAAAGCACCACGTGAACAATTGACTAAGACAACATCATCTTTCATCTTACTAATGGAATTGCTGTTAATCATGTGAGTGTTATCTTTAGTGGCAGGGACATGTAGAGAAATAACATCGGATTTTGCGTAGAGCTCATCCAGCGTGTCAACGTAATAGCCTTTTTGCTTTAATTCCGGATTCTGATAAGTATCGAAAGCGATCACTTTGGCACCAAAGCCTTCCATGATTTGCATGTAGACACGACCAATGTGTCCCGTTCCGATGACGCCGACAGTTTGATCACGAACTTCTCGACCAATAGTTGGCGCCCAGCGAAGATCACCATTTTCGATTTTTTCATCCAAGACCTTTGTCTGACGTAAAACTCTAGCTGTTTGAATTGCTGCATGTTCAGCAATAGCGTTTGGTGAGTAGACAGGAACGTTGGTGATTTCGAACCCAAGTGCCTTTGCCTTATCTAAATCAATATTATCAACACCGACATTACGAAGTGACATCTTAGTAATGCCTAGATCAGCCAAAGCTTGAAGGGTCTCAGCAGTGTAAGAAAGCTGTTGATAGACAACTACTCCGTTAGCATCTTTAGCATATTTAGCAGTTTTTTCTGTTAATAATTCATCCGTGTATCCTACTTCGATTTCTGGATGAGCCTTTGCCCATTCCTTAACGTAGGGTTCTTCATCTTTACGAATACTAAAAGCGAAAATTCGTTTCTTTCCATTTGAATTAAAGCTTTTAGTTTCTGGTTCATCAACCTGTGATTTTGATTCAGAAAGGACTTGTTTAACGACTTCTCTAATAAGATCTTCATTTATATCTGACATTAAATATTCCTCATTTCCATTGTTCACTTGATATTGGATCGAAAGTGAACAATTTTAAGTATAAATATTAACTGTAAATCAATAAGATATCGGTAAGGGCAAGACATTCAGCAAGTAAGAAAGGAATTCTCTAAATTTGCTGAGATTACTCTAATGACAGCTATTATCGATTATTGTGCCGTGTAACCACCGTCAACTAAGAACTCTGACCCAGTGCTAAATGAGGATTCATCAGATGCTAAGAAAAGAGCCATGTTTGCTACTTCTGACGGTTCGGCCAGACGCCCCATTGGATGTAGTGAAACTAAATGATCTTTAACCTTAGGATCAGTCTTCTCGAGGTTTTCAACTAATGGTGTATTTACGTATCCAGGATGAACCGAATTGATTCGAATAGCATACCCCTCACGTGCGCAATGCAGAGCAGCCGATTTAGTCAAAAGGCGAACGCCACCCTTAGAAGCATTATATGCAAGTAAATCGGGATCACCGATCAGTCCTTCAACAGAACAAAGGTTAATAATGGAGTTCTTTTCATGGTTGTTCTTCATGGATTTAATACCATATTTCACACCCCACATGGTACCTGTTAAGTTAACGCCGATCGTGGAATTCCA
This sequence comes from Levilactobacillus sp., assembly GCF_022646225.1. NCBI lineage: Bacteria > Bacillati > Bacillota > Bacilli > Lactobacillales > Lactobacillaceae > Levilactobacillus > Levilactobacillus sp. The sequence continues at coordinate 420,727 of NZ_JALCJA010000002.1, forward strand.
GTTCTTTTCATCCATTTTTTCAATATCAGAAAAGACACCAATTCCGGCATTATTGACGATGATATTGATTTTACCAAATTTATTGATTGTAGCTTTGATAATGCGTTCCCAGTCATCCTTTTTGGAAACATCTTGTTGCATGAATACTAGACGATTAGGGATTAACTCTTTTTCTAGTACGTCACCAGCTTCTTTTTCGATGGCAGTGAAGACAACCTTTGCGCCTTCTTGAGCAAAGCGTTCGACAATAGCCTTTCCAATACCCTTTGAACCACCGGTTACTAATGCAACCTTACCTTGCAAGCGTCCCATTATAAAGCCTCCGTTCTATAGTTTGTTACAAAGGTATTATATAGCATGCAATTATCGTATGTAAAGCGCTTTCTTTTCCGGTATGTCAGGCATTTCTGTAAAGTAACTATAAGAAATTATGATAGAAATTGACCTGAATACTGCGTAAAGCCTTGGAGAAGGGGAAAGTAATAAGTTAAAATGTCAAAAATTTTTGAGGTGCATAACTTCACTTGCAAGAGATATTTATTTCGTTAGTTATGGAATTTGCTTGCAATCAATTAGCGAATTTATTCACGTTACTAGGCCGAAAGAATAATTATTCGGGTAAAATGTGCAATTAACTGACAATTTAGGAAATATGAATGTAAATCCACTGAATAACAGTTTTATCTTTGACGTAAAGTTCACTTGGGAAGATGGGAGGTTGAATACCATCAACAAGAAAAACCCACCCGCTAGCGTTTCCAAGTGATGAAAGATCTTCAATCGCGACAATACATGGACGACCATTAACATCTTTTTCTTTTAAATCGATTCCTTGCTGTTGAAAGAAACGTTTTGAAGCTGCATAGACAGAAATATTGTCGTTCCAAGTCAAGTCACGATAGATTGTGTAAATTTTTTTAGAGCCGCTATAGTGTTTACGGAATTGTAAAGGAGTGAGATTTGTGGTTTCTTTGAAAACCTTATTAAAATAGTTTGCCCTAGAAAATCCTAAGTTATTTGCAATGCTATTAATAGATTGCGTAGTCGTCATTAATTTGTTTTGAGCTAAGGTGATTTTTCTAAGTCGAATGTAGTCAGAGAAATTGATCTTAAAATTTTCCTTGAATAGGCGGCTTAAATAAGCTGGAGAAAGGTAAGCATTGTTGGCCACGGTGAGTAGGGTAAGCTTTTTTGTGATGTTCTGATCTATATAATTTAAGGCAATGTCAATGTCATTAACACCTTTGTTTCGGGCAGTAATGGGAGATGTACTGTTCTTAATCGGTACCAGAGGGGTAGCGTTATGTGAATTGTTGATGAGCAGATTAAATAATTGTAGATTTTGATTAATTTCATCTTTAGTTAGGGGGGACAGTATAAGGACCCGTTGATAATATGTGCTCAAAACCTCATTTGCGACGCTTTCCAATGATTTTTGATTTAATGATAGCATATTGACTGTAATATCACTCTTGTCAGCAAGGAATAAGCCATTGAGTCGATCATTAGTCACGATGGGAAAGAAAATCAAATTCTTTTTCTTTTCAAAGTAGTTGGTTGAGTTAGTTGGATCAGCGAGAAGGCCCTCGCTGGTTATTACATGAAGCGTAGGGTCGATAAAAGCAATACGAATTTTAGTTAATTGAAAAAATAAAGATATAATTTGTTTTATTTGGGTGTATTGCTTTTCTTGTGAATTTAAATTCATAAGAAAATCTCCTTTCGTTGATCACTAGCTTTGTTACTATCTACACAATAAGATATTTTTAATTTTAAAGCAAATAATTGTCATAATTTAAGCTGAATATTTGTAAACTTGCATATTATATATCCTAATCTGTTCAGGAAAATTTGAATCACTTGTTATATAATAGCCGTGTAGCAAAAAAGTAAGCGCTTTCAAGCGTATTGACTTTAGGAGGGTTTCCTTATGGAACAAGAAGCACTTGGAATGATTGAAACAAGAGGTTTAGTACCTTCAATCGAAGCAGCGGATGCTATGGTCAAAGCAGCAAATGTTAGTTTAATTGGCCAACAAAAAATTGGAGCTGGTCTTGTAACTGCCATGGTTCGTGGTGATGTTGGTGCTGTGAAGGCTGCTGTAGATGCTGGCGTTCAGGCAGCAGGAAATGTTGGCGAAGTTGTTTCTAACTACGTCATTCCACGTCCTCACACAGACGTTGAGAAGATTCTTCCACGTAAGGAATAAAGAATGATCTAGTGAAATTGGTTCTTATTTTGTTTGAGTGGAGGACAAATAAGGACCTTTTTAGTAATAAACGTTATGTCTGAAAACTCCCTGTTACAAATTATTAGGAGGCAGTCTCATGATTGACTTTTTGAATTCCACCAGCGTAGCACCAGAATTTGTGGGTGCAGACAAGGCTGGGGATACGATTGGGTTATGCATTCCCAATGTGGATCCGCTACTCCTTGAAAAAATGCATGTGAAGAAAAAGTATTCAGTTATTGGTATCGTGAGTGATCGTACCGGTGGTGGCCCCCAACTATTTTCGATGGATGAAGGGATCAAGTCAACAAATACAGAATGTATTGATGTTGAATGGACAAATGATACTAAAGGTGGAGGCGGCCAAGGTTGCATGATTGTAATTGGTGGCTATGATCCATCTGATGTTCGTGAAGCAATCAAGGTTACATTTAAAAACTTACACCGGTACTTCGGTGATGTTTACGGTAATGATGCTGGCTATGTGGAACTTCAATATACCGCACGAGCAGCCGGATGCTTGGTAGAGGCTTTAGGTGCTGAAGAAGGAAAAGCGTTTGGCATTTTAAACGCTTGTCCTGCTGCTGTGGGTATCGTAATGGCGGATACAGCATTAAAAACAGCGGGCGTGAAAATTATTTCAGTTGCCACTCCGAGTCATAATGGTAGCCCCTCTAATGAAGGGACATTGACTATTAGCGGTGAGTCGGGTGCCGTTCGACAGGCGATTATCGCCGGTCGCGAACGTGGATTAGAGTTATTAGGACAAATGGGAGATAAACCAGTAAATGATTATCCCTCCTACATTCAGTAAAAACTTTATTCTAAGGAGGATTACTTAATGAAACGTCAAAAGAGATTCGAAAAGCTTGAACAGCGGCCGATCAATAAGGATGTCATTGTTAAGGAATGGCCTGAAGAAGGCTTTGTTGCGATGAAGAGCCCCAATGATCCTGAACCGAGTATTAAGGTCCAAGATGGGGTTATTGTCGAAATGGATGGGAAAAAACGTGAGGATTTCGACCTGATTGACATGTATATCGCAAATTATGGGATCAATATTGCCAATGCTGAAAAGGTTATGGCAATGGATTCTACAAAAATTGCTAAGATGTTGATTGATCCTAATATTTCTCACAAGGAAGTTTTGAAATATACAACGGCTATGACGCCGGCCAAGGGCCAAGATGTTATTAATCAATTGGATTTTGGCGAGATGATTATGGGTGCCAAGAAGATGCGTGAGCGGAGAAAACCTGCTAACCAAAGTCATGTCACTAATTATATTGATAATCCAGTTGAATTGGCTGCCGATGCAGCTGAAGCAGCTCTTAGAGGATTTGCTGAAGAGGAAACGACGACTGCTGTTAGCCGGGACGCACCTTTCAACGCGCTTTCTGTCCTAGTTGGATCGCAGACGGGACGTCCAGGTGTTTTGCATCAATGTTCAGTCGATGAAGCTACGGAGCTACAATTAGGGATGCGTGGATTGACGTCGTATGCTGAAACTATTTCTGTTTATGGTACGGATCGTTCGTTTACTGATGGGGATGACACGCCTTGGTCTAAAGGATTCCTGGCATCTTGCTATGCCTCTCGGGGAATTAAGATGCGTTTCACATCTGGTTCTGGTTCAGAAGTATTAATGGGATATCCTGAAGGTAAGTCGATGTTGTATCTAGAAGCTCGTTGTATTTTGTTGGCAAAGGCTTCCGGAGTTCAGGGATTACAAAATGGCTCACTTAGTTGTATCTCAATCCCTACCGCTGTTCCGAATGGATTGCGCGAAGTATTAGGTGAAAACTTATTGTGCATGATGTATGATCTGGAATCTGCTACTGGTAGTGACCAATCGTTTTCACATTCTTCAATGCGTCGTACTTGGAGATTTATGGGTCAGTTCATTGGTGGTACTGACTTTATTTGCTCTGGTTATGGTGCAGAACCTAATCCGGATAACACGTTTGCTGGATCTAATGAAGATGTCTACGACTATGATGATATTCACTTCCTATCACGGGATTACGGTCAGTCATTTGGGATCCATTCCATTAAAGAGGAAGAAGCGATTAACGTACGTCGGAAAGCTGCTAAAGCCTTACAGGTAGTCTTTAAGGGACTAGGATTACCGTCTATTACTGATGAAGAAGTTGAAGCAGCAACTTATGCGGATGTTCATGAAGATATGCCAAAACGTGATAAGGTCGCTGATATGAAAGCGGCACAAGACATGATGGACCGTGGTATTACTGCTGTTGACGTAATTAAAGCATTGGCTGATGGTGATGTTAACGACGTCGCTGAGGCTATCCTTAATTTACAGAAACAAAAAGTGGTTGGTGATTATTTACAAACCTCGGCGATCTTCGATGAAAACTGGCATGTTGAATCTGCTGTTAATGAGGGCAATGACTACATGGGACCAGGAACTGGTTATCGGTTGTATGATGATCCAGATGAATGGAAGAAGGTAACAGATATTCCTCAAGTTATCGATCCAGAACACTTTGATATGTAGGAGAGGAGGGTTATTTTATGACTGATATTGATGAAAATTTAGTTCGTAAAATTGTTCGTGAGGTTTTATCACAGACGCAGACTGATCAATCTATTGATTTTCAAAAGAAAGCACCAGCTGTGACGGATGCTGAGAATACATCTAGTAACGAAAGTGCAGTTCCAGAAAATAATGTTGACTGGTTTCAACCGGTAGGCTTGGCCCAACCAGGATATTCCAAGGATGAAATTGTAATTGCAGTGGCTCCAGCCTATGCAACGGTTCTAACTAAGACAGAATCGGGAGTTTCTCACAAGGAAGCTTTGCGTCAGGTGATCGCAGGGATTGAAGAGGAAGGCCTTAAAGCACGAGTGATTAAAGCTTATGATACGTCTGACGTTTCATTTATGGCGGTTGAAGCCGATCATTTGTCTGGGTCTGGTATCTCAATTGGTATTCAGTCAAAAGGGACGGTAATTATTCATCAGAAGGACCAAGAGGCGTTAAACAATTTGGAACTATTCCCAGAGGCTCCTGTCATTGATGAAAAGATGTTCCGTCAAATCGGCAAGAACGCAGCGCGTTATGCAAAGGGTGACTCTCCAGAGCCAGTTTCTCAGCCAAATGATCAAATGGCGCGACCTAATTTCCAAGCAATTTCTGCCATCTTACATATTCGTGAGACCCACCAGGTTGTTGCTGGTAAGTCGGCAGAAGAGATTAAAGTCACACTTTAAGGAGGGATATTGATGAGTGATATTAACGATTTAGTTAAGAGTATTTTGAAACAAGTTAATCAGTCGGATGGTGTGACGACCACAACTGATTCTCATAGCGAAAAGCAGTATGGTGTTGAAGATTATCCGTTGTATGAACAACACCGCGATATCATCAAGACGCCTTCTGGTAAGTCACTTGGCGAAGTAACTCTGGATGACATTAAAAATAATCGAATCGACCGGAAGGATTTACGGATTACAGCTGAAGCACTTAAGATGCAAGGTGATGTAGCCGGAGATGCTGGACGTAAAACGCTTCAGATGAATTTTGATCGGGCGGCTGAGCTAACTAAGATTCCGGATGATCGCTTATTAGAGATGTACAACGCTTTGCGACCATATCGTTCTACAAAGGATGAATTATTAGAGATCGCCGAAGAACTGAGATCGAAATACGATGCAACTATTTGTGCAAATTGGTTTGAGGAAGCTGCAAAGTATTACGAGAGCCGTAAGAAGCTCAAAGGAGATAAGTAGTAGAAAGCCGAAAAGGGTGTTTAGGGATGGCAATGGAAAATGTGATTGGCGTTGATATTGGAAATTCATCAACCGAAGTTGCACTCGCTCGTGTTTCTGATAGTGGTGAGGCTAGCTTTATTGGCTCTGGTATAGCTGCAACGACAGGGATTAAGGGTACTAAGGAAAATCTCGTTGGTATCCGTGATGCACTTAATCAGGTGCTGGATAAAACTAATTTGTCAATTCATGATATTGATTTAATTAGAATTAACGAGGCTACTCCAGTAATCGGAGATGTAGCAATGGAAACGATTACTGAGACAGTTGTTACGGAATCCACCATGATTGGCCATAATCCTGATACGCCGGGTGGCATTGGAACGCAGTCTGGTATTACAATACCAATTTTAGAATTGGCTAAGGAACAAGATAAGGATCGAAACTATATTGTTATTGTGCCAAAAGAAATCGATTTTGAAAATTGTGCAAAGTTGATTAATGCATATGTTGCTGCTGGGTACAAGGTTGTTGCGGCAATACTTCAAAATGATGATGCGGTTCTTGTTGATAACCGCTTAACCAAGAGAATTCCAATCGTTGACGAGGTTGCTTTGATTGACAAGGTGCCAGTTCATATGCTAGCGGCCGTTGAAGTCGCCGGTCCTGGTCAAGTTATTTCTCAGCTTGCTAATCCATACGGAATTGCCACGTTGTTCAAGCTGGACTCAGAGGAAACTAGAAATATTGTTCCAGTTTCGCGAGCACTCATTGGAAATCGGTCAGCCGTTGTCATCAAAACGCCCGCGGGCGATGTGAAGGCACGAGTCATTCCTGCCGGAAATATTGTTATAAATGGTGAAAATGGAAAAGAAGAAGTCGGCGTCTCAAGAGGCGCTGAAGCGATTATGAAAAAAATTTCTAATTTTCGTCATATTAAAGATATTACCGGTGAATCTGGGACAAACATTGGTGGTATGTTAGAAAAAGTTCGCCAAACTATGGCAACTTTGACCGGAAAGCAGAATAAGGATGTTGCAATTCAAGATCTATTGGCAATTGACACGCAAGTACCAGTTAAAGTTAAGGGAGGACTGGCTGGAGAATTTTTAAATGAGTCCGCCGTTGGTATCGCAGCAATGGTTAAGTCTGATCACTTACAAATGGAAGTGATTGCAAAGTTAATTGAAAAAGAACTCAACGTTAAGGTCGAGATAGGTGGAGCTGAAGTAGAGTCAGCGATTCACGGTGCTCTGACGACACCGGGAACTTCAAAGCCGATTGCCATTTTGGATTTTGGAGCTGGCTCAACAGATGCATCTATTATTAATAAGGATGATAAAATGATCGCAATTCATCTGGCAGGGGCTGGAGATATGGTGACCATGATTATTAATTCTGAATTAGGATTATCTGATATTCATTTAGCTGAGGATATCAAGCGTTACCCGTTGGCTAAAGTTGAGAATCTGTTTCAATTGCGGCACGAGGATGGCTCAGTTCAGTTCTTTGAAAAGCCGTTGCCTTCTGAATTGTTCGCTAGAGTTGTTGTCATTAAGCCTGAGGGATATGTTCCAGTAACGGGTAATCCAAGTATCGAAAAAATTAAATTGGTACGTCAAAGTGCGAAAAAGCGTGTCTTTGTGACTAATGCAATTCGGGCGCTTAAGTATGTAAGTCCTACTGGAAATATTCGCGATATTCCGTTTGTCGTCATAGTGGGCGGATCAGCGCTTGATTTTGAAATTCCTCAGCTTGTTACAGATGAGCTCGCTCATTATAATTTAGTATCAGGTCGAGGAAACGTTCGAGGAATAATGGGCCCACGAAACGCTGTTGCTACTGGTCTAGTTCTTCGCTATGCAGCAGAAAGAAGGCAGCAGTATGGCAAATGATCTCGAACGTCCAACAATAGTTATTGGTTCAATTGACCGAGATGGCTTAGGAACAGAATGGTTGAAACCGTTGCTGAATGGTATTGAAGAAGAGCAAATTCCGTTCTCACTGCAAAGTATTGCGGTCAAAGATACTGTGTCACGAGCTTACCAAGCAGCATTAGCATCGCGATTATCTGTTGGGATTGCCTATGATAATAAACGTTATGTCATTCATTACAAGAATTTGCCTGAACAAGAACCGTTATTTGATGTAACTGTAGTAGACGCCAAACAGCTCCGAGCGCTTGGTGCCAATGCCGCTAGGTTAGTGAAGGGAATACCCTTTAAGAATTTGTCATGAATGGGGATTAAATTATGGAAGCGTTAGGATATGTGGAATGTAATGGCCTGTCTAGCGCAACTGTTGCCGCTGATCGTATGCTGAAAACGAGTGATGTGAAGCTTAGTAGAATTCGCAATGCAGACAACGGTTGGATTACGCTAGAATTTACAGGTGATATAGCTGCTTTGAAAGTTGCCGTTGAAACAGTTAAGCAAACTTTATCAGAGAGCTATGTTGCAGGTCTGGTTATTGGGAGCCCAACTGATGGATTAGATCAATTGGGGAGCTCAGGAGCTACCGATGTTGATCCGCAGAACTTCAATCCAGAAAAATATAATTTGGATGGAACGATGAAGAGATCAGCGATGTTTGGCCCTCGTCCAGATTCTGAAGAGCAACAGACTTCGGTAGCAAAAACGAGTGTTGATGTAGAAAAACAATTGGAAGAAAAATCTGTTGAGAATGTTTCTGATGATCAGGTTACTTGTAATTTATGTGGTGATCCTAATTGTCCACGTAAATTAGGTGAACCGCATAATAAGTGCATTCATTACAATGATTAAGAAAAAATAGATTGATAAGAATTTAGGAGGAATTTAAAATGAATAACGCTTTAGGAATGATTGAAACTAAAGGCTTAGTACCTTCTATTGAAGCAGCAGATTCAATGGTTAAAGCAGCCAATGTTGAACTGACTGGCCAAGAAAAGATTGGGGCAGGATTAGTAACGGTCATGATTAGAGGAGACGTTGGAGCGGTTAAAGCGGCGGTTGACGCAGGTGTTCAAGCAGCACAAACGGTCGGAGAGGTTGTATCTTCATATGTAATTCCACGGCCACACAGTGAGGTTGAAACCATTCTGCCAGCTGTATCGGGTACCACTGCAGAGTAAACGCATAATTAATTCTTGATGAACTGGGGGTGGGGTTATGGATGACTTGATCCAAAAGGTTATTGCAAAGCTGAGGAAAAGACAGGCATCCAATAAAGTTCTTTCTCTCAACAGCTTGCCATCTCCATTAGATAAGCAATTATTTATCGATTACGGTTGTATCATTATTGATGATGTTTCTGTGCAGTTGATTAAGAATTTATATTCCCTGCGGTCTAATGATGCTCTGGTGTCTTGGATATTAAGTGGTCTCAATTATGATGTTCAATTTTACTTAAATGTGAATGAACGCATCGTTAATTTCATTCCACGTACAATGATCTTAGACTGGCCGGTCAATTTTATTGTTGGTCATAATTCACTGGTTGTGAGTGACTATCACAAGATTATCTCAAGAAGAGAAATTGCGGTTTTGCCGGACAATGCTGTACTTATTAAAACAATAGGACAAGTATTAACGGATGAGGGCTTAGAAATCTGTGACCGGAAAAACATCAAAATAAAGGTTAGGACTGAAGAAAATTGTATATGGCTAGAGTAATTGGTAGCGTAGTTTCAACTCAAAAGGATTCATCGTTGGTTGGAAAAAAATTGATGATTGTTCGTCCAATTGACTCAGACCAGAAAGAAATCCGTTTCGAGCAAGTGGCTGCTGATACAGTTAATGCAGGTATTGGTGATAATGTGTTGGTTGTTAGAGGTGCCGGTGCTAGGCGAGCTGACGGTGAATCTGGAAATGAGTCGGCGGACGTAAATGATTGTACAATTGTGGGGATTATTGATCGATTTGATAAGTAGTGTGGTCTGAGGAGGTATGATCCTAGTGGCTATTTATACTAAAGGCGGTGATAAGGGTAAGACAAGCCTGTTTGATGGATTGAGAGTTGAAAAAGATTCTGTTCGTGTCGCAACCTATGGAACGTTTGATGAATTGAATGCCAATATTAGTTTGGCAGATAAGTTTTGTAAAAGCGATAGGAATCAAAAAATTTTACATGCTGTCGAATATCGCATGTTTTACCTGCAAGGTGAAATTGCAACGCAGAATTCTGAGCAATTTTTAAAACAGAGTCAGTTCATAACTGATGATGATACGCATATGCTAGAATCGGTGATTGATAGCTATACTAAAGAATTGCCAGAGTTGCATAGCTTTATTTTACCAGGAACAAGTGTAGCTGGTGCTCAGCTTCATGTTTGTCGAACTATCTGTCGTCGGGCTGAACGTTCATTTGTGAAATTATCAAAAGGTGTTCAATTTCGTCCCGAGTTAGAGAGATATATTAATAGACTGTCAGACTTTTTGTATATTATGGCTCGCTCGGAAGACTATGAAGATTTGGTTGACCGTGTGACGAAGCAAGTCGTTGAGTTTTATTCAAGAGTTAAGGATGGCCATTAATATGAACGAAGAACAGTTGAAACATGTAGTTAAGAGCGTTATCGAAAAGCAGCAAACTAGTTACTTTTCTTTAGATAGAATGGAACGTGTCATTCATTCCGCTGTGCAAACCGCTAAGTCATTTGGTATTGGTGTCACAATAGTTATTATGCGTGAAGACCAAGTTGTTCAAATGAGTTATCACATGCCATCGGCAAACTTGGTTAGTAGTACATTGGCGCCAAAAAAGGCTTGGAGTGCTCTTGCAATGAAGCAACCGACCATTCAGTTGTCCAAGCTGGTGCAACCAGGTGCAGAATTATATCAAATTGAAACAATGATGGGTGGCCAATTAGCCACTTTTGGTGGGGGAATACCATTGGAAGTGGATGGTCATATTATCGGGGCCATTGGCGTTAGTGGTGGTGCTGTTGCAGAAGATCAGGCCATTTGTGAAGCGGCAGTTAATGCATTTATGAAAGAGAGTGATTAGACTTATGGATCAAGGAAAGATTGAATCGATTATTCGTAATGTGTTAGCACAAGAGGTTGGTGCTACCGAAAGCGTTAATCATGCTACTAATAGTATGCATAGAGACGAAATGTCGCCCTTATTAAAAGATGTGCGTGATTCTGTGCGAGCAAAGATCCAGGGGGAATCAGCTGATGTTGATAATTCTCCTTTGTTAGAAAATATCAAGCATGAGGTTGAAAAACTAGTCTAAGTCTGTGAGGGATGTTTTATGGGACGTAATATTGAGCGAACAATTCAAGAATATGTTCCCGGTAAACAAGTGACGTTAGCACACATCGTTGCGAACCCAACACCGGATATTTATGAAAAGCTAGGGATTCAAACGCCTAAAAATGCATTAGGAATTCTAACAATTACGCCCAGTGAAGCAGCGATAATTGCAGGCGACATTGCGACTAAGTCTAGTTCTGTTAAGTTGGGATTTATCGATCGTTTTAGTGGCTCCGTTGTAATTGTTGGCGAGGTATCTGAGGTTGAATCAGCCTTGAATGCAGTGATTGCTAAATTACATGATTTGTTAGGGTTTGACATTCCTAAGATTACAAGGACATAAGATTTAGGGCCACAGCGTTAGGCCGTGGCCCTTTTCTTGTTGCTTGGTGAAACAAAAGTCTTGCCTTGGAAATTATTTTGGAGGGGACAAATAATGGTTAAGGAAATCAGACTAAAACATGGTTTTAATTGCCGTGATTTAGGTGGTTATAACGCTCTTGGTGGTGCCTCAATTAAGTATGGAAAATTAGTCCGTTCTGGTTACTTAACCGAATTAAATGCCGTAGATCAGAAAGAACTCTATGATTATGGTATAAGAACGGTGATTGATCTGAGGTCTCCACGAGAAGTAACGCTTTATCCTGACCAATTGGATTGTCGGATTGTGTATTTGAAAATTCCACTCTCAAGACAAAACTTAACGGATGGTGAAACCAAATTCAGTGAGCTGAAAGGGCCGTTGGCTGAACGGTTAACTGGTTTTAGACAGATGATGAAGGGGTATCAAAAGCTAATTTGTAGTGGTGAGGCGCAACACGCGTATCGTCAATTCTTCGATGCTTTACTTGAGTCTCCGGCTGGTGGTGTACTATTTCATTGTTCTACTGGGAAAGATAGAACGGGAATCATTACCATATTACTTTTAAAGTTATTAGATATACCAATAAACGTAATTAAGCAGGATTATTTGTTAAGCAATTATTTTTTATCACGAAGGATTAATGAACGGCTAGTTGAAGCTAGAATGATTAATACACAAGATGCTTTTTTACAAAGTATATTTGACGTTTCGAGTGTGCGAGAAGATTATTTTAATCAGGTGCTCATGCAAATTAAGCAAGACTATGGTGGTTTTGATCATTACTTTCATAATCAATTAAATCTTCATGATGAGGAAGTTCAGTTATTTAAGGATCGATTCTTGGCGTAGCCGATACAAGACGGGAAGTGTTTGATTATGGCTAATATTGGAGTGCTCGTGGGAAGCCTTAGCACCCGTTCATATAGTCAAAGAATTGTCAATTACTTGGAAAGGTCACAGTCGTTTCTAAATCTGGTTCAACTGAATTTTGATATTTTACCACTTTATAATCCAGATTTAGAGCAAGTTCCTGTAGTAGAATGGCAGGTCTTCAGAAACGTTGTGGATCAAATGGATGCGTTGCTCATCGTGACACCAGAATATAATTTTTCAATTCCTGGGGGATTGAAAAATGCTATTGATGTATTATCCGTACCATTGCCACAGGCGCATATTGAAAAGAAACCAATTTTAGTTATAACTGATTCGTCAGGTGAGCGTGGAGGCGTTGTTGCCAATACCCATATTCAGCAACTTCTGCGATATGCTGGAGCAAATGTGATGAATGAGTTGATTGCGATTGGTAAGGTACAGGACATTTTTGACCATAATGGTGAATTACAAGATTCACAGGTAGCTACAATGTTGGATAGTGCAGTTAAAAATTTTGCTGATTTTGCAGAAACTTAAATGTAGGATAATATTTAGATGTAAAGGTGAGTGATGAAATGAGTCAGTCGCAACTTGATTTAATAGTTAGGGCCAATAAGCAGATTAATCAACTTGCAAAGATTGTAAACGGCAATAAAGCAGTTCGGCAAGTTCAAAAAGGTGAAGAGCTACGAGTGGGTATTGATCTTGGAACGTCAAGTATCGTACTTATAGTGCTGGATGGAAAGAATCACGTCCTCTATGGAAATTTTGAATATGATCATGCAGTTAGAGATGGGCTAGTAGTGAATTTTATAGATTCAGTCCGAATTCTAACCAAGTTGAAGGATCGGGCAGAAGATGTTTTAGGAACTCGATTGACCACGGCTTGTGGAGCGATCCCACCTGGAACAGGTGCAGGTAGTGCAAAAATTGTAAGCAATGTTATCGAGTCAGCTGGCTTTGTTTGCAGATCAGTAATTGATGAGCCAACAGCTGCTGCGTATTTTCTTCAAGTTCAGAACGGAACAGTAGTTGATATCGGTGGAGGAACCACAGGTGTCAGCGTATTTAAAAATCAGAAATTAGTACAAGTGAGTGACGAGGCTACAGGTGGATTTCATATGTCATTGGTACTAGCAGGGCATTATCATTGGGATATGGAGACTGCAGAAAAGGCAAAGCGAAATGCTGCTCAGGAAAATGATGTATTTGCGGTTATTAGACCTGTGGTTGAGAAAATGGCAGCGATTACTAGATCAATTACTACGGATAAAATTCAAGAACCCGTTATTGTAGTTGGCGGGGCTATCAATTTCAAAAAATTCATTGATACGTTTAGTTCTGCTTTAGGCGTACAGGCGTATAAACCAGATTATCCGCAGTTTGTGACACCAATCGGTATCGCTATGCAAGATCATGAATAAAATAACTGAAAATATGAGTTTTTATTTGCGGTTTTATTTTAGCTATTTTAATTTGGCATTGAAAGGTACACTGATTTGTTTAAATAATTGAATACTATTTTGCTAAAAGCATATCGTGAAAATATGAGGATCCAGCAGGTGAAGGAGATTTGAGAATGCGGCGATCAATGTTTATTGGGGCGATTGGATGTGGAAAAACGACCTTGCTGCAACGGTTAAAGGGGATGGCTATCCACTATAATAAGACACAATCCATTGAGTTCTATCAGAATATTATCGATACGCCGGGTGAGTATATAGAGCATCGGCGTATGTATACAAGCTTGGCAACAACAGCAATGGATGTTGACTTAGTTGTGATACTCCAAAGCGCAATAGATAAGCGACTTGTTTTCCCGGAAGCCTTTAGTACAATGTTTAGTAAGCCAGTGATAGGTGTTGTAACAAAAATTGATGTGGCTAATCATGACGACATCAATTTGGCCAGAGAACAGCTTGAGCGGGCAGGTGCCAAACAGATATTTGAAGTGTCAGCCCTATATGGGGATAATACTGAGGATCTCCAACTGCTTTTAAATGACTGATATATATTGGTAATACTTCAAATGTGAAGCTAGAGTTGAGGGAATAGATCTGAATATTTTTGACTCATCTTTCGGTTTCTTAAAGTTATCGCGCAAGAGTTTGGGAAGTTTTAGACCCAGACTCTTTTTATCTTATCCAAAGTTAGCTAAACTAGGGAGTATCAACAATTTACGATACAGGAGGTCCAGCCATGACGAAATACCGGTGGCAAGCCAGTGCCCTAGTGCTGGTGACGTTTATGTTGGGGTGTAATGAATTTATGGTAGTGGGTGTGATTTCAGATATCGCGCGCTCACTGCGAGTGACGGTGGCGACGGTGGGGTATTTGGTAACCATCTTTGCGATTGTTTATGCGATTAGCACACCGCTGATCACGATTTTGGCCAATCGTTTTAGTCGTTACAAGACGCTAATGGTCTTACTGCTCATCTTTTTGATTGGCAATACCTGGAGTGGGTTTGCCACGAGTTATGGGTGGTTTCTGGTATCACGAATGATGACGGCTGCGGTTGCCGGGGCCATCGAGTCGTTGGTTATTCTGTTTGCCAACGACATTGCTCCTCGCCACAAGCGGGCGATGTTGATCTCTTGGATTGCGGCCGGCTTTAGCATCGCTTCGGTCGTCGGCGTGCCAGTGGGGACGGCCATCAGTACGGCGACCAGTTGGCACGTGGCCTTTCACCTGATCTCCGTACTCAGTCTATTGACTTGTATCGTGATGGCGCTGCTATTGCCGCGGCATTTACCGCAGACGCCCGGGGGCATCAAGGACCAACTGGTGTTGCTGACGGATAAGCGCGTCTACTTGGGCGCAGTGTTGATTCTCTTTTCCGCGGCGGCCCTATACGCCTACTATACGTACATTCGGCCGTTGTTGACTACCGGACTAGGCTTTAGCACCACCGCGTTGAACTGGTTACTGTTTGTGTTGGGAATCATGAGTATCCTGGGCAATCGGTTATCCGGGACAGTGGCGGAACGGAACGGGTTGAAGACCATGCCGCGGTTTTACGTCGTCGATATGCTCTTATTGCTACTGTTGCCAGTGGCTATGAAAAATCCCATCACCGGGTTCGGCGTCTTTTTGGTGCTGATGCTGATTATCTCAGTGGTCAACTCACCGATTCAGCTCCATTTCTTAGACGTCGCCGAGGCGGACTATCCGCAGGCAACCTTGCTGGCCTCGTCGTTAAACGCCATCTTCTTCAACATTGGCATTTCGATCGGGTCCGCCACGGCATCCCTCGTGTTGACGCACGGCGGGCTTAACCGATTAGGTCTGGGCGGGGCTGCGTTTGCCGGGCTGTCGCTAGTAGTGGCCGTCTGGTTGAACCACGTGGTTGCTCGGCACCGGGCGACCAGTGCGACCGTACGCTAAATTTACGAGTCATTTCGTACCCGGTTTAGTGCGAAACCAGGTAATCTATAACTAATCTACGAAAAACAGAGGAAAACAGTTATGAACAAGTATCGTTGGCAAGCCATCGTGTTTGTCCTAGTGGCGTTTATGTTAGGGTGCAATGAATTTATCGTCGTCGGAGTCTTGTCTGATATCGCCCAAGAATTTCGGATCCCCGTGGCAACGGTCGGGTATCTGGTGACCATCTTTGCCACGGTCTATGCCGTTAGCACGCCGTTTATCACGATTTTGACCAACCGGTTCAGTCGGTATAAAACGCTGATGACCCTGATGGGCATCTTCCTGGTTGGCAACACGCTCAGTGGGTTGGCCATGAGCTTTCCAATCTTGCTGGTCTCGCGGATCATCACGGCTGTGGTCGCTGGCGCCATTATCTCGTTGATCATGACCTTTGCCAGTACCATTGCCCCACGGGAGAAGCGGGCCGGCTTGGTGTCTTGGATTTTTGCCGGATTCAGCATCGCCTCCGTCTTCGGGGTGCCGATTGGGACGGCCATCAGTACCAGTTACAGCTGGCACGACGCCTTTTACCTGATCTCCGTCATCAGTGCCATCACGTGTGTCTTACTGGGTTGGTTGCTGCCGCGTCAGGTCGAACAGGTGCAGGGGAGCGTGAAAAACCAGTTGGTCTTGTTGAAGGACCGGCGCGTTATCGTGGGCATTGCCCTGGTGCTATTTACCGCGGCCACTATGTATGCGTACTACACCTACATTCGACCGCTGCTGACCACCGCCCTGGGCTTTAGCACGACCAGTTTAAATTGGCTGCTGTTCCTGATTGGGATCATGAGCATCTTGAGCAATCGGTTCTCGGGGATGCTGGCCGAACGCAGCGGGCTACGGGTCATGCCGCGGTTTTACATTGCCGACGTCATCTTACTGGCCTTGCTGCCGTGGGGCCTCTCCAGCAAGGTGCTTGGATTGGCGATGCTACTGGTCTTGAGCCTGATTGTGACCATCTTAAACTCACCAATTCAGATTCATTTTCTAAATATTGCCGAGGCGGACTATCCGCAATCCACGGTCTTGGCCTCGTCGCTGAACTCGATTTTCTTTAACTTTGGGATCTCTCTGGGGTCCGCGACGGCTTCAGGGATGTTGGGAACGGTCGGCCTCAAGCACATTAGCTGGGGAGCCGCCGGATATGCGGCCATCTCGCTGGTCTTGGCTATCGGTTTGAACCGGGTGATCAAACACCATCGGCAGACAGCATAATTCACATCTCGAATCGGTTGCGGTAAGCTGGGACTATCAGCTGTTAAGCTCGAGGAGGCTTTCTAATGACAACAATTCCAAACGTGACCTTAAATGATGGTTACCAAATGCCAGCCATCGGTCTGGGTACTTTTCAGGTCCGGGGCGGCCAAGGCGTCAATCAGATCCTAGCGGCCATTCACGATGGCTACCGCAGCCTGGACACGGCGACCAACTATGACAATGAAGGCGCCGTGGGTGAAGCGATTCGGCGTTCGGGGATTCCCCGTGCCGAGTTCTTTGTGACGTCCAAACTGCCGGGAAAGTACCATCAATACGCCGATGCGACCATGGCGATTCAAGAATCGCTTTACCGCCTGGGACTGGACTACCTGGATCTCTACTTGATTCACTGGCCATTGCCCAAGCGGGACCACTACGTCGAAGCCTGGCAGGCCATGATCGACGCCCGGCAACGGGGATTGATCCGCTCGATTGGCGTGTCGAATTTTGAACCGGCGCATTTAGACCGGCTCATCAACGAAACCGGCGTGACGCCAGCGGTCAATCAAATCGAAATCCATCCCTACTGGGTCCAAAAAGCCATGGTCGCCGCTGACCAACAACGCGGCATTGTGACTTCAGCTTGGAGCCCACTGGGACGCGGTAGTGCCGCACTCCAAGAACCATTGATTCAACAGTTGGCTCAGAAATACGACAAAAATGTCGGTCAGATCATCTTACGCTGGCACGTTCAGCGCGGCATCGTGCCGATTCCCAAGGCCCGCAATCTGAACCATCAACGCACCAATTTGTCACTCTTTGATTTTGCACTGACGCCGGATGAGGTGGCCGCCATCGATGGCTTGAATCGGCCCGATGGTCGGTTGGAAGGCCAAGACCCCAACACCTATGAAGAATTTGATTAACTGGCACTGGGAGTAAATCACTCGTTGACTTATTCTATTGAACGCGTAATCGTAATGATTGCGCGTTTTTTGTCGGCTAAATGGCGGTATACCGGCATTAGTGGATGATTGTTTGGCGGGTTAGTCAACCAAACAACGCTTAAACTTGTGGGTTGGGTGAATAATTGACGAAAATGACTGCCGGTGAATTGAAACACTACCTCCTTCCCGCTAAAGGCGCCTATAGTGATTACAGGGTGTGAGATAGACAGGAACATTTAGTTAGAATTTTGGATTGGGGGAGGATTACAGATGCGAAGGAAAATCTATCGGGCATTCATTGGCCTGGTCGTGACTGTGGCCGTCTTCCTGTTTGGGGGATTTCTCTGCAACAACGTCACGGCCCACGCTTCAGCGGTCTCAACTTCTGGCCTTCAGGCAGGCGACGCTACCATCACGGATGTGAACGGTAACGCCATTGCCAACGGTACGCCATTGGACAAATGGACGAGCTATTCCGTGCATTATGACTGGGCAATTCCGGATGGCGAGCCAATTGCGACTGGCGATACGGCCACGGTTCAGTTGCCAACGGGTGCCGTGGCGGAACACGATACCACGGTGTCAATTCTCGATGACACGGGTCGTGAAGTTGGAATCTTTACCATCGAGGCCGGTGCGACGACCGGGAGTATCATGTTCAACGACGCGTTTGCCTCAGTTGGGACGAACCGCCGCGGGACACTGCAGTTCTATGTCAAAGGTACGACCATTACGGCCGGTTCCGGCGATGACTGGGGATTAAACAAGATCGGCTGGATCAGTGAGAAGAATCCGGACGGCTCGCCAGCCAAGTTGACCTGGAATATC
Source organism: Levilactobacillus sp. (assembly GCF_022646225.1). NCBI lineage: Bacteria > Bacillati > Bacillota > Bacilli > Lactobacillales > Lactobacillaceae > Levilactobacillus > Levilactobacillus sp. Next base: position 439,565 of record NZ_JALCJA010000002.1, read on the forward strand.
GCCTTTAACCCGACTGGCCAAGACGTCGGCCATGCAGTGGTCACGGATACGTTAGGCGCTAATCAGGAGTACATTCCGGGGTCCGTCGTTGCGCAAACGGGGGAATACGTTACTAAGAGTGACTTTGTGGCCAGCGGCACGACCACGCCAACCGTCAGCCAGGATGGTAACACATTAACGTTTACCTTTGACAATGTCACCACGGCCATCAACATGACTTACCAAACGCGACCGACGACGCTGGACAACGGCGGTAGTTGGACCAACCAAGCCACATGGGACGGTAAGACGGTCGGCTCACAGATTGCTTGGGGTGGCAGCGGTAGCGGTGCTGGCGACAGCGCGACTGGTGAAGTCATCTTGAACAAGCAGGCGCTGAGTAATGAGGAAATGTTGGCTGGTGCGGTCTATCGGTTACAAAAGGCCGATGGGACCGTTGTTGCCAGTGATTTGGTCACCGATGAAGACGGCCAGATCATTTACCAGAACTTACCCGTTGGTGACTATGAATTTGTAGAAACGACGCCACCAGCTGGGTTTGAGCTTGATGATACGCCGTTACCATTCACCATTGTGGCCGGCCAAACGACTCCCGTTGAAGTCTTTGCGACTGACAAACGGGAAAATAGCGAGGCCCCTGGCGAAGATGGTGGCGGTACCGAGACACCAGGTACACCGGGTGGCGGTGGCACTGGTACTGAGACGCCAGGTACGACGCCTGAAAATCCTGGTACCACGACGCCACCAACCACGCCAAGTGAACCGCAGACACCTGAGGAGCCCCAGAAGCCTGAGGTGCCGCAAAAGCCTGAAGTGCCCCAGAAACCCGAGGTACCGCAAAAGCCTGAAGTACCGCAGAAACCTGAAGTACCACAGAAACCAACGGTACCACAACAGCCACAGAAGCCAACGGTGACGCAGCCACAAAAGCCGCAAAAACCAACGGTGACGCAACCGCAACAGCCGACGACCCAGCAGCCGGGACAATCGGGTTCTGCGACTGAGCCCGCGGGCAGTGCGGCTGGTTCGAGTGTTGCTGTCGGCGGAAGTGCAGCAACCTCAGCTGGTAGTGCTAGTGGCCAAGGAACCGCTGGTGTCGGCGGTCAGTCGTCAAGCCAAGCGCAAGGCCAGACGACTACCGGAACCGCGTCATCAGCAAGTGCGCAGCGGCTTCCCCAAACCGGAGAACAACACCATCCCGTTGTTTTCTGGATTGGCCTTAGCTTGTTGCTGATCAGTGGATTCGGTTATCTGACCGTTCGTCGTCATGATTAGGGTGGAGAAAGGCGTCATCTGGTATTGCCAGGTGGCGTCTTTTTTATAAATACATTTATAATGGGATTAACTATCCTTGGTGATGATTATATGCTATGATAGTCAGCGAAGCAAGGAAAATCTTTCGCTGGTCGTCAATTGCGTCTCCCACGATTGATGCCAGGTCACTCCCCGTTTATTTTGCCGGCCATTCACGGTATAATAACTCCAAGACGCTAAAAGGGGAGTTACACTATGGTAAAACGACGGACATTATCGCGGGAACAGGTATTGGATCAGGCCAACGACATCATTGCTACCGAGGGCTTGAGCCAACTGACGATTCGGGCTTTGGCCAACCGGCTCGACGTGCGACCGCAATCTGTGTATAACTATGTGGATAGTTTAAACGACTTGCTGGATCAGGTCGGGTTGACCTTTGTCAATGAGCTGGCGGATCGCTTGATGCGGCGACTGGTGGGGGTCGCCGGCAAGGAAGCACTGTGGATTTTTGCCCATGAGTTTCGGGCAGGATGCCTGCAACAACAGCACTTGGCACCATTATTGTTAAATCCCAACGATTTGCAGCAATTGACCGCCACGCATCAGGCCCTGGTCGACTTGTACCAACAAATGTTCAAGAGCCTCCATTTAGATGAAGCGGATAACTCGGCGCTAGTGGAATCGTCCCTCTACCGCTCGGCGTTATTTGGTTTCATTGTCCAGGAGATTGGCGGCTTCTTACGCCTGTCGCCCCGTAAAATTGACCAGCGCTTCGATCAAACGATGCAGCTGGCTATCGACCAATTCACGACGATCAATTAATTTACTGAAGGTTGAAAGATGGAATTAGCTGGAACTACTGTTAGCATGCGACTTCTGACGTTAAAAATAGTCGTTTACAGCCTCACAAGGCGAACTGGGCGCCTACCGTTCGCCAAATATGGGTTGGAACGCTGGGGCGCGAGGACGTGCCGAGCCAAAAGGCGGTCTCGACGCCTCGCTTTGAGCCGAAAAACACGTCTCAAAGACGCCAGTTGCCTAAGCGGCATGAACCGTGCCACTAAGGCAACTCCCACGGCTGAACCCATATTTGGCGAACTTTCAGCTACGGTAGTGCGTAACAATAACAGTCGCTTTAACCCCAGGTAGTAGTTATATTGACAACTAGTCTTTCACTAACACAGTGTTGCTGATAGACGTCAACCTTGCCGGAGGCAGCTAGGGATGGCCCCATCTGGGTCGGCGGTGTTGGCTGAGGTTTTTCTCAGCCTACAGCGCGGGACGACTTGAGAGACTGGCTGGTTTTGCCAGGCTTTCAAGCGAGGCGGAAGACCGCCCCTCAGGCTGGAGCCGTTCCCCAGAGCAGTCGGAACCCTGGCTGACGCAGGCGTCTGGTTTCACCAAATTTAGGTGTCAGAATACTGTCATTGCAGCAGTCAGCGCGTTAATTTCACTTTCAACCTTCAGTTAATTTAAAAAATAGTGTCAAAACCCCTTGCCTTAGAGTGCACTTGAAGGTGTTTACTGGTCTTGTTAGCAAGTTAAGGAGGCACAACATGGCAGAGAAACGTTACCGCATTGGCGAGTTCGCCAAGCTGGTGGGCCTGTCAGCGTATACGTTACGGTATTACGAGGATCAAGGCCTGATTTTGCCCCAGCGTGACGACAACGGCGTGCGGTTTTACACGACGCATGACATCCGCTGGGTCGGATTTATCCTTCATTTGAAGGGAACCGGCATGCGGCTAAATGATCTGAAACGCTACGTCCGGCTACGGGCCGCGGGTGACAGCACCATCCCCGAACGCCGGGCGATGCTTCAGCAGGTCAAGGATGATGCCGAAGCCGACATCGCCGAACTGCAGATGCATTTAAAGGTCTTGAGCCACAAGATCGACTGGTACGACGGCAAAGTTGACCAGACAATTGCGGATTCTGAGAGCTTTCATGACTACTTGCAAAAATTTCAAGATAGGGGCTAAAGCAAATGGCAAAAAATGAAAATGTTAAAGACGGCGTGATTTTTCCCGTCGGTGACAAGAACGTGGCGTATCAAGACGTCTTCACCGGCCAAAGTTACCTCCAAGGGTTAGTTAACGATCCCGATGTCAGTGTGGGCGTTGGCAATGTGACCTTTGAACCCGGTTGCCGGAACAACTGGCACATCCATCACAACGGCTTTCAAATCCTGCTGGTCACCGGTGGCGAAGGCTGGTACCAAGAAGACGGCCAGCCCGCTCGGCGGTTACATCCCGGCGACGTTGTCGTCACCAAGGATGGCGTTAAGCACTGGCACGGTGCCACCAAGGATAGCTGGTTCAGCCACGTGGCCATCACCGCGGGCACACCAGAATGGTTGGAACCAGTTGATGACGCGCATTACGATACGTTGGATTAGGGGGTAAAACTTATGGCAAAAAAACAAACTGCTGGTCGCGACAACTTAGGTGATTTTGCACCAAAGTTCGCGGAACTCAATGATGACGTGTTATTCGGCCAAGTGTGGTCACGTGAAGAACAATTGTCCGCGCACCAACGCAGCCTGATCACCATTTCTGCGCTGATCTCCGCCGGTAACTTTGAACAATTACCAGCTCACCTAAAGATTGGCAAGGGCAATGGTATCACCAAGGATGAAATCGCCGAGGTCATCACCCATCTGTCATTTTACGTGGGTTGGCCTAAGGCGTGGTCTGCATTTAACATCGCCAAGGAAATCTTCACGGATTAATGGCTAGCAAATCAAATCAGACATTCACGAGCCTGGGACCAAACCTTCCAGGCTTTTTACATAGCCGAAACGTGCGTCCAAAGGCAGTCGGTTCCGCTTAAACCTGAAAACCCAGCAATCCAAGATCGGGATTATTTGGTCTTCGGCCTTCATGCTCGCCGACTAACCACCTTTTGACCCACTCTTTTTCTATGACGCGGTATAATAAACCTATAAAGCAGAAAGGAGTTCACACCATGAAATTACATAAGATGATCACTGGTCTCGCCGTGCTGTGCGGCTTGACGGTCGGGGGCGTCGCCTTGACCCAACAACCCGTGACGGCCCACGCTGCGTCGGCCACGACGTTGTATAAGCAGTGGCAAAAGGCCTACGTGGGCGGCAAGACGCAAAAATACGTCAAGTCCAACAACGGCCAGGGCGCCACGACGGCCTTGTCGGAAGGCCAGGGTTACGGCATGTTAGCCGCGGTATTGGCTGCCAAGAAGGGGGTCAACACCCACGCCACGTTTAATCAGTTCTACAAGTATTACCGCGCACACCGGGTCTCGACGAAGACGCCGTTGATGCAGTGGCAACAGACCAAGCGGGGCAACAAGATGACCAGTACCGGCCAGCAGAAGAATTCCGCGACCGATGGTGATTTGGACATTGCTTACGCACTGATTCTCGCCGACAAGAAGTGGGGCAGTAAAAAGGTCAATTACAAGGCCGCGGCCAAGAAACTGATCAAGGCCATCAAGCAAAAGGAAATCAATCCGACGACATCGCTGCCAACCATGGGCAACTGGGCGACGAGCGCTTATGATCGCAGCAAGTTGCGAACGGCGGATCTAATGACGGGGTACTTCAAGACATTTGCAAAATACACCCACGACAGCTCTTGGAACAAGGTTGCCAAACGCAGTCAAAGCGCCGTCAAGAAGCTGAGTGCCCGCCACAAGACGGGATTGTTCCCCGACTTCATTTTTGTGACTGGCAAGAGCCTCAAGCTCAAGGCCGTGCAGCCGTATGCTATCGAATCCGGGACGGACAACCAAGTCGGTTACAACGCCTGCCGGGTACCGTGGCGGTTAGCCCAGACTTATAAGTTAAAACATGACAGTGTGACCAAAAAGGCGCTGAACAAGCAGTTGAAGTTCTACAACCGCAAGTCAAAGATCACTGCGGTCTACACGTTGGGTGGCAAGGCCGTCAACAGTTACGAAAACACGGCCTTCACCGCGCCCGTCAACTACGCGGCCCGGGTAATGAAGCGCACGGCCTTGAAAAAGAAGACGGCTAAGCAGCTACCGAAGTCAATTGAAAAGAAGAACTATTTCTCAGCGACCTTGCAAGTGGTTACGGCGTTGAGTTAACAGAAAAAATGCGTTTGGGACGAGTGCCCAAGCGCATTTTTTAAATGACCGAAAGTAATAATTGCAAGTTAAACACCGTGATGACCGCCGTTAATCCATAACCCAAAATGGCGGTGAAGCGGCGATTGACGTGGTTGCCCAGCAAGGATGGTTGATCCGTCAAATGGATCAGGGGGAAGAGCGTAAACGGCAGGGCGATGCTCAAGACCACCTGTGCGTAAACAATCAGGGCCTCGAAGGTGTGGTCGTTAAAGCCCACCGCTACCCCAATCAAGATGATGGGCACCAAGGTCACGAACCGTGTCAACAGGCGCCGTTGCCAGAGCGGCAAGCGGATGTGGATATAGCCTTCCATCACGATTTGCCCGGACAAGGTGCTGGTGATTGACGAGATCAGTCCGGTGATCAACAAAGCGACCGCAAACAACCAGCTCATCACCGGACTGGCCAGTGCGCCCACAACGGCGCTATTTTTAAGGCCCAAATAGACGGCCTGCAGACTGGAGAGTTGACCAGTCTGGCCGAAGAACAGGGTGCCGCCCAGAATCAAGAGCAGCGCATTGATCAGCAGCGCCGCCAGCAAGTGCACGGTGGAATCCCAGCGGGCAAAGCGTAAAGCCTCGGTAACCTGCGCAGGGTCATGTTCGTCGTAGCGGCGACTTTGCGCCAGCGCCGAGTGGAGATACAGGTTGTGGGGCATGATGGTCGCCCCGATGATGCCGACGCTCAAGATCAACTTTTCATGGTTGGTCAGTAGACTCAACGAAGGCACCAATCCCCGAGCGATGGCACTGGGGACGGGCTGGGCGCGCCAGACCTCGATGGCAAAGATGAGGCCAACGGTCAAAATGGCGACCAGCACGATGAATTCGATCCGCCGAATCCCAAAGCGAAGGAACAACAGGACGATCAACACGTCAGCCACGGTCAATAGAATGCCGTAGACTAGCGGTAAGTCAAAGAGTAATTTCAACGCGATGGCCGTCCCCACCACGCCGGTCAGGTCAGTGGCCATCATCGCCACTTCGTTGAGCAACCATAAGGTGATCCGCACGGGTGCGGGGACCTGGGCCGCAATGGCTTGGGCCAGGTCTTGGCGCGCGACCACGCCGAGTTTGATGGCCAGGTCCTGCATGAACATGGCGACCAGAATCGCCAGCACCAGGACTGCCAGCAGTTGATAACGGTACTGGCTGCCCCCGGCCAGCGACGTCAGCCAGTTGCCGGGATCCATGTAGCCAATCGCGACCAGGGCGCCCGGTCCACTGTAGGCCAAGAACTTTTGAAAAAAGGAGGTCTCATAGACACTAGGCACCGGCACGCTACGGTTGACCTCGTCTAGGCTGGGACGCGTGGGTTCAGGCATGCGCATCACCCGCCTTGGCGAGCTGTTGTTGCGCCAGGTCGGCCAGAAAGCGGCCAAAGCGCGGATCGTCGTTCATGGGCGGGACGAGTTGGAAATTGTCGCCGCCGCTGGCCTTGAATGTTTGGTAATTTTGCACGTAGTCTTCCTCCAAGGTCTCCAGACAGTCGACGACAAAGGACGGCGTGACGATCAAGACGTTGCGTTTGCCCAGCTCAACGAGTTGCATCAGGGTGTTTTTGAGATACGGTTTTTGCCAAGGCATGGGGCCAAATTTGGACTGGTAAACGGTCTGGACCTTATCAGCGGGGAGGTCTGGCAGCCGATCCAAGACGCCTTGCGTGGTAGCCTGACACTCCGTCGGGTAAGGGTCACCGTGGCGAACCATGGCGCTGGGGATGCTGTGGTAGCTAAACAAGACGGCGTCGAAATCGGCCTGTTGGTAAGCCTGCCAAACCTGATCGGCCAAGAGGTCCAGGTAGGCCGGCTGATCGTAAAAGTGGCGCACCGGCGTCACGGCAACACCGGTATCTTGGGCCTGCTGGAAGATGCCCCCGTGCGTACTTTGCGTGTACTGCGGAAAGAGCGGCAGTAAAACGATGTGGTCACAGGTCTGCGCCAGCTGGGTCAGCGTCGGTCCAATTGCCGGTTGCCCGTAAGTCATGGCGTAGGCCACGTGCCAGTCGGGCAGTAGCGCCTGCACCTGCTCGGCCATCCGCTGGGTATACACGACGAGCGGCGAGCCCTCCTGGGTCCAAATGTGTTGGTAAAACGTCGCCGAACGCCAGGAACGCGTGGGTAAGATGATGCCGCGCAACAGCGGTTGCCACAGGGCAGGCGGCATTTCGATCACGTGGCGATCACTGAGAAATTGTTGTAAGTATTGATGGACGTCCGCCGTTGTAGGTGAGGCGGGCGAGCCGAGATTGACTAAGAGTAAGCCATTCATGAAAATCCCCCCAAGGGTTTATGTTTAAACTAATCTTAGCATAAATGAACCGCTTACAGCGTTGCCGGACGGCGATTTTTCGGGAAATCGGTGAAAACAAAAAAGGAACCACAATCCCAGATTGCAGTCCCTAATCAGATGAGAATTTTGTTTAGTAAGTCGTGACAAACGCCTTGTTAGCCGTGACGTACTTGCCGTTGTTCAATTGGAACCGGTAAGCGCCCTTGCTATTCTTGGTGATTGCCTTGACAGCGACCTTCTTACCAGCTGTCAACTTGGTGCTGCGTTGACCCTTGGTAAATAACGTACTGTTGTATTCGTAAACGTTCTTGTCGATCTTGATGCCCGTCACGTTCTTAACGCTCTTGTAGTAGCTCGCGGTGCTGTGGGCAGAAGTGCCGGCGAACCAACTCTTAACGACGGAATTGTTTTGAATCTTGTTCAAGTCGACGTTGCCGCTGATTCCGGAAACGCGACCGGTACTGGTATATTGCCACAAGTCGATGGACGTTCCAGTGACCTTAGGCTTCGTGGAGCTGTATTTGGCGATCCAAGAACCGTCAAACTTGGAGAAGTCCAGCTTATGCGCGTTGGCGTAGTATTCACCAGCATACATGATCAGCGGCTTGTCCGTCAGACTCCGCATGGTCTTTAACCAAGCATTGACGTAGGTTTGTTCAGACTTCTTGGCACTTGGCATCCGCTTTTCTTCATCTAAAACGAAGAACTTGGTGTGCGCGTTACTGCGCTTGTAGAAATCCTTGGCTTCTTGCTGGGCATCCTTCACACTCGTGAATTCGGCGAACATGTATTGGCCAAATGGCACGCCAGCCTTGTAAGCGCCGTTTGCGTTGACGTTACGCTTGCTGTCGACCATGTAACCCGCGTCGCCCTTACTCCCGTGTTGGACCCGGATAATGGCGTACTTTAAGTCCTTGGACGCCTTGGTCCAGTTGATATTTCCTTGATATTGAGAAACATCCGCAACTTTACTGCCGGCTGCTTGTGCCGTGGTCGTGCTCAACCCAATACCTACGGCTAAGATCGCAGCTGCAGCGGCCAACCCGGCCCCTAATTTACGAAACTTAATTTGCATGAATGATATCCTCCTCAGTCTTTGGGTCCATTGTACACGGTCTGACTTGCGAGGAGGTTACGGACAATTTACAATTGATTACAGTTCGATTGCAGAAAAAAGTTGCCCACCAAAAAATAATGGGCAACTTTTTACGGAGTTGATCAGTGAACGGCCACATAAATCTTCAGCGCTAATTTGGCGCGCTTGGTATCGGTCTTGGTCACTGGGGTGTATTTGGAAAGGCCAGCCTTGACCTTCTTGTAGCTGTAAACATTGGTGCTGCCGCTTTCAAAGTACATGAGATCTTTCTTGTTGGGGGAGTGGTTGAGCCCCATTACGTGGCCCAGTTCGTGGGCAATCGTGCTGGCATACTCGTACATCCGGCCTTCGTTAGCCAGCTTGGTTTTGACCAGTGTCACGTCTTTTTTCAAGACGGCGTATTCTGGCAGACTGGTTTCGATTTTGCTAGCTTCTTGGTTGAAGAGGCTTGAGTAACTGGTATCAGTGGTGCTAATGCCCTCCGCTGCAAGATTTGCCTTGGCCTTGGTTTCAATCTCACCAGAATACTGCTTGTAAAAGGCGTCATTCAGCTGATTGGTCATGGCAATGCCGATATTTTGCTTTTCGGCCGTGTAAAAGGATTGCCGAATCTGTAACTGCTTCTTAGCGGGCGTCCACCAGGCATCGCTTTGATCGCTCTTCGTGGGGGTCGACTTGGAAACTGAGAACGTCAGGTTGTGCTTTTTCTTGGAACCGAGGGTAAATTCCTTCTTACCAAGCTTCTTGTTCCAGTAGGCCATCGCGGTGGTGACACTCTTCTTGAGCGTCTTGTCTTTGGTTTTGACGTACACCGCGGTCTTCCCGTTTTTCTTCAGGGCGGTCTGGGCATCATAAGCCAACTTGTATTTCTTCCCCAAAGTCTTGGCGTGCTTTTGGTAATAGCCCTTAGACTTCTTCAACAATGCACTAGACGGGGTTACGCTGGCGGCCGAAGCCGTGACGGTACTGGTGGTGACGACGGGCGTCACGATTAGGGCTGCCGCAACGGCCGTAATCAGTGAGCGCGCCTTGAGATGGTGTGTTCTACGCATAGTGATAACCTCCTCTAATCCCCAAAACATATCGTGTTTACAATAGCATAGGCCATTCGGGGCAAAGGGTCAAGCAAAATTAATTACTGAATCATCAGAGGAGTTAACCCATCAAAACGGCATTGGTGACGTTTTCATGAAATAATAAATCGAACATTTGTTTGGCTTTCAAATCAGAATCTGGTATAGTGAATTTAACGGAAAAATGGGAGGAATCGTCATGGTTAAACGATGTGATTGGGCTACAGGCTCGCCGGTAATGGAACGGTATCACGATGAGGAATGGTGTCGCCCGCAACACGACTTGCAAAAGCTCTTTGAAATGCTGTGTTTGGAGACTTATCAAGCTGGCTTGAGTTGGCAAACAGTCCTTAATAAACGCGCAGCCTTTCGTCGGGACTTTGACGATTTCGACATCGCCAAGGTCGCCGCCATGACGCCCGCAGACATCGACCGCTTGTTGACGGATACAGCTATCATTCGCAACCGCCGCAAGCTAGAGGCCACGGTCAACAACGCGCAGGTCTTGGCCAATTGGCCAGCAGGACCGGACTTTGCGACCTGGTTGTGGGCCTTTGTGGGCGGCCAACCGATTCGGCATGCCGTCCAATCGACCGACCAGATCCCGGCCACGACAGATCTGGCGCAGCACATCTCTCGAGAAATGAAGAAACGCGGGTTCAAGTTTGTGGGGCCAACTACAATTTATGCCTTCTTGCAAGGGGCGGGATTGGTAAACGACCACGTGCTTAGTTGTGATTGGGCACCGGAGAACAAGTAGAAAGAAGGAAACGACTATGCGCTTTTTACATACAGCGGATTGGCATATTGGCAAGAAGCTTCACGGCTACGACTTGATTCCGGAACAAGAAGAGGCGTTTCGTCAGATTGAAGCCATTGCCCAAGAAGAGCACGTGGATGCAATCGTGATTGCGGGGGACCTCTACGACCGCGCTTTGCCCAGCGAGCCGGCCGTGACGGCACTTACGCAGATGTTAGTGACCTTAAACCGGCAGGATAAATTCCCGTTGCTGGCCATCAGTGGCAACCATGACTCTGGTGTGCGATTGGGTTACGGCGCGGAGTGGTTTTCGAGCACCGATTTTTTCTTGCGCACCAAATTGGCGGACGCCTTAACGCCCGTGACCTTAGGAGACACGCAATTTTTCCTCTTGCCGTATTTTGAGCCAATCGCGGCGCGGCAGTTCTTTGACGACGACCAAATCAGAACGGTCAACCAAGCCATGGAACGGCTGGTGGCTGCGATGCAGGAGAAGTTTGCGCCAGATAAGCACCACGTTTTGATCGCGCATTTCTTCGCGGCAGGCAGCCAACACACGGATTCGGAGACACAGGTCCAGGTGGGGGGACTCAATGCCGTACCGGTCGACCTGTTGGCGCCATTTGATTACGTGGCGTTGGGGCATCTGCACCGTAAGGAAGCTTTGCAAAATGAACCCACGGTCAAGTACAGTGGCTCGCCGTTGAAGTTTTCGACCAGTGAGGCGGCCGACACTAAGGGCGTGTGGATCGTGGATACCGACACGACGCCGGTCACGGTGACCTTTAAACCGTTGCGGCCGTGGCATAATCTGGTGGTCTTGGAAGACAGCTTTGAACATCTGCTGGACTCCAACCACATTTATCCGGTGACACCGGCAGACTTCATTGCCGTGAATCTGACGGATACCACGCCGATCACCAACGTCATGCAGCGGCTCAAGACCCGTTTTCCGCGGGTCATCGAATTGAATCGGGTCAATCAGTTGGACGTCACGCCCGACACCCTAGATGTGCAGCAGGTGCAACAGGATCCGGTCACGCTCTTACAAGATTTCTTTGCCCAGGTCACGCAGCATCCCCTGAGTGACCAACAACTCATGTGGGCCAAGCAAGCCTTGCAGCGCGCGGAAAAGGAGGAAAATCAATGAGTCCAGTAACCTTACATCTTGAATATTTTGGTCCTTACCGCGATGAGACCATTGACTTCACCAAGTTTGCCGCCACCCCGCTGTTTCTGATCAGCGGCAAGACCGGGAGTGGCAAGACCACCATCTTTGACGGCATGTGCTATGCACTGTTCAACCAGACCTCGGGCGTGGACCGTGAAGCCAAGTCGATGCGCTCGGATTTTGCCACGATGACCGACACCACGCGGGTAACGTTTACCTTTACCCATCGCGACCGCCGCTACAAAATCGTGCGTGAACCCAGTCAGATCTTAGCCAAGAAACGCGGTACCGGGGTCCACGAAGCGACAGCCAGTGTGACGCTTACGGTATTTGCCGGCGAAGACGAAGTGACGCAATTGACCAAGGAGGGCCAAGTCCGCGACTACTTACAAGAGCTCTTACAGATGGACGGCAAACAGTTCGCCCAGATCGTCTTGTTGCCTCAGGGTCAGTTCCGGAAGTTTTTGATTGCGCCTAGTGAGGACAAGGCCGCGGTGTTAGAGCAATTGTTCAACACCACGATTTTTGCCCGGTGGACGGATCAGTTGAAACGACAATTGAAACAAAACGAGGCGGCTAACCGCCAAACGGCCGCGACCCAAGACCGGTTGCTGGACGAATTGAAATGGACGTCGGTTAATCAGGAGCGTGCGCAGACGTTGTTGGCCAATCATCAGACGCCAGACTTGCTAACGTTAATGGCCAGTCAGCAGGCCACGACGCAACAGGATGTGGCCGCCGTGCAGGCGACTCTCCAGGCGGCCGATCACCGGCACAGTGAGTTGGTTCGCCAAGATGAGCAAGAACGGCTATTTCTTCAGGACCAACAGCAATTAGCTCAGCAACGCACGGCTCAAAAAGCCCTAACGGCGCAGCAACCGGCGATGGACCAACTCCAGCAACGCATTGCCGAACTGGAATGGACCCAGCAACTACAACCGCAATGGCAGCAACGGACCCGGGCCACTCAGACCGTCGCTCAACGTCAACAGCAATACCAGCAGGCTCAACAAGCGCTCAGCCAAGCGCAAGCGCAATTGGCTGCGGCGCAAGCAGATCTGAAGAGCCAACAACCACTGGTAGCAAAGTTGAAACAGGCCAACACGACCTTGGCGCAGCAACAGGCGCTGGTGCCAGTCTATCAGCGGGTGACTGAACTGAAGCAGGCCAACCAACAAGCCCAAACGGCCGTTGAACAGGCAACTCGGTCAGTGACCAGTAGTCAGACCGCAGTGACCGCGAACCAAGCGGCTCAGAAAAAGCACCAACAGGTGATCGACCGGCAAACCGAGATCTACGCGACGCAGAGTGCCCTGACCAAACGCCAGGCGACCCTAGAGCAGCAACAGCAACAACTGACGACGTTACAGGAAACGACTCGTAAGCAAGCCGACCTGGAACAACGCCAGCAAGACTTAACGGCGCAAGCGACTGCCGCAACCGCCACGGCGACCCAGCAACGCGCCTTGGCCGAGGCGAAGAACCAAGAATTTCTGCGCCACCAAATCGTGTTGTTAAGTGCCCAGCTGACCGAGGGGAGTCCCTGTCCCGTCTGTGGCTCGGTGCACCACCCACACCCGGCACCGACGACCGGAGTCACGGCCATTTCCGAAGATGAGGTCAAGCACCTTGCGTTAGAAGCCCAGCAACGAGAACAACAGGCAACGCAGCTGACCACGGAACTTAAATCGGCCCAGCAACGGCTGGTTGAGCAACAAGCGGTCGTTCAAAAGGGGCTGACCACGCTGCGCCAGACGATGGCCCAACCCGAGACCGCAGCCTTGGCCCAACTGGCGAGTGCCTATCAGGACGCTGTCACGGCTTACCAAGCAGACGTTGCCCAGAATCGCCAACAATTGACCGACCTCCAGGCGGCGCAAGCGGCGCTCACGGAACTGCAGACCACGGCTCAGACGTTAACGGAACAACTGACGGCAGCGACCACGGCGGTCAAGGATCGCCAGGCCACGGCCGATAAATTGGCGACGGAACTGGCCACGGAGACCAAACGACTGCCGGTTGATGCCCCGACGGTCGCTGACTTCGATCGACAGTTAACGACCTTGACCCAGCAAATTAAGCAGGATCAACAGACCTGGGACGATGCCAACGCGGCGGTCCAACAGGCCAAGCAGCAGGTGGAAGTGCGCCAGGCTCAGGTGACCCAGGCGCACCAAGAATTTGACACCAGCCAAGCCGACCTCGCGACGGCACAAGCGGCGGTGCATGAACAATTAGTAGCCCAGTTCCAAGCCGCTGGCGACGATCAAGAAGCCCTGGTCACGGCCGCAGTTGCCGAGTTGCCAACGTTAGCGACCAAGCGGCAAACGTTGCAGGATTTCCAGCAACAACAAGCTCAACTGGCCACGTCGATTGCCACGCTGGTCAAACGTACGCAGGGGAAACCTACGCCGCAACGTGAACAAACCCAGGCCCAATTAGTGGCCGCCAAGGCGCAAGTGACCGACTTGCAAGAACAGCAACGGCAATTACAGAATCTGGCAGACTATAACGCCGAACGGGTGACCCAGTTAAAGCAGTTGATTGCGAACCAAGCGGCCACCCTGAAGCAGACTCAGGAACTCACCGAGTTAAGCGGGGTAGTCAACGGGGATGGCCCGAATAGCAAGCTGGGGCTGGAACGCTACGTGCTGCAAACTTATTTGCGCCAGATCCTGACGGTGGGTAATCATCGCTTGAAACAGCTGACTAACGGTCGTTACCAGTTTGTCATCGATGAGGCACAGGCCAATTCCAAGAAACGCTCTGGCTTAGAGATCAACGTCTACGATGACCATGTGGGTGAACAGCGCTCCGTTCACACGTTGTCCGGTGGGGAAAGCTTCATCGCCTCGTTAGCCCTGGCGTTAGCGTTAGGTGAGGTGATCCAACAGACCACCGGGAGTGTTGACGTGGATGCGCTCTTCATTGACGAAGGCTTTGGCTCTCTGGACGAGGATGCCTTGATGACGGCGCTAGAATCGCTGGAGACCATCGAAGGCAAGCACCGGATGATTGGTATTATTAGCCATGTCAGTGAACTGCGGGACCAGGTGGAGAACCAACTTCAAGTCGTCGCCAATGGCAACGGTGAAAGTACGATTCGTTACCACGCCGCCGAATGAGGGCAAAGATTTTGGCCAAAATAAAGAGGCTGGAGTGGTCGGTCCCAGTCTCAATGCGAAAGGCGTGTCAATACGAACGACGCTGGCTAGCGGAAAGGTTGGTGTCACGAACTGAACCACCTTTTCCTTGGGGGTCACGGACAAGCTGCTGTTTGGGCACCCTGGAAAAACTAGTCACCGATGGGCTTGCCCCAAGCCGCCTTTCTCACCGTAAGCATACCCGGACTTGGCCGAAATAGATACCGGACCAGCACGAGATGACGTGAAAATTGGCCGTTAGGTTGTCGGACTTTAAATGGTGAGCTAATTTTGTCCCCAAACGATTGCACACACACATCATCCGTTAAGTTAATCGTCAAAATAACCCCTGAAACGGTTTAGCGTGAGACTGAATTAACTGGTTATAGTTTCAATGATTATCCGTGCAAAATTGATTTTGAAGGGTTAGAATAATGAGTAACTAAATTAGAAACGGGATGATTTTCAATGTGTACGAGTTTGACTTACGAAAACAGTCAAGGCGACCATTTTCTGGCGCGCACGATGGACTTTGCTTTTGAACTAGGGGGCCAACCCGTCTTTATGCCGCGGAACCAAAAGATTCAAGGGGATGCGGGTGAATTTACCACGAAGTATGGCTTCATTGGCGCTGGCCGGAACTTGAGCCACTACATGTTTGTGGATGGCGTCAATGAATATGGTCTGGGGGCCGCTGCCCTGTACTTCCCTCAATATGCGCAATACCAAAAGACGGCGCCGGCCGATAAGTTGGGCTTGGCACCGCATGACGTCACGGCTTGGGTGCTCGGCAATGCCAAAAGTGTCGCTGACTTGCGGGAACTGGTGCACCACATTCAGATTCTCGATGTGCCCGTAGCCCTGCTGGGATTGACCACGCCACTACACTTTATCTTCAGTGACCCTACCGGCGAAACGGCGGTGTTGGAAGCCACGAGTGAAGACCTGCATCTGATCGATGATCCCGTGGGCGTCATGACCAATGCGCCGCAACTGAGCTGGCATTTGCAAAATCTCAGCACGTACGGCACGATGCAAGCGGCGGAACGGCCATTGCATGACTACATGGACTTTTCACTGAAGACGCAAGGCCCAGGAACCGGGGCGCTGGGCTTACCTGGGGACTACACCTCACCGTCGCGCTTTGTCCGCACCGTCTTCAACAAGCATTACAGCCTGAAGACGGCCGGCACACCAGCTACGCTGAACCTATTACAACACCTGTTGGACAGCGTCACGATTCCCAAAGGGGTCAAGCTCAAGGCCGATGGCAAGAGTGATTACACCCAGTACCGCGGCTACGCCAATCTGGACGAGCGGTCCTACTTCATGGAACCGTATGATAACCTGGAACTGCAAGGTATCAAGCTGACCGACGAGATGTTAACCGACTGGGATACGCCCGTGGAATACCCGTTGGACCACACCGCCCACGTCAAGTATCTGAACTAGTGAGGCCCGTATGAACGAATTTATCCAAAAGACCTTTTCTGAGTTAACCCCGCTGGAATTGTTTGAGATCTATCGGCTCCGGGTAGCCGTCTTTGTGGTGGAACAAGACTGCGCCTATCAGGAAGTTGACGACGCTGACCAGGTAGCGCAACATCTCTTTTTGCCAGATGCCGCCGGGCACGTGTTGGTCTATGCTCGATTGATTCCCGAACCTCGCCAGGTCCGCATCGGTCGGGTAGTGGTGGCACCCTCAGCCCGTCGTCACGGCGCTGGGCGTGAACTGGTGACCACGGCCATCCAAGCGGCGCGCACGACCTATCCGCAGGCGCAGCGCATCGTGATTCAGGCTCAGGCTTATTTGCAAAAGTTTTACGCATCATTTGGCTTTCAACCCGTGAGCGACGTGTATTTGGACACGGGGATCCCTCATTTAGATATGGTGTTGCCACTGGCTGATTAGCACACAAAAGCAGGCGCGACTACCAAGTTGAAATACTTGATAATCGCGCCTGCAGTCTATCTAAATTTAACTTTTCCGTTCATTGGCGGCGGCAATGAAGTCGGCAATCAACGGTGCGGGGCCGCCGAGCGCAATCACTGCGCGCAACGGCATGTTCAGAAACATTTGATCTTGCAACAGGGCCAAGTTGCCATTTTCATCGGTAGCGGCTAAGAAGTTATTCTCACCAGCGTACTTCGGGGCTAAGACGGTTGCTTGGAAAATGTCACGTAACCGCGGATCTTGAACGATGGTCGTCAGGTAGGTCTCCATGGTGACCGGGGCGGGCGAGTTCTTAAAGTCCATCGTCAACTTGGTCTGTAGCCGAATGTCTCGTGAGGAATCGCCAATCATGATTTCGTAGTCCCCAGTGTCGGCTTGCCAGCGGGCCTTGCCTTCGCACCACCAGCTGAAGTCGCGGCGGGTGAGCTTGAGGGTGACCGGCTTGGTTTCACCGGGGGCAACGGCAACCTTGGTAAAGGCGCGCAATTCCTTAGTTGGCATGGGCACGTGAGAGGCGTGGTTCGCCACGTAGAGTTGCGGGACCGCTTGGCCGGGCCGATCGCCAGTGTTGGTCAAATCAAAGCTGACCGTCGCGCCGTGTTCGTTTTCGGTGATCGCCATGTTGGTGTATTCAAACGTGGTGTAGCTCAGGCCGTGGCCGAATGGGAACAAGACGTGCATCTCGTGGGTATCGTAATACCGATAGCCCATGAAGACGCCCTCGGTATACCGTTCGTGATGTGGGTCTTGGCCAAAGGTCGGGGCCATCGGTGTGTCGGTCAACCGCCGAGGGAAGGTCTCCGCCAAGTGACCTGATGGGTTGACCTTGCCAGTGATGATGTCCCAAGTGGCTTCACCGACCGCTTCGCCGGCCAGGTAGGTTTCGACGACCGCATCGACGCTGTTGATCCAAGGCATCTCCACGGCCGAACCGTTTTGTAAGACGACGGTCACGTGGTCGTTGACCTTGGCCAAGCTACCGATCAGTTCTCCTTGATTTTCGGGGAGCATCAGCGAGGTCTTGTCAAAGCCTTCCGATTCGGTATTTTCCGGATATCCGGCGAAAATGATGACGTGATCCGCCGACTTAGCAGCTTCCAAGGCGGCTTGGGCCAAGCTGTCGTCCGTTTCGCTTTGATCGAGGCGATAACCTGGGTAGTAGTTGGCCGTCAGTTCGCTGTTTTGGAGAGCCATCAGTGGCGTGACCAGGTTGGTCGGGTTGACGTGCGAGCTACCGGACCCTTGATAACGGGGTTGGGCGGCCAGTTCACCGACCACGACCAAGTTACCGGCGTTTTTAGCCGTCAGGGGCAGTTCTTGGTGCCGGTTCTTCAGCAAGACAATACTGTCATCAGCCACGTGGCGCGCGAAGTCGTGGTGGGCCGCATGGTCGTAAGTGTCATGGTGATCTGCAGGCAACCAGTTTTCGATGATGTGGAGCAAGTGACGCACGGCCTTGTTCAGCGTGCCTTCATCCAGTTCACCGGTCTCCACGGCGCGGATGATGCTGTCAACGGAGGCCTGTCCTTGACCCGGCATTTCCAGGTCGAGACCGGCGCGCAGGGCTTGAACGTTGTTGGCAACGGCGCCCCAGTCGGACATGACGGCTCCGTGGAAGCCCCATTCGTCGCGTAAAATGCTGCGGAGCAAACGGCGGTTTTGCGAATTCAAGGTGCCATTGATCTTGTTATAAGAGGTCATGACCGTGGCGGGTAGCGCGGACTTGACGATGATTTCAAAGGTGCGCAGGTACAGCTCACGTAAGGTGCGTTGTGACATGTCGCTGGATGCCGTGAACCGCTGATTTTCCCGGTTGTTGGCGGCAAAATGCTTGACGGCGACCCCGACGTGTTGGGATTGAACGCCTTGAACGTAGGCGCTGCCGAGCTCACCGGCGACTAAGGGGTCTTCGGACAGGTACTCGAAGTTGCGCCCACCCAGCGGAGAGCGCTTTAAGTTGACACCAGGACCGAGCAACAGGCTGATCTGTTCAGCGCGGGCCTCGGTTCCTAGATGCTCACCCAATTGCCGGAGCAAATCCGTGTTCCACGAGCTGGCACTTAGCGCAGCGGCGGGGTAGGTGATGGCTTGAACTGAATCGTTAATGTTGGTGGTGCCTGAATCGGCGGTCTGCTTGCGTAAACCAGAAGGGCCATCCGTCATCATGAGAGCGGGGATGTCGAGGCGGTCAATGGCCGCGGTGTACCAACTCTTTTTTCCTGAGACCAAAGCGGCCTTCTCCGGTAACGTGAGTGCAGCTAGCGTTCGTTCGATGTCCATACGTTCAAATCCTTTCTACTAGTTAAACTTATTTCCAGTATACCGTTTTCAACCACGCGATGTTACCCTCAGTGATGTTTTTTTTACGCGGGACAAACTTATTCTTTGACAAACGTCAGCTTTTAGGTTAACTTTAATCTTGTGCAATCCACTTAATAACTAAAAATAAGTAAAGGAGGAAGATCACGATGATGAACGCTAGCCAAATGCAAGTACAACTGGCCGCATGTTGCGAATGTAACGTGTCTTTTTGCGTTGCCTCAATTCGTGATCTTCCGGCTAAACCGTAGCAGTACATAGCGCCGACTCAAGTTGGCAGTGTCTAACGGGTTACCACTTTCACGAATGTCGTGAGGGGGGTAACCCGTTTTTTCGGCTTTAAAATTAAAAATTTTGTGGATTGCACACCAAAATTTGAGGAAAAAAGGAGCAGTTATCTGATGAAAAAATGGACTGGAATTGGGTTAGTCGCCGCAGTTGTCGCACTAGGCATGGGGTTAGCTGCTTGTGGGCAAACATCATCGACGGCCAAGCCCCAACAGGAGTTGCGGCTACCCGCAACCGCGGCGCTCGACACGATCGACCTGGCCAAGGCCACTGGGTATGGCCAGACGGGGAACGTCTTTGAAGGCTTTTATCGCCTGGGGAAGAACGGGAAGGTCGCGCCTGGATTGGCAGACAAGGTGACCATGTCTAAGGACAAGAAAACCTGGACGTTTCACATTCGCGACAACGCCAAGTGGAGTAATGGGGACAAAATCACCGCACAAGATTTCGTTTATTCTTGGCGGCGCACGTTGACGCCATCCACCAAGTCGTCTTACACGACCATGTTCTCCGGCATCAAGAATGGTGATAAGATCATCGCCGGCAAGGCCGACCCCAGCACCATCGGGATTCACGCCAAGAACCAGCAGACGGTCGTCGTCCAATTGGACAAGCCAATCGCCTACTTTAAAATTTTAATGGCCTATCCGCTGTTTGCCCCACAAAATAAAAAGGTGGTCGACAAGTACGGCAAGAAGTATGCCACCAAGTCCGAGTACATGGTCTACAGCGGGCCCTTTAAGATTCAAGGCTGGAACGGGACGGGCAACACCTGGTCCTTCGTCAAGAACAACCAGTACTGGGATCACAAGGTCGTGAAGCTCCACAAGATCAATTACCAGGTGGTCACCAATCCGCAGACCGGCTTGAGCCTGTATCAAAACAAGAAGCTGGACTTTGCCCAACTGTCTAACGAACAGGTCAAGAATTACAAGAACAACAAGGAGTTCCAACAATATCCTTACTCCATCGTGATTCATCTGAAATACAACTTCCAAGACGCCGATAAGGCCAAGCGGCGCATCATGAGTAACCAAAACATTCGCCAGGCCATTGCATTGTCCATCAACCGCAGTCAGTTGACCAAGAAGGTTCTGGGGGATGGATCCGTGACGCCGACCGGGTTCGTGGCCAGTGGATTGGCCAACGATCCGAAGACGGGCGAAGATTTTGCCAAGCAACAGGCGGTCAAAAACACCACTACGTACAATCCCAAGCTGGCCAAGCAAAAGTGGGCAGCCGGCTTGAAACAACTGGGGATTAAAAAGGTCGATTTGAACATCATGGCCGGCAACGATGACGTCGCGGCCAGCACCGTGACGCAGTACCTGAAGGGCGCTTTGGAAAAGAACCTGAAGGGTTTTAACCTGAAGATTCAAAACGTTCCTGCTTCCGTTGCCCAGTCTCGGTCGACCAGCGGCGACTTTGACCTCTACCTGTCGCACTGGGGCGCCGACTTCAACGACCCGATTTCCTTCCTCCAGATTCCGGTCAGCTCTAACTCGCTGAACTACGGGAAATGGTCGAACAAGCGTTACGACGCACTGATCGACAAGGCCCAAAACCAGGATGCTGGCAATGACGAGGCCCGTTGGCAAGATATGGTCCAAGCGGCAAAATTGTTAAACAAGACGCAAAGCTTCACGCCACTGTACCAGGCCAACTACGCCTACCTAACGCGCTCCGACGTCCACGGTATCATCCACAACACGGCTGGTACGCAGTGGAGTTACAAGTACGCTTATATCAAGTAGGATTGGTGGCGCAAGTGACTAGTTTTTCGGCTAGTCAATCTGGCTAAATCACTCAAGTTCATGCTTGACGAGTGATTGGTTATGCGTAGCAAATTAGCGGTTCGGTCACTCGGGTTGTGTGGACTAACACAATATTCCTGACTGACGCAGGCATCTGGTTTAGCCCACTTCAAGTTGAAAAGCCATCCCCACAACCACGGGATGGCTTTTCTGGTATCATGGACGACAGAAGGGGGATGGCAATCATGGCAATTGGGCCTAACGACGGTCACGTCTGGGACAGCAACGGGACCCAGGAATACTCAGCTTATTTTGGGACCCCGACGCATGACGACCACGTATTGTTCGAGTTACTCACGGTCGGCGTGTTTCAGGTGGGGCTCAGCTGGCAGGCGGCCGCTAGCAAGTTGCCAGTTTATCGGCGGTTATTTGCGGGGATGGATCCGCAGCAAGTCGCCGGCTTTGAAGACGAACTGGACGGCGAGCGAATCGCTCGGGATCCCGAGATGATCAGCAATGGCCGCAAGATTCGCGCGACGATTCACAATGCGCGGGCCATCGTTCAAGTTCAGCGGGAGTTTGGCAGCTTTAGTCAGTACCTCTGGCAATTCGTCCAGGGGACGCCACTGTTGTTGCCGGCCGTGACCCGCGATGAATTGACCAATCAGTCGCCACTGGGGACCGCGGTGGCCCGTGATCTGAAACGTCGAGGCTTTAGCTTTGTCGGCCCGGTCGTCACCCACATGTTCTTGCTGGCCGCGGGCCTCTTACGTGAGCCAATCCGCGACGATTAAGTGAAATTTAGGTGAGAAAGTCATGTCACCCGCAAACGGTTTCCGGGGGACATGGGTAAGGGAATGCCGGTATTGCGCGATTCGTTATGAATAAATTTATGACAACTTTGTCTTGACACCCGATTAAAGTTGCATTAGACTTACAGATAAATTAAACGATTGAAAAACAATGTGATCAGGAGAGTAACCACCGTCAATGGTTTGAAGAGAGCCCGTGATTTGCTGCAAGCGGGTAGCCCACGGCGGGGTGAAGATGGCCTGAAATGAATTGGTATCGCTGAGTCCTTTCGATGAGGCGGTAATGTCCGGCACCCATTATCGTGCACGCACTTCAAGGCGCAAGCCGGCGAGTGTTAATGAGGAGCTGGGTATTCGTACCTGACTTGAATTTAGAATGGTACCACGACAAAGTTCGTTTCTATTAATTTAGGAGCGGACTTTTTCTTTTGGTCACAGTGCAATCGCGGCGTTTAGCTTAAAATTTAGAATTTAGTAGATAAAGGGGATTATTGAGTATGAAGAAATCATTTAAACATTTTAGTTGGCTCTTATTATTGTTGATTCCGTTACTGATTGTTTCGGGCTGTGGCAAGTCCAGCAGCTCCAAGACGGTGAAGGTCGGCATCATGGGTTCTGATGAAAAGATTTGGAAACCAATCCAAAAGCGTTTGAAGAAGCAAGGCATTAACATCAAGCTGGTCACCTTCACGGATTACAACCAGCCCAACGCTGCGTTGACCAACCACGAAGTTGACATCAACTCGTTCCAACACACTTACTTCATGCAACAATGGAACAAGGCGCACAAGACCCACATCGTCTCCATCGGGAAGACCATGCGCGCACCACTGCGGTTGTACTCTAAGAAGGTCAAGAGCGTCTCTGACATCAAGAAGGGTGACCAGATCACGATTCCAAACGACTCCACTAACGAAGGGCGGGCCTTACACTTACTGCAATCCGCTGGGTTGATCAAGGTCAACAACAAGCTGGCCTTACCAACGCCAAAGAACATTACGGAAAACAAGTTGCACCTGAAGATCACGCCAGTTGACGCCGCCCAAACGCCACGTTCCTTGAGTGATGCTGCCGGTGCCGTTATCAACAACGAGTTTGCGGCCGAAGCCAAGCTGCCGAACAGCGAAACCATTTACAAGGAAAAGCTGAACAAGGCCTCGATTCCGTACATCAACATCATCGCCACGAACAAGGCAGACAAGAACAACAAGACTTACAAGAAGATCGTGAAGGCTTACCAGTCTAACGAGACGAAGAAGTTGATCAAGAAGTACTACAACGGGCTGTCCGTGCCAGCTTGGTAAAAACGACGACCGTTGACTGAGAAACTGCCGGCATTGGCGAGTAAGGAGAATGAGTCTGTGACTAATGAAGCGATTATTCAATTAAAAGACATCGATGTGACCTTCCACAACAAAGGTCAAACCGTTACGGCTGTGAAAAACGTGTCACTCACGGTAGAACGGGGGGACATTTACGGGGTCGTCGGGTATTCCGGCGCCGGGAAGAGTACGTTGGTTCGGGTCATTAACCGCCTTCAACGGCCCACTGCCGGTACGGTAGAAGTTAATGGTCAAGATATTTTGGCACTCAAGCCCAAGGAACTGCGGGTGGCGCGCACCAAGATCGGGATGATCTTCCAGCACTTTAACCTGATGGCATCTCGCACGATTGCGGACAACGTGGGCTACCCCTTAAAGGGCGGCGACTTGTCCCATGAGGAACGCCAACAAAAAGTAGCCCATCTCTTGGACCTGGTTGGTCTGACGGAAAAGGCCGCGGATTATCCCGCCCAGCTTTCCGGTGGGCAAAAACAACGGGTCGCCATTGCCCGGGCGTTAGCCAATGATCCCGAGATTCTGATCAGTGACGAAGCGACCAGTGCGTTGGATCCCAAGACCACGTCGTCCATTTTGGAGCTGTTGAAACGCCTGAATCGTGAGCTCGGCTTGACGGTCGTGCTCATCACCCACGAAATGGAAGCCGTGAAGGAAATCTGCAACAAGGTGGCCGTCATGGACGACGGGGAGATCATTGAACGTGGTGATCTGGTCACCATCTTCAGTCGACCAGAAAAGCCGTTGACGCAAGACTTCATCAACACGGCAACGCAAGTGGACCAAGCCAGAGAAAAGATCTTCAAACAAGCCCGCACGCTGGGCCTCGACGATCATCACCGGCTGGTCCAACTCCAATACGTGGGCGCCAGCACCGACGCCCCACTGATTACCGAACTTTACAAGCGCTACGGCGTGGTGTCCAACATTTTGTACGGGAACGTCGAAATTTTACAGGATACACCGCTCGGGAACCTGATCGTTGTTATGACCGGGGACCCCGACAAGTTGACCGCCGCTTGGCAATATTGCCAGGACGCGGGCATTACCGTAACGCATTTACAGCCAACAGATCCGGAGGTGGCCTAATTGAATTTTATTGCGAAATACTTTCCTAATGCAGTAACCATGCAAGATGAGTTCGTGCAGGCCACGGGCGAAACGCTGTACATGACGTTCTTCACGGCCGTCGTGGCGGGCATCATCGGGATGGCCATCGGGGTCGGGTTGATTGTGACCCAACCGGGTGGCATCCTGGAAAATCGGGTTGTTTATAATATTCTCGATAAAATCGTCAACTTGTGCCGGTCGATTCCGTTCGTCATCTTACTGGCCGTCATTGCGCCACTGACGCGGTTGATCGTCGGCACCGCGATTGGGACGACCGCAGCCATTGTGCCACTGGTCATTGGTTCCGCGCCGTTTTATGCCCGGCAGATTCAAAACGCCTTGTCCGAAGTTGACCGGGGCGTGATCGAAGCCGCCGAATCGGTCGGTTCCGGTCCCATCGCCATCATCTTCCGCGTGTACCTCAAGGAAGGCCTGCCGGATATCATCCGCTCGTCCGTTCTCACGTTGATCAGTCTGATCGACCTGACCGCCATGGCTGGTGCCATCGGTGGTGGGGGCCTCGGGAACTTGGCCATCAACGTCGGGTACAGCCGGTTTGAAAATGACGTGACGATTGCGGCCATGCTGATCATTCTGGTCCTGGTGTTTGCCATCCAGCTGATTGGCGACCTCTGGGCCCGCAAAGTGGACCACACGGCTTAAAAAGAGTGGGCCAACTGGCGGTTAACTGGCGAGCATTAACGGTGCTAGGCGGATAATCCCGGGTTTGGATTATTTGTCTAGCCCTGTTAAGCGGAACCAGTTGCCTGTTGGCGCACGTTTCGGCTATGAGGCCACTTTGAGACGTGGATTTCGCCTTACCGTTGCGTGAAAGTCTAGGGTGGAACGCTGCGGCAATCAGCGCGTTAATTTCAGGTTCAATCTTCAGGACTTTAAAATTTAACACATACCATCACCGTGAGGTCAGGGCGCTTGCCCTGGCCTCATTGTGATTTTAAGAGAAATTGGCTAGGCTGAACTATTTTTCGACAAATTAGGTTATCTGACTAAGCTTGTTGGTGAGGTTTCACTGGGATAATTAGGTGTAGCGGGAGGGATGTTGGCTTCGCGTGACCGGCTGTTCTGGGCTGGAGTGGGGCCAGTGACTGACTCCCACGCCAGTGCTGAAAAAAATTTTTTGCAAGGCCCATTTTGCCGCCGAATTCTAATGATATTCCGGTAAAATAGGAAAATTATGATGCATATCGTTACGGGTATGAGAGAGAAAGGATTTATCGGGTTTTGAAGAATTTAGGTGCGCCAACTGAAAATGTCATGAAGGGGATCTTCTGGGCAACCGTGGCTTCGGCCATGTTTGGGATTTCCGGGACCGTCCTGCAGTTCATTTCACAAGGCCAATCAATTCCGACCAGTTGGTTCTTATCTGCGCGAACCATGGGTGCCGGCATTATTTTGTTGTTAATTAGTTTGGTATTGTATGGTAAAAAGACGTTTACGATTTTTAAGAGTTGGGCAGAAATTGGGTGGATCGTCGCCTATGCGCTGATTGGGTTGGGGGCGAACTTACTGACCTTCTACATCGCCGTGCAGACGGGGAATGCGGCCGCGGCCACGATTCTTCAGTATCTCAGCCCGTTGTTCATCGTGTTGGGCAGTCTGTTGTTCAAACACGAACGTCCATTGCGTAGTGATTTGATTGCCTTCGTGGTGGCGTTAGTCGGCGTCTTCTTGGCCATTACGCGTGGTGACATTACGCAGTTAGCCATTCCGCTCAATTCCCTGTTGTGGGGGATTGGGTCAGGGATCACGGCCGCCTGCTACGTCGTTTTACCACGGCCACTGGTACGTGACTATGGTCATGCGCCGATTACTGTGTTAGGCTGGGGAACGTTTATTGCGGGTGTGGTCTTCAATTTGTACCACCCCGTCTTCATGAACATGCCACCGATTACCGGCACGCTGATTGGGTCTATGGCCACGGTCATCATCGTGGGGACCATCCTACCATTCTCGTTGATCCTCTACAGCACCCACTTTGCGCCGTCCGACGTCATCAGTATCGTCGACGCCACGCAGCCGGTGGTGACGTTCGTGTTGTCGATTTTATTCTTAAGCCTCAAGATTACGATTGCTGAAATCATCGGCTCCGTCCTGGTCATCGTGGCCATTTACCTGTTACAACAGGGGCGGCGGAAGATTGAAACGCAATTTGAGCGGGTAGATTAGGAAGTGAGCAAATGACGACCTTTGATTGGGTGCGTCATGGTCAAACGCAAGCCAACGTTGACCAGATTATGCAAGGACAATTGGATAGTGCCGTCACGCATTTGACGGTCAACGGCTTACAACAGGCAGAACGGCTGGCCCAGTGGCTGTCAAATAGCCACTACGATCAGTTGGTCAGCAGTCCCTTACACCGGACCCGGCAAACGACGGCGGCCTTAACGGCGACGTTAGACGTGTTGCCGCAGTTCGACGACCGGCTGATGGAGGCCGACTATGGGCAGTGGACCGGCGCTAATTTTCAAGGACTGCGGGCCCAACAACCGGCAGATTTTGACGCGCTGACGGGGGAAGCTTTGCCGGACACCTTAGCGGCAGTCGGCGGTGAAACTTACCTGGACGTACAACGGCGAGTAGGGCAATGGTTGGCCGAAGAGGTCGTGGACCATCCCAACGACCACATCTTGGTGGTGAGCCACGGCTTGACCATCAAGGCCACCGCCCTGTTGATGCTGGCGGCCCCAGCCACAACCGCATTGCCAGAGCCGGGCAACACCAGCCTGACGCGGATGGTGATCGATCCGGTGACCGGCCAACGCTATTTGCGGTCCTATGCGGTCAGCGGGCAGTTTCGCTAGGAAATGGCGTGGGCCTCAAGGCGGTTAGTCGGCGAGCATTAAGGCTACCAACCCAATTATCCTAGTCTTGGATAATTGGGTTGGTAGTTTTAAGCGGAACCGGCTGCCTTGAGGCGCACGTTTCGGCCATCTAAAGTTGTTGAACAAAATAATGATAATAAGTGCTATTCTGAAAAAATAGCAGTTAAAAAAGTTGCGCAGCCCAGTTTTGGCTACGCAACTTTTTTTATTAAGCTCTATCTGAAAATTGAAAGACGAAAATCAACTGAAACTATCGTTATCATGCGACTCATGGCGTTAAAAATAGTCGTTTTCAGCCTCACAATGCGAACTCCTGGCTGACGCAGGAGCCTGGTTTCACCAATTTTATGTGTCAGAACACCGTCATTACGGCAATCAGCGCGTTAATTTTAGATTCAATCTTCAGTTTCTATGTTATTGGGCGGTAACCCCACCGTCAACGGGAATTTCGGCACCGGTGATGAAGGAGGCATCATCGGAGGCTAGGAAGGCGACTGTCGCAGCGACTTCCGATGCTTTACCCAACCGGCCCAGGGGATGCATCTTTCCCAGGTCGGTCTTCGGTGCTTCGTAGACGTCTGAAGCGTAGTCGGCCATTTCCGTTTCAATCAGGCCGGGGTGAACCGAGTTGACCCGGACCTGAGTGGGAGCGTATTCAATGGCGGCATCCTTGGTCATCAAACGCACCGCCCCTTTGCTGGCACCATAGAGGGTGGCTTGTGGGGAGCCGGCCAAGCCAGCGATTGAGGACGTGTTGATGACGGAACCACTCTTCTTGGCGGCCATGATTGGAATCACGTGCTTCATGCCGAAGAAGACGCCCTTAACGTTGATGTTCATGAGTTGGTCCCATTGTTTTTCAGTAATCTCAGGTAGGTTGATGAGGCGGAAGATGCCGGCGTTATTGAAGAGAATGTCAATCGTGCCAAATTTATCAAGTGTGGCTTTGACAACCTTTTCCCAATCGGCTTCTTGACTGACGTCTTGTGGCATGAAGATGGCCTTAGGGGTGTCAAGGTCAGCGGCAGCTTTTTCGCCCGCCTTGACGTTAATATCCGTGAAAACGACGGTTGCGCCTTCTGCTAAGAAGCGTTTAACCGTTGCCAGGCCAATCCCAGCCGCGCCGCCAGTTACCAGTGCAATTTTACCATCGAGTCGTTCAGTCATGCTAAAAACCTCCAGTATGTAAGATTATTGTACATGTTCATTATATCACAAAACAAACTGAGTGGGTCTGCTTGACAGCTAAAGGCGAGGGTGGCGACCGGTGCCCTGCGATGTCATCGACGACCAGCCTCAATGCTCGCCGGCTAATCGCCCTTGGTTTTACTCTCCAAAGAAAAATAACCCCGCCACCAAGGCGAGGTTATTTTTAGGTTGAGACAGCCGGTTTACTTCTTGAGGTTATCTTCTACGTAAGAACGAACTTCATCGTCGGACTTCGCATCGATTTCCTTCATCGAAGCTTCAGTTTCATCGGTGTTGTGACCATTGGATTCCATAAAGTGGTTCCAAAGCGCATCCCGAACTGGTTGCTTTGAATCTGACCAGTCGAATACTTCACTCATCTTTTCATCCAATAAAGCAGTCTTTTCTACAACAGCCATAACCAATTACCTCCAAAATGAATATTGGGGTCAGCGGTTCTGTTACTGGCATACGCCACCGGCTTCATCTTCATAGTAGTCCTAAAACTTCAAAATGGTAAATATTTTGTTTAACGTCGCCAAGTTTGCTGGTGATACCGGCCTAAATGCCTGGGAATGGACAGTCGCGAGGAGATTTGCGTTGACACAGTAACTGTTGATTGGCGGGGATTGGCGCGCGTTGGTAAACGAAAAACCCGGCCGTTAGTGCGGTCGGGTTGGTAACTGGGCTGACAAACGTGGCTTAAACCACCTGTAGATCCAGCACCCAATTATCCGCTTGTTTATTCTTATTGATCTTAGCGGGGTCACTGACCAAGTCTTCGTTGACCTTAACCACGGTGCCCGCGTATGGCGTCTTGAAATTTTCCACGGCCTTGTCGCTTTCGACTTCTAAGATGTCGTCGCCGGCGGCCAGAACGTCATCGCTTAAAATCGGCAGGTCGGCAAAGCTAATGTCACCGATTTGTTCGAGCGCGTCGCTGGATAGGCCCAGGCGGTAGTGGCCCTGGTCGCGTTGTTCCAGCCAGACCCCGTCCTTCACCGTAATTGCTGGGGCGGCTGGGGTCTTCTTGCCGGTGAACCAGCCGATGAGTCGTTGCCAAAATGAATGTTGTGCAGCCATGAGTAATTCCTCCCTGTATGTCATGTTTAACATCTAGTATACCCTTTACGTGTAACCGCTGACAATAACTTGCTCACGGGCTGCGAGAGTTGTTGCTACCGCGGGCTTATGCTACACTGAAAATAATTTCACTCGGTAGGAGAGTGGGCCAGTTAAAATAGGTGCCAGAGTTGGAAAAATTTTGGTATTTACCAGTATTTAAAAAATAAAGCGCTAACGGGTCTGGCCCTGTGTCAGCCAGTTTTAGCGTGAAGGGAGCGTTACCCAAAAATGTTTTTAATCGATACCAGCCGCAACGGCCAGGTGGTCACGGATGCCATCGTCAACCAGTCCATTGATAATTATCTCGTCAACGACCTGAAATTGCCGGGCCACGGCCTGATGATGTACGTCAATCAGCCGGCCGTCATTGTCGGCATCAACCAAACCGTCGGCGTCGAGGTGGATTTCCACTATCTCGAGCAGCATCACGTCCAGCTGGTGCGGCGGACGTCCGGGGGCGGCGCCGTTTACCACGACGAGCGCAACCTGATTTTCGAGCACATCATCAATGGTGACCCGCAAGATGGGTCCAAATTTGGCGACTACACGGTTTTTGCCGAACCCGTTTTGCGGGCGCTCAAGGCCATGGGCGTTGCCGACCTGGGCATCAGCAACAAGAGTGCCCTGACGGTGGCCGGCAAGAAATTTTCCGGCATGACCATGTTTAAAAATGGTGACGGTTACGCGGCCGGTGGGACCATCATGTACGACCTGAACGTGGATGCGGCTCACGCGGCACTGTTGCCGGCCAGTGAACGGCCGCACCGTGGTGTCGACTCCAACCGGGTGCCCATCACCAATCTGCGGCAATACCTGGCGCCGGAATATCAAAATCTGGACATCCAGGCCTTCAAGGAAGCCTTGTTGTGCCACATTTTTGAAGTCGACCGGCTGGATCAAATTGAGACGTACCATTTGACCAACCATGACTGGGCCGTCATCGACCAGCGACTAGCGGAAAAGTACAACACCGACGCCTGGAATTATGGCGCCAACCCAGGTTTCCGCGCCTATGAAAAGTTGACCGTTGCCAAGGGGCAGCTGCACGTGAACTTCACGCGCCACGCCGGTAAGTTGCGGGCGGCCCTGCTGTTTGGTTCAGTCGGCACCCCCGCCGAGCTCCACGCCATTTCAGAACAGCTGACCGGTATCGCGGCCACCAGTACGGCGATTGCCGCGGTACTCCAGCAACCGGACGTGGTGGCTGTTTTGGGTGAAGACGCCATCGCACCGGTCACGGCAATTCTAGCGGGGGAGGCGCAGCAATGAAGGCCAAGTACGACGTGAACGTCTACAGTGGCGTGCCGGTCGAGACCAACGCCTCCGGTCAGTACGAAATCAAACGCGACCCCGATGGCAGCTTCAAGCTCCACGACTGGCGGACTGGCCGCCACAGCAAGGGCAAGTTCAAGGGAGTTGGCCAGATTTTCTTGACGGAAAACAATCTGCGAGTCGCCGTCATCGTGGCCCGACCGCTGGACTACAAGCAGCGTCACGACTACACGCCGATGCAACGGCTGACCAGTGAATTCGTCAGCGACGACCTGGTCCGAACGGTGCGGCAAGCACTGGCTAGTGACGACTGAACGTGGCGATAACGATATTTATCAGCAAAAAAGACAGCGCCTCACCGAAATTTTTGGTGGGACGCTGTCTTTGGTCTGTGATTCAAATTTTGATGGTGGCGGTAAATCATTTCACGAAGTAAGCGCCTTTAAAGTTCGACTGGGTGCCAACCGTGTTGTACTGCACACCGTTGAGCTTGGGATTGATCAGATAGGTGCTGGCCGGTTGAAATAGCGGCGTGACCCCTTGATTCTTCATCAACTCGCCCTCGGCCTTGAGTAGCGTCTTCCAGCGCTGACTATTAAAGGACGGCGCGTTGCTGGCCTGGGCAATCAGGTTGTCGTAGCGTTCGCTGAACCAGTAGCCGGTGTTGGCGGCATTGTCGCTGGTGAAAAGCGCCAGCATGGCCAGAGGGTCGGCATACTGCGCGTGTTGCGTGGTTAGCGTCAGGTCGGCGTTGGCCGGACCATCCGCTTGGTTGACCGTCCAGTGTCGCTTCTGCAGCGTCACGGTGAGTCCGGGAAGGGCGTGCTGTAATTGGGTCCGCAACAGCGTCGCAATTTTTTTGCTGTAAGGGGCGTCCAAATAGCTGAGGGTCAACGTTACGTGGCTGAGTCCGGCCCGTTTGCGCGCGGTCGCCCACTGTTGCTTGGCCAGCTTAGGTTGGTAGGCCAACGTGGCTTGTTCAGGTTGGGCCGCCGCAAAGTCCGCCGTGCCTTTTTGGCCCCGACTGAGCCCCGCGGGAACGACGCCTTGGGCGACCAGCGAGGTGTTGCCGTAAGAGTCTTGGCCCAAGCGTTTGCGATTGATGGCGTGAGAAATCGCCAGCCGTGCCAAACGCTGCTTCAAGAGCCGGTCCACGGTCGGGTTCTTGCCGAATTGCCGGTAGTTGAGCAGCACCATTTTCGAGTAGGGCCGTGCCGTATAGGCCGCTTGCTTCTCGTAAGATTTGATGTTGGAAATACCGACCAACCGCATCTCATCCAGCGTGCCCTGGCGATAAGCGCGCCACATTTGCTGCGTGGTATGGTAGACGTCCACGTTGATGCGCTGCAGGTAGACGTGCTCGCGGTCCCAGTAGTGGGGATTGGGGACCATGTGCCAGTGCTGGCGCGTATTGCCCTTGGCCGCGACCATAAACGGCCCGGCGTAGACCTGATACTGCGGCTTGGTGGCGTATAGCTTGCCGTATTTGCGGGCGACGCGTTGGTTCTGCGGGCCAAATAGCGGAAATGTTAGCCGTTGGGGCAGCTCGGCCATGGGATGATCCAGGTGGACCACCAAGGTGAATTTGTCTGGCGCACTGACGCCCAGTTGGGTCGCCGGCAAGCGCCCATCCAAAATCTTGCGGGCGTTCTTGATGCCGACAAACAGGTCCGCGTTCGGCGCCTTGGTCTGCGGCGCCAGCGCCCGTTGCCAGGAGTAAACGAAGTCCTGGGCGGTGATGACGTCGCCGTTGCTCCAATAAGAATCTTTATAGAGGGTAAACGTATAGGTGGTCTTGGCGGCGTTGACGTGGACCTTTTTGGCCAGTGCCAGCTGGGCTTGGCCCTCGCCAGTCGCGGAATAGAGGCCTTCAATCGTGTTGTTCAGCCGACCAAATTGCGTCAGCTTGTCGGTGTCTAAGGTGGTCAAGGGCTGTGACGTGGCCAGGGTCAGCACCTGGCGCTTGGTCATGACCCCTTGACTGTCGCTGGTCGAGTTGGTTTCTGAGGGCATCTGGCACCCGGCGACCACTCCCAGTCCCAGCAGGAAAATTAGTATTGCTCCCCAATGTTTCACGTGTACCACTCCTGTGTCTTAATGGTTGATTTGTCTTTTATGTAGTTGACTGAAGGTTGAAAGGCGAAAATCGACTGAAACTATTGTTATCATGCGACTTATGGCGTTAAAAATAGTCGTTTACAGCTACATAATGCGAACTGGCCGCCTACCGTTCGCCAAATATGGGTTGGAACGCTGGGGCGGACGGGTGGAGCCAAAAAGTGGTTTTACCGCCTCGCTTTGAGCCGAAGTCCATATCTCAAAGTGGCCTCATGGCCGAAACGTGCGCCAACAGGCAACTGGTTCCGCTTAACACTGCTAGGCAAATAATCCAAGCCCAGGATTATCCGCCTAGCACCGTTAATGCTCACCAGTTAACCGCCTGCCGTCACACTCTTTTTCAACGGCGGAACCCCTGGCAGCCGCAGGTGATGGTTTAGCCAATATAATTGCGCTATTCTTTTCTGATGATAGGGGACTAGACCAGCGGCGTCAAGGGTTACTTGTGGCGGGGCGCGGAATTCGTTAGAATAGGAAAAAACAATCGAGGAGGAGAGTCGATGGAAAAATGGTCAGCGGCGACGATCCGGAATTTTCGCCGAACATTATTAGACTGGTACGATCAAGAGGGCCGCGACCTGCCCTGGCGTCAAGACCACGATCCGTACCACGTTTGGGTCAGTGAAATCATGCTCCAGCAGACTCAGGTCAACACGGTGATTCCGTACTATCAAAATTTCATGGCGACATTTCCGACGGTCACCGACCTGGCGAACGCCGACGAGGCCACGCTACTAAAGGCCTGGCAGGGACTGGGCTACTATTCGCGTGCTCGCAATCTGCAGCGCGCGGCTCGGCAAATCGTCACGGACTATCAGGGCCACTGGCCGAAAACGGCCGCCGAATTGACTGATCTGGTCGGCATTGGGCCCTATACGGCGGGCGCCATCGCCAGCATTGCCTTTGGCGAGGTGGTGCCAGCGGTGGATGGCAACGCGTTTCGGGTCTTTGCCCGGCTGTTGCTGATTGATGATGACATTGCCAAGCCCCAGACACGCCAGGTATTTGAACGGGCGATTCAGCCTATCGTGGACCCTAAGCGGCCCGGGGCCTTCAACCAGGCCATCATGGATCTGGGGGCCAGTTACATGCGCGCCAAGAACTCTGATCCTGAGCATTCGCCGGTCAAGGCCTTTGACGCGTCGTACCAGACGGGACGGGTCGCTGATTTTCCGGTCAAGACCAAGGCACCGCGGCCCAAATTAATGCCGTACTACGCGGTCATCGTCCACTCACCGGCGGGCTATTTGCTGGTTCAGCGCGATGCCACCCAGATGTTAACGGGATATTGGACGTTTCCGCTGCTGTTACAGGCCGATTTGACCCCTGCAGACGCTACTGAGACTAATAACTTGGCTCAGGACTTGGCGGCCATTAAACGGCAATTTAAAACGGATTACCAACTTGACCTGGATTTGACCGTGGTCGGGGGCCAGCCGGTCAGCCACACCTACACTCATCAACGCTGGCGGGTGAAATTGCTGGTGGCCGAACTCGCAACGACGCCTTCTCTGGCCTTTTTCCCCGGCAAATGGGTGGCTGGCAGTGAGATTGTCACGTTGCCTCTGCCGAAGGTCCAAGAAAAAATGATGACGCGGTTTCAAAATCAGGGCCATCCGGCAGCTTTTGCTAAGAATTAGTTTCCGTCGCCGGCAAATTGCAGTATGATTTAAGCAACAATCCCGGCACGACAGAACTAACGAAGAAGGAGTGATCAATCGTGCAAACGATTTTTGACGTGTTAAAGCATATTTCGGTGAATCACCAAGAAGTTGAGAGCCCGCAAGTCGTCATCACGGACCGGGCGGGAAAGCCCAACGGTCTGTTGACAGATCTTTTACATGATTTAATTAATAATGCGCTATTGTTCGTGACCTTAAAGGAGTTGGCTTCTGCGGCGGAGCTGATCGAGCATTTGCGCACCCACACGCCGCTGCCCGCTGACGTGTTGGCTGAGTACAGTAAGATTTTGACGGAAAATTGTGAGGGCCTCAATTTCGCCCCCCAAAAGGGTCAAATCGAGCTCATCGTGGCCCGGTAGGTGGACGCAGATGGCAGAAGAACAGTTGATTGAGACCATGCCGGGCGCCAATACCGCGCCACCCCTGTTGTTATTGCAAGGAACCGGGGGCACGAATCAAGAGATGCTGACTTTTGGCCGACGACTGGCACCGCAAAGCCCGTTGATCACGATTGGCGGGCGCCAGGGGCAGGGCCGCCAGCGCCAATATTATGCGCAGACGGCGGCCGGACCGGTCGATCCACAGCAGATTGCGACCGAGGCTGAGTGGCTAGGGCAACAGGTGCAGGCGATTTGTCGCGAGCATCACTGGGACAGTGACCAGCTGGTGGTTGTGGGTTATTCCAACGGCGCGGCCATGGCGGCGTACGGCGTGCAAACGGGGCAGTTGCCCGGGCAAGCCGCCGTCTTGTTCCACCCGTTGCTGTTGCCAGTCGCCCAGCCTAAGCCGCGCCCGGGCTATCACGCCTGGTTGTCGGCGGGGGCCCATGATCCGTTAGTGACGGTTGCCACGGTAAAAAAAGTTTTGGCAAATTTGACGACAATTGGTGTCGAAACCACGTTGGAAGAAACCGGCGGAACCCACCAGCTGACGCCGCATGAGGTGCTGGCAGCCCAACAGTGGTTAGCGGTAAACGCTTTACAGGGGTAGGCAAAAACATTTCAAAAAAATAACACTTTGCATTTGCTATTCTGGGAAATACCTGTTATCCTATGGTTAATGTATTTATGGTTCGGAAGTTTTAAAGGCTCGACGTTCTTATAAGAATGGCTCCTTTTTACCCCAGCTTTCAAATGCAAATATTATTGCGCTATGCGCATGGAGGTTTCATTCTTATGGAACAAGGTACTGTTAAATGGTTCAACGCTGATAAAGGTTACGGCTTCATCACTTTGGAAAACGGCTCAGACGTTTTCGTTCACTTCTCTGCTATCAACAGTGAAGGCTTCAAGACTCTTGAAGAAGGCCAACACGTATCCCTTGATGTAGAACAAGGCGACCGTGGCCCACAAGCTGCTAACGTTACGGTAGTTGACTAATTTACATTAGCCTAAATCGTGCTTAGTAAAAACCACTGACTTCGGTTGGTGGTTTTTTTGCGGTCATTTTTATCGAGTAGGCGTCCAGGCGGCCGGTTAAATGTCCAATTTTCTGTCGGTATTGGTTAGTGAGCACCACCAATCAGTTGGCTTATCAAGTGACAAACGAATTAGTTGTGCTGGGAACTAATTCCGGGTATGATGAAAGCAAATAATGAAGGTGGTGCTTTTAATGAGTGCAGAAAAGGTATTTACCCAAGCAGAATTAGCGAAGTTTAACGGACAAGACGGGCAACCCGCTTACGTGGCCATTGCCGGCGTCGTTTATGATGTCACGGGCGTTGACGCCTGGGCCGGTGGCAAGCACCACGGCAACCTGCCCGGCCAAGAACTGACTAGTGTGATCGATGGCAAGTCGCCACATGGCCGCAAGGTGTTGAAGAACTTACCAGTTGTTGGTCAGTATCAAGACTAAAGATTAAAATGAGTTTTTGAAACGGTTTGAAT
Organism: Levilactobacillus sp.; assembly: GCF_022646225.1. Taxonomy (NCBI): domain Bacteria; kingdom Bacillati; phylum Bacillota; class Bacilli; order Lactobacillales; family Lactobacillaceae; genus Levilactobacillus; species Levilactobacillus sp. The sequence goes on from NZ_JALCJA010000002.1 coordinate 476,175, forward strand.
TGCGTATTTGACAATATGGTGATTTAAACTTTTAGTGAAGCCAGTCTCGTTGAAGCGAATTTGCGACAATTCTGGGGTAAAAAGTAAGGATTCAAAATCTGAAAACAGATTTTGAATCCTTACTTTTACTTAACGCCGGAGAAGGAAAAGCAACACGCGAGTGATGTGCGCAAACGTTGGCAGTCACAAGATGCTAATGACTAGAATGGGTCTTCAATTTGGTGAATAAGATTTAAAGCATTAAGAAAAGGAATTTGACTATGAAAACAGGCTATGTTGATTCGATTATCGAAAAACGAATGAAAGATGAAAGTACTAAGGCTGATATGTTAAATGAGAAAGCTAAACTGGATTTAGCGGTTAGTTTGATGAAGGCAAGAGAGCATGCCAAACTAACGCAAAAGCAGCTGGCGGAGTTGGCTGGAACGAGTCAAAACGCAATTAGTCGTGTGGAAAACGGAAATGGTAATCTCTCATTAAAAACGTTAACACGAATTGCGGATGCATTAGATCAGCCATTGGCTATTCGATTTGGAAACTAATAAATTCTGGGGATTAAGGTTATTAGTGTTATGTAGTTAAACCGCAAGAAAGCAATACAAAAGGACTTCCACAAATTTGTGAAAGTCCTTTTGTAGCTACCTGTTTTCCTAGGATAGCTTGTCCATGTTGTTTGGCGTTCAGATGTTTTTGCATGGTTCCACGGAAAAAATATTGATGTACTGCCATTTTGAACCTATGTAAAAGTACATAGAAGCCTACTCTATGTCGCAAGAGAGATTCGAACCCTCGACCTACGGTTTAGAAGACCGTTGCTCTATCCAGCTGAGCTATTGCGACAAAATCCCATAACTTCTTAATTATAGAGAAGCGAGCGGGTCGTGTCAATCACTGTTCTGTCCGGTTAGTTGACAGGGGGCGGTGGTTCCAGTAAAGTTAGGCTAAACTAGTCAAGGAGGGTTTCTCGTGGGTGTTGTCCATATCGTTGCCGAAGTCATTGTGTTCTTCGCTGCCATTTTATTAATTTATTATTTCTTTCAAATCACGCAAGTCCTCGGTGACCGCAAGAAAAATATCCGTTACTTAATCATTTCTGCCGTTGTGTTGTTCATTGCCTATCCCGTCTCCAATCTATCCGGGAAGAAGACCGTGAACCCGTCGACACAGATTTCTGATCAGGTGCGTAAGGTCCAAAAGAAGCATCAACAGAAAAAAGAATCCGAGAAAAAAGAGTCACAACAGAAATCATCTAGCAACTCAGCTGATCAGTCGGATAGTAAATAATCTGATAAATAGTAGAGGAGCTGGGGGTTCATCAGGGAACTAACAGTCGTTCAGTGTTGAATTATCAAGAAATTCTAATTTTTAAGCGTGACCACTTGCAATATTCCTGTAACATTAGGATAATATATTTGTAACCTAATGTTGACGGGGGGAATTCTTATGCATGCAGTAGCGATCATTTTACTGATTTTAGTCATTGCCGGAGTGGGTCAATTGTACCTGAATAATCTGGCGGCTTTTCGGAAGAAGAGTAAGCATTTGGCCACGCGCAGTAAATTCCACGACGACAGCAATCGTCGGTTAAGTTAAGAATTAGGGTCGTCCAGTCGATTGGCTGGGCGTTTTTCTTTGGGACGCAAACGAGCCTAGGACAGACCTCCCAGGCTCGTTTGCGTTATCTTTACATAGCAAAACCGGCTAATCACCCTTTGGCCCACGCTCTTGATACACTTAATACAGTTGAATATCGCCGCCATCGACCATCAACGTTTGCCCGGTCATGTAAGCACTGGCGCTGCTGGCTAAGAACAGGGCCACGGCGCCGATGTCGTGTTCGGGGTCGCCCAGCCGGTGGAGCGGAATGCTGTTGACCAGCTGATCGTATTGCTGTGGTGCGGCCTGGTGCCATTGCTTGACGCCGTCCGTTTCAGCGATGGGCGAGATGATGTTCAGGCGAATGCCATCAGCGGCCCACTCATGTGCAACCACCCGGGTCAATCCGCGGATGGCCTCCTTGGCGGCAGCGTAGGCGGCTTGCGTTTGTTGACCTCGAATGCCGGCGCCGGAAGCGAAGTTGATGACGCAACCGTGCGTGGCCTTGAGTTGGTCATGCGCCAGCAACATCAGGTGTCGCGTGGGCGCGAAGCTAGTATTAAAGGACAGCGCAAAGTCGTCATCCGTCAGGCTGGTAAATGGTTTTTGCTTCGACGCGTGGGCGTTGTTGATTAAGACGTCCAGCTTGCCAAAGGTAGCCACGGCGGTGTCGATAATCTGGCGGTCATTTTCGACCTGGGAAATATCCAGATTCAACGTTTCAATTGTGCCAAATTGCGCAAGCTTCTGGGCTGCCGCCTGTAAGTGGTCTTCGTTGACGTCGACGATCAAGACCTGCGCGCCCGCCTTGACGAAAGCCGTGGCCATGCCCAGGCCGATACCGCCAGCGCCACCGGTGATAATCACACTTTTACCTTGTACGTCCCATTGTATTGCCATAATGAATCCCTCCTGATATCGGTTAATCATTTTACCAGCAAGCAATTATACACGTTATCGGCAATTTTGTAACCGTTTTCACAAAAAGGTCACAAACTAACTGGGCGTTCAGATCCGTTGCCCGGCGGTTTTGTGATAGAGTAGTTTTAGAGAACATAAGTAAAGGAGCTGAGGCCATGACGACCCTGGTATTGGTTTCCCATCCACACCTGGCCGACTCAACCAGCCAACAATTTTTAAAGGCGAGTTTGCCAACGAACGCGGACATCGTTTGGGAACACATTGAAAGTCAAGCACACCTGGATATTGAAAAGGAACAAGCGCAACTGCGGCAAGCTGACCGCATCATTTTACAATTTCCCTTGTATTGGTACGCGGCACCCGCGGGCTTAAAGCAGTGGGAAGACACTGTTTTGACGCGGACCTTCGTTTACGGCGACCACCGTTACCCGTTGGCCGACAAGGAGCTGGGCATCGTGGTCACCACGGGGATGCCGGCCAAGGCCTTTCAGCGCGGGGGTGCCGAGGGACTGACGCTAGATGCCGCGTTGGCACCGTTAGCCGCCGTGGCGCACCGGGCGAAAATGACTTGGCTGCCGACGTTTGCGATTCACCAATTCGCCTACCTGGAGGAACCGGAGAAGCTCCAATTGGTCGTGGATTACCAGCGTTACCTAACGCAGACCCAACCGGATAGTTTGCAGTCACGTCAGACCTGGTTTGCCCAAAAATTGCCGGGGATGATCGACCAACTACCGCCGGAACAACAGGCCACGGGACGCTTGATTGAAGCCGAGTTCGCCCAGCAACAAGACGATCTCGACGCACTGGCGGATACCTTGTCTTTGATTAAGGAGCGAGACGATGACTGAGCAATCGCAATGGTTACAACTGCAAATTGACAAGCTGGCGGAACAACAGGCCAAGTTCACCGACCGGGCGTTTTGGCTGGCACTCAAGGAAATGGTCCGCGAACAAGACCGGCGCAACGACCAGCTCAGCGGCGAAGTCGACGGCCGCACCTGGCGTCCGGACAAGTGGTAGCCGCCTGAGCGACGATGGCAAATGGCAGTTGACCTGGGCCAAGCTGGCCGCTGATTGTTTGTCAACAGGCCACAGGTTTCGCTTAACACGACTAAACAGTTAACCGCCCACCCGCTTCGGGCTTACGAAAGCAACTAAAAAAGAGGCCAACTGCGGCCTCTAAGTCATCTTTAATTGTAGGAACGGTCCTGGGCCGCCCAGTGGTTGATGGGCCCAAACTTGTGGCCGACTTCAATGGGGTGGCCAATGGCCGTGTTGACGAATTGCTTGGCGATTTCAATCGCTTGTTTCATCGGAGTGCCCTTGGCCAGTTCGGCCGTGATGCAAGCGGATAGGGAGTCGCCAGTGCCGTTGACCCGGTCCGTTTGGTGGTAGGGTTCGCTGAGCCAGAAACCTTCGCCCGATGCCAACAGAATGTAGTCACGGACGGTCGTCTGCTGGTTATCGGCGTGGCTGCCCTTGGCAACGACGTTTTTGGCGCCCATGGCCTGCATCTTCTTGGCGGCCATGATCATGTCGTCATCGTTGTGAATGGTCATTTCGGCAATCTTTTGGACTTCATAAAAGTTCGGTGTCAGGACCGTCGCCAACGGAATCAATTTGGTTCGCAGCGTGTTGAAGGCACTTTCCTCTAACAGCTGATTGCCGTGCTTGGTCATGATGACCGGGTCGACCACCAGGGGGCCGAAGTCGGCGGCTTGATAGTTTTTGACCACGTCTTCGATGAGCTCGGAATCCGCGAGCATCCCTGTTTTAGCGGCACGGATGTGGTAGTCGTCTGCCAGGTCAGCAAACTCCTGGTCGATGAAATCGGTGGGCATTGGCACGCTGGCGTGAATGCCATACGAGTTGCCGGCCACACACGCGGTCATCACGGATGCGCCGTAAACTCCGCGGGCGAAAAAGGTGTGTAGGTCGGCCTGCATCCCGGCACTGCCATCGCTGTCGGAACCGGCAATCGTTAAGGCTTGTGGATATGAATTTATCATTATTTGATCGGACCTCCATGACTTGACTTGATTGCATTCAGCATACCATGGAACCGATGAAAATAGCTATTGAAAAGGCGCGGAAAGTTTGCTCAAAATGAAAAGGGGTGTGGGGCGCATGACTACAGGGGGCAAAGCGGTTTTAGGGTGGAGTCTCGGCGGCGTGGCGGCTAGTTGGGTCGCCATCGCCGGGGCGTTTGACCAATTGTATACGTTAATTCCCAACGAACCGCTGACTTTAGCGCTCGGATTGACGCTAACTGTGATAAGCTTATATGGGTTGGTGCGCTCGGCACGCCGGGGACCGCAGTGGGGCCTGGTACCGGCGACGGTGGCAAGTATTGCCGTCGTTGCGGGCATCGTCACGGACGGGTCCTTGCTAGCGCTGGGCTTGACCATCTCAGGATTTTATTGAAAATCGCGACTAGGAGGATTAGCGTGCATGTTAATTAAACAAGGGCACATCGAAAATGCAAAGCAGCCACAAGATATTCGGATTGAAAATGGTCAATTCACGGCCATTGCCGATCATTTAACGCCACAGGACAATGAACAGGTGATTGATGCAACGGATAAATTGATCTTACCACCATTCGTTGACCCGCACGTTCATTTGGACAGTACCATGACGGCCGGCGACCCCGAATGGAACCAGTCCGGGACGCTATTTGACGGGATCCGGATCTGGTCAGAACGCAAGAAGACGTTGAGTATCGAAGACGTCAAGACCCGTTCCCGGCAAGCGCTGGAACGCCAAGCCGCTAACGGGATCCAGTTCGTCCGTTCACACGTGGACGTGACCGATCCTAATTTGACGGCGCTCAAGGCGTTGATCGAGGTGCGCGACGAGGTCAAGGACTTTATCGAACTCCAATTGGTCGCCTTTCCGCAAGAGGGAATCTTGTCGTTCCCTCACGGTAAGGAATTGATGGAACAGGCCGCTAAGTTAGGTGTCGACGTCATCGGGGCCATTCCGCATTTCGAATTCACCCGTGAATACAGCGTGGAATCCCTGCATTTCGCCGTTGACTTGGCCCAAAAGTACGGCAAGCTGGTCGACGCCCACTGTGACGAAATCGATGACCCAGCTTCTCGCGGCCTGGAAACGTTGGCCACACTGGCCTTAGAGACCGGGTTGGGCGACCAAGTGACTGCCAGCCACACCACGGCGATGGGCTCTTACAACAACGCCTATGCCTACAAATTGATGCGCCTCTTACAAATGTCTCACATCAACATGATTTCTAACCCACTGATCAACACCCACTTGGGCGGGCGTTTTGACACCTACCCGAAGCGTCGGGGCTTGACGCGGGTCAAGGAATTAAACGCCGCCGGGGTCAACGTGGCCTTTGGGGAAGACGACATCAAGGACCCGTGGTACCCAATGGGGGATGGCAACATGTTAGATTCCCTGCACATGGGCATTCACGTGACGCAAATGATGGGGTACGATGACATCATGAACTCGTATCAATTCGTCACGACTCACGGGGCCAAGGCCATGCACGTGACCGATCACTACGGCATTGCAGTGGGCAAGCCCGCTAACCTAGTCGTCATGAACAACGACAACTTCTACAACGCGCTGAACCAACGCTCCGAAGTGCTGTACTCGATTCACCACGGCAAGGTCATCGTCAAGACCGACCCGAAGCAGGTTCACCTGGATCTGTAGATTTAAACACCATCACGCTTAGCAGACTGCCGCACCTTGGCCAGTCTGCTTTTTTAGGTTGTGCAAACCAGTCGCCTGCGTCCGCCGCACAACGCGTACTGGCCGCCTGCCGTTCGCCAAATATGGGTTGGAACGCTGGGGACGGGCCGAGCCAAAAGTTGGTCTAGATACCTCGCTTTGAGCCGAAGATCACGTCTCAAAGACGCCAGTTCCCTAAGCGGCCCAAACCACCGCTAAGGGAACTCCACGGTTGAACCCATATTTGGCGAACTCTCGGCTAAGGTAGTACTTGCCAGCAACGATTGGCTCATTGGTAGCAGCTGGCTTGTCTACTGGCGCCGACCAACACGGTGTGGTTGATAGATGTCAACTTGCCGGAACCCCTGGCGGACGCAGGCGGCTGGTTTCACCTAGGAAACCATTGCAGGACGCAAAAAAACGCCGGTCACTGCGGGAGTGGCGGCGTTGACATTACTTCTTGGTGTGCTTAACTTTTTTAACGGCCGAGACGTGCGCTGGTTTGGCAGCGGCGGCCGGCTTTTTCTTTTCGTGGTGTTGGGCCCGCAGCTGTTCCTTCAAGGCCTCAATCTCATCGGTGTGCTTGGTCTTCCATTCCTGATAGGAACTGGTCGAGTCCGTGTCGTTGGGCTTCAGGCCGGTGTTCAACCAGAAACAAGCTTCAGAGAGGCTGGGAAAGTTGTGGATCCACAGCGTCTGGCCATTGTCGGAATCAAACGCCACGTAGGAGCGGAAGTGCTTCTTCAAAAACGTATGGCGCCGAATCTTAAAGGCTTCTCGCTTACGAGTCAACCGGTAGTCTGGTAAGATGTATTGACCGGAGGCGGCTAGCTCTGGAAAACGTTCATCGCGTTGGTCACGCTGGTCTTTCAGCATGGCACGGGCTTGGTCGACGGTTATAATGGTCGCACGGATCGGATTCTTCATGAAAAACGAAAACCCCCTCAAAAATTTAGAAAATGCAGGAAAAAACGGTGTTCTCCGGTCATTATTTCACACCTTCTAGACTAGCATAATCTAAAAGTTATGGAAACAATTTAACCTTATAAATTCGGGATTTTCCGGATACTTAATTTTTTCGCAAAAAAAATGGACGCGAGCCCACTGGCAATGGCGCCGGATTCATAAATTTGGTAATGGCGGATTTTAAAAAATCCGGGAAAAAGTATGGTAAACTAGGGCGAGTTTGAGAAATAATTAAACCAATTTATGGGCGAAAAGCCAACCGGGAATGTCGCGAATGGTCAACAGAATTGGCCATCTCCCCAATGACGAAATGATGGTTGGGAACGTCCAGGCGCCTCGAATTAGGCGCTGAGGAATTGGTGAGCCCGTCAGCGTCGTTGGCTCACAGCGAGGCGACACTGGCCCTGGACTAACCGCGTTTCCATCCCATATTGGGCGGCCAATTTCCACCAAGTCGCTGACACCCAACTGATGATTAAAGCGTTACGCAGAAAACATGAAAGCAGGAACGAAGATGGCACAAAAATACTATGCGGTCCGCAAAGGCAAACAGCCGGGCATCTACCGGACCTGGCCGGAAACGCAACGGCAAGTCAACGGTTATTCCGGCGCACAATACAAGAGTTTTACCACTGAAGCCGCGGCTCAAGCATTTATGCAGGGGCAAGCAAGCAACCAATCGAGCGCTCACGGCAAGGCCCAGGCCAAGGCAACGGCGCGTCCCGCGGCGACCAGCCAGGCGACGATTACCGTCTACACCGATGGCGGGTCTCGCAACACGGGCAACGTCGCCGGCGGGCACGTCAGAGACGCGGACAAGGCTGCTTGGGCCTACCGCATTGAGTTGCCCGACCGCGTGGAGACTGGGTCGGCTGGTGAATTTGGTGCGACCAACAACCGCATGGAAATCATGGCGTTTCGCAATGCCTTGCAGCACCTGGTCGACTTGGGGCAGACCCGGGAGAGCATCTTATTCGTGCTGGATTCGCAGTACGTCTTGAATGCCGTGACCAAGGGCTGGCTGGCCGGGTGGAAACGCCGCGGCTGGAAGCGCAGTGCCGGTCCACTGGTCAACGCGGAACTTTGGCAGGACGTGGACCGCTTATTGCCACAATTTGCCGACCTCCAGTACCGCTGGACCAAGGGCCACGCCACCAACCAGGGGAACGTCTTCGTCGATCATTTGCTCAATCAAACGATGGACCACATGACCAAATCTGGAGTGACGCCGACACCAAAAGCCGTGACGACCACTCCAGCAGCGCCCAAACCTAAGCCTACCAAGGCTCAGACGGCCCAACCGCAACGCGAGATGACCCATCGATCGACCGCCGAGTCGGTGGCTGACATTGCGCGGAGCCTGCGCGACCTACCGTTTACAGATGATTAAGGGTATAATGCTAGCTAGAGGGATTGTAGACGTAATCTAATTGGGAGAACCAGCACCCAAGGATTTAGGGGCTAGCCTAAGTCCAGCAAATATTAAGGATTGAATGGGGTACCGATGATGCAAGCAAAGTTAATTCCGTATCTGGAGTTTGAAAATGCCAAAGAGGCGATCGATTATTATCAGAGCGTCTTTGGCGCTACGAATGCTTACCGTGTCAGCCCAACCGTGGACGAGGCCGAACGTTTCGGCTTGGATCCCGCGGTTGACCTGGAAAAAATGACCATGCGCGGGGGCTTTCAAATCATGGGGTTGGATATTCAGTGCGCGGATGCCTTGATGGGGCAACCGACGTCGTCCACCTTGATTTCACTGATGTTGGCAGTCGATGAGGACGACAGCGCCAGCGTCAAGGCGTTAGACGCGCTGTACCAACGGCTGATCAAGTCAGACGTTAAGGTGATCAGTCCCTTTGCCAAACAATCACTGGGCGGCAAAATGGGGCAGATCGTGGATGCATACGGCATCACCTGGATTCTCAGCGAGCAGTCATTGCCCGCCCACCCCAGCGAAGCCACCACAGAAGCTTAATTCTGACTGGGTAACACTCGTGTAAAATGGTCGCCGTCAGTGGGGCCGTAGCAGGAGCCAATCATGCAACTTTAATCAGTAATGGGGGAGTCGGAAAGAAAATTTCCGGCTCTTTTTTATGGCCGAGTCACGACTTTCTACTGTGAAGGGCGACTCTTTTGCTGATGAACTTGCACAACTCAAGGTGATGGCTACCAGACTGCGGTGGTGGGCAAATCAACAGCAGTCGTTGCTGATAACCGCTATCGTAGCCGAGAGTTCGCCAAATATGGGTTCAGCCGTGGGAGTTCCCTTAGCGGCGTGGGTCATGCCGCTTAGGGAACTGGCGTCTTTGAGACGCGAACTTCGGCTCAAAGCGAGGCCGAGACCGCTTCCCAGGCTCGGTCCGGTCCGCCCACCGCGTTCCAACCCATATTTGGCGAACGGTAGGCGGCCAGTAACCGCCGCATCGACTACCGACCTTTTGTCGCCCCGTTACCAACAGTGGTATCATAAAACCAAGAGGAGTGATTGATAACATCATGACAACAGAACGAGAAAAAATGACAGCCGGGCAACCCTACCAACAATTTGACCAGGAACTGATCGACCGGCGCATCTTGGCCCGCAAGTCCTTACAGGCGGCAAACCAACTGACGGATAACCGGGCCCGCAACGCCGCCTACAAGAAATTGCTGGCGGATACCGGCGATGATTTCTTCGTTGAAGCCAGTTTCATGTTCGATTACGGCTGGAACATTCACATCGGTGACCACTTCTATGGCAACTACGATATGACCTTTTTGGACACCTGTCCCATCACGATTGGCAGTCACTGCTACTTCGGCCCCAACATCGGCCTGTACACGCCGGTCCACCCGTTGAATGCCATGGCACGCAGCAATGACGTGGAAATGGGCGCCCCCATCACCATTGGCGATAATGCTTGGTTGGGCGGTCGTGTGACCATCTTACCGGGGGTCACGTTGGGCAACAACGTGGTCGTCGGTGCGGGGTCCGTGGTGACCAAGTCCTTTGGCGACAACGTGGTGATTGCCGGGAATCCGGCGCGCGTGATCAAGGAAATTGACAATAGCGCGACTGGCGACGCGGCGGCTCGGGCCAAATGGCCGGATCAACTGGGAAAATAACCCCCGGTTTAGGCCCTAATTCTAAATTCTAATCAAATTCTTAGATTACTAACATGACGTGGCTTGTAACCGGTTTATTTTAGACAGAAAAAACTTATCGTCCAGCAAGATTTTACTAATTTAAATGACCGCGTATAATAGATTTTGGATATCGCTTTAAGAAGATTTTCGAAAGCAATTTGTATTTAACGGTAGCGCGCTGTACAGGTAGCTCGGATAACGACCCTGGAAACGCGCTTTTTTCGTACAATCTAATTGAAGCACCATCCGCTGGAGGCTTGGCCTGCAGGAAACAAATGAGGAGGATTATTTATTTTAGCGCGTAAAAATATTGATAAGTTAGTATTCGTACCAACCATCGTTTTATTTATACTCGCGTCATTGCTATTTATTTTAGGCGGTGGCCAGTTACAGGCCACGCTCAGTTCATTGTTGAACTGGATTGATACTCGCATGTCATGGGCCTATTTGATGGTGTACGTCGTCAACTTTTTATTTTTTATGTATCTGGCATTCGGTAAGTTTGGTAAGGTAAAATTAGGTGACCCCGAAGACAAGCCCCACTACAGCAACTTCCAGTGGGGGAGCATGGTCTTCGCAACGGCCATCGACGCCAGCATCTTGATGCTGTCCATCGTCGATCCGCTGCGTTACGTCCAACACCCGGCGTTTGGCTTTAAGCCATTTTCTAGCAACGCCTATGGGGCAGCTCACATGTTGGGGCAGTTCAACTGGGGGCCCATGGCCTGGATGATGTTTGCGCCCGCGACGATTGCGATTGCGTACGTGCTTTACGTGAAGCACGCTAAGGTCCAACGCGTCAGCGCAGCCATCACCAGCCTGCAAGGCGACAGCCGCGGCAAGGTGATTGCCCGGCACGTCGTTGACTTCCTGGTCGTCTTTGGCATTATGGGCGGCATTGGGTCGTCCGTTGGGATGGAAATTCCAATCATTTCCAAAGTCTTGAGCCGGCTTACGGGTGTGCAAGATAACTTGATGCTAAAGATCGAGCTCTTCATCATCCTGTTTATTTTATTTGCAGTCACGGTTTTCCATGGGTTAAATGGCGGTATCAACCGCTTGAGTTCCGCCCACATTTGGACGGCGCTGGGTCTCTTAGCCATTATTTTAATTATTGGCCCGACCGTGTACATTTTGAATTCGGAAACGAACAGTCTGGGGTTGATGGCCCAGAAATTTATTTCGATGTCGACCAACACCTTGCCTAACGGTGGGGACAGTACCGCTCAGCAGGAAACCATTTTCTACTGGGGCTGGTGGCTGTCTTACATGCCCGTGATGGGGCTGTTTATCGCCCGTATCTCTAAGGGCCGGACGATTCGTCAGGTCTTAGTCGGGATGCTGACGTACGGGGCCTTGGGGTGCATGAGTTTCTACGCCATCTTTGGCGGGTACTCCTTGTGGCTCCAACGGACCGGGGCCGTTAACTTGGTCCACATCTTAAATACGCAAGGCCAAGCCGCCGTGGTGGCCACGGTGATTGCGACGTTGCCGTTTAAGATGATCGTCTTGGCTTTGTACTGTATCTCTTGTTTCATCTTCTTGGCCACGACGATTTCGTCGTCCGCCTTCATCGTGTCGTCCTTTACGAGTCTGCACCTGGATGATGGGCAAGAACCCAGTCGCTGGAACCGGATGATCTGGGTCATCGTCTTCATCATCTTCTCCTTTGGGATCGTGATGGTCGGGGGCTTCAAGACTGTGCAAACTGTCTCGACGATTGCCGGATTCCCGCTGATGTTCGTCTGCATCTTATTGTTGCATTCCATCTGGCACATGCTGGCGGCCAAACCCAAGCCAGCACCGGTGGTCGTTCCACAACCCGTTGTGGTTCGGCGCATCACCGTCGAATTACCGCGTGCCGTCCGGGGACCAATGATCTTGTCACCAGACCACGCAAACTAATAAATTGAACTTGATTGAGGCTGGGACCGCGTGTCCTGGCCTTTTTATTTGGGTAAAAAATGGATGTCGAAAGGTTAAGCTTTTTCTTAAGATAGCGCGGGGCGGGGTGACTAATGCCATCTGAATTTCGTTAGTAGAAGTATAGGGGTAGTCAAATAACCGGCCATTAAAACAGTCAACTTTTGAAATGTTTTTGTCATATTATCTTGCAATTAGTTTAAGGGAGGTGCAATATAAGAAGTGTAATAATTCGATTTTATTGGGATACTGATGATTAGGAAGAATTGGCGACCAGGCTGATGCGTGCGGGGATATTCGTGAATCAAGGGATGTCACGGATGAATTCATGTGAATAAAAGAGCAATCTTGACTGACCCCATCTAGGCAAATCCGTGAGGGTGGTCGTGTCAGTAAATTCAGTGAACTATCAGTCAATTGTCGGTTACCAGGGGGTCGAAACACTATTTTAGTAGGGGGCTCAACAGATGAGCAACGGGAGAACAAAGGTAAACAGCCATAATAGTCTTCACGTAAAAAAAATGTACAAAGTCGCTAAACTACGGACTGCTAACGGGAACGGTCTTACTGAGCGTTAGTCTAGGAATGACGTCGGCCAAGGCTGCCACGGGTGATGAGCCTGATCTCGCATCGGCGCAAAACGCGGCATCACTTACCCAGCAGGCAGCTGCTCAACCAACGAACAGCGTAGCTTTGGGCAAGAACAAGCCGGCTACCGCAACGCCAGTGAGTCAGCCGAAGACGCCAGCGCAACCGGACAATCCGGACCAGCAACCAGCCGATTCAAAGCCGGATGCGGCTCCTGAAACCCAGCAGCCTGAGACGGTAGCACCCCAACAGGACACCGATGAAGCACAGGACGCAACGCGCAATGATGAACCAACCGACGCCACAGCTCCGCTCATTACTGACGAAAAGGCGACGGAGTCCTCGGCTAACGATCCGACCACGCAGACCGATTATGCCGGTGCGACGCCGATTGCGAAGAACCCCAAGGCGGTGACGCCCGATGGCACTCAGAAGTTGGCAGGTAAGTACGCGTTCATTCCGAAGTTCAACGGGAGTGGCACGACGACGGTGTCGGTGATTGGAACGGAGAAACCTGTGACCAAGAAACATACGATTGCCGCAGACTTGACCACGGCGACCAAGGGCGCAGTGGGATTTAAGTACACGAACGTGGGCTTTGATGCCGCGGGCCACAGTCTGGACATGAACATTCTCTATACAGATTGGGGCCGGCTATCGGAAACGGATCCCGCGTACGTGGAAACGTACACCACGATGATCTATTCCAACTTTCGGGGGGCCGGTTGGGGTGATGTGACGTATCAATTCGTCCGCAGCGATTCCGGAGCCGCCGAAAACGTGACGGGGCTCTTGACGCTGACCGATATCGACGGCAACCAAACCGTCGGCATCACGGATAGCCAATGGGCCAACATTGATAACGTCTACATTCCCGAGGGGCCGGACCCGCTGAGTGGGCAGACGGACAACTGGCTCCGCTATACGGAAAACAATGGCTACTTGACGCTGGTGTCGCCAGACTCGGGGAATACACCGTCTGATGGTCAGTATTCCATGTTGACGTTTACCTATACGAATCAGAG
>NZ_JALCJA010000003.1:0-462158 GCF_022646225.1 Levilactobacillus sp.
TACACATATTTGGTTTGTCGAAACAATGTTCAGTTTTCAAAGGTCTACCAAGTTATCTGCTCTAACAGACAACTTAATCATCATATCATTTAACCGATGTGATGTCAACAAGAAGTTTGATTTAACAGCGTTTCTCGTTGATGTGTTATCAAGAAGCGACAACTCAATTAATATAACATTTTGTTATCATCTTTGTCAACAACTATTTTCAACTCATCGAATTGGTCTAGTTGGTGAATCGCCGTGACAACATGTATAACTATACCAACCGCAACCCCTACCGTCAACTAAAATCTGAAAATAAATCAACCTTTTTTCAAAGGCATATCTTACCCCTGAAAACACGCAAGATAGTTACCTGACGGCCGTGTGTTTCCTAATTTTATTGCCGCAACCGTTCGTTTTTATTTCAGCAGTAAAAAAGCACGAACGCGCTCGTGACGTGTTCGTGCTTCGCAAATTTCTAAATTAACCGGCAACGCGGACTAAGAAGTACCGCTTTTTCCCGCGCCGGACGATGACAAACTTACCATCGAAGGCACTGGTTGGATCAATGTCAATATCCGTGGCCGTGACCTTTTCGCCGTTGATGCGGATGGCCCCGTTGGTCAGGTCTTCTCGTGCTTGCCGCCGTGAAGATTCAATCTTCGTGTCGTCGACCAACCATTCAACGATGTTCTTTTGGTCAGCGTTCACCGTCACAGATGGCATCTTCTTGAAGCCTTGTTCGATTTCACTGGCCGTCAAGTCGGCAACATCCCCAGAGAACAAAGCCTTCGTGATGTGTTGGGCTTCGACCACGGCTTCTTTACCGTGAACGAACTCAGTGACTTCTTCGGCCAGACGCGTTTGCGCCAAGCGCTTTTCTGGATGGGTCGCCACAGCTTCCTCGAGTTCCTTGATTTCATCTTGATCCAGGAAGGTGAAGTACTTCAAGAACTTGATGACGTCGCGGTCATCCGTGTTGATCCAGAATTGGTAGAACTCATATGGTGAGGTCTTTTCTGGGTCCAACCAGATGTTGCCGCCTTCGGACTTCCCAAATTTAGTTCCGTCCGCCTTTAACAGTAACGGAATCGTCAGGCCGTATGCCTTGGCGTCGGCGCCTTCTTGCTTGTGGATCAGGTCAATGCCGGCCGTGATGTTACCCCATTGGTCGGCACCCCCAATTTGTAATTGCACATCTTCTGCTTGGTACAAATGAAGGAAATCGATTGATTGCAGGATTTGGTAAGTGAATTCCGTGTATGAGATTCCGACTTCCAACCGTGAAGCGACGACTTCCTTGTTCAACATGTTGTTGACGTTGAACAGCTTCCCGTAGTCCCGCAAGAAGTCCAATAAGGAAATCTTGGATAACCATTGATAGTTGTTAACGATCTTGAAGGAGCCGTCTTGACCGAAGAGGTGTTCCATTTGCTTAGTCAAGCAAACTTCGTTGTGGTGAACCTGGTCCATCGTTTGTAAGACCCGTTCCGCCTTTTTACCAGAAGGATCACCAATGGACCCCGTTGCGCCCCCAATGACGATGTACGGCCGGTGTCCCGCCAGCTGGAATCGTTTCAAAATCATGAAGGGAATCAAGTGACCGATGTGCATGGAATCCCCTGTGGGGTCAATCCCAGCGTACAGGCCGACTGCTTTTTCGTTGACCAAGTCACCCAAGCCGGATTCGTCAGTCTGTTGGTTAATGGCGCCACGCCACTTCAGTTCATCAATAATCGACATATCTTTTCCTCCTAAAATTACCATCACTACAAAAAAGCCCCCAATGGCGTTCTGCCATCAGGGACGAATTAAAATCCGCGTTACCACCCAAGTTGTTGTCGATTGACAACCGCTCGTCATCGTTAACGGAATGACCCGCCGAAAAGCTCGGCCGCTCCACAGCGTAATTCGTGACCACGGGCGCTTTGACTCCCAGCACCGTCAAATCTCTTAACCGGAGCCGCCATCACTACTGGACTGTTTCTTAGCTTATGTCCTTGATGATACCGACCCGGAGGCGAAAAGTCAATAGACGCCGGCTTGGCTGCGCGTAAATTTTAAATTTGGTCACACTTTCCATCTTACCGATTAATCTTAGAACAAGTCCGTCAGTGTCGTCCAGACAATCTGCACGTTCAACAGCGTCAGGACAATCGTGCAGACCCAGGCTGACACGGTTACCCAGCGTTTGTTGACCCACTGTTCACCCATGATTTTCTTGGATGAGGTGAAAATTGTCAGAGGAATCATGGAAAATGGCAGCGCGATGGACAAGAAGACCTGTGAGTTGACCAGCAGACTGTCCAAAGCCCGTTCGCTCCCACCGAAGAAGATAGTTGCCGCAATCACGGGCAACACAGAAATCAGCCGGGTCACCAGGCGCCGGACCCACAACGGAATCTTCATATTAATGAAACCTTCCATAATAACTTGTCCAGTCAAGGTCCCGGTAATCGTCGAATTTTGCCCGGAGGCTAACAGGGCGACCGCAAATAGCGTTGACAATAACGGTGACGCCACGGCGCCGGCCAAATGGTTGTCTTGCAACGCCGCGTACAGGTTGCCGAACGTTCCCAGTTGGTCCGTCCCCTTGCCGAAGAACATCGCTGCTCCCAACAACAGTAACAGGCAGTTGATGACAAAGGCGCCAAACAACTGAATGTTGGAGTCCCAGGTGGTGAACTTCACGGCCCGCGCCATTTCAGCCGGGTCTTCACGGTCAAATTTCCGTGTTTGTGAAATCGACGAATGCAAATACAGGTTGTGCGGCATCACGGTTGCGCCGACGATTCCCAGCGCCATGGTCAATTGTCCTGGATGCATGATTTCTGGCTTAGGTATAAAGTTGGCTACGGCCGCACCCATATTAGGTTGAGCAATCACCACTTCGTAGGCAAAGACCACCAGGATGACCGCAATCAGGCACACCACGATGGCTTCGATTTTTCGGAAACCCAGCTTGGTTAATAACAATAGTAATAAAACGTCGAACACGGTCAAGGAGACCCCTAAGATCAGTGGCACACCGAACAGCAGTTGCAGGGCAATCGCGCCCCCAATCACTTCGGCGATGTCCGTGGCCATGATGGCCAATTCCGTGACGACCCACAAAATGGCACCGATGCGTTTGGTGGTATGCGCCCGCGTGGCTTGGGCCAAATCCATTTGCGTCACAATCCCCAGTTTAGCTGCCATGTACTGGAGCAACATCGCAATCAAACTCGAAATCAAGATCACAGACATCAACAGGTACCCGTACTGCGCACCCCCACCAATCGACGTGACCCAGTTCCCCGGATCCATGTAACCCACGGCCACTAACGCCCCCGGTCCCGAAAAGGCCAATAGGTTCTTCAAGAACCCCTTTTCCTTAGGAATCTTGACTGATCCATTAATTTCTTGCAATGACGGTCCGTTTGCGCTGCCGACCAAAGGCGACTTCGTTGAAACGTTGTCTGTCATGTTTTCCACTCCCCTATCTCAATGTTATGCAATCATTATACTGACTACGCGGGGATTATCAAGCATTTTTTAATGGTTCCTAACTTTTATTTTATATTACCCATTAAATAAATAACCCCAAAAATACCAAATTTTCTTGTGTTTTCACGGTTCTTGTTGGATAATGATGGGAAATTCTTTTTTTCAGAAAGTGGAGCAAACATGTCAAATCTCAAAGTATTTTTTGAAATATTAGCGCCGCTGTTCATCGCCATCCTGGTTCTGGCCGGACTCGCCGCCTTGATTGCGTGGCAGCTCACCCCCACAGCCATCGGGTTGGGGGCGCTGGGTGCCGGTGGCTTGGTGACCCTGGTAGTGGCAGGGGTCGTCGCCGATGGCTGGTCACGGCGCCACGCCGCCAGTCGCCAGCCCTCCCGCAAGCACGGCGTTTAAACCACTGTTGTGAGTAATACGGGGTGGACTGGTCGCCTTACCGCCTGCCAAATATGGGCTGGAACGCGGCGGGCGGACCGATTGAGCCATAAAACGGTCTCAATCTCGCTTTGAGCCGAAACCCGCGTCTCAAAGACGCCAGTTCCCTAACCAGCAAAGACCGCTGCTAAGGGAACTCCCACGGCTGAGCCCATATTTGGCAGGCTCTCGGCTACGGTAGCTATTGTTAGCAACCCTGTTTTAATGCCCTCGGATTGCTACCAGTCCTTTTACCGGTGACTGTCATCAAGCTACGTAACTCAGCTAGTACCATTGGTTGCCACACTATTGGCAAGCCTCATCTCAGCGATACAGCGCCGACCAATCATCCTTTTAACTTCAACCAAAATACTGAGCGCCTGGGAAGACAGCCTTCCCAGGCGCTTAGTTGTTGCTATGTAAGTTAACTCTGGTCGCGCAAGGTGCGCAGCGTGTCCTGTAAAATGGTGGGCAGTTGTTGCTGGATCAGCGCCATTTTTTCCGTTCCCAATTGCGTCAGCCCCAGGTAGCGGCGCCGGCGGTCGTGGTCCGCGACCTGTTGCTTCAGGTACCCGCGTTTGCACAGATCGACCACCAGATTGGACGTGCGCGTCGCGGAGAAATTCAGCTTGTGGGCGACCTGGGCGACCGTCATTTGCTCCGCCGCAACGTAGGTCATCAGCTGGCACTGCGGCAGATTAATGGCCAGCTCCGGCAAGGGCTGATTGTAACACTGCGTCACCAACGTATAAATCTGGGTCAACTTCTGTAACTGTTTCTGATCTGGCATCCGCTTCACACTCCCATTCCCAAATGTATCCGCTTACATTATATCACGAACCACATTTCTGTGGCACACCGCTAAGCCAGGCGGTAGTCGACGAAGGCCTGGTAATCGTGCTGAACCTGGTCGGCATAGGCCCAGGCAAAGTCACTCATTGCCTCGTCAAACTGCTTGCCGTTGCCCAGGTAGCCGCGAATCATGGCCGCCGTTGGGCTTTGGCAGTGGGCAATCGCCAACGTCCAGGCACAGGTGTTGGCGTACGTTTGAAATTGGTCCCAGTCCAGTTGTGTCAGGTCGATGGATTCCTTCATGTCCCGGAACTGGCGCACGTAGAAGCTCTGTTCGGTGCCGGCGAAGTAGCCCAAAAATGGGTCCGAGGCCGACTGTAAAATCTTTTGACAATCCACGATGCGTTGACCTTCCGTTTTTTCCAAGGCGACCGTGATGTGCGTGGCCTGTTGACTGCCCTGTTGCCGCGTAGGTAAGGCTTCTTTGACCTGTAAGACCAGGTGGGAGCCGTCGATGCTGGTCAACAAGACCAAGTAACACCGCGAGCCAAAGCTACCGACGCCGACACTGTGCCAGACCACATCCGTGATGTGATACTGCGACAACAAGAGGTTCACGTCGGGCCGCAGTGTTTGCCGATAGGCCGCGAAGTAGGCGGCAATGTGACTGGTCACGTCATCATCCACGTGGGTCGTTCGCGGCGCATTTTCCCGGAAGCACAGGTTGCCGCGGACATCCAGCGTGGTAAATTTACGCACGACTTGCTCGGAGTCGCGCTTGCTAGCCCGTCCCATGATGGACGTCAACAGCTTGGAGCTGTCCTCATCCAGCGCACTGGCTTGGACCAACTTTTCCACTTCGTTCATCGGGTAAAACCGGCTGAGCGTGGTCTGTTCAAACATGTGCTTGATGCTCTTACGATACGTCGTGGCCACCAACGGCAAAAGTTGCTTGATTTTCTTATCCTTGAACCCGTTGGCCTGGGCCGCCAAGAGGACACTGACCATCAGTCGTTTCAAATCCCATTCCCAGGGATTGATACCCGCTTCATCAAAATCGTTGAGGTCAAACAACAGCCGCCGTTCTGGCGATGCGTAAAACCCAAAATTACCAATGTGGGCATCCCCGCAAATAAACGTGGCAATCGTCGAGTCTGGTTGTGCGCGCAGGTCGGCTTCCATCAATTCGGCCGTTCCCCGGAAAAAGGCAAACGCCGATGCGCCCATCCGTTGCGTCCGTTCCGGCAACAGCTCCGGAATCAACAATTGGCGAATCCGGTCCATCATCTGATTACTGTCGCGGTTCGTCGGGGTATAGCTCCCCAGCGCGGCAAACGGCACTTGCGTCCGTGCCGCCTTGCCCATGCGCCGGAGCTCCGCAATAGTTTTATTGACTTGTACCCGCCCGGTACTAAATGCTGCTGGCGTCATCACGCCACCTCCCGTCTTTCATTAACTCCTATTCTACCGCACTCACCGGTCGTTTGGGCGCCGGCGTCAGAGAAAATCTGGCCATGACACGAAAACGAGCCACGGCCACAGACGCCCGGACTCGTTTGTTTATTTTAATGATTGAAGGTTGAAAAATTAACGTGCTGATTGGTGTTCTGACACCTAAAATTGGCGAAACCAGGCGCCTACGTCAGCCAGGGTTCCGCCTGCTCTGGGGAACACCTCCAGCCTGAGAAGCGGTCTTCCGGTTCGCTTGAAAGCCTGGCCAAGACCGCCAGTCTCTCAAGTCGTCCCGCGCTGTAGGCTGAGAAAAAACCTCAGCCAACCCCGCCGACACAGCTGGCTCCACCCTGACTGCCTCCGGCAAGGTTGACAGCTATCAGCAACACTGTGTTAATGAAAGACTAGCCGTCAATGCAGCGACTACCTGGGTTTAAGACGCCTGTTACTGGCAAGCACTAACTTAGCCGAGAGTTCGCCAAATATGGGTTCAGCCGTGGGAGTTCCCTTAGCGGCACGATTCATGCCGCTTAGGGAACTGGCGTCTTTGAGACGTGTTTTTCGGCTCAAAGCGAGGTGTCGAGACCGTCTTTTGGCTCGACCCGTCCGCCCCAGCGTTCCAACCCATATTTGGCGAACGGTAGGCGACCAGTTCGGATTGTGAGGCTGAAAACGACTATTTTTAACGTCAGAAGTCGCATGGTGACGATGATTCTAGCTGAAAGTTCGTCCGCCAGCCAACCCCCTAATCCTCCGCTTCCGGATGACTGTGGTTGTTGAAGTCCAACGCAAACAGGGACATCTCGTGATGCCGCAGCTTGCGAATCAGTCGGTCCAGGTTCTCGCCGTAGGGCAACTCCTTGACCCAGTGAAAAGCCTCGATCTGTTCGCGCTGGGCAAACGCCGCCGCCCGGGGATCGACGCCGTACACCACGATATAGTTGTCACGATGCTGTGGGTCGATGGTCGTTTGGTCCGTCAACAGGCTCAGGTGAACGATGCCGCTCAACAGGCGGTTGAAGATATCCGTGGTCACGCCAATCATGTCATAGGTCACCAGAATTTCGACCTTGGCCGACGTCAACGTCAAGCCGTTCGTGTATTTGCTCAAATACTTTTGCACCATCCGCAGATCCATCTTGCCGACCTGTTGCGGGTACAGCAGCCCCATATTTTTCGCCATGATGAGGGCCGCCGCGGACGAGGACGGCGTCGGCTGATACAGTGCCGTAATTTCTGGCCGCAATAGCGGGTCCACCCGGAACAACAACATGAATTGGCACAGGGAGAACAGCCAGTTGGCAAACCAGTCATCCCCCCGCGCAAAGTCGGCCAATTCGGTCACCCCCGGCGCCAGCTGATAGCGGCCGTTGCGATGCCGCAGTCCCCGATACAACCGAGCCATGGCCTTAGGCTGCAGGGCGCGTACAAAGTATGGCGAACTCGTCAGCAAATAATCCAGCGTCGCCAACTCCGTCAGGGCTTGCTGGGGCGTGTCACCCAGACACGTTTGAAATTGGCCGGCCAGTTCACGGAGGTCGGTCAGGTGGGCCAGCGGCAAGCGCAATGCCGGGTAGCGGTGGCCTTGGGACAATCGCAACAGCGCCAGCGTGATCATCAAGTCACGCCGTTGCTGGAGACTCGCCGCATCCTGGTACAGGCCGGATTGCGTGTAGGTCTGGCACAAGCCCTGGTGTAAGGCCGCTAGCTCCGGTGGAATCGCCGGTAGCTCGGTCAATGGCGTCAGCGTGGTGGTGAACAACATAAAATACAGCAACTGAATCAATGTTTCGTTACCCGCTAAGCTTAACGGGCTCGCCACCAGTTGTAGGTTGTACTGGGCCAGTTCGTGTTTCATCGGCCGCATCCGCCGGTTAAAGGTTGACAAACTGATTTCATGAGCCGCACAAAAATCACTGGCTTGTCGATATTCCCCGGTCAACGTCGCTCGCATGGCCAGATACGGCACGCTCTGGCGGTACAGCCAATGGCGGTACTCGTCCATCGTCACGCGGGTAGTTAGTAAGTCTTTCGTCAAAACCGTCTGCTGGTCGCGCACCAACAGATCACTGCGCAAATTCAATAAAACGTGATAGGCCCGCGAATAGCTCACGTCCGCCATGGTCGCGAAATCCGTGAGGCTAAACTCCCCGTCCTGGTCACGAATATACGTCAACAGCTGGATCTTCAACAGGTCCTTGGCCGTTAACATCGCAAAATCAATCTTCACTGCTCTCTCCCCCTGTAATTCCCCCCTGAGTATACCGAAAACCCCTGAGCCGCGGCGGTTGTCGCCGGTTCAGGGGCAATCAGGGGTTCAGCTAATCAATGCTGTCAATGGTAACGCCCTGTTCATCAAATTTAGCTAGTGTTTCCTTTAAAATAATCCGGGGATCGTCATAGCGAACGCCCGGGAGACTGGTGCTGACAAAGTTGCCCGTCAACTGACCATCAACGACCTCCGGCGATACCCGAACGTCTTCACCCTTATCCGTCGACAACGTCACACTTTCGCCTTCCGTCAGCCGTTGGACCAGGGGCAGGATTGGCATCTGTTGCATCATTTCGATCACCCTTTCAGTTTTACTTTTCTTCTATATTTTACCACGGCGGCTGTCAACCAGCGCTACCGGCCGCTCAAGTAAATGACGTTTTCATTAATATTATTATTAAAGATTACGATTTCGTCATTTTTCATTTTAGCCTTTCCATTCTTTGCTTGGCTGTGGTATGCTGATAGCCGCTAATTAATAATGTGAAGTGAATTTCTGGGGGAGAATACAAAGTTATGTGGTTTAACAATCTCAATACCGCCTTTGTGGTCGGGTATCCAATCTTCGTGTCCATCATTTGGATCACGGGCTGTCTGTTTTCAAGTTTTTATCGACGCCGACAACCGCGGACCCTCCTTGATGCGCAAACCCAACCGTTTGTGTCGATCTTGGTTCCCGCCCACAATGAAGCGGACACACTCGACGCTGCCGTCCGGTCTTTAGCCAGTTTAAACTATGAACGATACGAACTGGTGCTGATCGACGACTGCAGTACGGACGACACGCTGGCCATCATGAACCGGTTAAAAGCCACCTGGCCCAACGTGTCAATGACCATCGTGGCCCTGCCCACGAACCAGGGGAAAGCTAACGCCTTGAATCAGGGACTCAAGGCGGCTCAGGGCGACTACATCGTCGGCATCGACGCCGATAGCCTGTTGGCCCCCGACGCCGTTAATCAACTGGTCACGACTTTAACGTCGCAACCGGATGTCGGTGCCGTCACGGGAAAACCCGTGGTCCGAAACCGTTCTAACCTGTTAGGTCGCCTCCAATTGCTGGAGTACATTGGGGTGATCGACCTGATCAAGAAGGCCCAGGCCTATTTGACTGGCTCCATCACCACCGTCTCCGGGGTCATCGTGGCCTTTCGTCGCGAAGCCTTGGAGCAGGTCGGCGGTTGGAATCCGGCCGTCATGACCGAAGACATCGACATCACCTGGCGGATGTACCGTCATCATTGGCGCGTGGCCTATGAACCGCGGGCCATTTGCTGGATTCTGGTTCCAGAACGCCTGCGCGGCTTGATCAAGCAACGCCAACGCTGGTCACGGGGCGGTCTGGAAGTGCTGGTCACCAATTGGCGCGGCTTTTACCGCAATCCGTGGGGCCAACGGTTCTTGTTACTCGAGACCGTCGTCAGCAATCTCTGGGCCATTTCCACGGCGCTGAGCATCCTGGCCTACACGATCAAGCTCTTGTATTTACACGGCTTGTCCTTAGACGGCAACCTCTTGGTCATCTTGTTGTGCCTGAGTGGCATCCAATTTACGGTGGGCTTCGTGTCCTCGCAAGTAACGGCGCGTTTAGCGGGTCCCGAACTACTCTTGGTGCCCATCTATGTGCTGTACTACTGGATGATCAACTTGGTCAGCTGCTTGTCCGCTATCGCTTCTTACTTCGTCAGTCCGCAACGTAAAGGGACCTGGCGGAGTCCAGATCGGGGGTTATAACCGTGAAAAATCCAAAATTTGATCCAATCGTGCGTCACCAAACGAGTCGCGCCAGTCGCATCTGTCGGGCCGTGATTTTAATCGCCCTGTGGCTGTTCATCGCGCTGGTCGTCTTTGCCAACATTAGCTTCAGTCTCGGCTGGTACAGCGACGGCTTGGTCAGTCTTTACCTGTTGCTCAACCTGCAGCCCCACGCCAATAATGCCATTTTGATGCTGATTGGCGTGTTACTGCTCATCGTACCGATCTATGGCGGTTTACGGTGGGCCCACCTGACAAAGGAGGACCACGCATGAAACGCCGCACTCGTCAGGGCCTGTTGATTGCCCTGGTCTTGACGTTGGTCTTTAGCCTCGGCTGGACCTACCAACGCCAAGCCAGCAAGCAACACCAGACCGAAGAAAGTTACGCCCTACCCGCTCGTTTTAAGCACATGAAAAACGGCATCATGGTCTTTTGTTACCACCGGGTCCTCAAGCATTCCGTACCCACGGAAATCGCCCAGACCCTATCCAACAACTCACAGCTCCACGAGTTCAACGTGCCCGCCGATGAGTTTGCCGCACAAATGGCTTTCTTGAAAAAACACCACGTCAACGTCATCTCGGCAACGACCATGACGCGCATGGTGCAGTCCCACCGCCCCATCACCGGCAAATACGTCGTCTTAACCTTTGACGACATCGACCGCAGCGTCATCGACAACGCCATCCCCGTGATGCGCCACTACAACTTCCCCTTCACGACCTTTATCATCACCGGCAACACCGGCATGTACCGTGAAGGCAGTCAAATGGCCACCTGGAAGGAAATCAAGGCCGCGCAAGATGACGCCGGCGAATTGATGACCCTGGGGCTCCACACCCACAACCTGCACCACTTAACCGCTAAAATGCAACCGGTTTTCCTACAACCCCACTACTACGGCAAATTCCAACGTGATTTTGCCAAGTCAGTCCAGGAGTTGAAGGACCACACTGGCGTCACCGCCACGTCGTTCGCCTACCCTTATGGGGGCGGCACCGCTCAAATCAACAACTTTCTGGCCCAACAAGACTTAAACTGGGTCGCCACGTTGGATTCGGGGATCGTGACGTCTGACACCAACCTAAACGAGACGCCCCGGCTCATCGTCAACCACGAGAGCTGGCCGTCCATCCGCAACTGGCTTAAGTAAGAGTGGGCCAACAGGCGGTTAACTGCCTAGCAGTGTTAAGCGGAACCAGTTGCCTGTTGGCGCACGTTTCAGCTATATAAAGGCGACGCAAAGAGCCTGGGAAGTTTTTCTTTCCAGGCTCTTTTTGGGGGTTGTGAAGATGTGAGGTTGTATAAACCAGGCGCCTGCGTCAGCCAGGGTTCCACCTGCTCTGGGGAACGGCTCCAGCCTGAGGGGCGGTCTTCCGCCTCGCTTGAAAGCCTGGCAAAAATCACCAGTCTCTCAAGTCGTCCCGCGCTGTAGGCTGAGAAAGGACCTCAGCCAACACCGCCGACACAGCTGGCTCCACCCTGGCTGCCTCCGGCAAGGTTGACGGCTATCAGTGACACTGTATTAATTAATGAGTAGTCGTCAATGTAGCTACTATCTGGGGTTAAGACGACCATTTCTGGCATGCACTACCTTAGCCGAGAGTTCGTCAAATATGGGTTCAGCCGTGGGAGTTGTCTTAGTGGCGCGGTTCATGCCGCTTAGACAACTGGCGTCTTTGAGACGCGAGCTTCGGCTCAAAGCGAGGTGTCGAGACCGTCCTTTGGCTCGGCCCGTCCGCCCCAGCGTTCCAACCCATATTTGGCGAACGGTAGGCGGCCAGTTCGTATTACGAGGCTGGAAACGACTATTTTTGACGTCATGAGTTGCATGATACCAATAATTCCAGTTGGTTTTCGCCTTTCAACCTTCAAATTGTAAACCAAAAGCTCCCTCGTCAGCAAAGGACTGACGAGAGAGCTTTTATTTTGGGGTGCATCGCCACGGCTGGCCTTTCACCACCGACTAACCGTGCGTGCGCGAATGCTATTTGACTGCGGGGGCGACGGTTTTTTCACGCGTGACGCGCATGCCGATCCAGTAGATGACGGCGGTAATCACCATCGCAATGAAGGTGGCACCGACCGTGGTGGCAATCACCGCGACTTGTTTCAAGCCCCAGTATGCGACCACGCCCAGCACCCAGCTGGCCACGGCGACCCAGTTGATGCCGTGGCTGTACCAGTAGGCGCCGCGCACCTTGGTCAATTCCGGCAGGCGATACTGCTTGCCCTTCAAGAAGAAGTAATCGACCAAGAAGATGGCAATTTCCGGTCCCAGAAACATGCCGATGCCATCCAAGAATGTTTCAAAAACGTCCAGGAAGCTGGCCAAATAGACCGGGATGAACGTCACTAACGTCGCCGTGATCGTGACGATCCACAGACTGACGTTTAACGACAACCGGTGGGTCATGTTGGTCAGCGCCGACCCAGCAGACATCAGGTTGACCGCGTTGGCCGTGGTGCTGGTCAAGACGATGACCAGTAAGGCAATCACGCCCAGGCCCAATTTTGCTGCGACCGTGCTGGGATCCGAGTTATTGGGGTCGAAATGGTTCAGCGACACCGCCGTGCCAATCGTGGCGAACAGGCCAATGAAGGCGAACCAGAATAACCCGAAGTTGGCACCGAGAAATGACGCCGTGGTCGCCGCCGACTTTTTCGCCGTGAAGCGACTGAAGTCCGAAGCCGCGGTGACCCAGGCTAAGTTGAAGGCCGCTAACGTGTCGGCCGCCACCCCGGAGGACATCCGTAAGTTGGCCGGTGCCCGCCACGCCAAAATTTCGTGAAAGGAGACCGTTTGAAAGACCACGACGGATTCCCATAAGACGAAAACGACCACCAAAATGATGCCGATGCGTTCGATCAAGCGGACGGATTTTTCGCCCAGTGAGATGCTCAATAAATGCAAGACACTCATAATCAAAATGCCGACGATCAAACCAAACGTGCCGCCGGGCTTGCCATACAGCGGCCACCCAAACAGTTCGCCGAAGATATAGCTAATCGACGTGGCGGCGATAAAGGTGTTGACGGCCGCCCAGCCGATAAATTGAATCACGTTGATTGCGGACGGGATAAAACTCCCCCGCAGGCCAAATGAAGCGCGAGTGAGCGCCATGGCTGGTACGCCGGTGCGATACCCCATGTAACTGGCCACCGCCAGCAATGCATAGGAGATCAGGCCGACAATCACCAGGGTCGTGGACGCTGTGACAAAGCCACAGGCCGCAATGACCCCACCGATGTACCACGTTCCGTTATTGGCATTTGCACCAATCCAAGTCGCAAACAAATCCCAGTTGGACATCCGCCGATGCGCCATGGGAATCGACTCCACGCGCCCAAATGCGGGCGTGGCGTGCGTCGTTGCGGCTGTTTTAACCTCTTGAGCCACGGTTCCTCACCTTTCCTTTATTCACTTATTTGTTGTACAAACCAGTTGCCTGCGGCTGCCAGGGGTTCCGCCGGTTATGGGCGGCGGATTGAGTCACAGGGCTCAACGTCTCGCGGCCGAAACGCGCGCCAACAGGCAACTGGCTTCTAGCCAACATGGTGTTGCTGATTCATGTTAACCTGCCGGAGTCAGCCAGGGTGGAGCCAGCTGTGTCGGCGGTGTTGGCTGAGGTTCTTTCTCAGCCTACAGCGCGGGGCGACTTTGAAGACTTACGGGTTTAGTAAGGCTTCAAAGCGAACCGGAAGCCCGCTTCTCCGGCTGGAGGTGTCCCCCATAGCAGGCGGAACCCTGGCTGACGCAGGCTCCCCCATGGCTGCAAGCAACTCCGAGTGGCCAGCTTACAGGATTTCGCCGACGAACTCGCCCTTTGGCAAGGTGTTGAAGTCATACGTCTTGAAGTCGTCGACCGCCTTGGTGTACCAGTGCAGGCTTTCGGTGATCATCAGGTTGACCGCCTCGTCCTTTTCTTGTAAGGCCAGGATGGGCTTGTGGCTCATCGTGGCCACGCCCAGTTCGTAAGCGGTCCCCGAATCCAGGTTCTTGGCCTCAAAGTCGATGACCGTCACGATGACGTCTGCGGCCGCGATTTGGTCCATGTCGCGGTGGAAGATCTCCGTGGCCCACGGCTTGGTAAACTGCTCGTTGGCGGCGTCTTGGTGCAACCGCGGGGAGTAGAAATCTTTGACCGTGGGGTTGGCCTCTAAGGCGGCCTCCAGGCGTTTGACCCGGTCGACCTGTTCGGGACTGAAGAATGGACTTGCGACGTAAATTTGTGCCATGAAAAAACTCCTCCTACTTTTCTTTACAACCGTCGGCCATGAAAAAAGCGGCCGGATCCCGCAAGGAGTCAGGCCGCTAGCGCACATTAAAATTAAGTGACTACCGGACCTTTGTTAGCCTCACGGGACTAAATTAAAAGGACGATTTGGTTGTTGTTAGCTATTATACGGGGTCCACCAGGTTGCGTCAATCCTCATTTTGACCACGCTGCGTCAGGTTAAACGTTTGACACCCTACTGGTCCGGACCGTAACCGCTGACAGACTTTTTCGTCTGATGGGACTAACCGTTGACGCCGATTTTGGTTAAGTACCTAACTGTTTTCACCCAACCATTGTCAATGATTCACCGGCCTGCTACACTTAGACTACCACTCAAGGGAGGAGTCATTTCATGCCATCAACCAACCATCAATTACCACCCCGCATTAAGCGCATCTGGGGCATTAGCGCCCTGGGCAGCCTGGTCGCCCTGCTGGTCATCAGCGGCTTGCTCTGGCTGACGCACCATTACTGGGATTGGTCCATTTGGATCACCGTCTTTGCCCTGATTCTCACGGTCATCGAGCCGCTCATCGAAGCCGCCCTGATCCCATACCGCTACCGGTTCACCCGCTACCACATCACGGACCTGGCGGTGGAAATGCAAGCCGGCTTCATTTTCCAAAAACGCGTCGCCATCCCGATTGCCCGGGTGCAAAACGTCACGTTAAACGCCGGCCCGTTGCTGCAGTGGCAAAAATTGACCAAGGTCTCGATTGCGACCGCATCCACTAGCCACGACATCGAAGGGCTAGAACTCCCCGAAGCTGAGCGCCTCCGTGAACAAATCATGCGGTTGGCGCAGGAGGCGCGCCATGACCAAGCCTAAACGTACACATCCATTGGGCCTGCTCCAACACATCGCCAAATCCATCAAGGACTACTGGTTTTTACTGATTCTGGTGTTCACCAATCACGATCACACTTCGATTTGGTTCTGGGGCATTATGATTATTTTAATCATCGCCTTCTTCGTCTGGCCGCTCGCCAAATGGCTGACGTTGACCTACGTGGTCGCGCCCGATGCGGTGGTGGTCCACTCCGGCGTCTTCGTGCGGCACCACGAGCACATCCCCTACGCCCGCATCCAAACGGTCCAATCTAAGCAATGGTTCTACCTGCGCCCGTTTAAGCTAGAAGAGGTCCTGATCGAAACGGCCAGTCACAGCGACAGCGCCCCGGAAGCCCGATTGGCCGCGGTCCCCATCACGGTGGCTCAACAGATCAACCACTACCGGCAGGCCCCGGCGGCAACGTCCGCACCAGACCCGACGACCGACGACGCAACCCCCACCACCGCACCAGCGGCCGTCACCGACACCCCGGCTGCGTATTATCAAATTAATTACCGGGACCTGGTCAAATTCGGTCTGACCTCGCTGATCTTCATTCCGTTTCTGTTGGTCCTATTAGGGCTATACAACAAGGTTCCCCGCAACGTGACCGACGCGTTGGTCAACGACGCCAGTCACTTGGGACTGACCTTGTTGATTGGCGGGGCCATCGTTATCATCCTGATTGCCTGGCTGGGCGCCTTTCTGTGGACCCTGACGCGCTACTACCATTTCGAACTGTCCCGTGCCGGCCACCAACTGGTCACGGCCAAGGGATTGTTCCAACGCAACACGGTCACGGCGCCGCTCGACCGCTTACAGGGGGTCCGCATCAAGCAAAATATCCTCCGGCAATGGCTGCGACTCCAAACCGTGCAAGTTCTCGTGGCCTCCAAAGCCGCTAGCGATGACGACGACAACGACCTGGTCGTGATGCCGGTGATCGACAGCGCCATCGTCTACGACACCATGCAGCCGTTCATTCAGTGGCTACCGGACCACCAACCGGACTTGTCCGCCCTGCACGTCGCCCGCAGTTGGTATCAAATTCGCAATACCATGCTGGTCGTCGCGGTGCCCATCGCCCTGTTGTGGTGGCTGTGGCCCAGTTGGGGCTGGATCAGCCTGCTGCTTTTGCCGATTGCTGCGCTACAGGGTCGCTTTGCCGCTAAGAATACGGCCGGCGCCCGATTATCCCCGCAGCTATTGGCGTTACAGACCGGCCACTTCTGGGAACGAGAACTGTACTACATTCCCACCGAAAAGATTCAGTCGATGAAACTGACTCGGTCAATTTGGATGAAACGCACGCACCTGGCCCACCTGGTGGTCAACATCCGCCACGGCAACCACAACCAGGCCATCGAGCTGCGCTACCTCCACGCCGACGCGGCCCACGCCATTTACGACTGGTACTTGCACCGGACTTGACCTTAGGCGCCAGCTGGCTGACGAGACTGTCGTTGCGGTGGC
The DNA here is from genome assembly GCF_022646225.1 of Levilactobacillus sp. NCBI lineage: Bacteria > Bacillati > Bacillota > Bacilli > Lactobacillales > Lactobacillaceae > Levilactobacillus > Levilactobacillus sp. The sequence continues at coordinate 16,761 of NZ_JALCJA010000003.1, forward strand.
CAATACCGCCGCAACCTAACCAAACACCCGCTTCAGCGACGTTACTAAAATCAAATTCAACAAAAAATGGTGTTCCCAACTGTCTCGACAGTCAGGAACACCATTTTCATTTGCCAGTAGCGTTCCCCAACGCCACTGGTCACTCCCCTTGGTAATCCGTGGACTACCCGTTGTGCGTTTGAGCCCTACGCCGACTTACTCTCTAGCCTTCGCGTTGTGAGCGCCACCGATGCCACTTGGCCATGATGCCGGGCCGCCAGAGCCAGAAATACCCGAAGGCGGCGGAGACCAAGAAGCTGATGATGGTGCTGTACGTATCCGTCCCGTTGAACCCGTTGACGCCGGTCACGTACACGACGAACACGATGTAAACGGGCACGCGCAAACCTGGGAACAGCAGATATTCGCCATTGTGTTCCAGCGAGAGGTGCTGATACAGGTACGCGCCCCAGATGAATAGGATCAGGGCCGCCACGACCCAGGACCCGGCAGATAGCCAAGCCACTTGGGCACCGCTTAAGTTCCATCCCAGACCACCGTTGCTATCCAGTTGTTCAAAGATAGCGGCCACGCCGGACAGTGACAGGGTGAACCCAATGAGGGTCACGACTAAGGCGCCGGTCTGCCCCACGATCAGGGCCGCAAACCAGCACATCGCAAACATCCCCAGTGAGCCGGCCAAGCCATAGCCCCACGAGGTAATCAGTCCCGGCCAGGCGAGGTGAAACCCGATTCTGGCCGGAAGACTGACCCAAAAAATACCATACTGCACGGCTAGCGTCAAGCTGACAATGACCAGCATTGCCAGGAGGCCCTGCCACAACTTGGTCCAATAGACCCGCTGACGGGAAAAGCCGCTACTGAATAAGAATTGATTAAAGTTATCCGTCAGGTCCTGATTCATTAACACCAGACCGAGAAGCCAGGCCACAATCAACAGCCAAAAGGAATACGCCGGAAAGTTGCTGGTATTATACACTTCCCAGTGATTGATGCTGGCCTTCACCAATTCATAGTGTCCCTGCGTCCGGTTCAATCCGTGCAGGGTGATCAGGTCATTGGCCACCGCGACCAGCATAGAAAGGAGCCCCGCCAGCACAAACGTCCGGCGGTGTCGTCGCCAGATTAATTTCGTTACTTGATTTTGCAAAGTCCCTACCCCCTACTTGAGTAATTGATAGCCTGTATCGTGCGCCAGGTTCGCCCGGAACAGGTCTTCGAGTGTCAACGGTAATTCTTCCAGCAAGACGGGATGCAGTGCCCGCAACTGCTGGTCGATGGCGTCGGTGTAGTCCGTGATGACGACCACCAACACCCGTCCGGAAACGCGGATCAGGTGACTGTGTTCCTTGAGCACCGCCGGAATCGTCTTGTCCGGCAAGACCAGCTGAATCTTCTTGGCCGTTTCCCGGATGGCTTCCAGATTGTAATCGTGGGCCAATTGACTGTCCTTAAGCAATAAGACGCGGTCGCTCAGACCATCCAGCTCGTTTAAGTCATGCGAGGAGATCAAGAACCCCTTGCGCTGATCGGCCACCTCATCAATCACCATGGTCGCGATATTTTCACGCACGATCACGTCCAGCCCGTCAAAGGGTTCGTCCAAAATGAGGTACGTCGCGTTAGACGTCAACGCCAAAATGATGTTGACCATCGCCCGCATCCCCTTGGATAACCGCCGGTACTGGTCGCCAGCGTTCAGGTCAAAATGCCGTAACAGCTCGCCGTACCGTTGCCGGTCGAATTTGGGATACACCAGGCTGTAGAAATCTGGCAGTTCCTTTAAACTATAATTGCTCAAAAAATTGTACTGCGTGTCTAAGAAGAAAATCTCGCGTTGCCGCGTGGGCGCCTGCTGGATGGGGTGGTCATCCACCAACACCTGTCCCGCATCGGCCACGTAATGGTTGACCATCGTCCGAAACAAGGTGGTCTTACCGACGCCGTTTCTGCCGACCAAGCCAATGATTTCGCCCGGTGCCCAGTTAAAGGTCACGTCCGAAATGATTTGGTGTTTATTGATTTGCTTGCTTAATTGCTTCACCTGTAAGGTCACTGCTCTACCCCCTCATATGCCTGTTTGATCCAACTCACGACCTCGTCCAGGGGCACCCCCAGGTAGCGAATCTCCGTGAGTAACGTTAAAAGTTGTTTTTTACTGGCGACCACTTGGGCCGAATCTCCCGGCGCCGTTGCGGTTTCGCGGACATACGTGCCCTTACCGTGAACGGTGGTGATCACCTGTTGTGTTTCCAATTGCTTGTAAGCCTTGCTGACCGTGTTGGGGTTCAGCTGCTCTTGCCGCGCCATATCGCGGACCGACGGCAACCGGTCGCCCGGCTTCAAAATGCCCTGGACGATCTGTTGCTTGACCCGCCAAACCAGCTGTTCGTAGTACGGCAGGCTGGAGTCATTCATTTGCATATTTGGTTCACCCCTTGGTGTTTGGCTACGTGTCCTGTGTGTACTATTATACCTAGTACACTCGATTTGGCAAGCTTTTTTCGCTGCTGGTTTAACGAATGGCCTTGACTCGAAACCAAATTCGACCGATTGTAACGCTTCGCAATTGCGGTAGCCAGGCTAGATGACTGTCAAGCTCGTTCACATTTCACCCCTGAGTCTGAGACAAAGCATTCCAGAGCTTTGGTCTGCTTCAAATGATTGAAACTTGCACCAAGGTTCTGGCGGGAGTAGCGTCTAACACTACGTTGACTAGACGTTAGTTGACAAGTTAACTGTTATCGAGGGGTAAGTCGGTTGTGATTGGCAAGCGACTCTGTAGCCGAGAGTTCGCCAAATATGGGTTCAGTCGCTTAAAAAGAGTGCGCCAACAGGCGGTTAACTGGCGAGCATTAACGGTGCTAGGCGGATAATCCCGGGTTTGGATTATTTGCCTAGCAGTGTTAAGCGGAACCAGTTGCCTGTTGGTGCACGTTTCGGCCACGAGGCCACTTTGAGACGCGAACTTCGGCTCAAAGCGAGGCGTCGATACCGCTTCTTGGATCGACCCGTCCGCCCCAGCGTTCCAACCCATATTTGGCGAACGGTAGGCGGCCAGGTTGACCATACGTAACCACCCTCACTAACCAAAAAAGACCTGCCCGCGGCAAGTCTTTTCACGATCGTCATTAATTTTCAGACTCATGGCCAGGCGCTGTAAACCGTGTGCCGCCCGGAACGTCTTGTTGCCGCACGACCAGTTGGTTGTAGAACTTGGCCCGCGTGAGGTCGTAGTACGGATTGACAAACAGACCGGCGATATTGAACGTTATGGCCTCCACCATGAACCAGAGGATGAAGCTCAAGTCCATGATGAACAGAAACGCCTTGTTGCCATCCATTAATTTTCGCGATGCCGTGATGGCCTCTAACGCCGTCATTTTTTCACCGCGGTCGACCGCATCTCGGTAAATGTAGAAGGCTTGCGAATAGGCGTAGGCCTTGATGATCCCTGGGAAAACGAACAGCAGTGACCACAGCGCCACGAAAATCCCCGTCAGAATGCTGATGAAGATCCACCCCAGGAAGTACTGGCCCTTGTCAAAGAGCGCAAATGACCGCTGAATCGGGTTGTCGGCTTCGATCTTGCCCCGGTCCAGGTCGATCATGGTCAAGCGAACCCCCATCCGCAACATGCTGGCCACCAAAAAGAACAACCCAGCAAACGAGAAGAAGCCATTCCAGCCAACCGTAGCGCTGCCATCGCTTAAGACGCGTTCGGCCCAGTTCAGGTCACGGGCATACATGCTCCCGCCGATCCACTGCATCGCCATCCATAAAATTGATAGTAGTAGGTAGAATTTAAAATTGTTGGAGACCTGTTGTTTGGCCCCTAATTTAAAGTTCACCCGATCTTGCTTATCCATACGTACTCCTCCCGACAGGCGGCGCCCATCTCATCTTGATAGGAACAGTATACAAGATTTCGGCCCCTGACGATAGGGTGGTGCACAATTAACTTCGCTTAACCCATTGCCCCTTAAAAGAACAGGCCTTCGTCTGGATTATCGAAACGCGCAATCCGCGGCCTCTGGTGGTGGTACTGTTTTCATCCCCCGCCTGCCGCCCCGGGAAAAAGCCGTCACACGGGGGTCCGGTTGAATTTTTATAAAATAATTGCTAAAATGGCAAGAGCATTTACTCGTGATTAACACGGAAAATATTTGAGGAGTTTTTACATATCATGAAAAAGTTTTGGAAGATTACGCTGGGCGTACTGGTCGTGCTAGTGATTGGCGGCGGAGCGACCGCCTACCATGAGCGGCACAACGTTCGGCGGCTTTTGTTGGTCCATCAACATTATGCCAAGAAAAACATTCTGTCGACCAACCAAATCAAGCTCAATTTACGGCCAGCCGTGTCGACCAAGAACACGACGGCCACCAACAAGCTTAACGCAGCCTACCGTGAGGACCTGCGCCACGTCAAGCCGGGCATCACGCACGCCAAGGTCATCGTCAATCCTTATAAAACTTCGCCACTATCTGGGCTGATCTTGGTCAAGACGGCCGCGGCGACCAAGGTCAAGCTGACCGTTCACGGCGATACGCCGAAGACGACGTTGACCAAACACGTGGCTGGCTACCGGACCGCCCATTCGATTGGGGTCCTCGGCCTGTACGCCAACCGGACCAATCGGGTCACGCTGACGTTTACCCAGAAGAATGGCCATAAGAGCTACGCCACCTACACCCTGAAGACGGGCAAGGCGCCGCACGGCATCGGCAAGAACACGCTCAAGACCAGCCATCCTAAGAAGATGGCACTGGGCAAGGGCAATAACTGGTTGACGTTTGCCGTCTCCAGTCAGGGCACCACGTATGGCTTGGACGCCCGCGGTCAGGTCCGCTGGTATAGCACCAACCCCATTTCCCACGTGTTCAAACGCCTGGCCAACAACCACCTGTTGATTCTGACCAAGATTTCGGCTAGCGCGCACAAATACAACGCGCTCCGGGAGACCGACTTTTACGGTCGCGTTTACCGCCAGTACAATTTCGAAGGCCAATTTCCGACGCGCCAGGACCACAGCAAGTTAGCGACCAACACGGTGATTCACCACGACGCCATCCAGCTGCCCAACCGCAACCTGCTCTTGACGGTCGACGACGGTAGTAGTAAGTACGTGGAAGACACCATGATTGAGATCGACTACAAGACGGCCAAAATCGTCAAGGTCATTGACCTCAAGCGTATTTTGCCGAAATCGGCTTACACCAAGTACGACGGGACGCACCGGGCCGACGGGAAGATCGACTGGTTCCACCAAAACTCGATGGTCTACGATCCGCAACGCGACGAGCTGATCGTTTCCGGGCGTAATCAGGATATGATCTTTGCCATCAATTACAAGACGACCAAACTGCAGTGGATCTTAGCCGCGCCGGAAAAGCTGCCGCAACGCTACCAGGCCTACCTGCTGCAGCCCACGACCAAGCATTTCCGCTACAGCGGAGGCCAACACGCCGTCAACATCATTCACAAGCGCAAAAACAAGGGCGAATCGATTGCCCTGGAGTTCTATGACAACAACGTGCCGGTCACGCGGGGCAAGACCAAGCAATCCAAGAAATGGTCGGCCGGAGAAATCGTGTCCATCGACCAACTGAAGTACACGGTCACCAAGACCTGGAGCTTCGGGAAATCCCTGGGCCAACGCAACTTCACCAACATCGTCGGCAGTAGTTACGCTGTCGGTCGCCACAACACGCTGATTGGCTTTGGTTACGCCAGCAACGGGAAACGCAGCGAGTTCGTCGAGGTCAACCGCAAGACCAACCAAATCGTCTTTGACGTCGACCGGACCCACTTCAAGCACGGCGACTGGAGCTACCGGGCCCAACGAATGGCACTGTATCCGGGTAGCGGTACCGTTAAGTTAAATGAAATCAAGCCTGCCATGAAATAAAGCAAAATGAGAGTGGGCCAAAAGGCGATTAGCCGGCGAGCATTAAGGCGGCTAACCGAATAATCCTGGGTTAGGATTGTTTGGTTAGTCGTTTTAAGCGGAACCGGCTGCCTTTTGGCGCACGTTTCAGCTATGTAAAGGTAAACGAACGAGCCTGGGAGTTCCCAGGCTCGTTTTTATTTGCATTTTAATGGGTCGGCCCCCACCCGCAGTGTCTCACGGGGCACTACTGACGGGGTTAGTTGCTACTGCTGCTTTGACTTGGCATGCCACTCGGGGCGCCAGCTGGCCGTTTCCCCTTCGGCGCGTTTTTCAGTTGCGTGGGTTGCGCGGACTTGGCCTGTTGCTGGCCGAGCATGTACCCCGTCCCCCCGCCACCGGCGAAGAGCAAGATGCCGGCGGTCAGCAGGGCTAGCCAATGTTTCGGACCTTGACGGACTGGTTTCACCTGACACTCATCCTTTCTGTTAACTGCTTGGTGGTTAACTTAGGCTTTAGTATACGTGGGGTTTCTTAATTCTGGCTAAACGGGGGGGGCAACCTAGAGCTAAAATAAAACAGATCAAATTCTCAATCGAGAGTCTGATCTGTTTTTGTTTATCTTTATTTACCTAAACCGCCGCTAATCCAGCGTCTTCAAAAAAGCCAACAAGATCTGATTAAACTGCGCTGGCTGTTCGGCCATGACGATGTGTCCGGCATCCGGCACGATTTTCGCCGTACCGTGGTGCGCTAACTTGGCCGCGGTGGCCGCAAACTCGGGATTAAAGAACGGCGACTTGCCACCGGCGATGATTAAAAATGGCGCCTGCAGATGCAACAAGACGTCACGCCAATCCTGGGCGGCGTGGTCGATCATCAACGGGTAATTCAATGCCGCATCGTACGGGTGAGTTTGTTTTTCCGCGTGAATTTGCGCGTAAACGTCGTCATCGATCCGGCCCGCAGTGGACTTGCCCATTGGCTCGGCCAACAACTGGGGGAAGTTATTCCAGGTCAACTGCTTAAACCCGTATGGCCAGCCGGCTTCGGCCACCATCTTCGGGCTCTGATCCACGTCGATGACGGCCTTGACGTGGGCCTCGCCAAACAGGGACAAGTAGGCAAAGAACGTTGCCGCCCCCAGGGAGTTGCCCAACAAAATGGCCTGGTCGACCTTAAGCGCCGCCAACAATTCTGCGACGTCCATCGCGTGTCGCGTGATGCGCCGGCCCTGGACGGTTTGGTCTGAAGCCCCCTGGTTGCGGGCATCAATGTTAATAACGCGATAGCCAGCCGCTAACAGCACGGGTACCTGGGCCGCCCAAATCTTGCGGCTACCGCCGATTCCCGTCAGAATGACAATGGGCGTGCCACTCCCCTGATCATCATAGACAATGTTCACGCCATCATTGGTTTTAAAATTCATGTTGCCGCCCCTCTCGCTAATTTAATCTTAGCTTACGCCGAGGTGGGTCTGGACGTCAATAGCGCAGCGGTCAGGGGGGCGGTCGCCAGCTGGGGCCACCTGCTCATGGGGTAAAACGGTTTAAAGTTCGTGTTTCACCGTTTTGGTATCACTCGGCACAGCCACCGGATATTACAAATTTTATGTAAGCTCTTTATCAAAAAAATTAACTATCGCCTATCATTCATATTAGCAAACGAGTTGATGTATCAGCAATTCCTCGTTAAATCCTTTTACCCTAAAACACAATTTCAACTCACAATTCTTGTCTAAAAATCTTTTCACTCACCCCTTGCATTCACTTGTCAAATTCGGTAAAATATGAACTATCAAATCAGATATTTTGATAAATGTTCGGTATAAGAGGAGAGATTGTTCATGCGTAATGTGTACTTTAACCACGACGGTAGCGTCGATGACTTAGTTTCTTTACTATTACTGCTCCAAATGCCCGACGTCCGGTTGACCGGCGTTGGCGTGGTTGGCGCAGATTCCTATTTGGAACCAGCGCTGGCCGCTAGCCGTAAGATCATCGACCGGTTCGGCCACGGCGCCCAGCTGGACGTCGCCGCTTCCGATTCGCGCGGCGTGCATCCTTTTCCCAAGGAGTGGCGTCTGGACGCCTTTAGTTTAGACGCCCTGCCGATTCTCAACGAAGCCGGCACCATCACCACGCCCGTTGCGGAAAAGCCGGCACACCTGGACCTCATCGACAAGGTGACTCACACCGACGGCCCCACCACGCTGGTCATGACCGGCCCACTCACCGACCTGGCCCGAGCCTTGACCGTCGACCCCAGCATCACCGCTAAGATCGACAAACTCTACTGGATGGGCGGCACCTTTGACGGCCGCGGCAACGTCGCCGAACCAGAACAAGACGGCACGACCGAATGGAACGCCTTCTGGGACCCCGAAGCCGTCAAGACCGTTTGGGACAGCGATTTGGCCATTCAAATGGTCGGCTTGGAAAGTACCCGGCAGGTGCCATTGACGCCAGCGGTTCGCCAACATTGGGCCACCCAACGGCAACACCCGGCCATCGACTTCATCGGCCAGGGGTACGCCTTAGTGCCAGCTCTCCAACATTTTGAAACCAACTCGACTTACTTCCTCTGGGACGTGCTCACGACAGTCGCCAGTGAAACCCCGGCCATCGTCACGACCAAGCAGGTCACCAGCGACGTCTTGACCACGGGACCAGGCCGCGGTCGCACCTTTGAAACGCCGACCGGCCGGCCCATTACGCTGGTCACCACGGTCGATCACGACGGTTTCTTCCAACGCATCGATGAACTGGCGATTTTAGCCGACAAATAAGCTATACTTAGAGGGAACCTTCGTGGCGCCCTCTTTTTTGGGCACGACGATCACCCCATCTGCGAGGAGGAACTGTCATGTTGCCCATCACCATCGGAATCGTTATTGGTATCATTCTTTCGTTACAAACGGCCGTCAATTCACGGCTGCGCGGCTTTATCGGCTCACCTTATCAAGCGTCATTCGTCTCATTTACCATCGGCACCCTGTTTTTAGCCATCGTCATGTGCGTTCAACGTGAATCCTTTGGCATCACCCCCACCACCCTGACGACTCAGCCCTGGTGGATCTGGATCGGTGGGCTGCTGGGCGTGATCTTTCTCACGACCAACATCTTGTTGTTCCCGCACATCGGCGGCGTGCAAACGGCCATCATGCCCATCTTGGGGCAGGTGCTCATGGGGTCGGTCATCGACAATTTTGGCTGGTTTCACTCAGCGCAACAACCGCTATCGGCGGTGCGCGTGCTCGGGTTACTTCTGGCCTTGACCGGCATCATCATCACCGTGGCCCTGCCAGATCTATTGGCCCATCGGCCGGCGACCGCCACTACCGGCAACCCCTGGCCCTGGCGTTTGCTGGGCATCGTGACCGGGGCCTTGGGCGCCACGCAGACCACCATCAACGGCCGACTGGGACTGGTCCTTCACTCGCCGTTGCACGCGGCCTTCATTTCCTTTCTGATTGGAACGCTGGGCCTCCTCATTATTGTGATTGTCGTCCACCGGAGCTTCAAGGAGATCAAACGCGCAGTCGGCCGCGGCAAGCCGTGGTGGATCTGGCTGGGCGGTGCCATGGGCGGACTCTTCGTTTTGGGCAACGCCTACCTGGCGCCCATCATCGGCACGGGCCAGACCGTGGTATTCGCCTTACTGGGACAGATCACCGGGGGCCTGCTGGTCGACCAATTCGGCTTACTTGGTGCCAAACGCAAACCGGTGGTCGCCGTCCAACTGTTGGGGTTAGCAGTGTTAATTGGCGGGGTCGTCTTGATTCGGCTGTTCTAGTTTCGAATTCGGCCGCCTCCCTCCTAAATCTAAATCAACGCAAAAAACGGGTCCCCGCACTGGCAAACACCAATGCGGCGGACCCGTTTTAACGTTCAACGATCGGGGCAGTCCGGCCACAGGGCTTCGACGGCGGCCAGCGATTGCGTGTCGCCCGCCGCCTTTTCCCGCGCAATTTCTGCTCGGAATTGTTCGGGGCTCAGTTCGACATCAAAGGGCAAATCCTGGTCGCTCACCGATTGTTGTAAGAACAAGTGAATCGCGGTGGTGACGCTCATCCCGTATTTTTGGTACACCTGCGTCACGTTTTGTAGCAGTTGTGGGTCTAAATCAAGTTCCACGTGCCCTGATTGTGGGCCATTATCAACCTTGGTCATGGTTCATCCTCCTCATCATTTCTCCTAGACTATCCGCCTACAACCCCAACTTAACATGCACTTATAGGGTCACACAACACTTATCGTTTTAGGGTCGCACGCCATTAATTCGCTCAACGTTTCGCCCTAAAAATGGCTTGGCCGTTAACATTGTCCGTGCTGGCCACCTTACCGTTTGTATAAACCAGTGTCTGCGGCTACCAGCCCCATCATCTTTACATAGCTGAAGCGTGCGCCCAAAGGTAGCCTGGTTCCGCTTAAAACTGCTAACCCAACAATCCAAGACCCGGATTATTCGGTTAGCAGCCTTAACGCTCGCCGGCTAATCGCCTTTTGGCCCATTCTCAGAAAAAAAGCGGTGCCCCGCCGCAACGACCATGCTGGTCATTGTGGCGAGACACCGCCTATCTTTTAAAGTGATTTATTCAGCGTCATACAGCTTAGCGACTTGGGCTTGGACCTGTTGATGAGCCAAGAACTCATCGTAAGTCGTGTCCGCCCGGTCAACAATGCCCTTGGGACTGACTTCGATGATGCGGTTGGCAATCGTTTGGATGAACTCGTGGTCATGGGATGTGAACAGGATACTGCCACTGAACCCGACCAGACTGTCGTTCAACGCGGTGATGGATTCCAGATCCAAATGGTTCGTGGGATCATCGAGCAACAGCACGTTGGCCTTGCTCAACATCATCTTCGACAACATTGCCCGGACCTTTTCGCCCCCGGACATAACATCGACTTCGCGGTTCACGTCGTCCCCGGAGAAGAGCATCTTCCCTAAGAAGCCGCGCAAGAAGGTGTTGTCGCTTTCTTCCTTGGAGGCAAATTGCCGCAGCCAGTCGATGACCGTCATTTGATTTTCGGCAAAGTAGTCGTTGACGTTCTTCGGCAGGTAGGTCGTGCTGGTCGTTTGCCCCCAGACCACGTTACCACTATCTGGTGCCAATTCGCCGGAAACGATTTGCATCAGGGTCGTGGTCGTCAGGTCGTTGCGACTGATGAAGGCGACCTTTTCGCCCGGCCGCAGCGTCAGACTCACGTCGTTTAAAATCGTCACGCCGTCGATGGCCTTGGTCACATGTTCCAGGCGCACCAAGTCATTGCCCAATTCGCGTTCCGGATTGAACTTAATAAACGGATATTTCCGTGAGGACGGCTTGATGTCATCCAACGTGATCTTTTCCAATTGCTTCTTCCGCGACGTGGCCTGCTTGGACTTCGACGCGTTGGCACTGAACCGCGCCACGAATTCTTGCAGCTGCTTGATTTGGTCGGCCTTCTTGGCGTTGGCATTGGCCTTCAACTGCGCCGCCAACTCACTAGATTCCATCCAGAAGTCGTAGTTGCCGACAAACAGCGTGATCTTACCGAAGTCCACGTCAAACATGTGCGTGCAGACCTGGTTCAAGAAATGCCGGTCATGGGAAACGACGATGACGGTGTTTTCATAATCTGCCAGGAAGTTTTCTAGCCAACTGATGGATTGCACGTCCAACCCGTTGGTCGGTTCGTCCAATAGCAGCACGTCGGGATGGCCGAACAGTGCTTGTCCCAAGAGGACCTTCACCTTTTGCGGCTCCGTCAGTTCGCTCATCGGCACCTGGTGGAGTGACTCGTCGATGCCCAAGGCCTGCAGCATTTGGGAGGCTTCCGCTTCGGCTTCCCAGCCGCCCATTTCGCCAAATTCGGCTTCCAGTTCAGCGGCCCGAATCCCGTCTGCGTCGCTGAAGTCTGGTTTCATGTAAATGGCGTTCTTTTCAGTCATGATATCGTAAAGCTTCTTGTGGCCCCGGATGACCGTGTCCATGACCAAGTTGTCTTCAAAGGCAAAGTGGTCCTGGTTCAAACTCGACATCCGCTCGTTGGGCCCCAATGAGACGTTGCCGCTGGTTGGCTTCAATTTGCCCTCAATGATCTTTAGGAACGTTGACTTCCCAGCGCCGTTAGCGCCAATGACCCCGTAGCAGTTTCCTGGGGTGAACTTGAGATTAACTTCGTCGTAGAGCTTCCGGTCGGAGAACTGCATACTGACATTATTGACGGTTAACATGAACGATACCTCCTGTAATTTTCGCGTAAAAAACCAACGTGTCAGGTTAACGGCGACGTTGGTTTCAACTCATATTCGTTATGACATGTTAGGGTAGTTTACCATAAAACGCCCGAACAAGCAATGATTACACTAAGTCCACGACTGCTCGGCGGCATATTTCTCCCGGTAGGTCTTGGGCGTCATCTGGTAGTGGCGTTTGAAGGTCACGAAAAAGTTCTTCTCAGTCCGAAAGCCCGTCTGCAGGGCAATCTCTTGAATCGAGGTCTTCGACGTCATCAACAGCTGCGTCGCCCGCTCTAGGCGAATCTGGCCCAGGTAGGCCTTAGGCGAAATGCCCATGTATTCCTTGAAGTAGCGGGAAAAATAAACGCTGGAATAATTGAGCCGTTCCGCCATGTCGGCAATCGACACGGGTTGGCCGTAGTTGTCTTGAATCTCGGTCACGGCCTGCCGCAAAGGCTGCGGCAACGGCAATTGGTCGCTGCTAACCTGACCATTGACGGTTAAACGCTTCAGCAATTCACCCACCAATTGGTATTCCGCCCCCAGACTGGCCAGATAATCCGCCCGGTCATCGGGCTCGGTCAGCGCATTGGTGGCCAGCGTGTGGACCGAACGCGCCAGGTCCAAGTAAGGCGCCGAGCGCAAGTCCAGATCCAGCGGTCCCCAAAACGGCAGTTGCTTGGCTGCGACCACCTGGAACAGCCAGGCTTGCGGTAACAGCAAGGTGATGATCTGATTTGTTTCGTCTAAAAAAGTCTCATAGCTGTGCACCACTTCGGAGTTCACCACGTACAGGTGCTCCTCTTCCATGTGGTAGGTCGACCCCCCAATGTGGACCGTGCCCGGATGCCCCTTATAGGCATAGGCCAATTCGATAGCCTGGTGCCAATGAGGCAAGACCATCTTCGGTCCACAGGTCCCGTGCGAAATCACGCGCAAGGGCAAGGTCATGGTAAAATTTAAACGTTCATGATACGGCCGCGGCATGTGCGATTCCCCCATTCTGCCCGCTGCAAACAAGATAGACCAATTCCACTTACTCTTTACGACACTAGCATACCACGTTCGGTGAGAATAAGGTTAAATTTAGTAAGCCAATCATTAGATTATGGGATTATCGATTTAGGTAATCCTCGATATAATGAACTCGTAACATCGGTTGAACGACTAGCGTGATAGTACCGACAAACCGCTTGGTGCCGCCACTTAACTGGATCGCTTAGGGGAGTGCTCCAATCGTCGTTTGACCACGAATGATTTGGGCCGTAACCAAATCATTCCTTATTGAAAACCAGACCGCAAAGTTTAGCCGTTGTGGGGGCAACGACTGAACCTATGGCACTTCCAACGTGTAGTCTGCCACGGCCCATCCTTCGGGGGAAGGTGGACTTGGCAGCTACGGATAAGTTTTGGCCATTGGAGTCTTTGGGGGAAAATAAGACCCACGCCTTGGGGGACGTGGGTCTTTTGCTGGTCTTCTTTTTGTTCTGAAGGTTGAAAGACGAAAATCAGCTGAAACTACTATTATCATGTGCCTTATAACGTCAAAGCTAGTCGTTTACAGTCTCACAGTGCGAACTGGCCGCCTACCGTTCGCCAAATATGGGTTGGAACGCTGGGGCGGACGGGTCGAAATCACGTCTCTAAATGGCCTCATAGCCGAAACGTGCGCCAACAGGCAACTGGTTCCGCTTAACACTGCTAGGCAAATAATCCAGAATCAGGATTATCCACCTAGCACCGTTAATGCTCGCCAGTTAACCGCCTGTCGTCACACTCTTTTAAGCGGCTGAACCCATGTTTGGCGAACTCTCGGCTAAGTTAGTGCTTGCCAGTAACAGGCGTCTTAAACCCAGGTAGTCGCTGCATTGACGGCTAGTCTTTCATTAACACAGTGTTGCTGATAGCCGTCAACCTTGCCGGAGGCAGCCAGGGTGGAGCCAGCTGTGTCAGCGGTGTTGGCTGAGGTTTTTTCTCAGCCTACAGCGCGGGACGACTTGAGAGACTGGCGATCTTGGCCAGGCTTTCAAGCGAACCGGAAGACCGCTTCTCAGTCTGGAGGTGTTCCCCAGAGCAGGCGGAACCCTGGCTGACGCAGGCGCCTGGTTTCACCAATTTCAGGTGTCAGAACACCGTCGTTACGGTAATTAGTGCGTTAATTTCACTTTCAACCTTCAGCTGTCAGTTGGCAATACAGAAAAGGCCATGACCAGTCTCACCAGCCATGACCGTAATTTATTAACAATTTTATAGGCAACACGTCAGCAAACGAGTCGTTTCCCCTAGCAAGCGGGAAGCCCGAGTTGCTGATGGCGGCAGGATAGCTAGCCGCTAGTTTGATGCTTGGTTGGGACGGAAGCTGTCTGGGCGTTTGAGCATGAAGGCCATCAGGTAGGACACAATCAGGAACCCGGACACCACCAGGTATGGTGAGTGCGTGTTCCAGTCCAATAACATCCCCGACATGATGGGCCCCACGATGTTGCCGATACTGGTCAATGACATGTTCAGTCCGTTGATCAGCCCTTGGTCGGACTCACTGGCCTTGGTCAGCAACGTCGTGATGGCCGGTCGCAACAGGTCGAACGCGGAGAAAATGACCAGCGTGGCTACCATAACTTCAATCTTGGTGTGGGCTTGCGTGATCCAAATCGTGCAGGCCGCCGCCAGGAAGAAGCAGATGCGAATGACGCGGCGTTCGCCAAATTTGCTGACGAGCGTATCAAACATGGCCACCTGCAAGAACAGCGAGATCAGCCCGTTGAGCGTCAAGACGACCGCAATGTTGCTCAGGCTAAAGTTAAAGACTTCGTTGACGTAAATGCTGTAGATGCTTTCAAATCCTTGCAGACCAAAGGAAGAGACCAGAATCATGGTAAATAAAATGATGATGGGCACCGTCCAAAAGGCCCGCGTCATCGGGTGCGCAGACGGTTGGGCATCGGCAGCAGGTTCCTCCACGACGCGGTTGGTTTCCACGTCATTGGGTAACAGGCTGATCAAGACCACGGCACTGATCAGGCCTAACGTTGCTGCCACCCAAAACGGCGTCTTGTAGCTGATACCGGCGAGAATCCCCCCGATACCAGGGCCCAAAATCAGGCCTCCGCTAAAGGCGGCGGACAACCAGCCAATAACCTTGGCCCGTTGCCGTTTGGTGGTAATGTCTGAGGCCAGCGCCATGGCGGTCGGCACGACCATGGCCGCCGACAACCCACCAATCAGCCGGGAGATGTCGAAGACCCACAGATAGTTGGTCAACGCAAATAAGGCTTCGGAGACCATGAATAAGAGTAACCCGGCCGTCAAGACCGGCTTGCGCCCAATCTTGTCGGACATCCGCCCAATCAGGGGCGAGGCCACGAATTGGGCAAACGCAAATAACGCGTTCATCACGCCCATATCAGTGGCAGACAAGTGCAGCTCAGTTTTCAGGAATGGCATAACCGGAATGATCAAACTAATTCCCAAACACACTAAAAATTCACTAAAGATTAAAATAAAAATGGCCCGTTTCGTTTTTGTCGTCACGATGGCTCACCCCTTCTCTAAGATTTTTTCAACAATATTATAATATTACCAATATTTTATATTAGTTGTCTAATCTTACGCTCAAAGATGAAACCCCGCAACCATTATTTTGGACCGTCTGTTGAAATCCCTTGGTTGGACTAAATTAATGGTGGCGATTGCTGGCAGGACCGCCATTGACTTTGGCCACCAGCGCAGGCGTCGGGGTTATGGTCCGCAGTCTTACGCGGCTGGGTGGGACGTTCCAGGCTTGTTTTGCGTCAACTTTACCTGGCCGAAACGTGGAACAACAGGCAGCCGGTGGCGCTTAAACCTGATAACCAAATAATCCAAGACCAGGATTATTCGGTTATCAGCCTTAATGCTCGCCGGCTAATCGCCTTTCGGCCCACTCTCATTCACGCAAAATCTGCGCCCACCGGCGATAATCGGCCGCAAAGAAACTGTCGTGGGCGTACACCAGATCCAGATCATGGCGAAGGTGGCCCGCCGGCAGTGGCAGGACCTTCAGTTGGCCACTCGCCAGTTCCGTGGCCACCACCGAGCGGTACAAAAAGCTGATACCGGCGCCGCGCAGTAGCAATTGGCGAATGGCGGCGGGATTGTTGACGGTCACGATTTGGCGAAACTCACTGAGCGTCACGTTGGCAGCCTGGGCCAGACTGACTAAGATCTCGCGACTCCCCGACCCAGCCTCGCGGACCAGCAGCGGAGTGGCCGTCAAGTCCGCCCAGTTGACCTGGGATTTCTGCGCCAGAGGGCTGTCGGCGGCGACCACCCCCACGAAGGGTTCTTCGCGCACGATTTGATAGTCGTACTGTGTCTTGTCAAAATTGCCTTCGATCAACGCAAAGTCACTGGTGCCGTCGTCAATGGCTGCCAGCGCCGCTTGGGTATTGGTCACCTGACACGTCAGCGTGCGATAATCCCCCTGTTCCTGGAGAGCCCGAATCAACTGCGGCGCCAAGAATTCGCTCAGCGACAAGGTCGTGCTAAAGGTCAGTTGATGCTGGACCTGCGGGTGTTGCAGGCTCGTGACCACCCGGTTGGCCTGGACCTGGACCCGCCGCACGAAGGCCGCCAACTCCTGTCCGGCAGGGGTAATCGTCAAATGCGGGCGCTGATAGTGGACCAATGCCACCTGCAGCTCCGATTCCAGGCTCTTGATCTGCTGGGTGACGGCCGGTTGCGTGATAAACAGTTGGCGCGCCGTTTGGGTATACGACTTGGTCTGGGTGAGGACCAATAGCGTTTGGTAGCGGTTATCAAGCATCGTTTCCACTCCTTATAAGCTCATTTTATAATGTTATTAAATATCCCAATTTTAACTTATAATTGTTTTCCAGTAAACTAGAGCTTGCTTAAGAAAGATTGAGGAGGAAATTCACGATGGATATTCGAACGACGATGGCGACCCGCAGCTTCTGGGGGGCCGCGGGCCTGACACTGGTGTGTGCGGTGGCCGGAAGCGAACTGGCGCAACTGCCCTATTTGAACCTGGTAGGCGCATTGGTCATCGCCCTGTTACTGGGCATGGCGCTACAACTGGCACCCCGCGCGGTCAACGCCAACCGCGCCGGTATTGGCTTCATCAGCAATAAATTCTTACGATTAGGTATTATTCTATTAGGCTTCAAACTCAACTTGATTCAGCTGGCCCAAGCTGGGGTCAAGACCATCACCCTGGCCGCCGTGGTAGTCACGGGGATGGTCCTGTTGACCTACAACCTCAGCCGCAAGCTGGGCGTCGACCGCGAGTTGGCCATCCTGACTGCCACCGGGACCAGCATCTGTGGGGCCGCCGCGGTCATGGGCGTGTCACCGCAGATCAAGGTCAGCGCCGACAAGGCCGAACGGCAACGGGAAAATGAAGTCCTGGCCGTGGCCATCGTCGCCATCTTGGGAACGGTCTTCACCCTGATTGAAATTGGTCTGAAGCCCCTGCTCCACCTGACGGCCGTTCAATTTGGCGTCATGACCGGGGGCTCCCTGCACGAAATCGCCCATGCCGTGGCCGCCGGAAGTGCTGGCGGTCCGGTCAGCCTGGACACAGCTATCATCACCAAGCTGTCGCGGGTCCTCTTGTTGGCCCCGGCTGCGCTGATCATCGGCTGGTGGTACCAAAAGCAAACGGCGAACACGACCACGACGACCGGTCCCGCCAAGCTGCCGATTCCGTGGTTCATGGCCGGCTTCCTGCTGACCAGCATCATCGGCACCTGGCTGCCGCTGGGCGACGCCACGTTGGCTGGTCTGGTCAAGTTGGCCTACATCTTCTTGGGAATGGCCATGGCCGCACTGGGGATGAGCGTGAACTTCCGCGTCATCTTCCAACGCGGCGGCAACGCCTTCTTGGCTGCGACGCTGTCTTCCGTAGTGTTACTGACGGGCGTGACGTTAGCTAGCAAGTTCTTCTTTTAACATTTAATGTCACAAAATAGGCTACCGACCGGGTTAATCTTGAGTCGGTAGCCTATTTTACTGGTTTGTATCTGATTTTTCTTTAATTCTTACCAATCGGTACACGCTGGTGTAACACTCCCGAAGAAGCCTGTCACCTCTTTATCAAAAAAACAATTGCCAAACAATTGCGACCGGCAACATCCCCCTTTGAACTTTTCCCATCATCCACGTGTCTGATGGGAATCCGGAGTAGCCGCGATTACCAGGCATTCAGTAACGTTCAAGCGGGACTGAATTGGTTAATTGGGTAGCTTTGTTTCGCTGTCCTACACCTATAGATGGCACAAAAAATATGACGTTTATCTTTATTTAGTAAAATATCATTAGACTTATATTAATTATTTAATAAGTATTACTTTATACTTCGCCAAAGTATTTGTGATACACTCTATGCAAACATGAGCACCTAACTTCGCACGGAAACTAATCGTCATCCCAAACACATCAAGTGAAGATTAGGTACTCTCCAAAAATCAACTGGATAATTGCACAACGCCAGCTATATCCATCGGAAGTGGGGAAGAGTAGTGTCTCAAAAAGTGAAAATGGTTGTCCTACAGGCTAAGTAATTTAGAATCACTCAGGACAAAGAACTCTTACACAGTACATTATCGGTCAGTGAGCGAGCAAACTTGCTGATTTTAAAGCTAAACTATAAAGGAAACAAAGTTAATTTTGCCTTACCATGGCGTTCAAGCGTTCCAACTAGTTCCAAAATTTCATCACTAGTTTTTCCATTGCCAGCAACCAGCAAAACTACTGCGGGTCATCGCGCCTGCCTAGATTTCAGAAAAATGTGTCCCCTTCCCAAATCATCTGACCTCTATCAAAAATATCACCTTAACAACAGTAACGACATGATCACTGTACTCTATATCCAAAAAAATCTTGCTCAAATTATCAAACAAGCACAAACTTACCTCCATGATTATGAAAATAATGCCATTCGTAGCAATTGGCTTGTCGATATAGACGGTGATTTAAACAAATTAAAAACAGCCGGGTACTAATCCCGACTGCTTTTTGGGTAATATTCTAAATTAAAGTCCCGTCACCCTCGGAGACAACCATTCACACGGGTAATATTCTAAATTAACGTCCCGTTACCCTCGGAGACAACCATTCACACGGATGATATTCTAAATTAACGTCCCGTCACCCTCGGAGACATAATCAACATCTATAATATACATGAATCCTACTAAGATGTAAACCATCTCGCATTGACAGCTATCCCCCTAGACCGATTCACCGTCTACAACCGCAACAAGTGCTGGAACGTCCCGCTATCATACATAATGTACAGCCCAATCAAGATGTACACTGCTACCGTGATGTAACGCCCCTCGCGTTCTAAAATATCAGCCACCTTGGGTAGGCAGGCCAGGCGATAGCCAATTTCCCAGAAAATGACCACCATCACGGCAAATGTCAACAGAATCAGTGGAATCGTGTTGGGCGCCACCGTGGTGAAGATGGGTACGTAAATGCCGACATTATCGGCCCCACAGGTTGCCATGGTGATCAGCGCCACCTGCCCGATCAGGCGCTTGGGATTGGCGACCTTGGCCGCAATGGCGTCGGTATCGTCATCATCCCCCTGCACCCACAGCTTGATGCCCAAATAAATCGGAATCAGTCCCAAGAAGCCCAGCAGCCATGGCGCCGGTACGAATCCCAGGAAAAAGGCGATCAATAGCGAGCTACCGACTAACACGATGGTTCCTAAAAAGTCGCCAATCAAGACCAACCAGCGGTCCTGATGCTTTACGCGGGCGAAGATTACCATTAAAATAATTAAGTAGTCTAATCCGGTGGAAATGTACGCCGTGACCCCGGTTAGAATCGTTTTCATCATGATGTCATCCCCTCATACATGTTATCTATAACATATGTTATCACGTTCATATGAAAGGAGCAAGCTTTTTCATGTCGGATAGTCCCCAACCAGTCACCTTAATCCAAGAACCTGCGCTAGTCGCGTCGCAGGACATCTTTAAATTATTAAGCAATACCACGCGACTGCAAATTCTCTATTTGTTAGAACAGCGCGAACTGAACGTCGGTGAGCTCAGCGCCCTGCTCGACGTGGAGCAATCCGTGGTCTCCCACCAACTGGCCCTGCTGAAGAAAGAACAGCTGGTGACCTCCCGGCGTGCGGGTAAGCAAAACTTTTATCAGCTGGACGACCCCCACATCTTGGACATCGTCAACGAGACCTTGGCCCACGTGGATCATGTCTTGCGCGGGAAAAAGCACGGCGAGTAGTTCACGAACTGTTTAAACTGGCCGCCTACAGCTCGCCCAATATGGGTTGGAACGCGGTGGGCGGACCGGTCGAGCCAAAGAACGGTCTCGCCCTCGCTTTGAGCCGAAAACCTCGTCTCAAAGACGCCAGTTGCCTAAGCGACGTGAACCATGTCGCTAAGGCAACTCCCACGGCTGAACCCATATTTGGCGAACTTCCGGCTACGGTAGTGTTTGCTCATAACAAGCCGTCCTAACTCCAGGTAGTAGCTGCATTGACGATTAGTCTTTAATCAACACAGCATTGCTGATAAGCGTCAACTTACCGGAGGCTCTCAAGTGAATCGGAAGACGGCTTTTCAGACTGGAAGTGTTCCGCAGAGCAGGCCCCCTGTTTCACCAATTTTAGGTATCGGACCACCGCTGTTACAACAATCACGCGTTAATTTTAAACCTTTAGTTTTTGCTAGCAGAAAAGGAAGACCATCAGTCTCTTCAACCAGACTGACCAGTCTTCCTTTTTGATTTTCAGATATTCAACGTATTGCGCTCAAGAACGGTGCGCTCGCCAGCGAACCGATCGTTGGCTACGCGAGTTACATCTTCATCCCCATCTTTTCGTAGGAGCTCATCCCGGGGAGCTTCAAGTCCTTCACGTCGATGCCCCGCTCTTCAGCGACCGCGTTCATCAACGTGTCCATGTCCATCAGCTTGTACGTTTGTGGGTGGTCCGGATCGTACGCTTCGATCTGCGCCATCATCCCACCATCTTCATGTTCAATGATGTGACAATGGTACATGTAGACACCGGTGTGCTCGAACCAGACCTTGATGCGAACCGTTTCGCCAGGGTTGACGCCGACCGTATCCTTCAGGCCGTGTTCGTTGGCGTACGGTTCATGGCCGTTACGCGACAGGACTAAGAATTGCGTACCGTGCATGTGGAACGGGTGAACCATGCCGCCGTCCATGTCGTTGGTGTTGGTAATGTCCCAGAGTTCAACGTTGCCGACCTTTTGCCGGGCGTCGATCCGTTGCATTTCAAATTTCTTGCCGTCGATCATGACTTGTTCGTCCATCCCGGACATGACGACCTTGCGCACTGGCGTATTTGGCGTCACATCGGGGTTCGGGATGTCTACCAGATGGTCAGGCAAGGTCACGTCGTCCGCGTCAAAATCGTGAACCCGGAAACGAACCAACGGCACGTCATCGCTGTACAGGGTGACCGTGTGGCCCGGCGTGACCTTGCCGAAGTCCACGATGACCTCGGCGCGTTCCGCACAGGTCAACATCAAGTGGGTAAATTCGACCGGTTCCGGCATCACACCGCCGTCAGAAGCCACTTGGGTAAATGGCAGGTCGTCACTAAAGTGCAGCCGCCATTCACGCCGGTTGGCACCGTCCAAGATCCGCAGCCGCACGCGTTGGGTCGTGACGTCAAAGTAAGGATTGATGGTCCCGTTGATCATTGGCGTTGGGCCTTGGACCCCGTCCGGATCATAATCCGCTTCATAATCCCATTGGTTGTCTTCGTGGAAACGCCGGTCTTGCAAGACCAACGGAATGTCGTCGACCCCATAGTTGCGGGGGAATGGTAATTTAGCTTCCACGTCATCGGTAACCAGCGCCAAGCCAGCCAGGCCGTGCCAAACTTGTTCCGCCGTCGACGGGCACGGATGTGCGTGCAACCACAGCGTTGCGGCCGGTTGGTCGACCTTGAAGTCGATGTGGCGGGTCTTCCCGGGATAAACGGGCGCGTGGCAACCGCCATCCGTGTAAGGACCGGGAACGTTTAAACCGTGCCAGTGGAACGTGGTCAATTCAGGCAAGCTGTTCTTCAAATCAATATGCATGGTCTTGCCGCGTTTAAAGACCACCGTTTGGCCCAGCAAAGAGCCGTTGTAGCCCCAGGTCTTGGTCTTCTTGCCCGGTAATAATTGGGTCTCGCCAGCCTGCGCTTCGACCGTGTAATAGGTGTCCGTCGCCGTTTCCTTGTCTGGCTTCAGTAGTGGCGGAATCCGCAACGGCTGTTGTGGCGTCTTGGGTTCCTCCAGTGGTACATAGCCCCCATCGTGAGTGTTATATGCCGCTTCATCAAAGAAATAATCAGTGTGAATTGATTTTGTCATTTTTCAGGCTCCTCTTCGATTGATTAAAGCAAATGTCTCCGCCTCCATGATACCGCATTCACGTGGGGAGAAAAAGGGTTAGTCTAGACCAACCACCATCATTTTCCTAAACAAGTAGAAAAAATTCCCGTTACTTCGTTCCCGCCATACCAACGTTTATCAGCCGTCATCCTTAAGCATTCTCAATAAAGGGGTTACAAATCTGCCGCGAATTTCGTTAGTAAAAGTAGGACGTGAACGTAGGACTAACGCCTTGACTGGAAGTCAGTTGACGGGTTAACCGCCACCGAGGGCCAAGCCAAACGTTATCTGGCACGCACACTGGTAGCCGAAATTCACGCCTCAAAATGGCCTCATGGTCGAAACGTGCACCGGCAGGCAACTGATTCCACTTAACACTGTGTTAATTAAAAACTAGTTGTCAATGCAGCTACTATCTAGGGTTAAGACGACCATTACTGGTATGCACTACCTTAGCCGAGAGTTCGCCAAATATGGGTTCAGCCGTGGGAGTTGCCTTAGTGGCGCGATTCATGCCGCTTAGGCAACTGGCGTCTTTGAGACGTGGTCTGCGGCTCAAAGCGAGGTGTCGAGACCGTCCTTTGGCTCGACCCGTCCGCCCCAGCGTTCCAACCCATATTTGGCGAACGGTAGGCGACCAGTTCACATGATGTGGCTGTAAACGACTACTTTTAACGCCATGAATCGCATGATCACAATAGTTTCAGCTGACTTTCGTCTTTCAACCTTTTGTTATCCGCCTAGTACCGTTAATGCTCGCCAGTTAACCGCCTGGTGGCACACGCTTTTTCCTACCGATCAGTCCGAGCGCGTAGTGCGTAGAGGATGGTGACGGTGTCGACGACTTCTTGGAAGACCGCACCGATGATGGCTGGAATCACGCCGAGACTGGCAATCAGCATCAACACCGTACAGATGACGATCCCGATCATCACGGCTTGCCGGGCCACGCGCATGGTGTCGTGGGCAATCTTGCGGGCCGCACTGACACGGGTCAGATCATCCTTTAACACCACCGCATCCGCCGACTCGCTGGCCGCCGTGGCGCCGTGTGCACCCATGGCGATGCCGACATCGGCCGTGGCCAAAGATGGTGCGTCGTTGATTCCGTCGCCGACCATGGCGACCGGTCGTTGCGTCGCGGGGAGCTTTGCCAGCACCTGAATCTTATCGGCTGGCAAGCATTCGGCGTGAATCTGGTCGATGCCGACCTCACCGGCAATCTGTTCGGCAATCGGCTGACGGTCCCCGGAAATCATCAATAGGTTGTCCACCCCCAGACGGTGCAACGTCGTCATGGTTTCGGCAGCTTCGGGCCGCACCTGGTCACTAAAGCTGACGTAGCCTTGATAAATGCCCGCCGCCGAGACGTACACCGCCGTTTGGTCCGGCTGGTCGACGGTCTGGTCGGTCACAAAACTGGCCTTCCCCGCCCGCACGACTTGGCCTTTGATCTGGGCCTCAACGCCTTGAGCCGTGGTCTCCTTCACGTCCGTGGCTGGCAATAAAGGTTCCGAATTGGCCGCGACCAACGATTGCGCCAACACGTGGCCCGAGTGCTGTTCCGCACTGGCCGCCAGTTGGAGCAGCGTGGCCGGGGTCACCGCAGTGGCCGGCACGACCTGGTCGACCACCAATTTTCCTTGGGTAATTGTCCCGGTCTTGTCAAAGGCAAACGTCTTGACCTGCGCCAATTTCTCCAGCGTGGTCCCGGTCTTGACGATGATGCCGTTCCGACTGGCCCGACTCATCCCCGAGATCAACGCGATGGGCGCCGCCAAAATCAGCGGACACGGCGAGGCCACGACCAGCACTTCCGCAAACCGCACGGGGTCATTTGCCACGTACCAGGCGATGCCGGCAATCACGTAGGCCAGCAGGGTAAACGGCACAGCATACCGGTCGGCCATCCGCACGAACTTGGCCGGCTGTTCCTCGGCTTGCTTGACCAGACGAACGATGTTTTGGTACTGACTGTTGTCGGCGGTCTGGTCGGCCGTCAGGTAAACGGACGCCTCGCCGTTGACGCTCCCGGACATCACCGTGTCGCCGACCTGCTTGTCGATGGGCCGTGCTTCCCCAGTCAGTGACGACTCATTGACGGTGGTCGGTCCCGTGGCCAGCGTACCATCGACGGGCATGACCTCACCGGGTTTGACCAGCAACCGGTCCCCCACTTCAACCGTGTGAATGGCCACGTCGGTAATCGTCTCCCCAGTCACCTTATGGGCCGACTGGGGAGAATTGTTCAGGAGTTCCTGTAGCTCACTGTTGGCGCGGCGGGCGGCAAAGTCCTCTAACGCATCGCCCCCGGTCAGCATGAGTAACACGATTAGCGCCGCCCAGTACTCACCGACAGCCAGCGTAGCAATCACCGCGGTAATCGCCAACAGGTCGACCCCAAATTTACCGGACCGCAACGTCTTGACCATGTCGATGAACATCAACAGTGCCAGCAAAATCCCCAGTCCCGTAATCAGGAGCTGGGCAATGCCCGCTTGGTGCGCGCCAAATTGGAGCACCAAGGCCAAGGCCCCTAAGATGATGACGAACCAGAATCGTTTATACTCACGCAGCTGTTGCATGAAATCCCCTCCCCGGTGAATTTTTTCTTCTAAGTTGAGTATAGCAGAGCTTGTGATTTTTGCCACATTAGGCGGCTTAACAGTACTGCTGGTGGGGATGAAAAAAGGTATTGAACCTGTTGCAGCTCCGTTCCTTAACGTGAATTATTCTGGAAAATTCAAAACTGAAGGTTGAAAGATGGAAATCAGCTGGAACTACTGTTAGCATGCGATTCATGGCGTCATAAATAGTCGTTTACAGCCACATCATACGAACTGGCCGCCTACCGTTCGCCAAATATGGGTTGGAACGCTGGGGCGGACGGGTCGAGCCAAAGGACGGTCTCGACACCTCGCTTTGAGCCGAAGGTCGCGTCTCAAAGACGCCAGTTGTCTAAGCGGCATGAACCGCGCCGCTAAGACAACTCCCACGGCTGAACCCATATTTGGCGAACTCTCGGCTACGGTAGTGTGCATTAGTGACAGTTGTCTTAACCCCAGATAGCAGCTGCATTGACGACTAATCTTTCATTAACACAGTGTTGCTGATAACTGCCAACTTACCGGAGGCAGCCAGGGCGGAGCCAGCTGTGTCGGCGGTGTTGGCTGAGGTTTTGTCTCAGCCTACAGCGCAGGACGACTTGAGAGACTGGTGATCTTTGCCAGGCTTTCAAGCGAGGCGGAAGACCGCCCCTCAGGCTGGAGCCGTTCCTCAGAGCAGGCGGAACCCTGGCTGACGCAGGCGCCTGCTTTCAGCAATTTTAGATGTCAAAACACCGTCATTACGGCAATCAGCGCGTTAATTTTAGGTCCAACCTTCAGTTCGAAACTCACAGCGCTTATTCGCCGGAGCGGTTCATGCGCGCGGTCCCGAGCGAATAACTGGTCACGTCTTTAGTGCGCAGCCCGAGTAGCAAAAAAGTCAGCGACCAGACGGTTTCCCGTCCAGTTCACTGACTCGCTTAATGCCTTGGCAAATTCATTTCACTTAAAAGCGCCGACGAATCCAAGCGCCACCGA
Source organism: Levilactobacillus sp. (assembly GCF_022646225.1). Taxonomy (NCBI): domain Bacteria; kingdom Bacillati; phylum Bacillota; class Bacilli; order Lactobacillales; family Lactobacillaceae; genus Levilactobacillus; species Levilactobacillus sp. The sequence continues at coordinate 42,860 of NZ_JALCJA010000003.1, forward strand.
GCGTGACCAGTAAGGCTGTGACGCCCATCAGACTGGCCGTGGTGGCGTTGGCCTCACGCGTCTGCGGCAACTTGGTGTTGTGCGTGGTCGTGGTGCCAGCCGTTTGGGTCGCCGTGGCTGGAGCGACGTGCTTGGCTTTGGCAGCTGCCTTGGCCTTGGCCGCAGCGGCTTTCTTTGCGGCAGCCTTTTTAGCCGCCTTTTCCTTAGCCGCCTGGTTCTGGTTGGCGTCCTTGTCGGCTTCCTTAGCGGCCTCTTCCTTGGCTTCTTCCTCTTCACGGGCGGCTTCCTCTTCGTCCGTTTCGGTTCCGCCATCAACGTCGATGGTTCCGGTATCTTCATCCGGGTCCTCTTCGTCGGTCTCGTTCACGTCGCCGCTCCCGGAACCGCTGTTGCCGTTAGACGAAGAAACGCTCCCGTTGGCTTGTTCGGAGTATTTACCGTCACCGGTACCGCCGCCCCAACTCATGACGGCTTTATTTCTAAATTTATACCCGGAGTTCGTCAACGTCTCGTCCGTAATCTTGGTGTAGTAATCAATGGCAATCAGGTTGGAAACGGTGTCGGTAAACTCCACATCGAAGCCGGTGGTGCCATTGTATGTAACGTTATAATCCGTACCTTCCGTCAAGGCTGGCTTTTCGCGTTGGTACTGGGTCTTGCTGGTCCAGTGGGCATTGCTGACGGTGAGACCCTCGATCAGTTCCTGGTTGTCGCCAATGGTGTCGACGACCTTCAAGTTCTCCAGATCAACTTCTTGGCGGTTGACCAGGATCGTCCACTTGATGGTCCCGTTGTCTTGAATGACGCCCTTCTTCGACAGGTTGGCCTCGTCCTTGACGATGTTGATGGTCGAAGTACTGCTGCCACCGTTTTCCAGTGGGAAGACCACGTTTTGTTCGCCGTAGTCGTCACCCCGGTATTTGGTCGCCAGGTTCAGCGTCAGCTTGTCGTTGGTCTTGCCCTCCAGCGCGCCGTTCATGGTGATGACCACGCCGGTGTCGGAAACGACCGCCTTGCCAATCACCGTGCCGTCCTGGTCGATCACGTCAAACGTATCCCCGGGTGTCTTGCCCCGCAAATTGGCGGGAAAGTCCAGGGTGATGGTGTCGCCATCGTGAATCGGCGTGTTGCCAAAGTTCAAGTTGTACTGAATGTCGATGGTATCCACGTGCTTGAAATCTGGGCCGTTCGTGACACTAGCAGACGTGGTAAAGTCAGCCCCGTTGTGGGTGGTGGCCGCCTTTGCCGGTGTTGCCGCTTGGCTGACCACCAATACAACGACTAAACTAAGCAAGCCAATCAGCAGTCGCCAAACTTTACTATTTTTAAGCAAAAAAATCCCCTCCCGTAACATTTACGTAATTTGAGTATACGCGCCCGGCCACCCCCTTGACAACCGGTGTCGCCCAACTTTTTAAATAAGTTAGCCGGTTAACGATTTTATCCGTTTTGGCGTAAAATTGGTGCCTGTTCTGGCTATTTTCAGAATCGCCGTAGCTAGGTTGCTGGCGAAAGCACATTCGGGTAGTCTGAGCAATTTGGGGAAGAGGCTCGTGAATTTAACCTTGAACTGTAACGCAATGAAATTGACCAACACGCACTTGGATGAATGGGTGACGTCGCCCTTAAACTTGTCGCACCTGTAAATGACTGGGAGAGACACTCGCTGCCCTTTCCGTTAGGGTCGCTTAGCAGTCGGTCACTTATTCGGCGATTTCATCAGTTGACTGGGGGTTAATGCGACTACCCTGATCTAGGCTCGCGAGCTGTTCTCAAATTTGGCTTTTTTCTTTAAGTCACGTGAGGCTCGCGAATTTAAAGTTGTAGGCTAACGCAACCAATTCGACCAACATGCATTTACAGAGGTGGATGGAATCCACCTTAAACCCTTATAACTATTAGACTCTTTGATATTGGCAAAGACTGCCCTTTTTTTGAGGTTCGCGGAACTATCGGCCACTTACTCGACGATTTCATAAGTTTACTAGCGGTTAATGCGACTACCCTGATCTAGGCTCGCGAGCTGTTCTCAGATTTGGCTTTTTATATTTAAGCCACGTGCGGCTCGCGAATTTAAAGTTGTCGGCTCACACACTTGAGTTAGGTAACACCAGGTACAAGGCAGTCTGACTGTTAGTTTAAAACTAAACCCGTCGCAGTCATCTACAGGTTAACGGGAATTGTATAGTCACCGCGGGTACGGCCACCAGGACCATAGCGCTGCCGTTGCGATGTAAGCGCCGTCCACCGAACAGGTATTATCCAACTCAATCCGCATAGTCGCCATCAACCCTACCCAATCGTTGCGTAACTGATTTTTTCAGGGGGTATTCGCGACGCCGCAGTCTTCGGCGAAGTCGACACGCTCTGGGGTCACGTTATTTCCGCTGATCACGGCAGTTCATTGGCCAAATGACCCGGGGAACGTGCAGAATCTCTCACTAGCAACACTGAAATCGCTATGTGCTAATCTGGCGGGGAAATAATCACGCTCACTGTCATCTCAATTTTTCTAATGTAGGGCCAGAATTCATCATCCCCCACTCTACCGAACAGTTTCTTGACCTCCAGTCAATTCTGTCGTTAATTTTAAAATATCCTTTTGAAGCCATCCGCAGAAATGCCAATGACCACCCCAACTTCTATATTTCGGTTCAGGGGGACCATTCCGGAATTCCGGATTGTCCGTGGATTGGGGGTGAGTTTTAGTTTGAAGTCCTGTTACCTTGGATTCATCAACTCATGTGACCCCTTTTCCGAGTGGTTAACTTGACCAGATCGTTGTCACTTGGACATCCCGGGTTCCCGGGTCCCTCTTTGCCTAAGACCAGACTTTTGATTTGACGGTCGATGACCTGACCAATTCGTTCGTTAACACTGACGCTACCGACCTTGACGCCAACGACGCGGGACAATCCAAGACTGCCGATGACATTGACCTCAAGTCGGTTGACCCATTGACGGTCGAGGATGTGGTTATCTGACAGTGACTGGTCGCTTCTCAACAAACACGTCACGCCAATCAGTGACGCGTCAATCCGCCATCAACACCAGCACACGTCACCATGACTTTTCTCACAAAAAATCAACAATGGGTTTGCAAACCGGGCAACACGCGGTATAGTTATCATGTTGGTCAATGAGGCTGACCCAAGAATAACAACTAAAACGATGAAATGACTCAACTAAAAACGAAAAAAGATGGAGGAAGAACAAAATGAAAAACAACAAATTAAAATCGACCCTGATGTTAATGACCGCAGTTATGGGGTTAAGCATTGCAGTCCCAACCTTTACGAGCGTTGGCAGTGATGTTACTGCTCAAGCCTCAGTTCCCTTCGATACGAGTATGACCCGAGTCAAACATCCAATGAACAGGGACATCCAATTAAGCATTGCATATTGGCTGAACGATAATTTAACTCAAAAGCAAGCAGATTCAGTTCTTGATAAGGTTGATGTCGCATATAGTGATACTTACGCGAAAACAAAATCAGATAAAAAGTCAATGGCTGCTGCTTTTGCAGCATTAAGTAAGTTTACCGGTGTGAAAATTAGTTCTACGGGTCATTACTCTGATAGTGCTAAGATTGACAAATCAAAAGTTAATAAAGCTGTTAAAGCTGGTAATGGTCAAAAGAACTCTTCAGCCGCTGTCGCTTCAATCGTTAAAGCCCATTCAAAGAAAACAACAACTAAGAAAAAATCCACTAAAAAGTCAACGAAGAAAGCCAAAAAAGCTACTAAGAAGGTTTACGCTTTAAAAGCAACGAAGACTTCGAAGAACGCTAAGAAGATTAAGATTACTGGTAAATATAAGGGTAGTAAGACGACTAAGTACGTTCATGTTCACACTTACAAGACCAATAACTGGGTAAAGCTTTCAAAGAAGCGGACTTTCTCAGTTAAAGTTAAGGCTAATCATGCTAAGCACGTCTGGGTTTACGGTGCCAACCGCAAGACTGTCAAGCACAGTCACAAGAAGGCAACCTACAAGTACTCACGAGCATCCAAGAGTACTGTTGCGACTATCAAGGTAGTAAAAGCAGCTGCCAATAAATAATCCCGTATCAACACGACTTTAATTAAATATGACGTCACTATACTCTAGGTTGGCTGAACCAACTGGGGTATTCGTCTTCATTGAAGCAACCACATCGAACGTGGTTGCTTTTTTGATGTCTATAATGACTTGATACCAACACTTGATTACTACAGTGTTGGTATTTTTAGCTTGGTATCAACAACAATCCTCAAATCAATTAATCACTGACTTTAGTTTCATCAGAGGTTAGCCAAAACAAACCGATTCTTTTACGATCGATCGATTAAGTTGTTTAGGGGTTCCCTTGTTTCTTCTAACCGTTGGGGTATCAAGCTGAACGTATCTGTCACTTACCTCAATTTTATTTGAGGTTAAATCAATTATACATAATTAGGGGTGAGAAAATGTTCAATGACAAACGAGAACGTTCAAAATTATTTGACGTCACTCAAGATTCGACTAGACTTCCTAGAGGTTCAGAATCACAAGCACCACGACAAAATCATCAACTCAAGTCTAAGTTAAAGACCCTGAGTCGTTTAGGCCTGGGGGTATCAATCACGGCTCTAGCAGCTGTGTCTTTTCTAGGTATGGCACCATCACAAACAGCCCATGCTGATTTTAGTAAAAAGTCATATAACGGTGTTTCATACTCTGATTTTACAACCTACTTCTCTGAGATTAGTAGTGGTGGTTATGTAAATAATCAGGATTGGTCCGATATTCCAACTAGCAAAAATGTACGCGCGCAATTCTATCCAACTTTCAATAAGAAAACGAAGGTCGACTTCACAGCCGGTTCGCGTGTTGGCAGCATTTCACCAGCCGCACGCGTTAGTGCGGCTATGGTTAAAAACAAGAAGGGTAGCGCCGTCTATTACCACAATGTTGGGAAGTTTAACGGGAAAGTCGTTAGTATGTCGATTACCTTGATGGGTAAACCATACGGTCAAAAGGGTGTAAATACAATTTACTTCTTTACTAATAAGTTAGGCTTATCATTACCGAAGAATCCCGGCAAAGGTTATACGTATGCTGATACTAAAGGGATTTATAACAGCGATACGACAGCAACTCCAAAGAAAAAGAATTTGCATAAAGTTACTGGGGTATCTACTCAGACCACTGGGGCTACTTTTCATATTCACCTGTACTATGAGAAGAGTAAGAAGTCAATTCCACTAGATGACGAAAATCAAGTTGGGATTAACTTTATGGAAATGGAATCGCCCTGGTTCCATGTAGAGGGTAACGGGATTCACTACAGTTATGCACAGCGTATTTTAAGCTTTAGTAAACCGACAATGGCCGGTAACTATGGTGGGACAAAGGCCTCATCAGCCGATATGTCCTTAGCTAAACGCCATGTTTTCGGGATTAAGAAGTCAACTGTTATTAAAAGAAGTGCTATGAATACACTGCAAGACTTTAAGGGTGGCGACCCTCAACAATCGGTTATGGCTAAATACAAGAATGCCACGATTTCTTTTGCATGGCGTGGTCACGCACCCCGTTCAGATATTCTAGAAATCAATGGTGGTAAGTATAAAGTTAAAAAGCCTAAGACACCCAAGCAACCCGCCCCCAAGAAATACGTCGGTCCGCAATCGGGCAAGCCGTCAACCTACTCGGCAACGAAGTCAGCCTTAGCGGATTACACGAAGACGTTCACCTGGAAGATTCAGCAGAAGACGAAGAAGGCGTCCTACTCAGGTAAGGGGTATACCATTACGGATACCTTACCAGGCGGCACGACCATTGCGTCAATCACGGCACCTAAGGGGTGGACTTATACAAAATCAGGTAATAAGGTCACCTTTAAAGCCACGGCCAACGTTTACAAAGCGGCCAAGACTTACAATTTCTATGTTGCCTCCCAAACCACGAAGGCACAAGCCATGAAGCACACCAGCTTCAACAACCATGTCACTGCTAAGCGAAAGGTTTCCTCAAGTAAGTGGCAAACCAAGAATTCCAACACGGCGAAATGGACGTTGAAGAATGAACAGATTAAGGGGTATTTCATTGATTTCGATCACCACGACCATGCCGTGGCACAGGTGTTGACTGAACACGTAAAAAAAGTTTTTCGCTGCGGAGAGTTAGGGGTATTGCCCTTCCCCTAGCCAGTAGAACCGTTTGTGGCACAACTCTCTAAAAACAAAAAGGACGCCCCCGGGTCATCCCCGGAAGCGCCCAGCAGCACACTAGCAGATTCGCGTGCCTAACGTTTGCATTTCCTTCTTCAAATCCAGCTTGGACTTTTCTTCAGCGGTGTATTCAATCATCCCCACCGCGCTGTCCAAGATGCCCGTGTCATCGCGCAAGGATAACTGGTTGAAGACGCGGTCCAAGATCAGGCCGTTGTTCAAGTACAGCTCGGTGTCTGCGTTGGTCCACAGGTTCAAGCCGGCGTTGTTGGTGACGGGAATGTTGTACTTCGGGTCTTGTTGCGTCAGAGCCACAAACTGGAATTTGTCGCCGATGGCACAGCTCCCACCCAACGTGGAGTACTGATTCGAGCCATCATCCAGCGTCAGCAAAAGCACCGTGTCTGGTTGAACGTTTTGGTCTAAATAAGCCTTCGCTGCATCTTTAATTGTGATTTCCATAATCAAGTCCCTCTTTCTACGCCGTTCATAACTACTTAATTGTACACAACTATTTATAACGCATTCCGGCTGAAATGTAAACTGATTGGCTTACTAAAAGAAAGTGCTGTGCCTTGGCCGCGATGCAAAAAGAGCCTGAGGTGTTGTCCCCCAAGCTCTAGTGCCCGAAATTCAAATGGCCAACATGCGGCGCAACAGGTGTTGCCAGGCTTCCAAGCGAACCGGAAGCCCGCTTCCCAGGCTGGAGGTATCCCCCATAGCAGGCGGAATCCCTAGCTGACGCAGGCCTCTGGCCTCATCAGTTAGTGGCCAGAACTTGCCCGTTGCCCCCGCTTACTCGGCCTCGTAACTCTGCTTGACCAGCGCAATCAGCTCGTCTTCGGACAAGTTGAGCTTCTTGGCCTCACTGGTAAAGCCCGCAACGTAGCGCTGGGAAAATTCCGCGCGGCGTTTCTCGCGAATCATTTTCTCGGCGTCGGCGGTGACAAACATCCCCAGTCCGCGCCGCTTCTCCAGCATGCCAGCTGCGACTAGCCGGTTCATCCCTTTGAGCACCGTGGCTGGATTAATATGAAATTCTTTGGACATCTCTGTCGTCGACGGCACCTGCTCGCCCGCCCGGTAAATGCCGGTGAAGATGGCCTCTTCCACTTGCTCGGCCACCTGCAGGTAGATGGGTTCCGGACTATCAAAATTAAAATTCATATTTTTCCCACATTCTTTGTAAACTTGCCTTGTCGGTTACGCGTCCGTGGATTTAGGCAGCACGATTCGCCAGTACAGGCCCAAGGTGATCAGGTAGTAAATGGCGTACAGCCCGATAAAGATCAGGAAGGTCCAGCCAATTCCTTGGTAGGGACTCATCGGGGCTGCCATCAGCGGCTTAAACATTTGTAGACCGAACAAAACATCGATTATCCCCATGATACCAGGAATTAGGAATAAAATCCCGATTTCTTTTGCAATTCCGTGGCGCATCAGGCCGTGACGCACGCCGACCTTGTACAGCATCCGGTAACGTCGTTGGTCGCCGGGCGCGCCGGACAAGATCTTAAACATCAGGCAAGACGCCAACATAGCCAGAAAGGCGATTCCCAAGAAGTAGCCGATGAATTCCAAGCCACCGAAGATACCCAGGACCAGGACAAAGTTTTGGTAGTTGCCGACCGTCATCTGGGCTGGTTGACTGAAGCGCGCCGTTTCCAAACGGTTCAACCGCTTAAGCGTAGGCAGGTCCGCGGCCAGGTGCTTGACGCGCACCGTGGTGACCGTGACCGTTTGACCAGCCTGGCGCTTGAACTGCGCGGCTGACAAGATTTTCGGCGTGTACGCCCCCACCTTGCCCAAAGCCAGGCTGAGGAAGTCGAGGTCCTTGATGCCGGATTTCTTGAATTCGCTAAACGACTGGCGGGACACGTGCTTGGCCATCCCCGCCTTGGTGTAGGCGCGTTGTTCGACCGGTTGGCGTTTCAGCTCGGCGGCGTTGTAGTAGACCGTCTTGCCCTGCCGCTTTTGCGTGTAGGTCGCCGTGTAGGCACTGTCCAGCTGGTCGATCAGCTTTTGTTCGTGGGCGTTCGCATCGTGCACGGCAATCGTGTAGGTCCCCGTCTTCTCCGCCATCAGTGGCAATTGGCGGTGGTAGCCGGAGCCGACCGTGATGGCCCCCAGCGCCATGGCAAACAGCAAGGATACAATCGTCAGCATGCGCGTATAGTTGTGCACCCGGAAATTCAATTGGCCTAACAAGAAGCCGTTCAACCGTTTCTTGGCCCAACTGGTGCGTCGTAACGCCCGGATGATGGTCAAAATCGTCGCCCGGAACAACAAGTACGTCCCCAACGTAATCGTGACCAACGCCAACGGAATCGCCGTCAGCTTCAGGTCGGTGATGGCAGCCATCGCCCAGTAGCCAATGGCCAAGAAGACGATGCCCAGCACGCCTTGAATCAGCTGCCGAACCGGATTGACCTTGGGCTGGTTGGCCAGTTCATCGCTGTGCAGCAATTTCAAAACGGTCGTCCGCGTCAGTCGCACCAAGTTGAACAGCGACGCCAAGATGAATAAGCCGACGTACAGCAGCGCCGTGGCCACGATGGCCGGCAGGTAAACGGCCGTCAAATGGCTCAGGTGTAGACCCAAGGCGTTTAACAAGAAGCCGACTAGAAACTTGCTCATCAGTAACCCCAGGGCAATCCCAATCGCCGTGGCGACGGTCCCTAAGATCAGCGTTTCCAAGAAGACCAATTCACCGACGCGCTTGCGAGTGGCGCCCAGCATCATGAACAATCCGTAGTCGTGTTGCCGCATGCTGAGCAGAAAACTGTTGGCGTACATGATGTAGACCACCGTGATCAAGATCAACAACACGGCCCCGAAGCCAAAGACGGCGCTGGCCGACGAAATGGCCCCGTTGGCCTTAATGAAGGCCTGGTTGGTCGCCAGGTTGGCAAACATATAGAAGATGGCGGCCGACATGGTCAGTCCCGCCAGCAAGACCAAGTAGTCTCGCCGCCGGTTCTTGATCCCGGCCAAAGCTAATTTTCCTAACATCTCGGTTCCCCCTACTCGTTAAACGTGCCCAGTTCATTGAGGACTTGTTGGTAAAATTCGCGCCGATCCTGGTCGCCGCGCCGCAGTTCGGAGCCAATCTGACCGTCCTTGATGAACAGGATACGTTGACAGAAGCTGGCCGAAAACGGATCGTGGGTGACCAGCAAGACGGACATCTGTTGGCGTTCATTGATGGTCGTCAACAGGTCCAGCAATTCCCGCGCGCTGGTCGAATCCAACGCCCCGGTCGGTTCATCCCCCATCAGGATGGCCGGATGATGGACGATGGCCCGCGCCGCTGCGACCCGTTGCTTTTGCCCCCCGGATAATTCCGCCGGGTACTTCTGCAAGAGGTCGGCAATCGACAGAGTCTCCGCCACCTCGTGAATCGCCTGGTCCATTACCTTGGACGGCGTGCCCTTCAAGGCCAGCGGCAGGCCGATGTTTTCCTCGGCCGTCAGGCTTTCCAGCAGGTTGAAGTCTTGGAAAATGAAGCCGACTTCCTGCGCCCGAAAATCTGCCAGCTGGTTACCGCGCATCTGCGTGACGTCGTGGCCATTGACCACCACGTTGCCCTTGGTCGGTGTATCCAGCGTTGATAACATATTTAATAACGTGGTCTTCCCCGAACCGGACGCCCCCATGATGCCGACGAATTCGCCCGCCGCGACCGTAAAGTTCAGGCCCTTCAAGGCCGTGTATTGCCGCTCATTGGGCTTGCCATACGTTTTTTCCAGGTCACTGACACTGACCACTGTATTGGTTGTCATGTTAAAATCCCCCGCTCGTTAGTGTGTTAGTTAGTTACTTGTGTAATTAACTATAACGGTTCTTGGAAAATTGTCAATCCTTTTTTAATCGAACGTGTTTGAACATTTCTGTACCCAACTGGTGGAAAGCTTTCGGCACCCCTGTTCAGCCCATTTTCTCCCAGCAAGTCCGCCCACCCCCGTGACGGTTTCGCCCCGGTGAAGGCTGAGACGTGAATTCTCGACCTGTTTTGTGTACACTTAAAGGGTACAGTTGTTTGACATTTTGTAAGCAAAGGAGTTTTTTCAATGAAACAGTTACGCTTAGGCGGCACTGACTGGGAAGCCTCTGCCGTTGCATTGGGCATCATGCGCATGGCCACGTTGTCAGTCGATGATGCCGCCAAGGCCTTACAAGCCGCCCATGAAGCCGGGATTACCTACATCGACTCCGCCGACATTTACGGCGACGGGCAATCCGAAAAGGTCTTCAAGGAAGCACTGGCCAAGTCTGGCTTGTCGCGCAACGACTTTTACATTCAATCCAAGGGCGGCATCGTCTTGGATCAAAGCCGCAGCCACGATGGCCTGGTCTTCGGGAAACGCTACGACTTTTCCAAGCAACACCTGCTGGACGCCGTCGATGGAATCTTGGAACGGACCGGGTTAGACTACCTGGACGCCTTTTTGCTGCACCGGCCGGACCCACTGATGGAACCCGCAGAGGTCGCCGACGCCTTCAACACCCTGCAACGGTCAGGGAAGGTGCGCCACTTTGGGGTTTCCAACTTCAACGTGCAACAATACGAAATGGTGCAAGAAGCTGTGGACCAAAAGTTAATGTTCAACCAATTACAATTTAGCGTGGCCCACGCCCAAATGATTACTGAAGGCCTACGCGTCAACATGGACGATTCCCCAGCCGTCACGGACGGTGGCATGCTAGAATTCGCCCGGCGCAAGCACGTGACCATCCAAGCCTGGTCCCCATTCCAATACGGGTTGTTCGAAGGCATGTTCATCAACGATCCGAAGTTCCCTGAATTAAACGACAAGCTGCAAGCCCTAGCCGACAAGTACGGCGTTTCCAAGAATGGGATTGCGACTGCCTGGATTCTGCGGCACCCAGCCAACGTTCAAGTCCTGCTGGGCACCATGAACCCTGAACACATCAAGGATAGCGCGGCCGGAGCCGACGTTAACCTGACGAAGCAGGAGTGGTACGACATCTACTTCGCTGCCGGCAACTACCTGCCTTAACAGCCGATTTAAATCTTAATTTCAACGCACGGCGCTGACTCGCTGGTTTTTCCAGTTGGTCGGCGCCGTTTTTTTAACTCTAAATGACTTAGACCCGTGCCTGCGGCTGCCAGGGGTTCCGCCTGCTATGGGGGACACCTCCAGCCCAAGAGCGGGCTTCCGGTTCGCTTGAAAGCCTCGCAAAACCGCGAGTCTCCCAAGTCGCCCCACGCTGTAGGCTGAGAAAAGACCTCAGCCAACACCGTCGACACAGCTAGCTCCACCCCTGGCCTCCTCCGGCAGAGCGGCGCATTCCCGTTAAAACAGGCGTACCGCCGCTATGACAATCATATCAACGCTAATTTGCTGATAAGATTTCCCGCTAACCTGCTCTGTCGGAAAATAAAAATCTGCGGTCTTGGATTGGTCATTAATCCCATCACACCAAGGCCGCAACACCTTGGAAAAAAATTTTACAAAAAGGGGTTGCCATTTTCTATTTTGGTGGTAAACTGAAGTTGTTCTTGAGGGCGAGTAAGTACTCGCTCGAAGATATGGAAAGGGGATTTTAATCATGTTTACCACTATTTTTTGGATTCTTGCCGCTTGGTTAGTTGTTAACGGCGTTTGGACTTGTTTTGCGACTGGCAACCAAGAGTTGATGAAATGGTTTGGTTGGATCAACGTGGTTGCAATCATCTTGGGCTTCTGGGTCTTCTACGGCGCGGCTAGCGTGGCCGTTTTGACTGGCTGGTTCACCGCGGTCAACTGGATCAATGTCGTCCTAGCCATCATCCAGTTCTACCTGGCTTACCGCAAAGCCGGGACTACCCACACTGCCTAAAGATTACCCTTCACCCCTAATCAACGCCAAAAGCCGGACTGTCCTGGACACAGACAGACCGGCTTTTTGGGTATCGTGGGTTGGTGTTGGGCCTAGTAATCCCCTCTCACACTGGTAAGATAGTAGGAGAGTGGGCCAAAAGGCGGTTAGCTGGCGAGCATTAAGGCTGATACGTGAATAATCCCGGTTTGAGATTGTTTGCTTATCAGTTTTAAACGGAACCAGCTGCCTGTTGGCGCACGTTTCGGCTATTTAAAGTTGGTGTCGACATTGCGCTTACTGGCCGCCTACCGTTCGCCAAATATGGGTTGGAACGCTGGGGCGAAAGGCTTCTCATGTCAGCAACGTTTCCCACAGCATCAGCGCCCTTCGATTAACGTAACCCCTGATTTAACAATTTCAATCCAAACAAGTCAATTTCATATCCGTCACATTCAGAAAAGGTGGTAGTTTCATGCCCAATAAAAAAATCTTAGACGAGTTCCCCGAGGTCATTCAGGCCAACCCGGACCTCACGCAAAAACAAAAAGACGTCTTGATCACCAGCATTCAACTCTTCGCGGAACAAGGCTATGCCAATACCAGCACCCGGCAGATTGCCGCGGCGGCGCACCAATCCGAAGGCACGATGTTCAAGTATTTCAAATCCAAGGCCAACATCTTACGGGCGGCCTTGGAGCCGATCATTCACGAGATCATCCCCGATGTCGAAGCGGAGTTCAAGCGCGAAACGCTCAACCACCCCGCTGCCAACCTGCACGACTTTCTCGACTTCTTCGTCCGCAACCGCATGGCCTTTGCCGCCAACAACCAAGATGCCATCAAGGTCTTCTTTAGCGAACTGCTCTACAACGAAACGTTGCGAACCCAATTTATCGAAACGGCGCGCAACGAACTGATTGCCGCCTTCAAGGACACGATTTTGACGCTACAGAAAAATCACATCATCATCGACTGGCCGTTCAACGAGATTTTTCGCTACATGATTGCCGTCGTCGTGGGCTACGTGCTCGACCGCTACGTGCTCTTCCCCGACCGCGATTGGGACGATGACGTTGAAGCTACCTATTTGGTCGCCGAACTGGAAAAAGTTTTACAGCCCTAGTCATTGGCACTTACGGGGTATCTTGTAACCGCCATTCTAGCGTGCCATGATACTGGCCGGCTAGCGTGTCGCTGTTGATGGTCAACAGTGGGCCCGTGTCGGCTTGCCAGTGGCCGCTCACGTCGACCAGGTCCGCATCACTTTGCGTGGTGTGCGTCGCAATCAACGTGTCACTGGCGCTGATGGGCTGGCTCTGGTTGCCCCACGCAAACCACAGTTGCCCGCTTAACAGTTGGCCGGTGGTCGTTTGAAACGCTTCTCGTTGGCGCACCAGCAATTTCCAATGTTGTTGGGGTCCCCGCTCATCCGCAACACTGAGCCGCCAGTCGGGTTGGCGGTGGATGCGTTGCGCGCTCCCGGTCAATTGGGTCGTCACAAAGTCCGCCTGATTAGAAACCTCGGCAAAGCCCAGGGTGCCGGGCCCCCGCTTCAAGGTGAGGGTCACGGGATTGGACGTGGTGACCGCATCGTGGCGATCGACGGCTTGAAGGACCAATTGGTTGTCGCCAACCCGCAACCGCTCGGCCGGCAACGTGAGCGCCAGCGTCCCCACTGGTTGCCCCGCTGGCCACGTCGCCTGCAACGCATCGACGGGTAGCGCCTGGCCGTTGAGTCGCCCGCGCACCTGGTAATTGGCCAGCTCATCGACGGCAAAGGGCTGGCCCTGATTGGTCAATTGGAGCCGCAGCCGAGCATCCTCATGATGGCCCAGCTGTTGAGTCGCGGGCCCCAGATTAGTCAACTTGAGTCCCACGGCGGCCTGAATCTGTACGCGGGGCAGCGGCAGTTGCGTTTGGTAGTTTGGCCCGTAGAACCGCGCGTTGACAGCGGCGATGGGCACATTGTGGCTGACGGACGGCACGGTCCCCGTGACTGTCACCGTGGCCTGATGATGGGTGGCGTCTAGCTTTTGACGCCAGGTCTTGTGAAGCGTGACGGCTTGCATTTCCGCTGCGCTGAAGGGTTCACTGATGGGACCGCCGTTGTAGCTAACGCCCCCGCCAGTCACCTGTAGCGGTTGCGGCAACGGGATGTCCATGGTCAACGGCTGGATGTCTTGCTGACTGGTCGCGGCATCGTAGTCAAACGTGTAGCGATACGTCAGCTGGTCGCCCGGTGCCACGCGACTGTCGGTCGTGAGCTGTTGGTGGGTCGTGGTATTGGTCAACGTGGCCGTGGCGTTCACCTGGCCCAGCGTGTCGGAACTGTCGATCAGGACCAGGCCATTTTCGCTTCGTTGCGCGTCGGTCGATCCGGTGACACCCCAGTAGACATTCGGTCTAGCCGCCGTCGCCCCGAGCTTGCTGGGGTCAACGGCCACGGTGTCTTGGACGACATCCATGCCAAAGCGAGCCGCATTCGTTCGCGCATCGCGGTCGTTGTAGCGGTAGGTCATCTGCTTTTCGGCAGCGTTCCACGAAAGCGAGAGGTGGTGCCACTGGCCGTCGGCGAAGTTGGCGACAGCCTTGGGTTGGGTGTGGTTGAGTCTCGAATAGTAGTTCCCATTCCCCAGCTGTTGATAAGTTGTCGCCAGACCGGGGTAACCACTCCCGATGTGCATGCCGTCACGAACGATTTCACCGCTATCAAACGCATCGGCCGCCCCAAACTGGGGATTGCGATTGACGTGGGTATCAAATTCCAGCGCCCAACTGTTCTCAATGGCGGTCATGGCCACAATGTCGCTCCCATGGCCCCCGCGGTCATTGCCCCACACGCCTAGGGCCTCACCGCCGCCAGCGATGGCCCAGGCTTTATCGGCAGAATTCTGTAAGACAAAGGCCATTCCCTCGGCTGCGGCCGCCCCCTTATTTCCAAAGTACAGCCACATCGAAATATCAGTATCCTGGCTGGTATCAAACTGATTATTCATCCGCGTTAGCCCCGTTTTCGACCAAATCGCCCCGGCCTGCACATCCTTAGTGGTCGGATTGTCCCGCGTAATCTGGGCAATGGACTGGTCGACCAACGGCGAGTCAATCAGCTTGGTGAAGTTATCCTCACCACTGATTGAAAATAAATTATCTAATGGAATCCCCTGGGGCGCCGTCGCCACGGCATGTTGTAGGTCTGCGTCGCCAACGGCTTTAGTCGCCGCTTGACCAGTCACTGTCCCGGTCAGTAGGCCAGCACCAGCGATTAGCCCCATTAACCATTGCTTTCGCATCGTGGTTCCTCCTCATCTTAAGTCGGCATTCATGATTCGGAGTATACCCAAGCCCAGTCATTATCACAATTTAAATTTATCGTTATAATTATTTAAATATTATATTCTTTATAAATGGCCGTATTCCCGCTACACCGCGGATAGTTGCACCCCGACAACTGCTGGGGACCTTTACCAACGTTATCCCGCGGTGGTATCAGGTTTCTGGTCACCGTCGTCCCGAACAGGCACCCCCAAGCGTCCCTAAAAAGTCCCCCCACACCAAAAACCACCGACAATCACTTTTCGAAGGATTGCCGGTGGTTTTTGACCAGTCGTTGCACTGGTAAGCATTTAACTTAATATTGGTTAAACTTGTGAATCAAGCGTTTGACCGGCCGTGCCAACCGAATCAGCCACAGCGTCAGGCCAATGCTCAAGGCGACCATGCCGGCCCCGAAGAGTGGCGTCCAGCCCAGGCCGAGGTGACTGGTCACCTGACCGCCGATACCGGAGCCCAGCGCAATGCCGACGTTGAAGGCCGCGATATTTAGCGCCGAGGCCATGGTGATGTCTTGCGGCGTGTATTTTTCTGCCAGCTGAACGATGTACAGTTGGAGACCAGGCACGTTCATGAAGGCAAAGAACCCCATGACCAGGACCGTCAGGAGGCCCAGCCACTGACTATTGGCGGTCACGGACAAGACCAGCAGCGTGACGAAGAGGCCGGTGAACATTTTCAACAAGGCTGCGAGTGGCTTGGCGTTGGCCCAGCGACCGCCCATGGTGTTGCCCAAGGCGACCATCAGCCCGTAAACGACCAAAATCACCACGACGGCGCTGGCGGACCAGCCCATCTTTTGTTCCAGCAGTGGAGACAGGTAGGTGTAGGCCACAAAGGTGCCGCCATAGCCCAACGCGGTCACTAACAAGGCGACCAGCAGTTGGGGATTGCCCAAGACCCGCAGAATGCCGCGGGCTGTCGCCTTGCTAGGCAACGGCAGGTTGCGAGGCACCAGCAGGAAGTCTGCTAATAACCCCAGCACCCCGATGAGGCTGATGAAGATAAATGACCACCGCCAGCCCCCCAGCTGACCGATCATGGTCCCCAGTGGCACGCCAGTCACGGTGGCGACCGTCAGTCCCGTAAACATCACCGCGATGGCCGAGGCCCGCTTGGACGGCGCCACAACATCGGCCGCAATCACGGACGCCACGGTCATGAAGATGCCGTGAGCCAGTGCCGCAATTACCCGTCCCGCCAGTAAGATACTAAAGACTGGGGCGAAGGCGGCGACTAAATTGCCGAGAATAAACAGTAACATGATGATAACCATCAAGGTGTGCCGGTTGATCTGTCCAGTCAGGAGCGTCATGACCGGCGCGCCGACCATAATGCCCAAGGCGTAGACGGATACCGTTAACCCCGCCTGCGCTAAACTAACGTGAAAACTCTGAACTAATAAGGGCATGAGCCCCACACTGATGAACTCCGTGGAGCCGATGGCAAAGGCACTGATGGCCAACGCCAAAAGCGTCATCGCCGGTGAAATTTTTTTAGTCATAATGACCTCCCTGGTTTTTGGTTGCTTACGTGATAGATAATGATTATACTGGTTAGCAACCCAGGCACAAGAACCGACTTTAAAGTGCCCTACCCACCAAAAGGTAATAATTGAACAGGAGGCCGTTTCATGCCCACAAAAACTTATCACATTGGCGTCGAAGCCACGATGGAAATCATTGGCGGCAAGTGGAAATCCATTATTTTATGTCATCTGCGCCACCACACCATGCGCACCGGAGAATTGGCCCGAGCCATCCCGCAAATTTCGCAAAAAATGTTGACACAACAGCTCCGCGAACTGGAAGCGGCGAACATCGTCGCCCGACGCGTGTACAAGCAGGTGCCGCCCAAGGTCGAATACTCGTTGACAGACTATGGCCAGTCGCTATCCGGCATTCTGCACGAGCTGTGCGTCTGGGGCGAGGACAACATCGACCGCCGCGAGGCCGCTGGCGAGTCCATCACCCTCCTCAGCCGCGACGACGTATAGCTGGCCAAGTGTGTTCACTTCCGCCTACCGTGGAAATTGTAGAAATCAGTCTCCTGCGGCTGCCAATGAGGGAGCCTGCTAGTTTTCGGCTTCGTGGCGTAACTGATGACAGGCTTGTGGAAAATTTCTCACCTGTCATCAACGACGGCATTGCGGGCCAATCACCAACGCAGCCGAGAGTGGTGCTAAATATGAGCTCAGCCGTGCGATTCCCTTAGCAGCGCTTTTCGGCGTCTTTGAGACGGGAGGCTGCGGCTCAAAGCGAGGGACGAGACCGCCCTTTGGCTCGCCCGTTCGCCACCGCGTTCCGGCTCATATTTAGCACTACGGTAGGCGGAACGCGGTGGCCATTATCGCCGTCCTAGCGGCATTCTCAACGTTTCCTAAGTCAAACCTAAGAAATTCACAGGCAACCTTTAGCGTGCGTTCAAGCTCTTCGCGCTGGCAGATGGTATAACTAATATATCGAAAGCGAAACGCCAAACAATTTGAGGAGTGGTGACCATGACTAATTTAAAAACGATGATGACGAAGGTAATGCTGGGTGCGATGACGGTGACGACCTTACTGGCAACGTCCGCTGGGGCTTCGGCCGCGACGACGACCACGACGCCGGCACCAGCCGTAGCGCAACCAACCGTGGCCTTAAAGAAGCAAGCGCAACCGGAAATTCGGCCCACGACCATTAAACTACACAAGCACGTCACGACGACGCAAATCTCCAGTCAGGTGCAAACGGCGGTCGATGCCAGTGCCCTGAATCTCGACCAGCAGCATCATGACGGCCAACTCAAATAAGTAACCGCTTAGTCCGCTGAGCGCCTAACCCCTGCGCTGCATGACTACCCCTTCATCCCTTGTCTATTTTTTAACGGCCACCCCTCCCCCTCAAAATGACTGGCCGTTTGCGAAATTCCTCTCAACCTAAAGATGCCAAAGCCCCTGACCAGTAGATTGCGCCGGTCAGGGGCTTTGGTTTGTATTAAAAAAGCCACTCTCCATGAGTGGCTTTTGCAAAACAACCTCACCGGATACATCATCGTCCGGTAACTTTTAATTTAACTTGCTGCAAGCCATTCGGCGCCCCCCACAAACACGACTCACTCAGTCTGCGGCCGGTCCCCGTTTCGCGCGTTCCCGCGTCAAAATATCACCGATCAAGCGGGCCAGCGTGATGGTTTTCATCTGCGCTTCGGCCGCCGTTTGGACCTCGGCGTAGGCCGCCCGCAAGGTATCCTGAATGTTGCCACCCACGATGCAGTGTGGGTTGGTCTTGTCGTCAACGTGCAACAGGTTGCCGGTGCCCTCGACCGCTTGGTAAATGTCAAAGAGGGAAATGGCTGCTGGCTGCCGCGCTAACTTGGGCGTTGCCGACCCTTGCTGCGTCGCCAACAGGCCCGCCCGCCGCAACGCGCCCATCAGGCGTCGCACCAGCGCGGGATTGGATTCCACGCTGGCCGCAATCGCCGTGCTCGACAAATCACCATCATGACAAATGGCAATGTACGCCAAAATATGAACCGCATCACTTAATTTATGCGAGTAACGCACAAGCAGACCCCCTTCACCAGTATTCATCGAACCATTATACCCGCTTAACTTTTAGCTGCAAGGGCTGCCGTCAAAAAGTCCGGCAGCGATTGGGCGGGGTGGCCCATGATTTGCCGATAATCGTCTGTGACCGTGGCCAGTAAGCCCTTGGCCCCGCCGGCATACATCGACGCCAGCATGTGGCCCTCGTGCCCCTGGTCATACATCGTGGCAAATTGGGCCAATGTGACCGGCGCGTAACTGATGGCTTCTCCGGAGACTTGGCTGAGCACCTGGGCCAGCGCTGGCATGGTGTAAGAACGTTCCTGCGTCAGCGTGTAAACGGGTTTCGTCCACAGCCGCGGCGTGACGGCGACCTGCGCAAAGGCGGCCGCACTGTCGGCCAGACTAATGAAGCTCAACGACGCGTCTCCCACCGGGTAGATGACGTTGTGGCGGTCAATCAACTCGGGCAGATACGGCACCAGCGGATCGGCGTATAGGGCATTGCGCAAAATGGTGTATGACAACCCCGATGCCGCCAAGCGCCGCGGCACGTAGCCGTAGAACGCCGACAGGTCAAACGGATTATCGGCCTGGTCAGCGATGAAGCCCATGACGATTAGATGACGGACTTGCGCCGTTTGCGCGGCCGCAATCACATTTTCAAACTCCGTGACCCGGCTGAAACTATCATGGCTCTTGCTGGGCACGTAAATGGCCACGTCGGCATCTCGCAGGCTGGCCACCAGGCTATCAGCCTCGCGATAATCCAGCGGCAAAACGGTCATCCCCTGCTTCGCAAACGTCTGGGCCTTGGCTGGGGTGTGGACCCCGAGGGTGATTTCAGTCGCGGACACGCGCTGCGCCAGTTGGTCGACGATTTGGCTACCTAAATGGCCGGTCGCACCGGTAATCACATATTTCATTTGGCAAAACTCCCTTACTTTTTGATGTTACTTTTATTGTTACATGGATGGTGACTGCTTACAAACATTTTGACTCATTTCCCAGCATATTAAGCGCTTTCTGTTAAGTAAAAGAATATAATAAGGATTAGGTAATTAAGCCTAAAATATTTTCACTAAGGAGTGAGTGACGTGGGTCAACAATTAGCAGGAAAAGTGGCCATTATCACGGGTGCCGGCTCCGGCATGGGGAAATCCATGGCGGAATTATTTGCCAAGGAAGGCGCCAAAATCGTGGCCGCCGATATCAACGAAGACCGTCTCAACGAAGTGGTTAAGGCCATCACCGACGCCGGCAATGATGCCGTCGCCGCGGTCACCAACGTTACCAAGGAAGCCGATGTGGTCGCCATGGTCCAAAAGGCCGTTGATAGCTTTGGTCACCTGGACATCTTAGTCAACAACGCCGGTATCATGGATAACATGGCCCCGGTCGGCACGCTGACCAACGAGTTGTGGGACCGCGTGATGACGGTCAACACGACCAGCGTGATGCTGGCAACGCGGGAGGCCTTGAAGCTCTTTACCAAACAAAAATCTGGCGTCATCTTAAATATCGCCTCCGTGGGCGGTATCGGTGGTGGCCGCGCCGGTGCGGCTTACACGGCTTCTAAGCACGCGGTGGTCGGCCTGACCAAGAACACGGCGTACATGTACGAAAACATGGGCATCCGGACCAACGCCATCGCGCCGGGTGGCATCAAGACCAACATTGCCGAATCCATGAAGGGCGTCGACAAGGAAGGCATGGAACGCCAAAGCGTCGGCATGCCACTGTCCCCAGAACCAGGAACCGGCGACGAAATCGCCCAAACGGCCCTATTCCTCTGCTCAGACGCAGCCAGTTACGTAAACGGAACGGTTGTGCCGGTTGATGGCGGGTGGACTAGTTATTAAGATAAGAGTGCGGAGCGAACCGCTTAGACTCTGAGCATTAGAGGAATAAGGTGTTCCTATTCGGCAAAGCCGAATAGGGGCACCTTATTTTTCTAAGCGCAGGAGTCTGGTTCGCGGAGCACGTTTCGGAGGCCGCCAGGACCAGGATAGTCTGGCAAAAATATCTTGAACGCACCGAACCAACCTAACCATAAAGAACCATCGCCGGGCAGGAGGTCTTATTTTTACTAAGCGCAGGGACCTGCCCGCTTTTGCACGTTTCGGAGGCTGCCAGGACCAGGATAAAATGGCGAAAATATCTTGAACAAACTAAACCAGTCTAACCACAAAGAACTGTCGCCGGGCAGGAGTTCTGGGGCTTTCTAAGCGCAGGGACCTGTCCTTTTTCGCACGTTTCAGAGGCTGCCAGGACCGGGATAAAATGGCGAAAATATCTCGAACGCACTAAACCAGTCTAACCACAAAGAACCATCACCAAATAGGGGCACCTTATTTTTCTAAGCGCAGGAGTCTGGTTCGCGGAGCACGTTTCAGAGGCTGCCAGGACCGGGATAAAATGGCGAAAATATCTTGAACGCACTGAACCAACCCAACCACAAAAAAGCTCCCCAACCACGCCAAACAAAAAAAGCCTGAGACCACATCCCAGACTTTCCCCACTACCGCACGCCCAGGTCCACGCCGCCATCCACGTGGAGCACCTGTCCCGTGACGAAATCATTTTCCATCAGGTACAGATAGGCCGAAGCGACTTCTGCCTGGGTGGCCACGCGTTTCAGCGGCACGCCCTGCGCAAAATCCTGTGCCTGCTGGGCCACTTGCTCGGCGCTCAACTGGCGCCACAAGCCTGTCGGCGTCCAGGTTGGTGCGACCGCGTTGACCCGGAAGTCTGGCGCCAATTCGACCGCTAAGCCCGCCACCATGGTATTGATGGCCTGATTGCCGATGATGGCCCCAGATGCGTCATCCGGATGACCGCCCGCGCCGGAGGTAAAAATCAGCGAACCGTGTTCGTTTAAATGCCCGACCGCCGCCTTGGCCAGTTGGAGGTTGGCGAAAAATTTATCCTCGATAGCCTGACGAATGGTGGCCACATCGTTGTCCAAAAAGCCACCGCCCATGGCCCCGCCTAAAAAGGACAGGACGTGGTCAAATTTCGGCTGACACGCAAAGAAGACCGCCAGCTGGTGCGGGTCCTGCGCATCGAGCGCGGTGCCCGTTGCGTCCGTTCCCGATAACTGGAGTCGCGTCAACGCGGCATCCACGTGGGCCTGGCTGTGGCCAATCACGTGCACGCTCGCCCCCGCCTGTAAGGCCTGGCCGGCGACCGTTTCGCCAAATCCCGATGTGCCTCCGACAATTAAAATTCGCTGTTGTGTCAACTTCATTTTACGCACCTACCATTCTTTTGTCTTTACCAGCCATCATACAACAATGGTCACAAATTGACGACCCATTCCGTTATCGTTACACTAGTTAACAGGATAAGTCGATAAGGAGACGATTGGGTAAATGATGTGGTTAGTTTTTCTGATAATTGGATTTCTAGTGGGACTGTTGGTCCTCTCAACTGGGGGCGGCGGTGCGGCTATTTATCTGGGCCTGTTGACCAGCGTCTTCGGGTTGGCGCCCGCGGTCGCCGCGTCCACGTCGCTGTTCACGGCGTTTCCATCGTTGGTGGTGGGTGCCTACGGCCATTACCGCACCGGCCAGATTCATTTTAAGGTCGGCAACCAAATGCTGCTGACGGCCATCCCCGCCACGGTGGTGGGTGCGCTGGTAGCGCCGTACATCCCCAACGACATCTACACCTGGATCGTCGCCCTCATTTTGGCGGGACTCGGCGTGCAGGTGCTGATCAAACGTTTCTTCATGACCAAGGCCAAGGCGCCCCGCCATCAAAGTGCTCAGGCCGCCATCTACGGCATGTTGAGCGGGATCATGGTCGGCGTCGCGGGCCTGAGTGGCGGCGGTCCCATCATCGCGGGGCTGTTGGTCTTGGGGCTGGACATGTTGCCGGCCGCGGCGACCTCCTCTTACGTGCTGGTCGGAACGTCGCTGGTGGGTCTGCTCTTTCACCTGTCAGCCAACAACATCGACTGGCAGGTCGGCATCTGGCTGATGATCGGTGCTGTCCTGGGCGCGTTGTGTGCGCCAAGACTGTTGATGCACGTGGATCCGGCCAAACTCAACTATTACCTCAAGCCGTTCATGGGCGTCCTGCTGATTTTCATGGGCGTGCGCATGCTCTTTTAATCCCAAAATGACCTTGACCCACCGCGTGAACGTGATGAGGCAAGGTCATTTTTTTATAGTTAAAACGTTGCTAGACCAACGTTTGTCAGCAATCGTTCAGTTTTTCCACCAATTAGGGGGTTACAAATCGCGATTGGATTTCGTTAGTACTAGTAGAGGATTAATACCGCCGCTTCCGGTCAACTGCCACGCCGGTCGCCAGCAAGGTGCCGGCCAAGACGAAGCCGACCGCGCTCAGCCAGTTTTCATTGGCCTCACCGGTTTGTGGCAGGCCGTCGCTCAAGCCTAGGGCGCGCAAGATGTTGTTGCGGACGGATTCGAGTTGGGCAACCAATTCGGTATCCCCCTTGGCCCGAGCTGCAGCGATGGCGGCGTCGACCTTGTTCAACAAGGCCTCTTCGCCAGCAACATCACCGTTTTCTTCAAAGTTGATCAAGTCGTCTTCAAAGTCTTCGGCTTCTGCCTCGGAGTAGTCGGGGTGCTCGTGTTCGTAGGTCAAGTCCTCTTCGCCACCGTTATCCTCTTCGGGTTCTTCGGTGTCGGGATCAACGACATTCGGTTCCTCGGTCCCTGGCGTTTCCGTGTCAGGATTTTCAGTGTCAGGTTCTTCTGGATACGTGGGGATGCCAGGAACTTCGATGCCGGGGTGGACGGGAATTTCGAAGTCATTCTCTTCGTCGTCGACGTCTTCTTCATTGTCCTTGTTGTCTTGCAGGTCCCAACGGTGGGTTTCCGCGTTGACCACCACTCTGTCGGCAATAATGTTACCGTCGATGTTGGCATCGGCAATCACGTCAGCGGATGGTGCCAAGATACTGCCTTGGAAGGCCTTCTTGAAGTCCAGCGTCCCGGTGTATTGCTTGTCACTGGCCTGGCTGTTGTAGAAGTTCCACAGCAAATGGTTGTCCCCAAAGTCTTCCGTTTCGTGGTTGTTCCGTTCGGTCCCATCACTGTAGAAGACCTTAATTTGGGAGTTCACGTTGTAGTCGTCGTTGCCACCGGTGTCCACGTTGATGATGACCGTGGTCCCGTCAGCGTCTGGTGACAGGCCGTAGATGGTCAGCGGCGTGTCGCTGTTCAATACGTCCGGCGTCAGGTTGATGACGATCTGGTTGTTTTCGTTAGGCGTCATGTTCGTGATGTCGATGACCCGGTTGTTCTGGTCGTCAAAGTCACTGTTGCTAAACGTCGCATTGCTGGACTGGTTGGCCAACGATTCATTTAGGGCCTTCAGTTTCGCAAATTCGGCGTCGAAATCAATGTAGGTTTGGCCATTTTGGTCTTGGTAAACTTCACTGGCCAGCAGGTGGTCAATGTATTCGCCGTTGATCATCGGCCGGTTGGGATTGCTGATGTCGATCGTAATGCCTTCCCCGAAGACGACCTTGTTGCTCCGCGTGTCCCCACCGGAAACGAAGGAACTGTTGGCAATGTTGGTGACATTTTGGATGTACGAAATATCCTTGTCCAACAATTCTTCAATGATGTTGGTCCCAAAGTTGACGTTCCCAATCAGGTTTTGCACGGCAATGTTCCCGTTGGTGTGGGCGTTCAATTCGGCCTCCCGCGCAAAAATGTGGAAGACGGAGGAGACACCTAAGATGTTGTCCAGGTCTGGGTAGTCATCGTAAACACTACCGCCGGCTTGAATCCCGGTGTCAGCATAAGGCGTCACCGCGGCAGCCGTCGCGTTGGTGCCGGCGAGCTTATGTAGTAAGTTGCTGATGGATTGGACTTTCGACGAATTGGCTGCGGCCTTAGCGATTTGGCTTAAGCTGGCGTGGTCATACCGCTTTGGTGCGGTCGCCTGTTTCACCGTTTGCTTGATGGACTGCTTCAAACTGTGATCGACCTTCAAGGACTTCGGTGTCGTCAGTGACTTCTTATTGACCGATGCGGCCGCCTTGACGCTGGTCGTCTTCTTCGCGTTACTAGACTGGACATCTGATTCAGCCGTGTTCGACGCATCGATTGACGATTCACTAGAGTCACTAGATTGGCTTGATGATTCACTGCTTTCACTAGAACTAGTGGCAGACGTGGCTGAAGGGTCGCTTGCAGACGAGCTGGTAGCGCTACTTTCACTACTGCTGCTTTCCCCGCTGACCACTGAACTGCTGCTAGAGCTAGCCCCAGCAACATCGGCGTTGGCGGTCACCGTGGTCCCGGCACCCAGCGTGACTAACAGCACAGCACAGGCGAAGACCCAGCGACGGCCACTCTTGTACATTTTAAAGTGCGTCCGTTTCGTTTCCATATTGATTTAATCCCTACCTTTCCCAATAAGACTCCACCCCTATTTTCGTCCTCCCGGCGGCAACAATCAACACAATTCGCTAATTATTTTAAACAAAAATTGCTTAGTTGTCCGGTAGTTCACCACATTGATGAAATTGGATAGAAATGGGCAAAAAAAGAGTGACCACAACGAAAATTTTCGTTGGACCACTCGTGATGAATCCATTTATCTAATTAGTGACGACGGGCCTTCACGCCCATCCCTAACGTTGCTAAGGCAACTGCTACGCCGGCAGCAATCAGCTCAGCGCTATTCTGCTCGTTGGTTTGTGGTAACGTCGTTGGGGTCGCAGTCCGCTTGGCAGCCAGACGGCTCGCGGCGGCTGGTTGGTGAGCCACCGGTGCCTTGGTGCCCCGCACAACACGGGCACTGTTCTTGGCCACTAGACTGACCGGCTGACCGTTTCGCTTAGTCGTGTTCTTAACCACGCGGTCGGCTTGCCCGGCTGATTGGGTCGTGGTTTTGGCAGCCGGTGTCGTGGTATCGATGGTGGCACCATCCCCGCCAGTTAACGGCGTGACCGTGTCATCTGTGGTTGGCGCAACGATTTCATCCGCGTCGCCACCAGTGACCAGCGTATCCGGCGTCGTGGTGTCCGGCGTCGTTGGCGTCGTGTCCGGGTTAGTGGTGTCTGGCGTGGTCGTACCGCCAGGGTTGGTGGTGTCGGTGTCGGGATCCTTAGTATCCGGATCAGTCGTGTCTGGGTCAGCGGGGTCCTCGCCATTCTTAACGGTGAAAGTCAGGTTAACGCCGTATTGATAGGTCTTCTTGTTGATGACCGTCAGCGTGTAATCGCCGTCCGGCACATCCCCGATGGCCTGCAACTTGAACCCGCCATTACTGGTGGTAACGATCTTAAAGTATTCGCCAGCAGTCCCCGGATTGTAAACGATCATCGGGTCGTCCGTGACAATGGCCCCCGTTGCATCTTGAACCCCAGCGATGACACCAGCCACCGGATCAATTTCACGATTCTTGGACGTCAACGTGTAGGTTGGACCGGTGACCGTTTGGAAGTCCATGCTGGAGAGCCCTTGGGCATAGCCTTTTTGATTTTGTACTCCAGAAGTTAAGTGGTTGTCTGGTAAATATAACGTTCCCGTGTAATGACTCATGTCGGTCAAATCGCCGGACAGATTATTGTCCGCCGCGTACAATGACGCCAAATTAGGAAAGTTGTCAATGCCGCTTAAATTACCGGTCAGCTGGTTGTAACCCAGCATCAACGTCTTCAGACTAGTGGAACTTCCGAGATCCGCTAAAGTCCCCGTCAAGTTGGCATTCGTCACGGTAAAGTTTTGCAGGTTGTGATAATTTGTGATGTCTGGCAGATTACCGGTCATGCCAGAATGCGTGATGCTTAAGATCATCAGTTCTGGGTTGTTACCAAAGGTTTGCTTAAAGAAAGTTGGAAAATCGACGCCATTCAGCGCGCTGTCAGTGATGTAGACAATGCTCAAGTTCTTAGCAAACGAGAAGTCAATCCAACCATCGGCCGGTAAGTCACCATTTACTTCAAGCATTCCCAATCGGGTAAAGTACTGTAACCCTTCCAGACTCGTTGGCATGCCAGCTGCATTGCTAATGGTCAAGGAATTCAGGCGAGCCAGATTTTCAGAAAGGTTAGCATCAGTAACCGTGACATCCCCCTCCTGATTCCACCGGTTGATATCGTATTCAACTGCGGCTCGCAAATTGGCATCCGGCATCCAAACTGATGCATCCACACCGTCAATGCTGGAAGTAGCGGTCTTCATTAGACTAGTCCGAGCAAGCCGCGCTGGGTCGTAAGTAGCTGGTGTATTCAAGTCGCTAACCGCCATTTTGTCAGTGTTACCGGTTTCATCGATCTTATCAGTGGTGTTATCCGTATTGCCAGCCACATTGCTCTCAGGACTTTCATCCTTGACCGTGTCTGGTGTGTCGTCGACAACATCATCAGCTTGTCCTGACTGGTTATCGACGGGGGCTTGTGGTGCCGGTTCGTCGTTAACATTATCCTTGTCTGAACTAGCATTCACATCAGCATCCGATTGCGGTGCGCCAGTGTTATCCTTTTCTTGATCACCATTGATGACGTCGCTGTTCGTATCGTCGGCAGAATTGTCGAAATCGACGTCACTGTCAGCACCATTTTGAACATCGCTTTCTTCGGTCGTTGAAGATGTTGTTGTCTTTAAGACCTGTTGCTTATCTTGCAAATTGCTTGCTGGTTGGACATTGCTGGACGAAGCGTCATTACCTGACGCATCATCGGCTTGAGCCGTGGTGCCCGCACCAACGAGTCCTAGACCTAAACTCATCACCGTGATGCATGCGAAAACCCAGCGTTTGCCTGCCTTGTAGCTCTTGTAGTGCTCTTTCATTGTCCCTAATTCATTCCGCATGATAACTTCCCCCTAATGAAGTTTATGTGCTGCAATCGCCCTAGCCATTTAATTTTACGTTACACATCTGTTAATGTGGGTAATCTTTTCTACACCCTTATTGTATCCCGTTTCGCAAGAAAATCAAGCTTAATTGTCAGGTGATAAAACTAATTACCCAAATTACTTGTTTTCTCGAAAAATATTTCTTTTGATGGCTACTAGTTGGTGTTTCATTAAAGGTTTTACCTAGTTAGTCACCGCTAAAATCAAGGCCAATTTCCCCAACAAATTCAGCGAATTACGTAAATTGTCTAATCCGTTTCGATAGCGCTTTCGTTAGACTAATCGTCAACCCTATATTTGTTATCTGAATTAACTTAGACACATTTTGACAAGCAAAAGAAGCACACCAAGTCTCTGGCATGCTTCATTAGATCTATTCACGTTTGCGGTGTCGCCAGACAAGGCCCACCACGCCCAGTAGAAGTCCCCAGCCGCCATACCAGGCCAGTTGGTTCTTGTGCTGACCGGTTCGCGGTAAGAGCGGTCGTTGCGACGATGACTGGAAATCAAAGCTCGCCAGTCGGCGTGGTAACTGCGGTGCAGGCGTCGCGGCTATCGCGTCACTGACCCCGGCGTGATTAACGGGTGTCACGGGCGCTACCACACTGGCCGTCCCCGCCTGATACGCAGTTGGCGTTGACTCAACCGTAGCCGTCGGTGTGGCTGATTGATTCGGTTCAGCTGGCTTAGTCACCGTGGGCGGCGTCACGGGCGTCGGTACAGTTGGCTTCGGATCCGGTGTCGCTGGAGGGACGACCCCCGGTGCCACTGGTGGCGTCACCCCAGCAACTGGCGGCTTGGAGGGAGTCGGCTTAGACTGGTCTTGCTGGTAAACGAACTTAATCGTAATCGGATCAGCGGTGTATTTACCTTTGGTATTTTCAGGCAATGGCGTTTGCAACGTGTATCCCTTAATTTTTACCGCTAGCTCTTCAGCATTGTAGTCATCGTCCACAAACCCCTGGGGCAGTTTCTGGTCTTGCGCTATAGTCTTTCCGGATTGGTCTTGGTAATGGATGGTGATGGGGCCAGCCGCCTGAGCGATGGTGTAGGGTTGGATGACGTACCAGCCCTCTCTCGGATTACCCTCTAAATCGATACCTTCTACTTGTTTTTTCGATATATCAGCTTCAGCTACTAGATAATATTGATCTGGTGATACAACTAGGTAATCGTCATCCGGATCATTTACTCCCAAATGTTGATCTGGAATATTTTGAAACCATAAATCATTCCTATCGTTAGCCACAACGATATTTTCTCTCAACAATGTCTGGTAATACGTATGGTAATCCTCCTCAACAATATTATACCTTACATTTTGTCGTAAAAATTCCCCCTCTTCCAAGCAAGCATCATCCTGAATTCTCATCAGATTTACCGTTTCCCCATTCGCTAATTTAACTGGGGAAAACATATGATACTTCCTAGTCTGAGCATCCACCCTGATTGGCGGTAAAATCGCATACTGCATATCAAAGCGTGTCTCTGCATTAGATTTAAGATCTTTCAATGGACTAAAGTCAACTATGTGATTGTAATCTAAAAGAAGTAGTGTTAACTTACTGACGTTCTGAATCGGCGAAATATCTTCAATACGATTATTTCTCAAATTTATCTTTTTCAATTTAGACAAATAAGCTAGAGGAGAAATATCAACCACGTCACCATGCATCTGAAAGGGTGCATAGTTTCGTTCTCCTCCACCCATCGCAATACTTTCCAAATTTGTGGCATACTCTAATCCTTCTAGTGAAAATTCAGTTTTTCCATCAATATAAGTGCTTATTCCATCCGAATGATAACTCCCGATTATACTCACATCACGTAGCAGGCTCATGTCCTGTTGCGTAATATCAGTGACTTTTTTCCAGGTTCTATCTGGATGAGGATCTACTTGATCTCTATCTCCTATCTGTAGCGTCCGTAAAATTGCCTTTTGCAATCTCGGATTCGGCATCCACTCATCAATCGTTCGATCATCATAAGCCATAACTGGAACTGACTGGTCAGGAGTAGGTTCAGTTGATACTGGAATACCCGTCGGCACAACGGCCACAGCCGACTCATCCGTCGAAGTTCCCACTTGATCCGGCTGTTCTCCGGCCACCACGGGCGGTGTCATCACCTGTTCCGCCGTCCGGGCAATCGCAGGCTGGTCTGCCTCGGTATCGGGTGTAAGCGCCGTTGTCAGCTGTACCTGCGCGCCACCAGTCTCGTCCTCGTCGTCATCAGTTGTCGCTGTCGCTTGATCAGAAGTTGGACCAATTTTCGTCTTGCTCGCTTCATCATCTAGTACCTGCGTCTGACCAACTGCCGGTTCGTCTTGCTGGTCCGCTGAGGCCGGCGTGGTCATTCCCAACTGCCAACCAACGCTCATCAGTACCATTGTTGAAAGCATCACA
The DNA here is from genome assembly GCF_022646225.1 of Levilactobacillus sp. Lineage (NCBI taxonomy): Bacteria > Bacillati > Bacillota > Bacilli > Lactobacillales > Lactobacillaceae > Levilactobacillus > Levilactobacillus sp. The sequence continues at coordinate 72,994 of NZ_JALCJA010000003.1, forward strand.
CTTTTATCAGCGTTATCCGTAAATAGTCGTCTACTTTCTCGTTGTTTCTTACCCACTTAAAGATTCCCCACTTTCTGCTCATCCCCGGTTAAATTCCCCGTTCAGTCATCTAGACCACTAACGAGTTAGGTATTAGTATACGACAAAATAAGTCAGAAAGACACTATAATATTAATTATTTATCATGGTAATTAAATAATTATAAAATGCAAAAAGGACAGAACCTTAGCCCTGTCCAACTTACTATTTTTGCTTTTTCAGTAATCTCATCCACCGCCGCTTACCTAGCCAACCGTTAACCACCGTTATCAGCAGTAAAGCCATCCCCCACCAAGCCCAGACCCGTCGCTCATCGGTCTGTGGTAAGGTTGGTTGCCGTGACGTCAATTTTCGATGTCCCCCTGCTTTATGGTACGTGGCCGCTTGTTGCAAGGCTGTTCCGTGACCCGGAATTGCTTTTCTTCTTGGCCGTTGTGGCGTCTTCGTCAGCAGGTCCCCAATCTCGGCATGCGTGACTGGCATCGTTGGCGTCACCGCACTCTCCGTACCGGCCGACGGCATCTCAGACGTGGGCGCCACCGTGACTGGCGGCTGGTTCACATCAGTCGGCCCTGTCGCCGTTGGCGGCGTCACCGGCACTGGCGATCCTGGAAAGATTGGTTCCGTCGGTGGTACCACTGAAGTTGGTGGTATCACTTCTACGGGCGGTGTCACCCCAGGAACTGGTGGCCGCGTCGCATCCGGTTTCACTGGATTTTTCCGATAAACATAGGTCACCGAGATGGGGTTGGCAGTGTACTTTCCTGCCGCATTATCCGGTGGCGTCGTCAGCGTGTATCCCTTAATGGCCGCAACCAACTGACTGGTATCATAAGCGTCCCCGACATTTCCCTGTGGCAACGTTCGGTCTGGCGCCAGCGTTTGTCCCGTCTGATCCTGATAATGGACCGTGACTGCCCCAGCTTTCTGGATAATGGTGTAGGGCTGAACCACGTACCACTCGATATCCCCGTCGGTCGTCTTAAACTCATCCGTATCCGGATAAGCCTCCCCCATCAGGTAATAATAATCAGGTAAGGCAATTTGATGATGAGCCTGATTATCCTCTAGACCGCCATAATCACCTGGCAACTGATCAGGAATATTCTTAAAATACAGGGTGCCCCAATCATCATCAGTCTCACCCATATCGATATCAGTACCTGGCATGGTGTGGTACTCAACGAAATTCCAAAGATGCCCCGTCTCGGTCAGTTGAAATGAAATATTTTGTCGCAGATAATTTGCAGGCGTCGTTCCCAATCCCGCCACTGCCCAGGGACCATTCGGCTGTATGTAAGGTGACGCCATTTGTGCCCTTCGCGTCTGGGCATCTACCGCAATCGTAGGCAACGTCACCAGTTGCCTAGTCACTGTCAGTTGACGAAATTCATGTCCCTCCAACGGACTAAAGTCAGCGATATGATTAAACGTTAAATATAACCGGTCCAACTGCTGCAGATGCCGCAGTGGTGAAATATCGGCAATTCGGTTGTTATCTAAGGCCGCATATTCTAGCTTAGGTAGATAGGCCAGCGGCGAAATGTCGACCACGTCACCGTACACTTGGAACGGTTCATTTTGAATGTGTCCACCACCCAACGATAATTTTTCAAGATTCACGGCGTAAGCCAACCCTTTGAGTGAAAATTCCGTTTTGCCATCGATGTAACTACTAATACCATGCGACTCGGCATTTCCCGTGACGTACAAACGCTGTAGCCGCCGCATATCCTGCTGGGTAATTTCCTGCTGGGTGGCCCAGGTCTTCCCATCTGTTTGGGACGTATCCCGTAGCGCTAACCAAACGGCGTGCTGCAGGATCCGGTTCGGCATCCACTGATCAATTGTTTCATGCGTATAGCTCGCCACCGGAAATTGATAGGGGGCCGGCGCTGTGGACGCTGGTTCACCCGTGGTATCCGCAACGGTGTCGGCACCGACTGGCTCCGCGGCCGTCGGCACAGCAGTCATGCGCGTAGTTTGTCGGCTAGTTGGCACTGGTCCCTGGCTCTTGGGCAAAGTCGCCTGAGCCACCGTTCGCGCAATCGCCACTGCATCGACTGTGTTATCCGGGGTCACAGCGCTTGTTGCTTTCTTGGTGGTCACAGTAGTCCCATCAAGCGCCTCAGTTGCATTGATTGCGCCCCCATCTGCCGCATCATCCCCGTCGTCATCCCCGGCCGGTTCGTCGCTTGCCTTTTCCACTGTCACTGCCGGTTGTTGCTGACCGGCAGGCACCGGTGTCTGGTCCGCCGCGGCTGGGATTGCCGTTTTCAGTTGCCACCCCAGGCTCACCAGCGATATTAGTACGATAACCCCGTATTTATCCGTATTAGCTTCAAAATATTTTCGATAACGTTGTCGTTGGACGTGCAAAATCCAATCCCCCCTGATATGAACTAGCTTAGTATCGATGAATTTCTAATCGCTTCATCACTTTTTAGTATACAACAAGCTTCTTTATAAAACTACTATAACATTAATTATTTATAACTATAATTATATTTATGCTAACCACACAAAAAAGGACAGGACCCTTGCCCTGCCCCATATCGTTCACAATTACTTCGTCCGCCGGCGCTTACCAAACCAGCCGCCGACCGCGGTCACTGCCAGCAAGGCCACGCCCCACCAAGCTGATGTCTGGCGTTCGTCAGTCTGCGGCAAGGTCGTCGCTGGTGCGTTGGTCTTCACTGGCGTCGCGGCGGGACTGGTGGTTGTGCCCTGACCCGTCTGGATGGGCCGGCCACTCACGGTATCACCGGCGCCACCATCGGCCGTTGTCACCGAGCCGGTAGGGCCATCCGTTGTCACGTCATCTCCACCATCAGTGATTTCATCCCCATCGCCACCGTCGATCACTTGGTCGCCGTCGCCTCCAGTCGTCTCGTCGTCCGTCTTTTCGTAAACGTATACGATGCGGCCATCACTGTCGCCAAAGACGCCCGTGGCATTGGCCGGCGTCGCGACCAGCGTGTAACCGTCAATCGCCAGCGGGCTCGTGGTATACGCCGTTCCGGGCTGACCACTAACCGTTTGGCTTGGCGCCAGGTCGGTTCCATCGGCCAGCTGGTAGTAAATCGTCATCGTCACATCTTCGGTCGGCGTGACCACAGGTGGCGTCACGGTCCCCCCACCATCTTTTTCATACACGTAAATCACCGTGATGGGATCCGTGCCATATTTCCCAGTGGCGTTATCCGGCGTGGTTTTCAACTTGTACCCGCTGATGGTCACTGGCGACGTCTGGTAGTCCTCGCCAATCATGCCCGTTGGCAGAACCACGTCGGCGGCCAGCGTTTTGCCACTTTCATCCTGATGCTTGACCGTGACCGCCGCAGCCTCTTCGGTAATGTCATACCCCTGCATGGCCACGAACATATAGCTACCATACGAGTCGTTGCCCTCAGCCTTCCCGGTCATAAAATAATTGTTTTCCTGCACATCGACCGTCACTCCGGGATATTCGGTGATGCCCGGGATTTGGTCCTTGAGTGCCGTATAGTTCAACCCACCCTGACCGTCACTCACGCCAGTGCCCCCAGTGAAGTAGAAACGGTAAGTGAAGCCACTACTGTTGAAAAAGACGGGATCGGCAACCCGCACCGCCACCGGTTCCAGCTGAATGACGTTACCGTCGATCGTGATAAATTGGACCTTCAGGTGCGCGGAACGTTTGGTAGCACTGACCTTGACCGGGTCCAAGACGACTGCCTGGGAGCCCGCATGAAATTTTTGATAACTGTTTCCCTTCAGCACGGAGAAATCCTGGATCCGGTTAAATGCCAAATATAGCGTCTGGAGATTCTTCAAGCCAGCTAGCGGCGCCACATTCGTAATACGGTTGTGTTGCAAATCCAAGGTCGTCAGCTTTTCCAAACCGGCCAGCGGTGTTACGTCGGCGATATCCCCGTAGTAAGCCCCCGGTTCACCGTCCAAGTTGCCGCCAGCATAAAAGCTGGTCAAGTTCGTGGCAAATTCCAGTCCATCCAGCTTAAAGTCCGTCTTGCCATCAATATAGGTGCCCGCGCCGGTTTGTATCGAGAGCGCCTTCAGCAGAGCCATGTCCGCTTGCGTAATGTCGGCGGCGCTCGCCCAGCTTTGATTAGGATTCTGGGTCCGCAAGGCCTTCAACACTGCCTGTTGGAGTACGGTGTTGGGCATCCACTCATCAATCGTGGTCGCCTTCTGCTGATGAGCCAACTTCACGGTCGCCGGTTTGGCCACCTGGGCCTTCACCAGTTTCACCGCCTTGAGTTGCGGTGCGGCCCCGGTCTGAGTGACTGGTTTAGCGCTTGGCTGGTCGGCTGGCGCGCTGATGGGCACCGGGGTCTCTACCTCAGGCGTGGCCAAATCAGCGTCTTCAACTGCGGTGACGTCCGTTACTTTAGTGTCAGTCGTCACCGCCGCTTGTGCTGGTTCGGCTGGTTCAGCCGCCGCAGTCGTTTCTGCATCCGTTACAACATCATTTATGTTAGCGTTTTCATCTTCAGGCAAATTAGTTGTCTCATCCGTATCCGCCACTGCCGTCGTCGTTTCCTGAGTCCCTGCAGACAACGTGACTGCCGAATCTGTCTGACTAGCGGTTCCCGTCGCCGCGGTCGGGGCGTTTTCCGGGGTGGTTTCGTCGGCCTGCGCCGTCACGTGCCCCGCTCCCATCGCCAACGTCGCGGTGACCAGACTGGCGAACGCCCAGGTCCGTCCTCGCTTCATCATTTCCATCTGTCGTTTTGACGCAACTGTCCGTCGCACAATAATCCTCCTCATTCTGCTGATCACTCAGCCAGCACCTTAGTGTTACGAAATTGGCTATTAGTGTGTTATTGGCAATCCCTAACTAAGTCCTATTATAACCGATTATCGGGTGAAAAGCCAGCATAGTTTAAACCATTAACATTAAGTAATTAATTGCACAAAAATAGACTAGTCCACTTGATGACTAGCCCATTTTAATGCTATTAGTGTTGTTTTCTGCGGAGACCGACTAAGCCTAATAATCCGCCGAGTAGCGCCAGGCCCCACAGCGGTGAAACGGTGCGCTCATCCGTCTGTGGCAAGGTCGTCTGAGTTGTCGTTGTGGGCGTCGCTTGCGCGGCTGTTGATAAGTTAACCGTCGGCGTCGCTCCCGATTGTGCTGTACCTACTGGCGCACGACCGATTGTAACCCGATTTGCTTGTCCGCCCTTGCCCGGTTGTTGTTGGGCTGGTGTTGCCGGTTTGGCTGGCGTCACCTGATCTGGTTCGGTCGTAGGCGTTGTGGGTTTCGTCGGCTTCGTTGGTTTGTCCGGTTCGGGAGCGACTTGGTCGCCATCTCCGTCCGTTTCAGTCTTGGCGTAGAGGTAGGTCACAACAATATCGATGTCGCTCATAGTCCCGGTAGCGTTGGCCGGGGTGGTAACCAGCTCGTAGCCTGCCGGAATGTTGACGGCCGGACTGGTCGTGTACGTATCGCCAGCCTTTCCTGTGATGATCACGTCTGGGGCCACCTGCGTGCCGTCTGCCGTTTGGTGGTGGACCGTCACGGTAATCGTTTGCGTCGGCGTGACTGGCGGCGTCACGGCGTCCTTGGTGTAAACATAAATGATGTCAATCGGCTCATCGCCGTAAACACCACTCGCGTTAGCCGGTGTCGTGGTCAACGTGTATCCCGTGATAGCTAGCGGTGTGGTCGTGTATTGCTCTCCCACTAGACCGGCAGCCAATACCAGATCATCCGAAATGGCCTTTCCTGCAGTATCTTGATAGTGAACCGTCACCGGCTGAGCCTCTTCGCCGATAGTATAAGGGGTGTAATCCGAGAAGTATTGCACGCCTTCTTCACCATTGCTGTCCTTGTCAAAATAAACTTGTGATAGATAATATTTATACGGCAACTGCGTGGTCTTATAACCACTAAAAACCGTTGCTGTAGAGCCTGGCATGACCTGATCAGGAATGCCGGTGTAAACCACATGACCATTACCATCCGGTGTCCCCACCCCGGCCGATTCGAAACTATAAATAGCGGTTTGTGTATCGTACATCCAGCCATAACCTTTATTGGCCATCGTCTCTGAGTTGAAGTTTTGCGGCCATTTAATCGTAATCGGCGTCGTCGCTGTCCGAGTCTTGCCATCGACGATAATTGGATCATGAATGATTAATTGGTGGTCAAATGTCATCCTATCGGTATACTGTGCATAATTTAACGAAGAAAAATCAGAGACACAGTTATATGGCATCTGCAGTGTGACTAAATTTTTCAAGTCAGCAATCGGCGTCACATCGGTAATCCGGTTCAGCGCTAGTTGTAAGAACTCCAGCTTTGTCAGCGACCGCAACGGTGAAATATCTGTAATATCGCCAAAGTAATGACCACCATCAGGCGATGGCCCTGAATAATTGACCAAAGTCGTGCCCCAAACAATAAACGTATTACCTTTCAAGTCCAAGTAAGTCAGATTAACGGCATACTGTAACCCTTCGAGGGAAAAGGAGTTCTTGCCATCGATGTACGTGGACATGATGTTTTCTTGGATACTGAAATGGGATAATAAGGCCATATCGTCTTGCGTAATGTCATTGACACTGGACCAAGTCTTACCTGAAGCAATCACCATCGGATTGGCCAGGCTAGTAGACTGTAAGGTGTTCAAAATCGCTTGCTGTAGCCGTTTATTCGGCATCCACTCATCAATCGACTGGTCTGCCGTGACTGCCACGGATTCGTCCTCTGGTACCGCTACGACGGGCTGAGGTGTAGGTGATGCCGCCAGCCGCAGTTTCTTCATCCGTTGCGGTGGTGTCATTTGGTCATTGCCTTGAAGCTCATTAACTTGATCATTGCCAGTCTTCTGCTCATCTGCCTGATCAGAAATTACCTGATCATCCGCATTGTCGGCCGGGTCAGCAGGCTGCTCAGCATCGGGTGCCGCCGGTTCATCTGAATCCGGTGTCTTATTAGCTGGCGTTTCAGTATTGGCTGTGTCCGGCGTTGCTGAATTGGGAGTTTCTGATTTCTGATTCTCTGCTGGTTGCGTATCCGATTCTGGTGCTGCCGGTTCCGGCGTTTCCATGCCTTGATCTGCATCCTTGACTTCAGGTGTCGGCGTTTCGCTGGACTTTAGCACCACTTGTTGAGTAGGTTTCACTTCATTAGCTGCTGGCTGGCTACTACTTGGCGCCGCATCCCCAAGCGTATCCGCATGAACGACTTCAGTCCCGCCAACCGTAACCAGGCAAAAGGTCGTGAGAATCCCCGCAAAGACCCACGCCTTCCCCTTCTTGTACATCTTATAATGTTCCGACGCATCGCACTGCTTAAACATCATCTTCACTCCCTAAGTATTGAACCCGCATGATTCGCTGATGATAGTCGCCATAGATATTTGTGAGATTGATTACTTGAGTTCATTATATTAGCAAACTAATATCAAGTCCACACCCCATGACTGTTTAGGACATACATCATTTTTTTGAATTATCATGCAAATTAAATGTAAGCGGTGATATGATACGATTCATAAATAAAATGATGCCGTGAAACAGTTCGAGAAACAATTTGTTTTTCATAGTTACTATCGTTAAAATCCGTAACAAAAAAGAGCCGATCAGCGTCAGCTCCTTTGAATGGTCTAATGGTTCTTTCGTCTTGCCTTGATGCCAACCAGTCCCAGCAAGGACCCCAGAACCGCTAGCCCCCACAGTGGTGAAGTTGCGTGTTCATCCGTCTGTGGCAAGGTCGTCTGAGTTGTCGTTGTGGGCGTCGCTTGCGCGGCTGTTGCTAAGTTAACCGTCGGCGTCGCTCCCGATTGTGCTGTACCTACTGGCGCACGACCGATTGTAACCCGATTTGCTTGTCCGCCCTTGCCCGGTTGTTGCTGGGCGGGTGTTGCCGGTTTGGCCGGCGTCACTTGATCCGGCTCGGTCGCGGGTTTCGTCGGCTTCGTTGGCGTCGTTGGTTTATCCGGTTCGGGAGCGACTTGGTCGCCATCCCCGTCCGTCTCAGTCTTGGCGTAGAGGTAGGTCACAACAATATCGCTGTCGCCCATGGTCCCGGTGGCGTTAGCCGGGGTGGTGACCAGCTCATAGCCTGCTGGAATGTTGGCGGCCGGACTGGTCGTGTACGTATCGCCAGCCTTTCCCGTGATGATCACGTCTGGGGCCACCTGCGTGCCGTCTGCCGTTTGGTGGTGGACCGTCACGGTAATCGTCTGTGTCGGCGTGACTGGCGGCGTCACGGCGTCCTTGGTGTAAATGAAGGTCACCTCAGCTGGTGTCTCCTCGTAAGTCCCTGTGGCGTTTCCGACCGTTTCCTTGTAGGTGTAACCGGCAATGGCGGGGTGATCAATCGTGTACGCTTCGCCAATTTGGCCCGTCACCGTGTCATCAGGCTTGATCGTCTTGCCCTGGTCGTCTTGATAGTGAACCGTCACCGTAGACGTGGCTTCCTTGTAAACGAAGGTGACCGTCTGAGCAGTGTCGGAGAAGGTCCCCGTGGCATTGGCCGGCGTAGTCGTCAGGACGTAGCCCGGCAGCTCCTTAGGCGTGGCGGCATATGACTCACCTACGAAGCCCGTCAATGCGTCCGGATCCGCCAAGGCCTTGCCCGCCTCATCGACGTAATTGACAGTCACATCTTTGGCCGCGTCCGCTTTAAGGTACGGCATGACCATCATCACCTGCGTATCCGCGACACCCTTAACAGTCGCGTCAAACAGTGTGACTAAGAAATAGGAGTAGTCCTCTTGAACCAAGTTTGGGTAGAGATAATCAAACGGATTTTCAGTCCCCCCAGGCATGATTTGGTCCTTAATACCGCTAAAACTCAGCTGATTGCCATCCAGTGTCACCGCATCAGCACCGTTCCAAAAAATACGGACAGTGGGCGTTGGATTGCCAGTGGACGCCACGGCAGACAAAGGGACGCCCAGTCTGAGAACCGTACTGGTTGTGAAGGTCACTCCTTGTGGTGCCTTCACTGGGTTGTCCATGACGTAGCTCCCGGTCTTCGGGATGTAAACCAGCTTTTTTTCTACGAACTGTTGGATAAATCGGCAATCCGTATATTGCGCTAAATTCAACGACGAAAAGTCCGACACCTTATTCTGTGCAAAAGCAAGCTCCTTTAAGTTCTTTAATCCCGTCACTGGTGTGATATCCGAAACACGATTAGCGGTGAGTTCTAACGACTTCAAATTCTGTAAGTCCTTCAACGGTGTTAAGTCAGTGACATCACCACGAAATGAGTACGGCGCCCAATTCATATTGTTCGAAACGTTTAGGGTCTGCAAGTTAACGGCATATTGCAAGCCTTCAAGTGAAAACGAACTCTTCCCATCAATGTACGTGGACAATCCCATACTTGGAATACTAAAATACGTCAACAGGCCCATATCCGCCTGGGTAATATCGGCCACGCTATTCCAGGTCTTCCCGGAATCTACGACCGCCTGATTGCCAGTAGTAATCGCTTTTTGAAAAGTGCCCAACACCGCCTGTTGCAGCGTTTTATTCGGCATCCACTGGTCGATTGACTCGTCAGCAGTTGTCACCGGTGAAGTTGCCGTTACGGCCGTCGTTACCGCGGCCGTGGCTACCTTAGGTGCGACCGGTGCCAGCATCCGGGCCGTGTGTCGCATCTTCTTCTGGGTCGGCGCCTTGATCTGCATATCTGGCGTTACGGCCGTGGTCACCCTGGTTACGGCTTCCTTGGTAACGGGCGCCGCGGGCGTAGTTGGCGTCACTGGTGTTGCCGCTTCCGCCTTGGTTGGAGTCGTGGTAGTTGGGGTTTCCGTAGTCGTAGTTTCCGCAGGCGTGGTCTCAGCTGTCTTGGTTGCTGGCGCGCTGGGTTGCGTTGCCGGCTTAGTTGTCGTGGCATCTGATTGCGGCTTATTCTCAGTCGCTGACGTCTCCGCATCTGCACCAGTATCAGCTGGCGTTGTGGTCCCCGTGTCGTTTTTCGTAGCTGACGTCAGCGTGACCGCCTTGGCTGGCGTTGCGCTTTGACTGCTAGTGTCGGCCGTTTGGTTATCAGTCGCTGGCGCTGTGTCCGCCTTGGCCGTCTGCCCCCCGGCGACGCCCAAAGCCAACGTGGTCGTGACGATTGCGGCAAAGACCCAGGTCTTGCCCTTCTTGTACATCTTGTAGTGTTCTTGACTTCCGCACTGTTTAAACACTGATCTCACTCCTTAAATTTATTCCGCATGATTGATCAACTATCTTCGCCCATGAAACTTATTTCCGAATAACCTTCAACACTATTAACATTGGGCGATAAACAATGCGCCAACCATTTCTAGCTGGTGCATTGTTCGCTGCTCTTAATTCCGCTTCCGCCGTTTGAAACCGACGAGTCCTAACAAACCGCCTAACAACGCTAGCCCCCACAGTGGTGAAGTTGATTGTTCATCCGTCTGTGGCAACGTCGTCTTGGTAGCCGTAGCCGGCGTGGCTGGTTGCTTCGTAGCTGTAGCGGCTAATGCAACCGTTGCGGCCGCACCCTGTTGTCCATTTTGAGCGGCCGGCGTCCGTTTACCGGCTGGTGAAACCGTGTCCGCTTGGCCGCCCGTAACGGGTTGTGGCTTAGCCGATGGCGTTGGCTTAGTTGGCGTGACCATATCCGGTTCAGTCGTTGGCTTGGTTGGTTTCGTCGGCGTGGTTGGGGTCCCTGGTTCAGGGTTAACCTGGTCGCCGTCACCGGTGTTGGTGTATAGGTAGGTCACCGTGATGTCGCTGTCGCCCATAGTCCCAGTGGCATTGGCCGGCGTGGAAACCAGTTCATAACCATCCAAAACGTTCGTCGCCGGACTAGTCGTGTAAGCATCCCCGGTCTTCCCAGTAATGACCACGTCCGGTGCGACCTGCGTGCCATCGGCCGTTTGATAGTGAACCGTGACCGTAATCGTTTGTTCTGGATTGGTTGGCGGCGTGACGGTGCTGTCTTTGGTGTAAGTAACTGTAAAGGTGTTGGCTTCGTCTCCATCACCAAACTTAGCGGGTGCTAAATCGCTAGCCGTGTAACCACCAATAGCCGGTGACTCGGGGAAATTAATTGAATCCCCATACTTGCCAGTTACTTGCTTGCTAGGAGCCGCTTCACTGCCATCTGCATAGACATAGTGAACGGTAGCCGTCTCATCGTTAGCTGCATAAATTAGGTTGATTGTAGAGTCAGTCGCCAGAGTCCCCGATAGTTGTCCATCGGTTACCGCTAATTCCTCTCCGTCTTTTTCCGCCTTGGTAAACGTATAACCCGTTAACCCAGGAACTGCGACTTGCCAATCCTGACCATAGTCGCCCTTCATCGTTTGAGAATCTGCAATCTTATTACCATTTTCATCTAAGAAGTTAAACGTCGTATCGATTGACTTTACGCCAAAGAGAAGTGTGATATTGGTAGGGTCCTTAGTATAAGTCCCCGTGATTGGTGCATTATTTTCAGTTCCAATAAACGAGTAACCCTTTTGCATAATCTGTTGGACATACGCCATGACATTAGCGGACTGATTCAAGTCAAATGAGTCACCAAGAGTTCCAGCTAACGTTACCTGTGGTGCTAAAGATAGTCCATTCTCATTCTTGAAAGTGACGTTTACGTTACCAACCGTATCATCTATTCTATAGGGAACCACTATTTCTCCCTCAAATGGATATCCTCCCAGTCCAAAGAGAGAATCGTGCCAGTTCATAAACAGATAGCCCTGACTAGCATTCAACTTCCAAGTGACTGTCTGTGAATCAAGATTTGTACCCACACCATCACTGGCAAGCCCAAAATTCTGTGAGGTCACTTCAGGCGCAATTGGTACATTTTGCCCTTGAGCATTGGTCACGACAAATGATGGCAAAGTGTAAGTATCTGAATTTAACACCACCTGTGGAAACTTAATTACTTGATATGACATAGGACTATAAGACGCGAGTGTGTCAATCGAATTTTGCAGTGCTGAAATATCATAAAGTTGATTGTAACTTAAAGAAACCGAATGTAACTTCAGGTTCTTTAAAGCTGAGATGTCAGATAGGCTATTCATCTGAAGATTCACATCGGTCAGTTTTTTAAGATTCGCTAAAGCACTGATGTCAGAAATGCTCCCATAAACAAATCTGCCATTCCAGCTTAAGGATGCATCAAGGTCTGGATTGATACTCAAATCTTGCAAGTTAGTCGCATATTCTAATCCTTGCAAAGAGCGGATGCCTAAAACCGCATTATGATAGTCCTCATTTGCTTGCTCATAGTGCAAATCGGAATAAAAACTAACCAAGGTAGATAGCATCTGTTTTGTAATTTGATCAACAGAGGAAATGTCATAATCTCTTTCGAGACGGTGTAACACCACTTGTTGAAGATTTTTATCCGGCATCCACTGATCAATCGACTCATCTGCTTCAGTTACCGGCGTTGCGGCGGTAACTGCTGCCGTTGCCGTTGGTGCTGGGGTGGTTGGCGCAGCTGGCGCCATGGCCCGAGCGGTGTGCATCATCTTCGTGCGCGTTGGTGCCTTGATCCGCATATTTGGTGTCACAGCCGTGGTGATCTTCGTGACCGGTTTCGTGATGGTGGCGGTTACATCTTTGGTAGGCGTTGGCGTCTTAGACGTTGGCGCTGGTGTCGCTGATTTCACTGGCGTTTCTGGCTTAGCCGGCGTCTCAGTCGTGGTTTTGGCAGTCGGTGCTTCGGCAGTATCTGTCTTGGCAGCCGCTGGCGTTTGATCCTGTTCGCCCGTGGTTGTGGTCTCACTAGTAGTGGCGTCATCTGTTGACGGATTTTCCGTCTCATTTTCCGTAGACGCTTGTTTGGTCGTCGACGACAAGGTCGCCGTCTTGGCTGGCGTAGCGCTCTGACCGGACTCGCTCTCCTGGTCAGATTCCGCGGCACCCGTGGTATCCGCATGTGCCGTGGGTCCCCCAGCGACGCCCAAGGCCAAGGTGGCGGTCACGATACCCGCGAAGACCCAGGCCTTCCCTTTCTTGTACATCTTATAATGCTCTTTCGTATTCATCTCATTAAACATAAATAACACCCCTCTAAAACATGTTATTGACGTCTTAATTCCGCATAATTACGAGTTTATTCGGGCATTTCTCATCCCCAACGATGTATGCCCTTTACAAGTTTCATTATAGTGTCTTTTGTCAGAAAAATCCAGTCAACATATAAAACGGATTGGCCATCTTTGTGTTAATTCAATTAACAGATACCCCTAATTAGTTCGTGATTTCATTCCCGTTATACCAGTATCTATCGCTAGTAAGACGTTTTAACCATTTCACATATTCCGCTGAAATATTCTCAAAATCTTTTATGTTACAGTTTTAAAAGTATGTAGAAAAAGACTCGCTTAGTTTTTCAACCAAGCGAGTCTTTTTGAAATTTTAATGCCATTTTCGCAGCCAACCGACACCCAGACCGGCCACCAGCGTTGCCAGCGCTAACCAGCCCACTTTAGCCGAGAGTTGAGCTTCGTCGGTCTGCGGGAGTGTTGCTTGAACCGCTTGATTCTGTTTCTGCGCCAGTTGTTTAGCAGCCGGTTGGACCTGAGTCCGGGCCGATTGGGCAACCGGCGTGACTTGTGGTTCAGATTCTTCCTGTGGGCGGTCGATAGCGATGTCGGCCCCCATACCAGCCTCATTGACCGTGTTATCGCCGGTCATATCCACAGCATCATCGGCCAGTTCATCGCCTGACGCCCCTTCTTCATCCGGAGTAGCCTTGGCTTGGTAAACGTAGACCACCGCAATGTCCGCCTCGCCCAGCGTACCACTCGCGTTCGCTGGGGTGCCAATCAGTTCTAAGCCCTGGTCACTCAAGTCCAGTGGCGTCGTCGTATACGCTTCGCCGGCCTTCCCCGTGAAGCTGGTGTCGCCCGCAACCGGCGTGCCATCCGCCAATTGGTAATGGACCGTCACCTTAATCTCCGCGACGGGGGTCACGACCGGCGGCTGAACTGGCGCCGTTCTTTCGTAAACGTAGACCACATCGATAGGGTCCACCCCGTAAAGGCCCGTGGCGTTTTCCGGCACCGTCTTCAGCTGGTAACCCGCGATTTCTCTAGCCTGCGTTTCGTAGCTATCGCCCACCAGTCCCATCGGCAGCACCTCGTCATCGCGCAAGGCCTTCCCCGCCTCATCTTGATAATGGACGGTCACGGTTGCGGCTTCGTCGGCGATTTCATAAGGCTGGAAGATTGCGGCCAAAACGTGTTTGCCACTATTTTCACTAATTTGGCCAATCAAGAAATACTTGTTTTTCTGGGGGTAAACCGTATAGCTCGAGCTGGTCGTCGTCGGCCCGGGCTCTTGATCGTAAATACCGGTAAACGTCAGACTGCCATCAGCATTTTTCTTGGGCGCTCCATTCATTCCCCGGTAAAACAGTTTCTTAACGCTCTGCCCATTACCAACGACCCGGTACGGCATCGTAAAGCTATTTCCCGAACTCCAGGTAACCACCTGGCCGTCACGGTCCACGTACAATTGCGAAATATCGGCCGTTCGGGTCCGGCTATTCACCCGAATCGGGGGCAAGATGATGTACTGCCAATCCGTGGTGAGTCGGTCGAATTGCCGCCCCGCCAGCACGGAGAAGTCGGTAATTTGGTTATAAGCCAGGTAGAGTTCCTTGATGTTCGTCAGGCCAGCCAACGGCGTGATGTCGCTGATGCGGTTTCCCGACAGATCCACGTACTCTAGCTGCTTCAGTCCTGCCAACGGGCTAATATCCGTGATGTCACCGAAGACCATGGTCGACGTATTTTGTGACGCTGAGAAATGAATGGACTTCAGGTTAACGGCGTGCTCCAGCCCCTTCAGTGAAAACGACGTCGTGCCATCAATGTAGGTGTCGGGGAAGTTGCCCCCACCGGAGATTGACAGCGAGGTGATCAACGCCAGGTCGTCTTGGGTAATGTCCGCCACGCTGTCCCAATGACGACCGTTGGCGGCCTGTGTACTCAGCCCCTGTAGCTGCCGCAACACTTCATTTTGTAACGTTTGGTTCGGCAACCACTGATCGATAAAATTGTCGACGACCGACGCCGCAGAAACCGCTGCCAAATTGGCCGTCATTGCGGCTGGGGCAGCGATTTTAGGTGCTGGTGCCACCCGTTTTTCAACTGGGTCGACCGCTTCTTTTTGGTCTGGCGCTGGTGCTTTCGGGGACGTCGGCTTGGGGTGGCTAGTTGCCGGCGCTTCCACTTCCTCCGCTTCATCCAGCTCGTCTGGGGCAGCTGCTGGTTCTGGCTGGTCCTCATCAGCCGACTCAGTGACGGGCACAACCGGCTTTTCAACGGACTCAGCCGATTCCTCCGTCACTTCGTCCGCGGCTTCGGCAGTTGGCGTAATCGCCGCTTCGTTCGTCGTCGGGGCTGCGTTGTGCAGCGTAACGGTCTCTTCTGGCTCACTACCATCCATGTTCTCGGTCGACGTCGGCGTACCGTCCGGCGTTTCCGTCGCCGCAGATGCCGTCACCACACCCCCGCACGCCAGCGTCGCCGTCACGATTCCCGCGAACAGCCACTGTTTCCCTTTTTTATACATCTTATAATGCCGTTTCTCATCAGTTAAATTGAACACGATATTTCCTCCTTCGTCGGGATTACGCTTAGGGTGTCACAACTATGGTCATCTGATGACTATTGACTCGTTATAGTAAGTATACAGCATAACTAGTTTAACTACCAATTATGATTGTACGCAACTAATAAGATAGTGTACTAAATTGGCACTTCTATTAATTAAGTTATATTTAATTAGACAAAAAATCATATTTAGCCTCGGAAATATTTTAACCAGACTCCCCAGACTGGATAATCTTTACTTAAATAAGTGACCTTACAAACCGCCAAAATTGTTACCTTTAACGCCAGGACCACTTAGTAAGTTCTCCCCGCCAACTCAGCGGTTCACTAGGACAGCCGAGCCAACCATGCTACACTAGCGGTGATCCCAAGGAGGCGAGTTAATGTTATGTGATGCCCATTGTCATTTGGATGGTAGCGCTGAACTGGCGGCCCTACAGCGCGACGAGCACATTTTGGCCGTCATCAATTGTCAGTCCCCGACCGAATGGGAGACCAACCGCAGCCTGGTGGGCGATCACCAGCCCCTGAGCTTTGGCATTCACCCCTGGGCGGCCACTACGCTGCACTGGGCCGAGGTCACGCCCTATTTGGAGGCGACCCAGCTGATTGGCGAGATTGGCATGGACAGTGTTTGGACCGACGTCAACCTGTTGGAACAGGCACGCTTGTTTGAAGCCCAGCTCCACTTTGCTCACGACCACCGCAAGCCAGTGATCCTGCACACCAAGGGCTGCGAGCGCGCGGTACTGACGGCCATTCGCAAATACCCCAACCGTTACCTGGTCCACTGGTACGCCTCGCCGGAATATCAAGCCGATTATATTCGCTTGGACTGTTACTTCACGATTGGCCCGGACGTTTTGACCGATCCCGCGGTCACCCAACTGGCGAAAACGATTCCGTTGAACCGCCTACTGATTGAAACCGACGGCCTGTCCGCCGTGGCGTGGGCCCAACACCGCCCCGTGCAGGTGACCGACTACCCGGCGATCCTGAAACAAAGCCTCCGCATCGTCGCCAACCTCCGCGGCCTGGCCCCGGTTGATTTGGAGGCGCAGGTTTACCAGAACTTACAACGCTTTTTAAGCTAACTGAAGGTTGAAAGTGAAATTAACGCGCTGATTGCTGCAACGACAGTGTTCTGACACCTAAAATTGGTGAAACCAGGCGCCTGCGTCAGCCAGGGTTCCGCCTGCTCTGGGGAACGGCTCCAGCCTGAGGAGCGGTCTTCCGCCTCGCTTGAAAGCCTGGCAAAAACGGCCAGTCTCTCAAGTCGTCCCGCGCTGTAGGCTGAGAAAAAACCTCAGCCAACACCGCCGACACAGCTGGCTCCACCCTGGCTGCCTCCGGCAAGGTAGCGATTATCAGTAACACTGTGTTAATGAAAGACTAGTCGTCAATGAAGTTACATCTAGGGTTAAGGCAACTGTTACTAACACGCACTACCGTAGCCGGGAGTTCGCCAAATATGGGTTCAGCCGCTTGAAGAGAGTGTGACAACAGGCGGTTAACTGGCGAGCATTAACGGTGCTAGGCGGATAATCCCGGTCTTGGATTATTTGCCTAGCAGTGTTAAGCGGAACCAGTTGCCTGTTGGCGCACGTTTCGACTATGAGGCCATTTTGAGACGTGGGCTACAGCTCAAAGCGAGGCGTCGGACAGATTACCCCGTCCCCAGCGCTCCAACCCATATTTGGCGAACGGTAGGCGGCCAGTTTGCATTGTGAGGTTGAAAACGACTATTTTTGTCGCCATGAATCGCATGCTAACAGTAGTTCCAGCTGATTTCCGTCTTTCAACCTTTAGAAGCTAATGAAAACCGCGTGTGCTAAGTTTCAGCACCCGCGGTTTTTAGCTCTTCATCCATCCATTAAGCTTTTAAAATTAGTAGGTAATCCAGAATTGCAGGCCGGCAGCTAAGATGCCCCCAACCAGCGGCCCGACCATTGGGACCCAAGCGTAGTTCCATTCCGCGCCGCCCTTGTGGGGAATCGGCAAGATGGTGTACGCCAACCGCGGACCCCAGTCACGCGCCGGGTTCAAGGCGAATCCCGTAGTCGACCCCAGGCCCATACCGACGACCATGATGACCATGCCGACGATAAACGGCTTCAACCCGGCCGTAAAGTTGCCCAGGTTCAGGAGAATGAAGACGAAGGCCCAAGTGGCAATCGTTTCAGAGAGGAAATTAAAGACCGGATTCTTAACGGCTGGCTTCGTGGCGAAGATGCCCACGTGATTGCCGTTGGCTTCGTCAGGTGACGCTTGAAAATGGGGATAATAATGGATAACAACCAGCGCTGCCCCAACGAAGGCGCCTAAGAATTGGCCCAGCAAATAGGGAACGACGTCAGCCCATGGGAAGTAGCCGAACACCGCGAACCCAATCGTCACAGCCGGGTTCAAATGGCCTTGCGAGCCCAACAGGCCGGCCACGTAAACGCCCATCGTGACCGCCATCCCCCAGGCCACGCAGACGTAGGTCCAGTTGGCCCCTTTGGCATACGCTTTGTTCAAGTTAACACTCGCCATGGTCCCGACCCCTAGTAGAATCAGAATCAGAGTTCCAAAAAATTCACCGATAAAACCACTCATGTAAAACACCGTCCTCTTAAATATGTAATGGATTAAATAAGAGCTAGTCATAGTCTATCACATTCTGTAATGATTGTAGATACAGAAATGATAACGGTTACAGATTATGATTTTAATATGAGAATTTGGGGGTGATTCTGTCAAAGTTTGTTATGGAAACTAACCTCTGGCCGACGAGAACTCAGCGGGACCCGCGGCCGTGTGGTCAGCCAACAGCGCTTTGACGGTGGCGCCACCATGACAACTAGTCCCCGTCTGTGGCGACACGGTGCGGGGTTGGCCGCCTGACCATTTACTGGGCTGGGCCGCCAGCAAGCAGTCGCGACGCTGCGAAACGCGCCCAATCCTCTCCCAACAAAGGTCCTTTCCCGGCCCAATCCATCCAACCCTTGTAATATTACGGCCGCCCACAGAACGGTAATCGCAATGATTTTCTGTCGTAATGGTTCTGTAACCCCCAACGGTTATCTTAGTAATTGTGGAAAGCAGCAATTAAACAATTTACATATGAGGGATGGAGACCAACATGAAGACATTACAAAAGATTAGTTTCGCCGTGGCCTTTGCCGCCGCGCTAGTACCCGTACTGAGCCAAGGCACCACCGCTCAGGCCAACGCCACCAACACCATTGTCAGCACCAGCAACATGACCGACACCGCCTACACGCGCAAGAGTGCGACCGGTTGGACCTACAACTTGGGCGGCACGGCCAGCAACATGACGTTTGGCAAGAAGACCCACTACCTGAAAAACTACCCCAACACCACCTGGCACGCCACCAAGAAGCGCTACATCATCAAGAAAAACGGCGTGAAGTATTTATACTACTACGTGACTAACGGCCGGAAAACGGCTTCTGGTTGGATCTGGCACGGGTATTTACAAAAGAAAAACTACGCCCACACCAGCACCGCAACGACTGGCACCGGGTCGTACAGCGATCTCTATAGCGTGGCCAAGGCGCAACTAGGCAAGCCTTACGTGTACGGCGCCAACGGTCCCAGCTCATTTGACTGTTCCGGCTTTACCAAGTACGTCTTCAACAAGGCCTTGGGGCAAACGCTGCCGCGGACGGCACAGGCCCAGTACGATTCCTACACCCACGTCAGCGCGGCTAACGCCAAAGCCGGCGACCTGATTTTCTTCGGGACCAGCAAGAACAATATCACCCACGTGGGGATCTACAAGGGCAACCACAAGATGATCGACGCCCAACTCCGCGGGGTCATCAACGAAGCCACCAACGTCTCCTGGTGGCACACAGTCGGCTACTCTCGGCCCGCGACATTAAGCTAAATCAAACGACTAAGGTTAGGGCTGCGGCTCTAGCCTTTTTTGCTGGTAACTGAAAAAGAGTGTGACAACAGGCGGTTAACTGGCGAGCATTAACGGTGCTAGGCGGATAATCCTGGGTCTGGATTATTTGTCTAGCAGTGTTAAGCGGAACCAGTTGCCTGTTGGCACACGTTTCAGCCATGAGGCCATTTTGAGACCGTCTTTTGGCTCGCGGCGTTCCAACCCCATATTTGGCGAACTCTCGGCTATGGTAGTGCGTATTAGTAACTATCGTTTTAGCCCCAGACAGTAGCTGCATTAACGACTAGTTTTTCATTAACCAGTATTGCTGATAGCCGTCAACCTTGCCGGAGCCTGGCTGACGCAGGCGTCTGGTTTCACCAATTTTGGGCGTCGGAACACCGTCGTTACAGCAATCAACACGCCCATTCTACTTTCAACACCTCCGGCTGAGCAACATAAAAAGCGCACCACCACAATTAGGCAGTACGCTTTAAGCTTCTATAATGCTGATTTAGGCCAAGGCCGTCTTGTTGCCACCGTTTAAAATCTTGAAGAAGTTAGCCAGTTCCTTCTTCCGGTATGAGGCCGGTACGAATTCCCGGATGGTTTCCAGGTCAAAGCCGGTAGCCAACTTGTTGCGGTCAACGACGATCGGGTTCTTTAAGATTCCCGGATTCTTTTGTAAGAGATCGACCAGTTCGTTCATCCCCATGTCTTGTACGGACGCAGGCAAGGCCTTGTAAGCCTTAGAACGCGTTGAGATCAGGTCGTCGGTGCCTTCTTCGGTCAAAGAAAGCATGTAAAGAATTTCATCCTTGGTTAAAGGTTGTTTTTTAATGTCCCGTGCGGTGAAGATGGCGTCGTGGTTAGCCAGCCATTTCATAGCTTTGGTTACCGCAGTGGTTTTTGCATGAAAGTACATTTTGATCATAAAATCGCCCTCCAATTGTCTATCTTCGATGAGGTACTCATTTTAGCACTCTATTTCTTGAGTGCTAATTATGTTTCTCATTGTACACCACAATTCGCAATGATGGAACCCATTTTACTCGGTCTAGGCCACCTTTTAACAATTTCTTCAGATTCTGCTAAAATCCGGTGGTCTGCCACCCATTTTCAAGGGCTTACAATACACTCTACCAAGGGAATGCAACCGTTTTACGTCAGAACCGTGAAGATTGTTTGAAGATGGCCATCGAGCTTGGAAACAGTGTACCATTTCCCAGGGAAAACTGTCTTTGATGCGAATCAAGTTTGAAGGAAAACTTAACAACCCAGCGAAAAATTTGTATTTTCGCTGGGTTGTATTTGAGTATTTAGATTTTAATTGTCGGGGTCGTCGGAGACGGGGGACCATTCATCGCCTCCGTCGCTCTGTGCTTCTAAGACACCCATCGCACTAACTCGGAAGAACCCAATTGTCGGTGCGAAGTCCTTTCGGCCATTGTCAATAACTCTGACAACAGCTCGCCCCTGGTCATCCTTGGTACTTGGAAAACACGCCGCCTTTTTGTAAGTATGCTTCACTTGGTTGTAATCTGGCAAATGCCGAAAAATCCAATCGTAAAGCTGATCAGATGTCAGATTCTTAGCTGAACTATTATCAAACCCAAAGGCCTGTCCAGGCTTAGCAGATGCTTTATACAGGTTAGACAGACGATTGGCACCATCGTTAACCGTCAACTGATTGTTCTTCAAAACTGCTCGATAAGCATTGACAAACCGTCCTTGTGAGTAAGTCTTCAACAGGTAACTGTTGTCAGCCAGCTTTTGGTACTGTGTTTCATCATTAGCTCCCCAGCCGGATCCAGTCTTGGCGACCGTGTACCGCGACGTAAAGGTATCCCTTTGACCGTCTACACCGTCCGAACTAATAAAGAAACGGGTACGCTCATACGGATCATCGCCGTCAGAAACAGAGTAAATATGCGTTGACCAAGTCCCCGTCAACTCAGAGGGCGCTCCGGCAGTCCAATGACCATCGGTATCGCCAATCAGGTAGGTCGCAGTATGATCAAGCGCTTTGGATTTAACAGAGTAGTACGCATTTTGATCTGGCCGACTGAGGTCGACGGTGAAGTTGTCGCCATGACCTTTTTGAACCTTCAACTGGGGTTCGTCATATTCCGATTTTCCTAAGCTCAGCACCTTCGCGTCAATCACGGTACCGGACTTCGCAGTGACCCGCCAGTGCCAGCTGCCTTGGCGATAGTAGAACTGTGAGTAGGTCATTCCCTTGTCGCCCTGAGTGCTTTGGTCCTCGGCATTCTTGCCCATCAACGGCTTCAGTAGCGTCGTCATTGCGGATGGTTTGGGCGTTTCAACCTTCGCCACCGTCTTCTTGGTGCTGGTCTTGTCCGCGACCTTGGTGGACTGACTAGTCTTGCTGTGGCTGGCGGTCGATTTGCTGTGATTGCCACACCCCGCAACGCCGAGGGCGAGCACTGCAATCAGGCTGGCCCAGACGATTTTTCTCTTCATCATGATTCTTAAACCTCTTTCTATGTATGACAAGGTGAACGCAGGCTAACGCGTGGTTAGTCGGCGTTCATCTTGTGGTGATCGCTTATTTGCCGAAGAAGGCTCTCCGGCTAGCTAACGTTGGTAACTTCGTGTAAACGTCAGCAAACTGCTTACCATTGGCAGAGTGGCTGATCGTCAGTGATTTTCCTTTAAGCTTGTAGTACTCCGTCGAAACGTACTTGCCATCTTTCGTCTGTAGTTTACGGTACCCATACTTGTTCTTCGTGGTGAGTGTAAACGTCTTTTGACTCAATTTTTTGGCCAATTTCAGTGGGCGATTACGTTTCGGAATCACCCAGTTACCCTTCTTGCTCTTCACGATTGCGCCCATATTATAGGTCGTCTTGGTAAACTTTTTAAGGTAGGCCAACTCCCCCATGTTCCCAAAGGCACTCCGCATATCCTTGGGGACCGTAGTTAACTTAGCAGCTTGCGCAGACGTTGGGGCCGCCAAGCCGATACCGAGAAATGCCGCTGACAGTGCGACTGCTGGAATAATCTTCTTCATTTTCGAAAGTCCTTTCTAGTTCCAGATTTGGCCTTTAATTCGTGGGAAGTGCTTAAACTTAGTCATTGTCATCAATTTTCCACGCTTACCAAAACCGGCCTTGATCTTCTTGTTACTGATTTTCCGAACGCGATAGTACTTAGCAAAAAGCTTGTGAGTTGCCCGGTCCGGATAAGTTCCTCTGATTAAGTAAGTCTTGCCCTTCTTTTGGTATTTCACGTTCTTAGCAACATCGATATCAGCCTGAGTATGCTTAATTGAAAAAGTACGCTTGGTCCCTCTGGCCCACGTGTATTCTTTATACTTATTCTCAAACTTGGTCCGGAATTTCTTATTCCGCACAAATTTTGGCAAGCCCTTATGCCAAGTGGCTGCGTCCGCCGTCGTTGCCGTTACCCCACCAAAACTGATGGCGACTAAGGCTGTTACACCTAACTTAAATGCTTTATTCATTTTTCAATTTCCCCTAATTTCATTAAGAATTCAATCCTGACACTTCTGACAAGTACAAGAGATTCGTTACTTCCAAGCGTGACCATTCACCTTAGGATAGTGATAGAAGCGTTGCACAGTAACATACTTGGAACCTTGAGCCTTTTTCCCCTCGGCGATCTTGATTTTCTTTTGGCTTACTTTTCTGATTCGGTAATAACCATACGCCTTACCAGGGTGGCCGGAGTACTTATTCCGCGCCGTTGCCAGCTTATCAACGCCCTTAACAACGTAAGTCTTACCCACCTTCTTATACTTGGTATTTGAGATGGTCAGCGCTGCGCCACTTTGCGGACGATGCGTGGTCAACACGGACTTCGTTCCCTTGTACCAATCGTAATCAAGATAGCCATACTTGTGATTAAACTTAGTCCGGTACATCTTGTGCCGAATGATTTTGGGCAGACCCTTATGCCAAGTGGCTGCGTCCGCCGTCGTCACCGGTGCCGCCGCTCCCAAGCTAACCAACGTAACCAACACCACGCCGACCTGACGGAGACGCTTGTTCATTTTTTCATATGTAATCCTCCTCGGACTGGCCACACACCAGCCCCGTTCTTGTCTACTTAAAGCGATAGCTGACGGTCAAGCTAATTAACCGATTTCACAATCGCTCTCCCAAAGAATAGCAAAACCGGTCGGCCGATAACAGTTCTTCGGACTGGCAGAGTTGCAAGTCACTCTGCACAAAAAGTTGCGGACACCAAAAAGACGCAGCCAACGTCCTTAAAACGTTAGTTGCGTCTGGGGTGGTGCTTAAATTAGGAATCCAAATCGAACGCCAATGCACGCGTCCACAACCCATTACTCATTTGGTAATAAGTCGTAACCTTGCCGTTGGAATCCGTCCGCTTGACCCGGTGCGTAATCGTGACGCGCCGTTCAGCGATGTCAGCTGTGGTGCCCTTTTGCTTGGCCAACAGTGGATCATCGAATGGCCGGGTGTAGACCGGGTAGATCTTCATCAAGGTCAGATCACGACTGTATTCTTCATTGGTGAAGGTATCAAAGACCAAGGCCTTGGCCCGGATCCAGTACTTGGTCGTGGACTTCTTGCTGAAGCGAATCCGGTACCACTTACCCGTATCGGCCGTGGCCCGCATGTCGATGTAGACCCGCATCTTCTTTTGCTTCTTCCAATTGTACTTCATGATATTCCAGTTCTTGTGACCGCGAATATGGTTGTACAAGGAATACTTATCAAAGTTATCTGCGAGTTGAGCGTGTTGGGTGTCCAAGCCCGCCACGTACTTTTCGCTCTTGTTGGTTTGCTTACGCTTCTTCAACTTCTGCGGCTTACTGCTGGAACTCGAGTTCGAGTTGGACGATGGCTTGTGGACCGTCGTGTTGGTGATGGTCTGTTGCGACGTGACGTTGGTGTCCACGACGCTGCCCTTGGTAATCTTGTTATCACTGATGTTGATGGTGTCGCCCGTTAACGGGAAGTTCCCCTTAACAAAGGTGGCGCCAGTCTTTTGCGTGATGGCCTTGTTACCGGTGATGGTGACGTCGGTCATCGGGTTATCCGCGGACGTACTATCCAAGAAGACGTACTGCTTGGTAGGGTTAACGTTGGTAAACGTGTTGTCCGTGATGTTTAAGTTGGTCATCGTGTAATTGGGTTCGGAGTTCAACAGGTAAATGTAGTTCCCAGACCCCAACACGTGTTGGTTGATGAACTGGTTGCCGGTGATCCACAGGTTGGAAATGCCCTTGAAGTGAATCGTGGCGACCCCGTCATCCATCAGTGGCTTGGGATCGACGACCGTGTTGTTGGTGAAGTGGACATCATGGATGATGCCGGCTTTCCCGTGACCGTAGATAGCGTGCTCACCGATCGGGTTCGGCGCATACGATGAGACCTGCCCGGACTTCTTGGACACTGGCAAGAACTGGTTGTTGTCAACCGTCACGTCATAGCTCGGTAAGTTATCATACTTGTCGCCCTTGTTCTTGTAAGACATGGCCTTCTTGTTGGAGTAATCCACTTGAATGGCTTCCTTGAAGTCTTGTGAGCCGTTGAACCCGGTGAATACGGAGTTCGTGATGTTCACGTTGTGGCTCCCATCGATATCGATGTAGTGGCCAGTTGGTGATTCGGCGTTATCAAAGACACATTTGTCAAAATTGACGTTGGTGGCATGGTGAATGCTTTGGGTGAAGACACTTTGGCCCTTGGCTGTGTTATCGCCTTGGAACGTTGCGCCCTTCCAGGTCACATTACTGATCCCACCATCGTAACCGGCTTCCGGACTCGGGTAAGCAAAGTTTACCCGATTTCCATCCGTAATCCGGAAAACGGCACCCTTGTCAAATTTAAACGTGATGTTCGAATGCAGCTTAATGGCACCCTTGTCAAAGAGGTAGGTTCCCTTTGGCACGTGAATCGTGACACTCCCGCTCCACTTGTCGATCATTGCTTGCAAAGCGTCGTTGTTCGCCGTCTTGGCGTCACCGACCATCCCCTGGTGCTTTGCGTTGATCGTGGAAGCCGCTTGTGCGACCGTGGTTCCACTAGTCCGTCCCGGCAGCACGTTCGCCGGACTTAGGCCTAACAGCGTTGCCCCCGTCGCAACGACTACCAGTAGACCCAGCTTTTTCCTCAGATTCAAAAAATCCCCTCCAGTTCCAAAATTCTTTCCACATGTTCCATTATAGCTAAGACATGAAAGCGTTGGGTCATCTTAACCAAATTGTCACACGATTGAAAGATTCCAGTCGTAAAGGGGACTTATTTTCAATATGAATTTAATCTTGCGAACTTACATTAATTTTGCAATATCGTCGTGTAAGCCGTTCAATCGTTCAACGACTTGACCGCGAACTTGCGTGTAAACCTTGACACCATCCGGCGTTAACTTCAGGTTGTGTTGGCGCCGGTCGACTTGTGAGGCGATACTTTCGATTAAACCAGCCCGCAGTAACCGGGAAATCTGCCCGGAGATCATGGACTTGGACACACCGATTTGACCAGCGAACTTCGTTGGCGTGAACTCATCTTTTTGGTCCGTGATGGCATGTAACAGATTGAATTGTTCCAACGAAATCGTAATTTCCTCCGTCTTGATCGTGGTGACTGGCCGCATGATCTTTTGAAGTTGCGAGAACCATTCCAAGGATTGGTTTAAATCGTTCGTTTGCGTCATTTAATCTTTCTTCCTTTCTGCATTGCGTCATCGGGTCATTGGGTTTATCAGACCCGCTAACCATTTATTATAGCCCTTATTTTCAGTCTTTATGTTACTGATTCATTAATATTTTATAGCATATTGGTTAAAAACACTAGTAATTCGAACCCTTTTTTGACTCTTCAGCTAACGTACACCATTGAATTCCCTACTTGAAGCCTTTATCATTAAAATTAGAAATTCTTAAAAACATCAAGGAGAAGACGATGACACACAACATTAAACTGATTGCCACCGATGTCGATGGCACCTTTCTCAATCAACAGCGACAATACAACCATGACCGCTTCGACGACCAGCTGACCCGCATGACGGCAGCTGGCATTCATTTCGTTGTGGCCAGTGGGAACCATTTGGGCCACTTACAACGGGTCTTTGCCCCCACACCACGCGTCCAAACCTTCGTGGCGGAAAACGGGGCTCAGATCGTCGACCAGGGCCAAACGCGTCTGGAAACCGCCCTACCGCTACCACTGGTCCGCCAAGTGATCACCGAAATCTTAGCAGACCCGCAGTTGCGGCCCAAAATCTTACGGTTGTCCGGGGCACATGGCACCTACATCCCCCAAGACGACCAGCCCAGCGACCTGGCGTCGCAAGACTACTTCTTTAACAACATCGTCCGGGTCGCGGATCTCACGCAGGTCGAAGACACCATCTACAAGATCAACGGTGAATGGCCCAACGAGACGATCCAGGCCTTGGCCGCCCGCTTGAATGCGCGTTTTCCGGGGCAAATCAATGCGATGGCCAGTGGTTTTGGGAGCATCGACATCGTGGCTGCCCACATGAACAAGGCAATCGGCCTGACCGAACTGGCACAGGCCTGGCACATTACACCGGCCGAAATCGCCGCCTTTGGAGATAACGACAATGACCGCGACATGTTGGCGCACGCTGGTTTAGGGGTCGCCATGCAAAACGGGACCGCCAGCGTTAAGGCCGTCGCCGACCTCATCACGCCCACCGATAATAATCACGACGGCGTATTAAACGTCATTGACGCCATTTTAGCCGGTGAAGTTTAAAAGTAGCTAAACCATTCGTCACTTGATTCACTTAGGGTCTAGGCCATCGTCAGTCCACAGCAAGCGCGCAATCAACCGCCACATTTGCGGCGAAGCGTGTAGCCGGCCGTGACCAATACCGGCAACGTGGTGTTCGTGATACGTCAGTGAACTGGGGGCCACCAGTGACCGCAGCGCCGTAATCTGATAGACCGGTACGGAACCGTCTGTCAACCGTCCTGAGAGCGTCCCATAGACGTTGTGGATGGTGCCGGGACCGAGGTTACCCAGGTCGGCCCGCACGGCTTGAAGCCGCTGAAAAGCTGCATCAACGGGGTGCGTTCGATCATGTTCATCGACGGGCGCCCCCAACAAGACCATCCGGTTGAGTTGGGGCATGTCCGCCGCACCACCATGCAAAAATAAACTACTAACCGCAGCACTGCCACCCCAAGAATGGGCGACCAAATTGTAGGTCGTCACTTGGTCGTGGCTTTTTAAGTACCGCAAAATACTGGTGATCCAGGTGATCTGCTGCTGATAATCCGCCGTAAAGGGATGATCAAACAGGACTTGAATCAAGGGGTTGCTGGCGGTATTGGGCCAATGTCCCTTCACGCGCAGCCCGCCGTGGCGGTCGACACAGATTGTGAGCACTTGATGGCCCATCCCCTGTCGCGCCAACCACCGCAAGAGCCGGTTGTAGGTCCAGGCATTACCACCCCAGCCTGGCACAAACAGCGTCGGCGTCACGGTATACGGCCAATCAGGTCGGCGCCGTTTCAGCGGTTCGCTGCCCAGCGTTTGTCGACTGGCCCAGTGCAAGCCTAACCAGCCAGCCCCCAAAACCATTGGGAGCGCAGTTAATTTACTAGCCATACCGCAACCCTCCTTGAACTTATCTATTATGCCAGTTCTTTTCATTGCGTACAAGTGAAAATTTGTGCAGAAAAACAATCACTTCTGTTAACCAATCGTGTTCAAAATTCATCCGCATAAGTTAAAATTCGGTTCATCTCGCCTCCTCAGTGACATTTCTCCCCCATTTTCGTCATTTTAACGGAAAATGCATTTGACAATTGTCCGGATAAAAATATATGATAGGGTTAAAATGAAAACGCTTCAGAAAAATAGAATCGAGGACTTGCTATGCAAACTGCAACGAAACACTGGGACACTTACCAAAACGAAGCCGTCACAGAGTATACAATTGAAAATGATCATGGTGTGACTCTTTCCATCTTGAGTTGGGGTGCCACTTTACACAAGTTAACGGTACCGACTGACAAGGGTGATAAGAATCTGGTGCTATCTTACCACAAGATGGCGGATTATTTAGCTAATCCGTTCTACGTTTGCATGGGTATCGGCCGAACTGCCGGCCGAATCACTCGCGGAACCTTTGATCTCGACGGCCAAACGGTCCACGTCGACGCCAATGAGGGGCAAAACACCCTACATGGTGGCCCGCACGGCTTCAACACGGTCAACTGGGCCGGTAATCTCGACACGACCGACCCCAACAAGGCCCGGATTATTTTGACCCACACCTTCAAGGGCGCCGACGACTCGTACCCCGGTGATCTGACCGCCAAGATGATCTACACGCTGGACAACCACGACCGCGTCACGTTGACCTTTGAAGGCAACACCACGGCCCTGACCCTGTTCAACCCCACGCTGCACGTCTACTTCAACGTCGGCGACGATCAATTGATCTCCGGCCAAACGCTGCAGATCAACAGCCAAGAACATTTAGACCTCGACGACGAAAAGCTGCCTACGGGTAAAATGGTTGCCAACGCCGGCACGCCTTACGACTTCGCCGACGGACAAAACCTGGGTCACGCCATCCGCGGCCTACAAGACATCCCCGAAAAGGGCTTCGATGACGTTTACCACGTCACGCCAGGCGCCGACGACACGATTGCCAAGTTGTCCGACCCACAATCCGGCCGCGCCGTGACCATCAAGTCCCAGCGCAACGCCCTGGTCGTCTTCACGGCCAACTCCTTTACCTCCGACATGAAACTAGCCACTGGCGCCGGACAGCCTTACATGGGCGTGGCGTTAGAGGCACAGACCTTACCGGATTCTCAGAACTTCCCCGAGTTCGGCGACGTCAAGCTGGCACCCGGCGAGACCAAGCAGTACGAAATCACTTACGATCTGACTTACTAAGCCAGTGTGGAGCTGGCCGCGTTGGGTGTGTACTGGCCGCCTGCCGTGGCGGTAAATATGGGCTGGAACGCGGTGGGCGGACCGGCCGAGCCAAAGGACGGTCTCGCCCTCGCTTTGAGCCGAAAGTCGCGTCTCAAAGACGCCAGTTGTCTAAGCGGCATAAACCGTACCGCTAAGGCAACTCCCACGGCTGAGCCCATATTTACCACCACTCTCGGCTACGATTCGTGATCGATTGACCGACTGGTTTAGGTCGTCTGTTTGTATTTTCGATTTCAACTGGTCCGGTATCCGCGTCTGAACGCCGGCCTACTGACCGAACTTAACTTCCATCAATCATCTAATAGCCACCACCAATCCCCTAAAGTTCACTCGGGATGGGCGGTGGCTATTTTCTACGGATTCTCAGGTCGCTTTCGTTGACAGGTTCCTGGGCGCTATGATAGATTGGTAAAACGTAATTATTACTATTCTAACTATAAAGGAGCATCACTGATTCATGGCAAAGAAGTCAAAGATTGCAAAAGCTAAGCGCATCGAAGCGACCGTCGAACGTTATGCCGAACGACGGGCCGCATTGAAGGCCGCCGGGGACTACGCGGCGCTCGCCCTGTTACCCCGCGACGCCTCGCCAACCCGGATGCATCACCGTGACCACTTGGATGGCCGGCCCCACGCCTACATGCGCCAATTCGGCTTGTCTCGCCTGAACTTCCGCGAACTCGCCCACAAAGGCCAGATTCCCGGCGTTCGCAAGGCTAGCTGGTAAAACTAGGAAGCAGTTAGGATGAGTTGTTAGCCGCTTCATTACCGGAACTGGCCGCCTACCGTTTGTACTAACCTCCAGCGGGGAGAATCCCGTCATTCTGGTAACTAATGCGTTAATCACACTTTCAACCTTCACAGGCAATTCTTACCCACACCAAACGCAGCCCCGTTTGACGTGGGTTTTTCTATGCCGTAAACTAGGGCCAATACGCAAATACGAAGGAGCACATGACACATGGCAGAAGTTTTAACCGTCCTACAGGAATTCGACGTCTTCGGTAACGGTGACGCGTCCCCTTACGGCATTGACACCCCCAAGATCAATGCGCAATTCGTTGGTGTCGCGCCAGCCGTGGCATTTGACGTTCACAACCAACCCAAGCTGGCACGCGTCAACGCACGCAAACTCCGCGACATTGAGCAGGCCGTTCGCCAGCAATTCGCCTCGCAACTGAACACCCTGGATGGCCCCGATTTGGCGGAAAACCTGGGCGTTATCCAGCAGCTTATCACCGCTTTCAAGGACCGGCTCGAACAAGACTTGCTGGTCCCCGAGCAGCTGGAGCTCGAAAGTCTGACCACCAGCGGCGAATGGTTGACCTACTGGCAAGATGAGGCCCCCCTGGTGCGCGCCAAGGAACAGCAACGCACCAACTTGCCTAAAGATTTTTAACCGACAAAACGAGCCTGGGATTTTTCGTCCCAAGCTCGTTTTTTGTGGTTAAAATTCATTTCTCTAGCTAATGCAATTACGGCCGCGTAACGTCTCGCGCCACCTGGTTCAAATCAACGCTAACCTGCTGAACGGTGTCTCGGGGATAAGCCTTGGCCACCTCAGCAAGCGGCGACGCTACCGGTAACTCTGCTGCGTCATACAGCATCAACCCCAGCGCCGCCGCTGCCTGCCTGGGAGCTGTCGCTAACGACGTTGCCTGACTGATAGCACCAGGTACATCGGGGAAACTAATCGTGAAGCTGGCCGTCTCCGGATCCTGCTTAAACACGGCGGGATAAGCCACAACTTTGTGTGTCATCTTCTGCCTCCTCATCTCGAATCGTCCTCGTCCCCAAGAGAATACCGGTAATTATGTCAGATAGCAAGTAATCAGACCCAGTTCAACTCGCACCAACTCACCTGATTACCTCTAGTCAAAACAAAAATGGCGCCCACCAACAATCTGGTGAACGTCATTTTACGTTTCATAAATTATTCAGTAACCGCGCTAGTCAACTCAACCTTTTCGCCGGCCACGTCAATCGTCAATGGTTCCCCACTGATCAGCTTGAAGTGTGGCCCGTCGGCGTGGACGCTGACTTCGATCAGACGACCACGGAAGACTTGCCGGAAGCTGTAACTTTGCCATTGCTTAGGCAGGAATGGGGCATAGTGCAATTGATCATTGCGGACCCGCATGCCAGCGAAGCCTTGAACAACGGCGATCCAACCACCGGTCATGGCCGTGATGTGTAAGCCATCGACCGTATCGTTGTTGTAGTTATCCAAGTCCAACCGGGCCGTCCGGTTGTAGAGCTCGACGGCCTTGTCTTCGTAGTGCAAGTCAGCCGCCAAGACGGAGTGGATAGCTGGTGACAAGCTGGATTCGTGCACCGTCAGTGGTTCGTAGAAGTCAAAGTTGGCCTTTTTTTGTTCTGGCGTGTAGTCATCGATGAAGTCCCAGATACCTTGTAAGACATCCCCTTGCTTGATGTAAGGTGACCGCAAGATCTTATCCCATGACCAGTTCTGGTTGATTGGGCGTTGGCCTTCTGGAATGGCGCTGACGGGTTCGATGTCCTTGTCCAAGAAGCCATCGTGTTGGACGAAGATGTTCAAGTCCTTGTCGTAAGGCAGGTACATCCGGTCCACGATATCTTGCCACTTGGCCTTTTCGTCAGCGGAAATCGCTAACTTCTTGGCCGTATCGTGGTCGACCTGGTCCAAGATTTCCAACGTGTACTTCAAAGTCCATTGCGCCAACATGTTGGTGTACCAGTTGTTGTCAACGTTGTTTTCGTATTCGTCAGGACCCGTGACACCGTGGATCATGTACTGGTTGTTACGCTTGCTGAAGTGGACCCGGTCAGCCCAGAACTTGGAAATTTCGGTGAGGACCTTAGCCCCTTCATGCAAGACGTAGCTGGTATCGCCCGTGTAACGGGTGTAGTTGTAAATGGCAAAGGCAATGTCGCCATTCCGGTGAATTTCTTCGAAGGTGATTTCCCATTCGTTGTGGCATTCGATCCCATCGAAGGTCACCATTGGGAAGAGGGCACCGTCCAAGCCTTGTTCCTTGGCGTTGACGTAAGCCCCGTCCAGTTGCTTGTAACGGTACATCAACAGGTTGCGGGTGACTTCTGGGTTCGTAATGCCCAGGTAAACGGGAACGGCAAAGGCTTCGGTATCCCAGTAAGTGGCACCACCGTACTTTTCACCGGTAAAGCCCTTAGGCCCAATGTTCAAGCGGGAATCTTCACCGTAGTAAGTGGAGAACAGCTGGAACAGGTTGAAGCGGATCCCTTGTTGTGATTCGTCGTCGCCGTTGATGACCACGTCGGATTTTTCCCAACGCTTTGCCCAAACAGCGGTGTGCGCTGATAAGAGGTCTGCATAAGTCGACTTGGCCACCTGATCACTCAACTGGTGCATGGCAGCCGTCAACTTGTCTTGGGTGTCGTAATCGCGAGAGGTGACCACGATGACCCGCTTTTCCAGGCTGGTCTCGGCTTGGGGCGCCAAGTTGCCGGTGTAGGCATTGACGACTTCCTTGTCGTTGGGCTGCGTCACGGCGACGTTCTTCAAGTCCGTGACCGTGCGCATTTCCATCCCAGAGGTGAATTGCGGTGTGCCAAATGGGTTCGGTGTCGTCTTGGCCACGATGCTACCGCTGTCTTGGCCTTGTTCGGCGGCTAAAACGTCCCAGAAGCGTTCATCATAGTTGGCTTCTTCGTTCTTGACGTCGGCATCGATGCTTGGCTTGATCGTGACGTCCACGCTGTCAGCGCTTAAGTTCTTGACCGTGACCTTTTGAACGGAGAGTTCTTGTTGGGCTACACTCAAGAAGCGTTGGAAGGTCAAAGCAACCTTGACGTCGCCACGTTCAACCGTAAAGGAACGGTTCAACACGCCCTGCTTCATATCCAAGTCCAACGTAAAGTCACTGAACTTGTCCTTGGCTAAATCAATGGCTTGTCCATTGATTTCAATCGGCAACTTGATGAAGTTGACCGCGTTGACCACTTTCCCAAAGTACTTCGGGTAGCCGTTCTTCCACCAGCCGACCCGGGTCTTATCAGGATACCAGACACCCCCTAAGTAGATGCCTTGCAGTGAGTCGCCACTGTACCCTTCTTCAAAGTCACCACGCATGCCCATGTAGCCGTTACCCAGGCTCGTCATGGATTCTTGCAGACGCTTGTCTTTCGGGTCAAAAGTATGAGTAATGACGTTCCATGGTTGTACCTCAAAAATACGTTTCATGGTTAACAGGTCTCCTTTGTTTTAGTCAATCAGTCAAACTGTTCTATCACAGAAAAGAGCGACGCTGGTGGTCAGCCGCCTACATCATGGACTTCCATGACCCAGTCTCGGTTAAGCCGCTAGGCCGCTCCCTCGGCAGACAGGACAACCGTCGACCGAAGTTCATTTCTTAAATCATCTAAATCAAACGTTCATCCAGCAATTTCAAACGATTAAGCTTTGTACGTTTCCTTGATGGCCCCAACAGATACGGCCCCGATAGCCATGATGATACCGGCTAACAAGAACATGTTGGCTTGGGCGCCACCCAATAATGGGAACAGCGCGAAGCTGGCCAGGGAAGCCACGATTTGTGGCAAGCAGATGGACCCGTTGAACAAGCCCAGGTAAGTCCCCATGTGGGCCCCGGACAAAGCGTTAGTAACCATAGTCAATGGGTAAGTGTTCATCGCAGCCCAGGCAATCCCAACTAAGATGAATGAAACGATCAAAGCGTATTGATTGTGCAGGAAGAAGACGGATAAGAACCCGATGGCCCCTAAGCCTAAACTCCCAGCGTAGCCCAACTTGTGGACCCGGTTTGGCAATTTTGCTAAGACGTAAGACCAAACAACCGCAGCGATGGATTGCACGGCAGCCAAGACCCCGTACCAGTTCCCAGCAGCCTGGTAACCAGCAGAAGCGGCGTTAGTCGTGTGCCAAACGTTGGCAGCGATGGCCCCAGCGGAGTAAGTCCACAGGTATTGGAAAGCTACCCAGCAGAAGAATTGAACTAAAGTAACGGTCCAGAAAACCTTGGGTGCGGACTTCAGTAGCGTCCACCAGTTCCCACCTTCAGCGTTATCTTCCTTGGTGATCCCATGGTATTTCGCATAGGTATCTGGGTCGTATTCGTGGACCCGGAAGATGGTGAAGAGGCTGGTGATGACCAGCAGGATAGCCCCAACATAGAAAGCAACCTTAACCGTTGCGGGCACGACCCCTTTAGACGCCGTGTTGGCAATCCCAACGGCTGCAAACAGGAATGGCAGGATGGCCGCTAATACGGCACCGGTGTTGGACAAGAAACTTTGAATCCCGTAAGCATAACTCTTTTGATCATCGTTAACCATGTCCCCGACCATCATCTTGAAGGGCTGCATGGCCACGTTAGAAGACAGGTCCAAGAAGGCCACGGTGATAGCCCCGAACAACAGCGCCGCCAGTGACGCGTAACCAAAGCCCATACTCCCGGAGTTTGGCAACAGACACATCACGATGACCGCGACGATAGTCCCTAACAACAGGTATGGCAACCGGCGACCACCTAATTTAGGCGCCCAGGTCCGGTCGGAATAATACCCCACGATTGGTTGAACGATTAATCCAGCCAGTGGTGGCAAAATGAAGAACCACCCTAAGCTATTGGGGTCGGCCCCAATGGTTTGGAAGATCCGACTCATTTGGGAACTTTGTAACGTGAAGGCGGTTTGGACCCCCAAGAAACCAAAGTTGATCATCCAAATGGTACTGGCAGACAGTTTAGGCAAGCCACTCTTCGGCTTGGCTTCAGCTGTTGGTGCCTTTGCAGAAGCAACATCTGACATGTGAAAATACCTCCTCAAACTAACAAATAATAATTGCTGAAAACGATTACATTGCATATTATGGCACCGCTTTAAAATTAATGCAACCGTTTGCGCAAACTTTTTTGCGGATCAATTTGTCGTTTGGCAGTTCACCTGACAATTTAAAAAGGCTCGCTCACGGGCTTTATTGCCAGTTGAACGAACCTAAAAATACTATTTAATTTCGTACGGAATTTTGATTCGACCCGGCGTCGGCGTGGCCAATGGTTCCCGGTCACTGAACAATAACGCGACAGTCGCCGAACCCATTTTTTCCGGGAAAAGGTTAATGGAATGCAGGTTGGCGTCGGTCAATCCTTCCGGCAGCGAGTGGTTAAAGCTGACGATGGGAAAATGTTTGACGGCCGACTGTTCACGAACTAACCGATAAAATTCAATCGCGTTGAAATCATCCGTGGCCATGATGCCATCAATCTCGGGATGCTGCTTGATGAACAACCGAACCCGGTTGAGCTCGCCCAATTTGCAGGTCAACGGTTCGACGTTGAAGGTCGCCGCCACGCGCTCATAGCCCTGTCGCCGCTGTTGTTCGTAGGCCCAGTTGTGACTGGACTCCACGAAGACCGGATGCTTGACGTGCAGCTGGTCCAGCAGGTAGGTCGCTCCACCGATACCGGCTTCCAGGTTGTCGTTGTCGACGAAGTAATCGCTGGGATGGTCATCGGGCTGGCCAATCGTCACGAACCGCAGCTTTTGTTGCCGCAGGAAGGCCGCAATGGGGTCGTCGTGGTGGGCGTACATCAGGACAAAGCGTTTGATCTTGCCCTGGGCCACCATGGACTTGACGTTTTCCAACAGCTCATCGGCGGTCTTACTGATAGCCACCGACAGTACGTAATGCCGTTGCGTCAGCTGGCTGTTGATGCCCCGCAACAGGTCGATGTAAAACGGGTTTTCTGGTTGGCTGTGGTCGGCCGTCGGGAAAACGACCCCGACCGCATTGGCCTCGCCAGCCGTGAGGTTTTTGGCATTATAGTTGGGTAAATACCCCTCCGCCTCCGCCAGGGCCTGGATCCGTTCTCGGGTCGCCTGACTGATACGGGGGTTATTGTTTAACGCGCGCGAGGCCGTGGAAACAGACACACCAGCCTTCGCCGCGATGTCGCGGATAGTTAACATTTTTTCTGACTACTCCTTGTGCAATCACGCAGTTATCATAAAACCACCTTACCATAGAACCGGATGCATTGAAACTTTTTCCGGGTTTACCTGGTGGGTGAGGTTGAGCCGATGCATGGCTGACGGGATTGTGTAGACTAGCCGCCTTACCGCGGTGGCAAATATGGGCTGGAACACTGAGGGCGGACCGGTCGAGCCAAAGTACGGTCTCGCCCTCGCTTTGAGCCGTCAACCCACGTCTCAAAGACGCCAGTTTTCTAAGCGGCTCCAACCCAGCCGCTAAGAAAACTCCCACAGTTGAGCCCATATTTGCCACCGCTCTCGGCTACGGGACGGGTGGTCAGCAACTGTCGCTAAACCCGACCACGTTGCGGCTGTCTGTTCCACTCAGCCGACGCACCGGCTTCCAACAGCGAAAGTGTTAGCCATACCGACTACCAGGACCCGTCGTCACGTACCGTCAAGTCCACTCCCCTCGCCAGAATACCTGGCGGTCGTGGGCAGTTTCGGTCAACACCACGATATACAAATAGCCTGGATGATTTTCCAGGCTAGCGTGTATCATCTTGACATGGTTGAAACGTGTTCACCAAGGCAGTCGTTTTCGCTTAAACCTGATCCCCAAACAATCCAAGACCAGGATCACCCTTAATGCTCGCCGGCTAATCGCCCTTGGTCTCACTCTAGGCCTTTTTATCGCGACGACTGGTCAGTCCGTTGTTGGGCGTGACTGGCAGTGTGGTCACAAACTGGGTGCCGTGGGGGTCGTTTTCCTTGGCCACGATTGTGCCGTGGTGCAGGCTGACAATCCAGCTGGCGATTGACAAGCCCAGCCCGTTGCCGCCGGTCTTGCGGCTCCGCGATGAATCGACGCGGTAGAAGCGATCAAAGATCCGTTGCCGGTCGGCGCTCTTGATGCCGATGCCTTGATCGGCGACCACCAGTTGCCACTTGCGCCCGATTAGTTTGGCGGAAACAGTGATGGTACTGCCCTTAGGCGAATACTTCATAGCATTATCAATCAAGATATTCATAAGTTGGTGAATCAAATTTTGATCCAGCGTCACGGCAAAATCAGTGATGGGCGCCAGCACCAATTTTTTGCCCTGACTGGCGGCGATTTCCGTGTAGGGTTCCACCGTATGATCCAAGAAACCGGCCACGTGGGTCTTCTCAAAGTTCGTCTGTAGCGTATTGGAATCCGACCGGGCCAGCGCCAATAGATCCTGGGTCAGCTTTTGTAGGCGTTGACTTTCGCTGCTGGCAATCGCGATATTTTCGGCCTGATCAATAATTTTATCGTTCGGTTTGGTCAACAGGAGTTCCAATTTATTTTGAATAATCGTCAAGGGCGTCCGCAGCTCATGGGCAGCGTTGCCCACAAACTCGGTCTGCCGGCCCCACGACCGTAGAATTGGCCGCATAGTCAGGCGCGACATCCAGACGCTCATCAGAATGGACAGGAGCCAAAAGACCCCCATCGTAATCAACATGACCTTGGTAAAGGTGCGCATCGCGGCCTTTTGTGGGTCGATATTTTCCAGGATCAAAAGGTAATGGCCCGCCAAGGTCTTGTCAGCGTTGGTAGTCGGCACCTTGACTAGCAATGTTCGGAAATTGTATTTACCGTTGATCGTAATCGTGTGCAGACGCCCCTGCTCACTGGTGTCCAGCGTGATATTTTTCAGCGTGTCGTAACGCGAGCCCAGCTGTTCTTTATTGAGAATCTTGCCGTTACGGTCAAAAATCAGCGTGGTGGTCATGAAGGGATGGATGGCCTTGTGTCGCGTTTGCTGCAGGCCCTGGTTGGCGCCTTTTTGGCCAAAGGGTTGCTGGGTGGTCGTCCGTGGCGGCCCAGCCAAACGCGCACTGCGTTCGACCCGCAACGTTTGGTCCACGCTGGTCAGAATCGTCCGCCGAAACAAGACGAAGACGATGACCCCCAGCAGGACGAAGATGACGGTGAAGCCGATGAAGCTGCTCCAGAATAGCCGCCACTGTTGCGCGCGATTTACTTTATTGCTCATCGGGGGCCTCCATGATGTACCCCGCATTGCGGATGGTCCGTAACGACAGGTTGCTGCCGGCGTTCTTCAGTTCCTTACGCAAATTGCTCATGTAGACTTCCACCACGGACAGGCTGGTCTCGGAATCAAAGCCCCACAGCCGGTTGAAAATTTGTTCCTTGGTGATGATGGTGCCGGGATTGGCCACCAAATAAGCCAGCAGGTCAAACTCACGGCCCTTCAAGGTCAGTGGTTCGCCGTTAAAGGTGGCTAAATGCTTGCTGGTGTTGATTTCCAGCTGGCCGAGGGTAATTACATCGCTGCTGTTCAAATGGCCGGTACGTTTCAATAACGCCTTCATCCGCGCCAGTAATTCCTCACGGTGAAACGGCTTAGTCACGTAGTCATCGGCCCCATCATTGAAGCCCCGCAACTTGTCGGCAATCGTGTCCTTGGCGGTCAAAATCAAGACGGGGGTCTTCACGCCCTTGTTGCGGATGTGTAACAAGAGGTCCAGCCCACTTTCGCCCGGCAACATCAGGTCTAAAATAATCGCGTCAAACACGTCTTGACTCGCAAGAAATTCCCCCTGCTCGCCATCATAAGCCGCCGTGGTCTCACAGATGGGGGCAATCAGCTCCACAATATCCGCGGACAATTCTTTTTCATCTTCAACAACTAACACCTTCGCAGTACTAGGCAACGGGCATTCCTCCTTGAAATTTCTTCTTTAATGTTCATTCGTTATTTATGACACTGTCTAAATCGTCCGCCTTACCGCCCGCCAAATATGGGCTGGAACGCGGTGGGCGGACCGGTCGAGCCAAAGAGCGGTCTCGACCTCGCTTTGAGCCGAAGCCCCTGTCTCAAAGACGCCAGTTCCCTAAGCGACCAGAATCATGTCGCTAAGAGAACTCCCACGGCTGAGCCCATATTTGGCGGGCTCACGGCTACGGTGGTGGTTGCCAGCAATGTGTACCAGAAACAGGAGCGACTTCACACAACAGTTCCTTGGGGTACAACCATGAAGCAAGTTCGCAGGGATAGCATTCACTGAAAGCTGAGGTTTTCTAGAACACTAGTTACAGTAACGCTTGCCAATCATGCATCCTGGCAGCATCACATCAAGCGACTAACGGTGACACGCTACGCAGCCAACGCATCGTGGCTTGAACGCACCCATCTTGCCGGAGCCAGGTAGGGGTGGAGCCTGCTATGGGGAAACGGGCTTCCAGTTCGCTGGGGCCACCCCTGGCAGCCTCCGGCAAGGATAGTGGGCTTAGACAACACTGCGTCGCAACGTATTCCGGTAGTCGGTACGGGTAGTCAGTCCACTGAAACCCATACTAGCGTCAAACGTACTGAAAGCGACTGCGGTAATTGGTCCAAACGGCTTGACTTGCATCTGCTGGCAACGCGTCCCATAGCCGAGAGTTCGCTAGATAGGCGTTCAGCTGTGGGAGTTCCCTTAGCGGCACGCTTCTTGGCGCTTAAGGAACTGACAAGTTGGAGACGTGGGTTACCGGCTCCAACTTGAGGTCCGAGACCGCCTTTTTGGCTCGGGCCGGCGCCCTCAGCGTTCCAACGCCTATCTAGTGAACGGTAAGGCGGCCAGCCCCAACCATACCGTCAGTGTGCTGGCTAAAGTTTACCACCCCGCAACGATTGACCCAAGTAAAATTATACCCTACACCATTAACAATAACAGAACCTTAAGTTATTGGCCTTACCAATCGCTAAGTTTTTGCGAAGTTTAACGCCTCCCTCACGGAACTATCAGCAATTTGCGGTAGACTTTTGTCAAGGCAACTTGCTATGGTATTCTATAAGGACAGACGTTTGTTGCGCGTTCGTTGTCCCTATTAACGATGAGGGGCGCCAGCTGATCCACCCGGCACTGATTTAGCTGTGGCAATCGGTTAGGCCACCCCAGCAACACAAACTACGATTTATGCACGATTCATTAAACGGAGGGGTATTCATGAAGCAACAACGGCACACCTTAGCGGCACTGCGCGTTAGCCGGTGGGTGTATGGGGGAGCATTCTTGATTCCATTCGTCATTCTGTGTCTAATCTTTTGGCGACTTAAGGTGACACCGTTTGGCCCACGGAACCTATTATTGAGCGATATGGGGACGCAGTACGTGCCCATTTTGGAAAATTTACGGGCGACACTGTTACACGGTCAGTTTCATTTATTTTCATTTTCACTGGGGTCCGGTAGCGGGATCATCCCCCTGCTGACCTACTACATCATCAGCCCGTTTAACCTGTTGGTCTTTGCCTTTTCGGCGACCAAGCTGCCGATTGCGGTCACCTGGATCATCATCCTTAAAATCAGCACAATTGGGCTGACCATGGCCTTCTTCATTCGGCACACCTTCTTGCGCAGCGGCTGGTCCATGCTGCTGTTCACGACGGCCTTTAGCCTGTGTGGCTTTGTCAGCATGTACTTTTACGACATGATGTGGCTGGATTCGCTGATCTGGCTGCCGCTGGTGGCATTGGGGCTACACCGCATCGTCAGCCTACACCACTACGGCCTGTACACCATCAGTCTGACCGCCACGATTATTTGTAATTATTATATGGGTTATATGACCTGCCTGTTTTCCGTCATGTACTTCATCTATTTGATCATTGAACATCAACCGACGCCCACACCGTTCAAGGACGTCTGGCACATGCACTGGCCGGCGATTCGCCAATTTACGGTCGGCTCGCTGCTAGCCGGGGGCATGTCGATGGTCGTCTTGATCCCGACGGCACAGGGGATGCTACTGACGGGCAAGAGCAATTTCTTCTTAAACAACTACCTACCCACGCCGATGTTTGGCCCCGAAGTCTTGGCCCAATTTGCGCCGGGAACCAGTAGCTACCTGTCTCACCTGTACCACGCGCCGTCGCTGTTCATGGGCACGCTGATGTTTCTGCTACTCATCGTGTTCTTCGTGTCGCCGCAGGTCAAAGCCGTCGAGAAGAACCGCACCATGTGGCTACTGATCGTCATGGGGTTAGGCCTGTTCGTCACGATTTTAAATACCGCCTGGCACATGTTCCAGCAACCGGCCGGCTTTCCGTACCGCAACGTCTACTTCTTCACGTTCCTAGCCCTGGTCACGGCCTACCGCGCCTGGCAAACGCACCCCGCCCAATCGATGAACGACCCGCAAAAGGTCCTCGCGTTGGTCTGGGGCGTCGGCCTGCTGGTCATCGGCTTCTTGAGCGCGCAAGTCATCCCGGTCGTTTGGGATCACCTGCTACCCAACTACAACCACGACCTGTACGTCCTGAGCCAGCCGGCCTTTCACCTGGTGTGGCCGGCACTGGGACTGTTGTTGCTCAACACGATGCTGTTGTTCATCAGCGAATGGCGGCCCGTGCGCATTGGCTTGCTGGGCACACTGCTATGCCTGGAGCTGGGCGGCAACTTTTTGTGGGCGACGCAAGGCATGGAATTTGGCTCGCAACCCAAATTTGAAAAGTACTTCCGGCAGGATTCACAAACGTTGGCCAAGGTCTCGGCGGCCAAGGCCAAACCAAATCTGCACCGCATCGACTTTACCCACGATGAAATCGGCAAGGCCTACGACGGTGCCTACAACCACTACAATGATCCGCTGATGTACCGGTATCCGGGTATCAGCTCCTACAGTTCCACGCTAGTCGAACAGGCCCGGGTCTTCCAACACGACCTCGGCTACTTCAGTCCCAACGTGCGCCGGATCAGCCCTCAGGGGTACACGCATTTGACGGACACCTTGATGGGCGTCAAATACCGCCTGCACGGCACGACAGTCAACCGGCTGAACGCTTACGCCGGCATTGGCTTTGCCGTTCCCGCCGAATTGGCTCACCTGCAACTCGACGACCAAAGCGCCATGGTCAACCAGGAGTGGGTGTTACGGGCACTCGGGGCCCAACCCAACACTCTGTCCCCCGTGAAAGTCTTGCGGGTGAAAACGCACCGGGCCGCCGTCAGTGACCTCAAGCGCGTTTCCCGCACCACGGAACTGCCTGGTCAGCGTTTCATCCAAACCTTTACGGTGCGCGTCACCGCGACGGGGTTGCTGCACGGCTATTCGCCAACCAATTCCATCGTTTACTCCAGCCTAAAGGTCAACGGCAAGTCCATGAAACCGGCAATCAA
This sequence comes from Levilactobacillus sp., assembly GCF_022646225.1. Lineage (NCBI taxonomy): Bacteria > Bacillati > Bacillota > Bacilli > Lactobacillales > Lactobacillaceae > Levilactobacillus > Levilactobacillus sp. The sequence continues at coordinate 115,547 of NZ_JALCJA010000003.1, forward strand.
CGCCGACGGCTACCGCTACCTGATCAGCCTCGGTCACCACACGCGCGGCGAAGTCTTGAAAATTAGCTACGTCACCCAGGGACCGCTGCAGGGATACGGCAACCAATTTGCCACGCTCAACCAGCAGCGCTACGAAAAATTGGTCACCAGCCTGAAGCAACAACGCTTCAAGCTACGTGCCAAGAGTGGCGTCACCTGGCTGTCCGGCGACGTCACGGGGACGCCGCAACGGTCGCTGCTGTACCTGGCCATTCCGGACACACCGGGGTGGACGGCCAAGGTCAACGGTCGGCCGGTCAAGATTCAATCGGCCATGCACGCCCAGTCGCTGATCCCCGTACGGCAAAACTACAAGGGCATGATTGGCGTGCCGCTGCACGTCGGCAAGAACCACGTCACGCTGACCTACACGACGCCAGGGCTCAAGTTGGGCGCCATCATCAGCGCCGTCAGCCTGGGACTCTTCGTCTTCTTGTGGTTCGCCGCAGAATGGCACCGGCCGCTCAAGCACCATGAGGGTGCAAAGTAGCGTAAATCATTGCCTACGGCTGCCAGGGGTTCCGCCTGCTATGGGGGACGCCTCCAGCCTGAGGAGCGGTCTTCCGGCTCGCTTGAAAGCCTGACACAAAACCGCCAGTCTCCCAAGTCGCCCCACGCTGTAGGCTGAGATAAGACCTCAGCCAACACCGTCGACACAGCTGGCTCCACCCCTGACCTCCTCCGGCGGCGATGGTCGTGGCCAGACACGTGCGCTTATTGCTAGCCCACTCGGTGGTCGGCAGCCAATGACCGCTAACGTAGCCGAGAGCTCGCCCAATATGAGTTCAGCCGTGGGAGTTCTCTTGGCGGCACGATCCTGGCCACCTAGGGAACTGGCGTCTTTGAGACGTGGGCTGCGGCTCAAAGCGAGACCGAGACCGCATTGTGGCTCGGTCGGTCCGCCCACCGCGTTCCAACCTCATATTGGGCGAGCGGTAGGCGGCCAGTACGAACTACGTCATGGCAGCCGCAGGCACTGGTCTCATCCATGTCAAATAAATAAGCCACTACCCAGCGCCATGCATTGGCACTAGGTAGTGGCTTTTGTTTTACAAGAATTTCAATAATTGGGGAATCGTGCCGTTGTCCACGATGATGAAGGCCCCTAGCCCCAGGTAGATGGCCGAAATCACCCAGCGGTTGTAGCGTTCGATGAACGCACCGATGTGAGGCAGACCCGAAATTTTTTGTGCCGTGAAGACCAGCAGGTAAATCATAACCAGAAAGGTGATCAAGGTGGCCACCAGCTGACCGCGGTCCAGCGTCACGAAGTACGGGACGAACAGGCCGAGGTTGTCCGCCCCGCAGCTGCCGATCGTCACGATGGCCACGGTGGCCGTCAATTGGCTCAGACCCTTATTCTTCAATCGCGACTCCGCCCGCTCCTCGCCGGTGTCCGCCACGAACCAGACCCGGATCCCGAAGTAAATCGGAATCAGTCCGAGGAGTCCCAGCAGCCATTTTTCCGGCACGTAATGCAGGACGAAGGCAAAGAACAGACTCACCACGATCAGCGTGACCGAGCCCAAATACTGCCCCAAATAAATGTCGCGCACCTGTCGCTTGTCGGTCACCCGGGCGAAGTAAATCAACAGGATCACCAGTAAATCAACGGCGGTCGCAACGTAGAGCATAATGGCGGTCAAAACGGTCTGCAACATGACGGGCACTCCTATCTGTAGTGAAAGCATTTACAATTGCAGTGTAGCACACTTTCACCCCCTGTTGGTAGGCAATTTTAGCCACCCGCTGAACTAAAACAAACGACATCAGCGCTGGCCGATGTCGTTTGTTTACATTTTAAAATGAAATACCTCTTCACGGCTTGGTAGCGCCGTTAGCCAAAAGTCTTTACGTGACAAGGCGTTCGGCTAACGGCACAACCAGCACAACCAGCACAACCACGGACCCGTGAGTCATACGGCCAACACGTTGCGCATTGCCCATTACTCTGCTGGGCGAACTTTCGAACGGTCGCGGTCGTGCCGGTGCACGCGGTCCATGGTCCAGCGCAACAGGAACGGGGCCAACAAGGTAGCCACGATGATGGCGGCCACGATGGCGGAGTAGCGCACCGGTGACATCAATTTGGCTTGGTACCCAATCTGGGCGATGATCAAAGCCATTTCACCCCGGGAGACCATCCCCGCACCCACGGCGGTGGAACTGCCCCAGCTAAAGCCCGCCAGTTTGGCCCCACTGCCGGCACCGACTAGCTTGGTCAAGACGGCCACAATCGTCAAGACGACGATGAAGCCCAGCTGCTTGCCCAAGCCGTTGAAGTCCATGTTCAGACCGATGCTGACGAAGAAGACCGGAATAAACAGCGCGTAGCCCACCGGTTCAATGTGCCGGTCGACGGTCGAACGGGCAGTCGTTTGCGAAATCGCGATGCCGGCAAAGAAGGCACCGACCACGTCGCTCAAGCCCACCAATTCGGCCACGTAGGCCATGCCAAAACACAGGATGATGGCCATCAAAGTCGGCCCCATCGGAATCAGTAGACGTTCGCCAATCTTAGCCATGTACGGCGCCAGCCAACGGACCACGAAGTAAATTGCGGCAAAATAAATGACCTGTTCAATCGTCGTCAACAGTAGGCTCGACGACTGCGCGGCACTGTCGCCCACCGCCGTTCCGGTCGTGCTGACCAGTACGCTCAAGATGACCACGGCCAACACGTCGTCGACCACGGCGGCGCCCAAGATGGTCGTTCCCTCTTGGCTGTTCAGCGCGTTCATTTCCTTCAAGACTTCAACGGAAATGGACACGGACGTGGCAGCGAAAATAACGCTAATGAACAAACTTTCCGTGGTGCCCAGGTGGTAAAACAGCCCCACGGCGTAGGTCCCAATCACGGGGATCAAGACCCCCATCAAGGCGACCAGCACGCTGGGTTTCAGGTAGCGTTTCAATAATTGCAGGTCACTTTCCAGCCCAGCGATAAACATCAAAATAATGACGCCAATTTCCGCGAAGCTCTCTAGCGAGTGCGTCAGCGTGACCCACCCCAACAGTGCCGGGCCCACCAGAACCCCCACTAACAGTTGCCCAATCACCGCGGGAATCCCGATGCGGGTACAGTAGTGACCAACGATCGTGGTGGCCAATAAAATCAACGTTAAATCTTTTAGTAATTCCACAAGTTGCCTCCCTTTTGCACGAAAAAAGCGCCCGCCAAAACGGTCCTCCCAACCCAAGGAAGACATCGTTCTTGAAAGCAGCCGCTTCAACCATCTATTTTTTCAGTTATTCACAGTATACTTGAATTCCCGTCCCCCCGCAACTCAGACGCATTTGCCGCAGAAATTTCAACGCCAGCTAAAACTTAATTACCCGCTCAGTCATGAATCGTGGTAAACTAATAACGATTGTGAGGTGACACGTGTGAAGTGGCTTGAATCTAATTTAGTCGTGATCTTTTGGTCCGTTATCTTCGGCGAAGTTATGGGTTACATCGGTGGTACGTTGGAACAAATGACTTGGGAACCCCTGAAAATTGGGGTCTCGATGGCAGTTGTCGCTGTGATCGCGGTCAACGGGATCACGCTACTTAGCCGTGACGACCAAGCTTCCAGTGAAAAATAATTCACGTTGAGCATGATCGATAACCGAGCCTTGGCTAACGCTGAGGCTTTTTTTATTTGGCCAAAACGCGTCGTGGCGGGGACTGGCCGCCTTACCGTTAACATTGGCCGGCTCTAAAAAAAGCGCCGTAAAACCCCACTGGCTTTACGACGCTCCTTTTATTTCACTGAAGGTTGAAAGACAGAAATTAGCTGGAGCTACTGCTAGCATGCGACTTATAGCGTCAAAAATAGTCGTTTACAGCCACACAATACGAACTGGTCGCCTACCGTTCGCCAAATATGGGTTGGAACGCTGGGGCGGACGGGTCGAGCCAAAGGACGGTCTCGACGCCTCGCTTTGAGCCGAAAATCGCGTCTATATCCGTCACATAGCCGAAACGTGCGCCAACAGGCAACTGGTTCCGCTTAACACCGCTAGGCAAATAATCCAAGACCGGGATTATCCGCCTAGCACCGTTAATGCTCGCCAGTTAACCGCCTGTTGTCACACTCTCTTCAAGCGGCTGAACCCATATTTGGCGAACTCTCGGCTACGGTAGTGCGTGTTAGTAACAGTTGCCTTAACCCCAGATAGCAGCTGCATTGAAGACTAGTCTTTGGTTATCACAATGTCACTGATAACCTCCACCTTGCCGGAGGCAGCCAGGGTGGAGCCAGCTGTGTCGGCGGTGTTGGCTGAGGTTCTTTCTCAGCCTACAGCGCGGGACGACTTGAGAGACTGGCGGGTTTTGTCAGGCTTTCAAGCGAGGCGGAAGACCGCTCCTCAGGCTGGAGCCGTTCCCCAGAGCAGGCGGAACCCTGGCTGACGCAGGCGCCTGGTTTCATCAATTTTAGGTGTTGGAACACCGTCGTTGTGGCAATCAGCGCGTTAATTTTACTTTCAACCTTCAGTTATTTAATGTAATATGCCGTCCCGGTATTGTACGTCCACTTCAATGCGACGTGATGGTTGTAATGCGTGCGCTGCAGGATGTTTTCGGGACTGACCTGCATCCCGTTGGCCGCCTGGTAAATGCCAACGGCGTGGGCCGCGACATCCACGCCCAGCTGGTCACCTTGATACGTGCCGAAGCGACTCTTGAACGCGGTGGCAGTAATCGTGAGTTGCGTGCCTTTTTTTAGGTTCCAATTACAGTGGGCCAACCGCCAATGGCCGCGATAGGCCTGCGGAATCTGCGTCGTTATTTCCTTGGCGACCGCGGGTTGCGGTTGGGCCATCAACGTGCCCACGCCTAGGCTGACCGCCGCGACGGCCAACGTGGTAATCATTTTTTGTCTAAACATCATACGCCACTCCCTCCAGTGTTTATCGTATCACTGGTTGCGGGGTGTCAGCGTTATTTGTGAATTTGTTTGCAAGCTTTCATTACAAACGGCCCTACTGATTCTCCTCGGCGCGAATCTGATTCTTGATGCCGTTCATATCCTGATCCAGCTGGTGGACCAGTTCGGCCTTGGCAATTAGTTCGCGACGCAGCTCGTCTTGGTGCCGGACGTTCTTTTTATAACTTAATTCATGCTCCAAAGAGGCCCAGAAGTTCATCGCAATCGTGCGGATCTGGACCTCGACCGTGACCGCCTGCACCCCAGCCGACAGGTAGACCGGTACCGCCAAGATTAAATGCAGGCTGCGATAGCCGTTGGGTTTCGGCTTGGCCACGTAGTCCTTACGTTTTAACACCTTGATGTCCGGCTGCTTTTCCAGCCGCCGTTCCATGGCCAAGATGTCGTCTTCAAAACGCACGATGATGCGGATACCCGCGATGTCGTGCATCTGTTCGGGCAGTGATTCAAAATTAAAATCCAAGTGCTTGCGTTGCGCCTTTTCCAAGATACTTTCAGGCGACTTGATTCGCGACTGCAGGCTATCGACCAGCGTGTGGCCGTGTTGAATTTGGTATTCCTGGTCCAGGTAATGGATCTTGGTCTCAACGACCTGCACGGCACTGCGGTAATTCAACATCAACGTGCGGAAATTATCCAGCGCCTTGAGGGACGTGGGATCGTTGGGAAATTTCACGGGTAAATTTTGCTCAGTCATTTGCATTACTCCTTGTGGCGGATGATCCCCGCCAATGTCTGATTTCTGGGGCTAGCCACCATAACAATAAAAAGTTTAATAACAAGGTGATGGCTGTGAAGGTGAAGACACCGCTGTAGTCAAACCAGTTGGCCACGACCCCACCGAGCATCGCGCCCAGCATACTGCCCAGCGCCTGGAAGGACTGGTTCCAACTGAAGACGGTCCCGGTCAGCGACTGTGGCGCATTCTTGGTCAGCATCGTTTGCACGGCCGGAAAGAGCGCGCCATCCGAAATGCCGATCATGAACCGCAGAAGCCCCAGCAGCCAAACGCTGGTGACAAACCCTTGCGGAAAGTACATCAACACGGCAAAAATGTAGCCGAAGATCAGCACGCGCTGGGTCCCGTGACGGTCGCCGTACTCACCCAATTTGGGCGCTGCCATCAACGTGGAGATCCCGGGCAATGCCGCAATGATGCCGGCCACCAGGGTGATTGGCCCAGTGTGGTGCATCAGCTCACGCACGTACAGACTGATGATAGGCGTAATGGAATTGTTGCCCATCTGAATGAACATGGTCGAGACCAGCAGAACCACGATCAGCGTGGGATTCTTGACCTGTTTCAGCCAAAACCCGGCTTGGGCCTGGGCCGCCTTGCTGACGGGGGTGAAATGCTCGTGCACCAGCGTGGCGCTCAGGAAGAAGACGATGATCAAGAAGATCCCGGTCAAAATAAACGTCCAGCGAATCGAAAAGACCTGGGCCAAGATTCCGCCCAACACCGGGCCAATCAGGTTGCCACTGACGTAACCCGTGGTCAGAATTCCTAGCGCGTTGCCACTCTTGGCCTTGGGCGTTTCCGCCGCAATCAGGGCGCTGGCGTTGGGGATGTAGCCCGCAAAAAAGCCCTGCAAGAACCGCAAACCAATCAGCTGCCACACGTTGGTGACAAAGCCCATCATCCCAATGACAACGGCCATGCCCAGCGAGGAACGCAACAGCATCAATTTACGGCCTTTACGATCCGCGAGCTTGCCCCACAACGGGGAGACCACCGCAATCACCAGAAACGTTGCCGCGTAGGTCACCCCACTGTACATCGTCAATTGCCCGCGGGTGAAGTGCCCCAGGTCGTCCACATAAAGTGAGATGAAGGGCATGATTTCACTGAAGCCCATCCCCGCAATAAAAGTCCCCAGCCAGAGGACCGCTAAATTTCGCCGCCACTGTTCCGTTTTCCGTGTCCCCACGTTCGTCGCCTCTCTCATGATATCGTTATCTAATAGTTTAGCATACCTACGCCCTTTTGACGGACCAAAAAAAGCCGCGACCATCGCCGCGACTCCGCTTCTATTCTGTGGTTTAACCCTTGACCCCAATCACTAATGCAACCAGTAAAATAATCAAGACTAACGTGGTGATGGCCACGTACAAATGATCCTTTTCCTTATAAAACGCGTAGATCGACACGACCACCCGTAAGACCGGCGTCAAAATCAAGCAGTACACGCCGAGCATCATGATGGCATAGGGCTTCAGTTGCCAAGTGCCGGCAAGAATCATCCCCATTTGCCGTGGGACGAAATCCCCCGCGTAGCCCGAATAGCCCGTGATCAAGAAGAGCGCCAGGCCAATCAACATCACGATGGCCGAGAAGATGACCCCGACCTGTAAGATACGGCCGATGATCGTTTCGACTTGAGCCATTTCCCTAGCCGTTGTTGGTTTTTCTGCCATTAGAAGTGAACCCCCAATCCTTTAAATAACATTTCAAACCCAATGTACAAGATGATGGGAATGAAGGCGATGCGAATCCACCGTGCTGGCAGGACCTGCATGATCCGTGAACCAATCACGGCCCCCACCAGGATGCCCAAGGCCATTGGCACCGCGATGCCGGGTAAGATGGCGCCATTGAAGAAGTACACCGTAGCACTAGCGGCGGCGGTAACTCCCATCATCAAATTGGACGTCGAGCTGGATGGCTTCAACGGCATCTTCATGAAGGTGTCGAGCGCCATGACCTTGAAGGCCCCGGAACCGATGCCCAACAAGCCACTGGCCACCCCGGCGCCAAACATCACGGAAAAACCGGCGGGCACATTTTCCACTTGGTAGTCGACATCTTTCATCTCGGCCTTGTCGAAGTAAGTCCCGTTTAGCTTGAGCTTGGCCGCAATCTTATCGGGTTCGACCCGTTGTAAGACTTCCTGACCACGCCGCAACTTACGGTACATGTTCCACCCGGAGAAAACCAAGAGGCACCCGAACAGTAGGTACAGGTACTTGGGGTCAAGCACCCCGGTCAACAAAGCCCCCACAATGGCGCCGATAGTCGTCGCAATTTCCAAAAACATGGCGACCCGTAAGTTCAACACGTTGTCGCGCAAATAAGCGATCGTTGACCCGGAACTGGTCGCAATCACGGCAATGATGCTGGCCCCAATGGCGTATTTAATATCTAATCCCATCCCCAGGGTTAGAATTGGCGTGATGATCATCCCCCCACCAATGCCCAAAATGGCACCGGCGATTCCGGCGAAGATCCCCACGGCCAACATAATAATAGCTGTATGAATCATAAGTTTGCTGTCCTCCTATACAATCCAAATTACTTAACTGATTATCAACCTTTGCTGGGCTGGCGGCAAGTTTGTCAGTCGGTAATTGTCAAAATGATTGTTACATCATTCACTTGGTTAATTGTGATAATTTAAGCGTTAGTTCAATTACCAGCCTTCGCTTGTGTAATAGCATTCAAATAATTGTTTCACTAGGCCGCCGCAGTGGCCGTAAGTCAACCGCAGATAAATGACTCAGCCCCAAGCGGTGAACCGGTTTCACCACAAAGCCGCCTAACCATATCAAATAAATATGGCTAGGCGGCTTATTTTGTATTTAGCATATATTTAATAACTATCAATGAAGCGCTGTAACAGTGGGCTGGGCGTGATTTGTTCCGGCCACACCAGTTTCAATGTCGTGCGCCACGGCTGGTAACGAATCAACCGCACCGCCGTTTGCGCCCCGCTGGTCTGTTCGGCCACTGATTGGGGCACGACCGCCACCCCCATCCGCGACTCCGCCCACTGCACGGCGGTCCGGGCATCGTCACAGGTGCAGGCGATAAAGGGCGCCATCTGCTTGGCCGCAAAGGTCGTTTGAAACAGGTGCTCGAAGCGCCGATAAATAATCAGGGGCACGCTGGCCAAGTCCTCGACCTTCAGCGTGGCCGCCGGAAAGTGGTCGTATTTCTTGGGAACCACCGCGACCATGGATTCCGTCGCCAGTTCCTTACTGGCCAACCCCGGTGCGGTAAAGGGCGTCCGCACGATGGCCACGTCGATCAGGCGCTTGGACAACCGGTCGATCAACCCATAGGTGTTGTCTTCGAACAGCCGAATCTGGACCTTTGGGTAGTGGCGCGTCAAGGTCCGCAACTTCGCGTTGGGCGTGGCCCCGATGGAAGAAGAGATGACCCCCACCGATAACACACCAGCCAAGCCTTGGCCTAACGAACGGACCTGACTGTCGGCCCGTTCGCGTAGATCCAATAACTGCTGCGCGTAGTCGCGCAACAACTGACCAGCTGGCGTCAGGGTCGTTCCCGTAGCCGACCGATTCAACAAAGTCACGCCCAAATCCGCCTCTAGTTGCTTGAGCTGATAACTCAAGGGGGGCTGGGCCATGTGCAGTTGCTGGGCGGCCGCCGTAATCTGGCCGGCGTTGGCCACCGCTAAAAAGTACTCCAATTGTCGAAAATTCACGTAACCCCACTCCCACCGTTTTTTCTTATTATACCAGAACGGTTAAGGCAGGCCAGTCTCGTCGGTGACGGAACGCCGCTTGGTATCGGCCTGATTCTGAGCGCGGTCCTTGGCCGGGAGATTTTCGTGCAGAAGATATTGCCGGATCAACAGGACAATCTGCTTGTTTTGCGGCAGATCCGAGTGCGTCGTGTTGTCGCCGGTCACCGTAATTTGCGTGTAGTGGGCTACCTGATTTTGAAAGACGTACTTCCCCTGATTGACACTGTTGGCGGGGACGGTCCCGTCACTGGAATAGTTCTCGGTACCGGCCACCGAGTACACCGTCAGCTGCTTGGGAAGTTGCTTTCGACCGGCAATCAGTTCTTTGAGCATCGCCGTTTGTTCCGTGGTACTATTCGATTCCATGTTGTATGGCGTCGCAATCGTCATCAACCGGTCGATGGCCACGTGCTTGGTTTGCGCAAAGTATTTCTCTAAGAACAAGCTTAAGATCAAGCCGCCGTTGGAGTGCCCCATCGCCGAGAAATGATTGAAGTGATAGGTCTTGACCAGATCTTTGAAGGCCACGTTCAACCACCGAGCCTGCTTATTGATATTGGCATAGCCGTCGTGATTATTCTCAAAGGCGATGACGATGAAGGGCTGATTGTCGCCCCGGCGAATGGACCCGGTGTACGACAACTGGCCATTTTCAGCGACCTTGACCTTCAAGACACTGTGGGCCACCTTAGTCTCCTGGCGCAGTTGCGTAATCAGACTGTCAAAGCGGTTCTGACTAGCACTGGAGCCCGGGACCATGATGGTCGGATTCAATGGTGTTTTATAATTTGTTTTGTATTGAGTGATCCGTTGATGCATCCACGCCGTGCTGGGGAAGAAAATGGCCAGCACGACCAGCACCCCTAATCCCCAACGCCACCAATTACGCCGCATGGTCTTCACCTCCCGCCAGATTGCTCAGTCGTACGAAGGGCAGATAAATGGCTACAGACAACGCCAGGCAGATTAGGCTCAATAACAGTGCGCGCCAGTCGCCACCGGTCCCCAGGTAGGCGATCAAGGGACCGGGCGTCGTACGTGGAACCGGGTAGACAATGGGCGGCACCAATTTCCAGGTGATGGCACACCACGCCACGATGATGTTGACGGCCGGTGCCACGATGAAGGGAATCAGTAAAATCGGGTTAAAGAGCAACGGCAATCCCAGGAGCGTGGGCTCGTTTAAATTGACCAGATTCGGCAAGAAGGTCTGGTTGGCCACCCGCCGATAGCTGGCCTGCTTGGAGCCCAGCCAAATCGCCAACAATAGCGCCAACGTCATGCCGGCCCCACCGAAGTTGGCGTAGGCGTCCCCCAGCGTGTGTAGCGTGACCGGATTCGGTGCGTGCCAGCCTGACCCGTGCTGAACCGCGTAGGCCAGGTTCTGAAGCGACGTGACCGAGCTATTGCCGGCCAGTGAGACGGGCCCAATCAGCCCCAGCCACCACAGGCCGTTGTTGATCGCCGTCACGGCCAGAATCATGACCCCTTGGTGTCCCGGGTTGGTGACCATTGCGTTTAAGCCTTGGTAGACCAAACCGTTCAGACCACCGTCATTCAACCAACTCAGACCATAGCCCAGGCCGGTCGTGATGGCCAAGACGATCAGCAACGGCCAGGCGACGCGGCTGGTCCAGGACAGCTGACCCCATTGTGGGTGCTTCAAGGCCCACTTGCCCAGCCAGCCCATCAAATGACAGCCAAACCAGCCGACCACCAGGCCCACGACCACGGCCAGAAAGATGCCTTGGGGACCCAGGTTGTTCTCCATGAACTGGGGGATGGCATCACCATTGCCCCGTGTCGGTGTATTCAACGCCTCGTAATTCACATTTAGCGTTAAAAAGGCCAGAGCGCTCATGACGCCCACGGCCAGAGCATCTCCCCGGTAGGTCCGCGCCAGGTAGTGTCCCGTGGTAAAGGCCACCATCACCGCCACGATACCGTTGATCACCAGACTGATCACCTGAAACAACTGGCGCCACAGGTCGAGCCCCGGTAGCCAGCTCCCCACGTGATAGATCTGAAAGAAGAACCCGTTATTGGTCAACAGACTTTGGCCGATGACATCGATCAAGGTCATCACCAAAATAAATGGATACGCGACGCGAAAGGCTTCCTTGATGGCCCGCATAGCCCGCCACTGTTCAATTCGTTGGTTAAGCCGCCACAATCCCCGCAACGGTTGTCGTTTTCCCGTCATTTACGTTTACCCCCTACCCGATTGGTTACCTCTTATTATACGAGTTTCCCCAGCGGGGGGCCGGTAGACGCCTTATAAATTTAATTATCAAGGCTAACGATCCTGTTGCCGCTTCAGTGCCCGCCAAACCGTACTGGGACTCATCCCCAGTTGCTGGGCAATCTGGCGGTACGTCAGACCGGTGGCACGGAGTTTCTGCAACTGGGTCAGACGGGGGGACGGAGCTGGTCCCGCCGGCGACACTTGCGGCGCCGGCAACAGCAACGGGGCTTGGGGTTGCGGCGCACTGAGAATCAAAGGTGCCGTGTGTTTGAACCGCGCCAAGGCGTTCACCACGTAATGGGTCGTTTGCGCGTCCCACAACGCATTGTGTTGGTGCGGATTAACGATGTTGAGTAATCCAGCCACCCCATTGAGCGGCAGATAGTGCCGACTAGCATGCTGGTGATTGCTACGATTGATCACCTCGTTGGTGTACAGACTGCCATCGAAAACGGCCAGCGGCGCCTGCAGGATGGTCCGTTCTTCCGTGGTCAGCTGATCGTAATAAACAGACACGGTATTTTTCAGTAGCCGTAAGTCATTGCCCTGATCCCAAAAGACCAGTGGTAAGCGGCGGGCCAACACCTGGTGAATAAAGGCGCGAATGACCCGCAACGGTTGGGCCTGATGCTCGAATGCTTCCAGGGTCAGCCCTGTTTCCTTCAGGCCCCGTAGTTTCATCTCCGCCGAAAAGTTGGGATTGTCCAGGTACCGGTTGAAAAAGATATCCAGTGGCCGAGCGTCTTGATACCCCAACGCTGCCAACTGGAACACACCCGCCTTTTCACCGGCCACCGTCGTGCGGGTCATGGCGATATCGTCGCCGGTTCGCTGCGTCTTAAACAAGACCCCAAACTCACAGTCGATGACCACGTAGCTTTGGGGGATACTGGTCAAGCGACGCACCGTGGGCCACACTTCTTTTAATTGCTCGGGCGCTTGTTCATTCGGCGTCGGGGTAGTCTCCGGTAGCTTCAGTCCGTGATCTTGCAGCCGTTCCGCTAAGGTCAACTCGTCACGGTCGGTCTCATATGTCAGGACCTTCTTGGCACTCAACACGAAGATGCGGCCGGAATTAAATGTGATTCGAAACCGGTCCTTGTGATCGACGATGATGCGTTGGACCTTGCCCCAGCTGTTTAACGCCGGTCGCAGCGTGGTTCCCTGTTCGACCTGAAAAATCGCGTAACCGACCAGAAACAGGTTGTGCGTCTGGGCGGGCGCGTTGCTCGACGCCTTCTGTTCTAAATACACGATTCTGCTAGTCACGTTCATCCCCCATTTCGCAGCGATGACCTGTCTAAAAAAGAGAGTGGGAAAGGCGATTAGCCGGCGAACATTAAGGCTGATAACCGAATAATCCTGGTCTTGGATTGTTTGGTTATCAGTTTTAAATGGAACCGGCTGCCTTTTGGCGCACGTTTCAGCTATGTCAAGGTGAAGGCGACGGGGCTGGAAAGTTTTGTCCCAGGCCCTTCCCAGCTTACGGTTCCTCGACCTCAGCCGTGGCAGATTCCGCCATGGCTTCGGCGACCACTTCGGGCGTAGGCGCCACGTGATCCGGGCTCTGTAGCCAGGCACGACTCTCCAGGTGACTTAAAATAAACTGATTCTCTAGAAGCGTGCTGTATTCTTCCACCGAGATCAACACCACGTTACGCTTGTTCTTACGGGTGATCATTAAGGGCTCTTGGTTGTTGCTCACGGTCTTCATGTAGTGCTTCAACTTTTTACGAAAATAAGGATAGCTCGTTGCGTCCATCAGAATTCCTCCCCAGGTTCTTAGCATGACGGGCAATCAGTCCACCTCGCCATTTCCGGCAATTGCCGGTTTCACTTGCTAATGATTAACTCCAATACTACCGGATAAAATTGCCGTCGTATAGAGGCTTTACACAACATTTACATACAAATTTCGTTATACTAAAATGTTTATTTTGAAAATCAATTCCATAATAAAAAAGCCGGGCCAACGCCGCGACTTTTCCATCAATGATGTTGATTTAAATACCGGACAACATCCCGGCCGAGGTGGTTCATGGCTTGATATTGCTGGTACTGCCGGCCTTGCTGGGCCATGACGACGATCGTGTAGGTCCCCTGTTTGGTCCTGAACAACGCCGCATCGTTTTGGACGCCCTTGGCTGGAAATTCACCCGTCTTATTGAAGACCGTGGCGTGCGTTACCAGTTTGGGCAGCTTGCTGTGATTGCGACAATGACGCAATAGGGTCAGCATTTTTCGGTCATAGGTCTTGCCCAGCAGCTGATGACGATTGACACGCGTCAAAAAGCGGGTCAGATCATGGACCGACGTGTAGTTGTCGTGGCCCCGGTTCAACGCCGCGGTATCCAACATGTAGCGCCGCAAATGGGTGTGCTTGAACCCAAAGTGCTGCGCCGTTTGATTGACCCGCTTGAATCCGCCCAGCTTCCTGATCAGAGCGTTAGTGGCGGTATTATCAGAATAATAAATCATCCGCTTAAGATTGCCCTTGACCGTGCGCGTCAGTTTCAAGTGGTGGGCCTGGGCGCGCTGAAAAATCGTGAGCATCACGTAAACCTTGATCGTGCTAGCGGACCGCTGCGCCCGCACGCGATGATTGCCGGTGGTCACGCTCACGGGGTGCTGGCCCAACCGCGTGACCTTGACCGACCAGCGCCCGTGGACCGCATGCAAGTCACGTTTGATAATTTTTTTAATCGCCGCGGGTCGTGCCGTCCCCTTGGCCTGCGCCGTGGTCACCGGCAGGCCGCTAGCCAGCACGCCCACCAATGCCAGTAAGACACCGAATCGTTTTAATCCTGTCATCCGTCACCCTTCTTTGCCCCCTAGCGCTGCTTTTCCGCCTCGCTAATGACACGCTTGACCCAGCGCTGCGAGTAGCCGTATTGGTCGGCCAACGCCTTTTCCGTCATCTGGGGATACTTTTTCTTAATTGCCGCCACCGTGCCGTCACGTCCGTACAATTTCATGGGTAAATTCAGTTGGGTACCGCGAAATTCCTGGTAAAACTTTAGCATTTCTTCCGTCCCCAACAACTCATTTAACCTCTTGTAAACACCTTGTAATGCCTGTGTATCAACGTCCATATCCCTAACGACCTCCATTTGCTTACAGGATTATTATCCCCAAGATAGCAAAAATTGCTGGCATGTGGAAATCAACGCGACATCTTAGGCCTGCACGCGCAATTGCACGCTAAATTGCTTGCATCGTTACTTGTGAACATACTTACGAACGGTGCGTTCCGCCAACTGATAATGCGCACTGAGCTCATGGACCGAGGCACCGGCCAGGTACTCATCTTTCACCCGGTTCACCAGGGCTTCGCGCCGCATCAAGCGCATGGGAAAGCTCACCGTGCTGCCCCGAAAATCTCGGAAAATCTTCAGCGTATTCTCCTCGCCAATCAATTCCGCCAATTCTTGATAAATGACCTGCCAATCACGTTTGTCCGCTTCCATGGCCCCCACCTTCCGCAAATTTTTCGGTGCCGGTCGCTGACCGATTGGCGCTTTGTGGCCGGCCCTTCTCCCAGTCGCCGCTCATCAGCCATTGCCACCAAACGGGCGGATTATCCGCCAGCTTAATTACCGACACTGCATGTCATTAAGCATACACTAAAATTGGCAAATTGGGTGGGGTAATTTCACGTTTTTTTACGATTGGTCCATGCTGTCGGTATACAAAAAAGCCCGTGACGGCACCGTCCGAGCTTTCCTTAACGCCAATTTATCAACACTGGTCTACCAATTCAACGAGTTACCAACTAAAATTTCCGGATTGTGATTGCTCATCAGGTAGGCCTGGCCATCACTGCCAAACGTGAGCCCTTCAAATTCCCGCGTCGACGCGAAGCCAGTCCAGGTCACATCCGCCGCCGTTAACGATCCGTTGCCCGCCAATTTGGCGACTGGTAAGCTGGCAATGGAATCGTCGGCGACCAAATACAGCCGGTCGTTGTGCGGATTGTACGCCAGGCTTTGAACGCAGGTCCCCGGCCCGTGTTCTAAGATCTGCTTGGTCAAGCGGAAGTGCACGTGGTTGCGGGCAATCGTGCCCTGATACAGGTAAACGTTCACCGGATCCGGCCGCGTCCAGAAATAGGCGTGCCCGGCGCGGTCAAAGGCCAGCACGTGGCCACCGGGAACTACCAGAGTCTGTGACTTCAACCGGAAGCGAATCTGGTGGACCGGCTTGAGGGAGCTGGCGCTGATCTGTTGTAAGACGCCGTATTGACTCAAGTTGATGCGCGGCGCCGACTCCTGGTCGCACCACATATAGAATTTGCCCGTCGCCCAATCGTACGCCAGCGACTGGCCGTGACCCGTGGTGAAGGCCGGCCCCACCTTGATGGCGGCACGGATCTTCATCTCCTGTGGCGACTGCGCGGCGGCATTCGTGTACACGCGTTGGACCTGTTGCGGCGTGGCTTGTAAATTGTTAAGCGCCGCCATGTCGAACCGCACGATGCGGCCGCGGTTATACCAAGCCGTCGGGCAGTAGACCACGTACAAATACTGGCCGACCACCGCCGAACTTTGCGGGTCACCCCAGGCCTGGTGTTGATAGCCTGGGATCGGCAGCTGGTATTTCGTGGTAAACGTCACCGGGCTCCCCTGGTCGCTGGCAATCGTGTTGACGCCGTGCGGATTGGCCGCGTGGGCATAGACGCTCGGTACCGGCACAAAATGGACCAGGCTGTCATCCAATGACGTCAAATGTTTCGGCGTCGCCAAGGCCGCTGACGACTGCTGAATCCGTGGGACCGCCTGCGCATTCACTGGCGCGGCCGCCATCCCCAAACTCAGGATTATCGCCCCAAGTAAACCAATTTTTCGCATAATCCCTCACCCCCCAATGTTTTCAGCCAGTATAAGACTGACTGGGCACTGCGGGGGTCTCAAAAGGCTTCTGCTACTTGCTAAACTTACCAACTAATCTTGTTTCCGCGCAAAACTTCCGGATTGTGGTTGCACAACAGGTAGGCGTGGCCGCTCTTGGTGAAGGTCAAGCCCTCAAATTCTCGTTTAGAGCTAAACTTGGTCCACTTCACGTTGTGCTTGGTCAGGTGGCCTTTGCCCGCTAACTTGCTGACGGGCAGGCTGGCAATCGAATCGTCGGCCACCAGGTAGACCCGTTTGGTATGCGGATTGTAGCCCATGCTTTGGACGTGCGTGCCGGGACCGTGCTTCAGGACCTGATGCGTTAGGTGAAACTTCACGTGATGGCGCGAGATGTGCCCGCGATAAATGTAGACTGTGTGCGTCGTCGGTCGACTCCAGAAGTAGGCGCGACCCTGTTTATCAAACGTCAACACGTGGCCGCCGGGTGCCGCAAAGCCCTTGTACTTCAGTCGAAATCGAATCTGATACCGCGGCGTCAGGCTCTTAGCCTTGATTTGTTTGATGTACCCGTACTGGTTCACGGGTGTCGCGGCTGATTTTTCCCGGTCACACCACATATAAAGATGATGATTTTTCCAATTGTAAGCCAGCGATTGGCCGTGGCCGGTCTCAAATGGCTTGCCAATCTTGACCGCCGCATGGCTGGCCAACTGGGCCTTGGCATTGCTGGTGTACGCCGTCTGTAATTGACGAGGCGTCAGGCCCAATTTATTCAGCTTGTGCATGTCATAGCGCACGATGCGGCCTCGGTTGTGCCAAGCGGTCGGCGTGTACAACACGTAGAGGTACCGGCCGTTCGTCGCCAGACTTTGCGGATTGCCCCAGGCTTGATTGTGGTACCCCGGTAGCGGCAGGAGGTATTTGGTCTTAAAGGTAATCGCGGCCCCCCGACTGCGCGCAATGGTGTTGCGGCCGTGCCGATTCTTGGCATGGCGATACGTGTGCGGCGCCTTGACGTAGTGGACGTGGCTGTCATTGACCATGCGCCGCTTGCCCACGCTTAACGCCGCCGACTTTTGATGATAGGTGTGGTACGCCTGGACGGTCGTGCTGTTGGTCAGGCCCAGCCCCAACGCAACCAGAAGCACCAGCCACCAGTTTAATTTTTTCACTGCTAACACATCCCCCGCTTTAATAAATGTCTGACTTTCCGATCCACAGTCTTACTTACCATTCAGTTTACACGCCTCAGCACCCCCGCGTGGTCTACGCTGACTGGTAACCGCGCCCGGATAACTAACTCAGCTAACCGTCTGGTGGCTAACGTTGTGCGGACTGGCGCACGCTAAAAAAGCCTGGGACAAAGCCTCCCAGGCTCGTTCGCGTCACTTCTACATAGCCTTAATGCTCGCCGGCTAATCGCCTTTTAGCCCACTCTCTCAGGGACGATTTAAACCAACGTACATTTAAGCGATTAAACCACTTCACGGGTGAAAGGATCTTTGGAAATCCCCTTGTCCAAGATATCCTTGCTCCATTCCTTGGCGGAGAACAGGCTGTGGTCACGGTAATTGCCGCAACTGTACTTGTCCGTGCCTTGAACATCCTTCCATTCCGTATCAAAGGCAATCCGGTGTAAGGATGCCTTCAAGGCTTTGGCCACTTCTTCAGTGGATTGTTCCCCCCAAGTGATCAGGTGGAACCCGGTCCGGCAACCAAATGGTGAGCAGTCAATGACGCCGCTCATTTCGTCACGCAGGTAACCCGCTAACAAGTGTTCAATGGTATGTAAACCAGCCGTTGGAATTGCGTTTTCGTTCGGTTGGACTAACCGTAAATCAAAGTTCGAGATGACGTCACCTTTCGTGCCCGTTTCCCGTGTAATCAGCCGAACGTAAGGTGCTTTGACGGCCGTATGATCCAAAGTAAAGCTTTCAACTTTTGCCATAAATTGCCAACTCCTTTTTCCATTGATAGGTTTCGTTACTCTTCTACTGTACACCAAATGATAGCGCTTCTACCAATATTTACGTCATGATTTTTCTGCGGCTCAACACGGATGGTGTGAATCCCACCGTTGTGCGAATAAACACCGTGAACAGACACCTGCACCCCTAAGCTTAATGCTTATCAACAACATTGCGTTAGTTAGGTAACTTAATCGTCATCAAGACTAGTGGATGATGCCTGGCTAGCACCTTCGTAGCCGAGAGTTCGCCAAATATGGGTTCAGCCGCTGAAAAAGAGTGGGCCAACAGGCGGTTAACTGGCGAGCATTAACGGTGATAGGCGGATAATCCCGGTCTTGGATTATTTGCCTAGCAGTGTTAAGCGGAACCAGTTGCCTGTTGGCGCACGTTTCGGCCATGAGGCAACTTTGAGACGCGATTTTCGGCTCAAAGCGAGGCCGAGACCGCCTCTCAGGCTCGGTCCGGTCCGCCCACCGCGTTCCAACCCATATTTGGCGAACGGTAGGCGGCCATCCTCCACAACAGGGCGAAATCACTTAGTTAAGAATTTGCCAAAATGCTTAAATTTGTGGGTGTCTGTGGCCGCGTCATTCGGCAATGCGGTTATACTGGACCACGTAATTGGGGAGGGATTATCATGCAAAATACACCTTTACCACCACGGCGGCCGGAATTTACCCCCCGCCGGCATCGGGGATGGCGGTTACTCTTCATTTTGCTGGGCGGCCTGCTGCTGATTGGCGGCGTGTGGGGCTGGCGCGCCTGGCATTCCGCACAACAAACCTTTTCGCAAACGTACCACGCGGTGGGCCGGCCCAGTGATACGACCATCACCAGTGGCAAGCCGTTTGCGATTCTCCTACTGGGTACCGACACCGGGGCGTTGGGGCGCCACCAGGTTGGTCGCACGGACACCATGATTGTGGCGACCATCGACCCCCAGAAACAAACGGCCACGCTGACCAGCATTCCGCGCGACACCCTCGTGGACATTTACGGCAGCCAACAAGACGATGAAAAAATCAACGCCGCCTACCCGCTGTACGGCGCCAGCGCCACGTTGAAGACGGTCGAGCATTTGGTCAACGTGCCCATCCACTACTACGTGTTGCTGAACATGGGCGGCCTGGAAAAGATGATCAACGCGGTCGGCGGCGTAACGGTCGACCCGCTACTGACCTTCCATTACGAACAGGCCAACGTCACCAAGGGCACCAAGATTCACTTGAACGGCGCCAGTGCCCTGGCCTACTCGCGGATGCGTGACCAGGACCCCCTGGGCGATTACGGCCGGCAAGCCCGGCAACGCCAAATCATCAAGGCCCTGGTGCTCAAGGAGGCCAGCCTCAGTTCTTTGGTCCGCTACCAAACGGTCTTGAAGTCGCTGACGCACAACCTGCAAACCAACCTGACCTTTGACGACCTAATGTGGCTGCGCACCAAAGACGGCCACACCAGCCGCCACATCAAGTCGGCCACGCTGCAGGGCCAACCGGCGACCATCAACGGCATCGATTACCAAATCGTGCCACAAAGCGAGATCACGGCGGTCTCCAACCAACTGCGCCAGGATCTGGGATTGGCCCCGGCCACGTCATTCGTAACGGACGCCTTGGAACCAACCGGATTTTAGTGACCTAACTGAATTGACGAAAAAAGTCTGGGAAATTTTACCGTCTCCCAGACTTTTAGCATGCTTATTTTTTCCCCTGACGAATCTGCCAAATGTGCCAGCCAATCATCAAAATACTGGCGTCGGCCAACACGGTGCCGATAGCGATCAACAAGTTGCCCGCCGACGTCACCATCAGCCCTGAGGTCAACGGGAACCGCGCCAGCAAGGCTAGTAACGTCGTGATCCACAGGCTCCCCAGGATGGCGGGAAACCAAGAGTCCGCGTGGCGCTGGTGATGCCACCAGGTCAGCCCGGTCACGATCACGGCAAAGGCAATCAGAGCGACACTTCCGCCACCACGGGTCAGGTAGAGCAAGCCCGCGGCCGGAACTGTCTGGGCGGCCATCCGCATCGCGACCACCAAGGCCACGATGATGACCAGCCAACTCAAGACCTGCCCCTGTGCCCCCAGGTGTTGGCTCACCCAGATGCCCAACGCCATGGCGATGACAAATAGGCCGAACTGGACCGCAATCAAGAGGCCTTGCAGCGGCACAGCTGGTAGAATGGCCGCCGGTAAAATGACCCCGAGCACAAAAATCAGCACGGGTACCAGCAGATCCCAGCTCCACCACGTCGGGCGTTGCCGCGCACTGCCGAGTTTTACGGCCGCCGCCTGTGCGTCCATCCCGTAAAATTGTGCCGTCGTTTGCCCGTTGGATTGGGCCACCAAGACCTGCGGCAACTGTTCACGCAAGAAGCGCTGTAGCTTGCCATCATCAGCAAAACGGGGTTGTTGCTTGAGTGCTGCGACCAGTTCGTCCCAGTACGCTTGATTTTCTGGCGACAACTGACTGCGCAGTTCTTGATTTTGTTCCGCAATTGTTAAGCGGTTTGCCAAATTGGCCACTCCTCTCATGGTTAACTTTCTCTCCCTATGATAAGGAAGTTGCCGCCAAATTACCACTGGTTTAACGACTAGGCCAACTGCCAGCCTAGCCACAGCCCACCGGCCGCCAACAAGAGACCCCCGCCGACGCTCAAGAATAAGTACCCTGCAGCGGCCACGAACCGGCGTTGGTCCAACAGCATCACGACTTCATGGCTAAAGGTCGAATAGGTCGTGAACCCACCCAACGCCCCGGTGCCGAGCAAAACTAGCCACAGCCGAGCAATCTGCCAACCGGTCAGAAGCCCCAGCAATGCGCACCCTAGCCAGTTGATCAGCAGCGTCGCCAGTGGCCAATGATTGCCATAAATGGTCTGCACCCACCGCGTCGTGCCGTACCGGGCCAATGCCCCCAACGCGGCTCCCAAACCAGCCACACCGGCCATCACTGTTCCTCCAGGCGAAAGGTTCCCCACCGCCGGGCAATCCAGACGCCGGCCGCGCTACAGCACGCACCCCCGAGAAGCGTTGCCAATACATAACCGCTGGCCAGGCCCCAGTGCTGCGCGGTTATCAGCCGAACCGTCTCCACGCCAAACGTCGAAAAAGTCGTAAAGGCTCCGCAACCGCCGACCCCTAGGCCCACAGTCAATGCCGTGGGCCAATTCGCCGTGAGTCGCTTGGCGTGTGACAGCCAAGCCAACACACCACTGCCGGTAAGGTTGATTACCAGCGTCATCCAGGGAAACCCCGTTCCCACGGGCACCAATTGCCCCAGCAGGTATCGGCTACTGCCGCCGATAAACGCAAAAAAGATAATAGAAATAATGGTCACACCCATAGCCCCCTAAAAATTATCTTTTCATTATATCAAAAAAAGAGTCTGAGAAAAAACAATCTCAGACCCTTGTATGTTACCTTTAAATAGCCGAAACGTGCGCCAACGGACAACTGGTTCCGCTTAACCGCCTGTTGGCCCACTCTCTTTCGGTAAAATCAATGGGTTTTGACCACGAGATCTAACGCGGCCTGAAGCTTGGCCTGTTGAGCCGTGTCCAGTTGACTATCTGCCAAACACTGTTTCACGTTTTCAGCGGCGACCACGCCCATCATCCGGTCAACCCCGGAGCGGACGGCGGCCAACTGCGTCAAGACATCCTGACAATCTCGGCCTTCCTCGACCATTTTCAGGATGCCTTGCAACTGACCATCGGCGCGCCGTAAACGATTCTTAAGTTGCGTTGCCGTCGTTTGTACCACTAAGCGCTCACCTCAGTCAGCTTCTCGTCGATGTACTTCTTGAGGGCCGCCTTGGGGTGGAAGCCGACGACCTTTTCCGTTGGCATGCCATTCTTGAAGACCACTAAGGATGGGATGCTCATGATGCCCAGTGACTGTGCCAATTCCTGGTTTTGGTCGACGTCGAGCGAAGCAAACTTCACCCGATCACCGTACTCTTCGTCCAGCTGCTCCAGCACCGGTGTCTGCATCTTACATGGGCCACACCAGGTCGCCCAAAAATCAACGACCGTCACCGCCGTGTCGTCCCCAACGTGTTCAAAGTCCTTGCTCGTGATTGCTTGCATTTGGAAAAATCCTCCTCAAAATTTGTCAATGGACTCATTATACCCCAGGGGGTATGGATTGCCAAGAAAAATGCTCGTGCCGGTTTTCAAAACCGCGCTGCGTCAGTATTCTTGCTGTATAAGCTCGAAGATGCCGCATACAGTCCCAGCAATTAAGCCAAATTCTATAACAATCTTTGCTTCGAATCATCCCAGCAAAAAACGAGCCCGGGACAAAACCTCCCGGGCTCGTTCGCGTCACATTTACATAGCCAAAACGTGCACCAAAAGGCAGCCGGTTCCGCTTAAAACTACTAACCAAACAATCCAAACCCAGGATTATTTGGTTAGCAGCCTTAATGCTCGCCGGCTAATCGCCTTTTGGCCCACTCTCTTTTTCAGACGATGTATTAGTCTTCCTTATCAGCGAATTCAGGATCAGCGTCCATCCCCGCCGTCAACCGCGGTTTGTTGTTGCCGCGCTTGGTTTCTTTTTCCACGGCCTGTTGGGCTACCAGGTTCAGGTAGTTGAACGGGTCATCGAAGTTCGGGTTGAACAGCATGTCCACAAAGGCCAAGTCGTCAATCGTGTTGCGGTTTTGAATCGCAATCGAAATGGCGTTGGCTGATTGGGCCACCTCATGTTTGCTGAGCAGCTGGGCACCTAAGATGCGCCGGTTTTCCCGGTTGTAGACCAGGTTGATGGTCAAATCATCTGTCGATGGCATGTAACCTGGCCGCCAGGTGCCTTCGAAGGTGACCATGTCGGCATCGAGGCCGGCATTAACGGCGTGGTCAATGGTCAACCCGGTTGATGCCAAGGTCCGCCCGAAGATCTGCATGGCCGACGTCGCTTGGGTCCCCATGTATTTCTGGATATTACCAAAGACGTTGATTCCGGCCAGCATCCCTTGACGCACCGCATTGGTGGCCAGTGGCGTGTAGGCTGGTTTGCCCGTTGGGTTGAAGTTGACGACGCTGGCGTCCCCACAGGCGAAAATGTCTGAGTTGGACGTTTGCACGTAGTCGTTGATGATGATGGCGCCGTGCCGGTCCATTTCAACTTGGCCCCGCAAGAGTTCCGTATTAGGCACGAACCCGGTGCAGACCACTGCTAGGTCAGCCGTGAAGTCGCCGTTCGTGGTTTCGATGACCAGTTCGCCGTCGTCATTACCCGTGAAGGACGTGACGCGCCGGTTCAAGAGAACCTTGACGCCATGGTCTTGCAAAATGTTGACGATGTGATCGGACAAGCCCTTGTCGACGTAATGGTTCAAAATGATGTCACGCGACTGGAACAATTGCACATCGTGGCCCGTCCGCGCATAACTTTCGGCCAATTCCGTTCCAATATAACCGGCACCCACAATGGCAATGCGCTTGTTGCCGGCAGCGGCCTTGTCGATGGCGACCGCTTGTTCATAGTTCTTACATAGCATAACCTTATCTTCATCGATACCAAAGATAGGTGGTACCGTCACGGTTGACCCCGTAGCCATGATCAGCTTGTCATAAGTATCCGTTGAAACGTCCCCAGACTCCATATCCACGACTTCGACCGACTTATTTTCTGAGTCGATCTTGATCACGTTGTGGCGAGTCAAAACTTTTGCCCCGGCTTCCGCAAGTTGTTCAGGTGAAGAATAGAACATGTCCTCAAGATGTTTGACCTGCCCATCAAGGAACAATGAAATCCCACAAGACAAGAAAGAAACGTTCGTGTGTCGTTCGTAAATGGTTACATCTGTTTCTGGATGATCACGCAAAATTTGTAGCGCTGCATTAGTGCCAGCGTGTGTACTACCAACAATGATGACTTTCATGTTTACCCTCCTACATGAAAAACGATTCTAAAGCTAGTCTACTTGAAACTTAGCGAAAGATAAATGACTTCGTCTCGGAAAAATCGTTGTTTCTAGCAAAAACCTCACACTTTCATTAAAATGGTTGACGAATGTGCATCGTGCACCAACTATTTTTGTGAAATCGTTATGCATCCATAAGCAAACTTATAATCGGCAAAACCGTTAAAATCACGGTTATCCGGACAAGTCCCCCAGGTCGACTTTGATCAAAATTTGTTAACTTTCCGGGCAAACGTCCACACCATAACCGGTATACTCCGATTGCCAACCGGTTGCGCGCAATGGGTCAAGTCACTGCTAGCGACCCTCAGCCAGCGCCTAACGCCCAGCCCATCCGCTTTTGATTAATCACCCGCTAAGTTAAGCGAACCACTCGGGCGTGCCGCAATTGGTGATTTTTAGCCATTATTTTTGATAAGTTACAATTGGCTTGATAACTGACCTTAAAATCACTATGATACGGATAGTTGGTTCGTGATACGTTCTGACCTTAAGCACTGTGATAGATGATAGGAATCACTGTCTATAGATGCACTCCCCCCAAAACAAGTGATTTATTAACAGATTCCTAAATAGAGGCCCTAAGTAATCCGCATGTTACTTAGGGTCTTTTCTTTGGCCAAAGTGACGGGTCTAGCCCCGCCGCGTACTTCGCCAGTACTGCCAGCCTTGGCGCGCCAAAAACGGCACCGCCAGCAGGCCCAAGAACAGCCAGGTAAAGTTCTCGCGGATAAACGGCGTGTTGCCAAAGAAATAGCCAACAGCCGAACAGCTGACGACCCAGATGAAGCTCCCCAGTAGGTTTAAGAAGCGAAACTGCCGCCAGTCCATGTCCGTTGTGCCGGCGATGATGGGCACAAACAGGCCGACAAACGGGATAAACCGCCCTATCAGTAAGGTCTGGTCTTCGTTGTTGGTAAAGACCGCCGTTGCCCGTGCCACCTTTTGTTCCGGCAAGCGCTGAATCAATTTCTCCTGATAGTCGCCCCACTTGCGGGTGGTCAAATACTTGACCGCCGACCCAGCCGTCGCCGCCAACGTGAACATGACGATCAGCCACCAGATGTTCAGCCGTGACTGGGGATAAGCCGCAATCGACCCCATCATAAACAGTAACGATTGCCCGGGAATAAAGGAAAAGATCAACATGCCCGACTCCAAAAATATCAGAAAAAATAAGACCGGATAAATTCCCGCCCCCAACTGATTGGTCAGGGGAACTAGGACGGTTAGGGGGTGCCAAACGACCTCCCAAATCAATGCGATTAGACTCACGGGTCCACCTCCTCATTCGTTATTTTAACGGCCTCACTTTGCGTTTTGTGACCCCCGCCTGCCGTCACCTTCAGTCAGTAATTGCCGCGTAGCCGGTCGGTCAGGTGACTTCAGTGCTTGCTAGCCGTGGCTTTTCTATAATTATTATTATAAATGGTTAACGGCCACCGGTAAGTCAAAACTACCGGAAACTTTCGCCGTTACCCCTTCGGTAGGTCGCCAAACGGTCCGTCAACTTGCTAATTTTATGTAAACGGTTCTTAACTTTGACCAATCTCGCTCCCCTGTCGCCGCTTTTTGGCAAGTGTCGCCGGTGACTAACGCTACTCAACTGACTATTTCCATTATAGAAGGTCAAATTAATTTGTCAGCAAGTTATCATCGGGAATTTACCACCACCAAATGAAAAAGCGGCCACAAACCTGATAAGACCGGCCTGTAACTGCGATTTGCATACACCTGTTTTTTTGAAAAATTGGTCTGGCAATGGCCTTATCAGGTGGAAACCACCATTCAGCTTACCAACGATTGACAGCCAACGCCGTTATTAGTAAATTTATGAAACCAATCAATTGCACCTAATCGCCATTGGCGTTACACTACAATCAAGTTAGTAACAACGAGTGTTACTAACGAAGTCGTACCAAATCTTAATACTCTTTACGAGCAGCAATTAGCACTCCCCCAAAGTATCTAACCCTGCTCGTATCCCCCCTCAAGCCACGACTCTTCTCGTGGCTTTTTTGTCGTCTCCAACCCAACGCTTGCTACAGGGGCGATAATGGCCGCCTACCGTTCGCCAAATATGGGACTGGAACGTGGTGGGCGGACCGATTGAGCCAAGGGGCGGTCTCAATCTCGCTTTGAGCCGAAACCCGCGTCTCAAAGACGCCAGTTCCCTAAACGGCAAAGTCCACCGTTAAGGGAACTCCCACGACTGAGCCCATATTTGGCGAACTCTCGGCTACGGTGGTGCCTGTCAGCAGCAAGCGGTGAAGTTGGCTGGTGTCAGTTGGCAGTGGTCGCGACACCAGTGGGTCTGCACGACCAGTCCGACGGCGGTGGTCAGAGGTAAATCGCGTGGCGCGCCATTACTTGGTTCGTCAACGTTCCGATTCATATTTGGCGAACGGCAGGCGGCCAGCTTAGCACCCGCGTCTCAAGATGGCCACATAGCCGAAACGTGTGCCAACTGGCAACTGGTTCCGCTTAACACTGATAGACAAATAATCCAGAACCAGGATTATCCGTCTATCACCGTTAATGCTCGCCAGTTAACCGCCAGTTGTCACACTCTTTTTTTCAGTCCAGGACCTGGACGCCGACGCCGATGAGGCCGGGGCCCGTGTGGACGCCGAGGGCGGGCGACACGTCGCCAGCATACCAGTGGGCGACCTGCGGATACTTGGCCTGAAGCTGAGCCAAGACGTCTTGGCGCAACTCGGGATTGGCGCCATCGCACACGGCGATGTTGACGTGCTGGGCATCCCCCACGGCCGCATCGATCAACGCCAGTAATTTTGTGATAGTTCGCTTCTCGCCGCGGACCTTAGCGATCGGGTAGTAGACCCCCTCCGCATCACAGGAGATAATGGGCTTCACGTTCAGTAAGGTCCCGGCCATGCCGGCAACCTTGCCAATGCGCCCACCCGCCTGGAGGTATTTCAGACTGGGCACGTAGAAGAAGACCTTGGTCTGCGCCGTGACGCGTTCGACTTCTTGAACAATCTGGTCAAAGCTGTGGCCGGCATCCCGCAATTGCGCCGCGTAGATGGCCGCAAAACCACTACCGATTCCCACGCTACGGGTATTGATGACGTGGACCGTCAGCGGTGAATCGGCCGCCAACAGCTGGGTCTCTTGAAAGGTCCCCGATAGCGCCGCGGAAATGCACACGGCAATCACGTGGGTGTATCCCGACGCCTGAATCCGGTCGAAGGCGTCCACGATCATTTTACCCGTGGGACTGGCGGTCGTCGCCGGTTCAGTGGCCTGGCGCCGATAAAATTCGGCCGGCGTGATCGTTAGGCGGTCCTCATAGACCCGGTCGCGAAAGATCACGTTCATCGGCATCAACGCCATATCGGCAGCTTTCAACACATCTGCCGGGACGTCGGAACACGAATCCACTAAAATGGCGATTTTTTCTGGTTGCATAGGAGTTACCTCATTTCTGCTAGTTTCACGTTTTGATGATAACTGCTATTATAGCGCAATCATCTAGTTTTGAAAACTAGGTCATCTGCCATTTGTTATGAAACGGTCGAAACCAATCGTCTAATTTGCTTTTACACCTAGTCGCTGACGCAATCTGTCAGGGCCACCACCTTTTGGCCGAAAAAAGTTTTTCCCCATTCATTTAAGCTGCGGCTAATTCTGTCATTAGGTCCTGCCACCGATTC
Organism: Levilactobacillus sp.; assembly: GCF_022646225.1. NCBI lineage: Bacteria > Bacillati > Bacillota > Bacilli > Lactobacillales > Lactobacillaceae > Levilactobacillus > Levilactobacillus sp. Next base: position 143,686 of record NZ_JALCJA010000003.1, read on the forward strand.
ACCGCCGCCGTCAATCCCGTTACTATTTTGTGCAGAATTCACACAGTTTGGTAGGGAACGCATGGAAACGGCACCATAAAAATCCCTATCCGCGCTAGACCGCCCGACAACGGGTTAAAAAAGTTAATTGCTTTGATATAAAATGTTTTTTGGCCCGCCAAAAATTATCCCCAACACGGTTGACATTGCGGCTAAATGGCCTATACTTACTGATGGAATTGAAGCGCGTCATTATCGTCAGTTTCGTAAATTTTGCCATTATTCGCACCATTTTCGCCACGCTGACGCGACAACGCGTTTACCAGGAAAAGCAGAAAGTCAATTCGACTACCTGAATTTCTAAGCCAATAGAAAAGAGGGATTTTATGAAGAATCATGAAACCAACGAGAAGAAGCACCATATGATCCAGTCCACTGGCAACGACCAGAAGAGTCTGGATGAAGTCAACGGCACGGTGGAGGTTCCGCAAAATGCGGGCTTCTGGCGCACACTGATGGCCTATACCGGCCCTGGTGCGCTGATTGCCGTCGGGTACATGGACCCCGGGAACTGGATCACGTCGATCGCCGGTGGTGCCCAGTACAAGTACACGCTGCTGACGGTGGTCTTGCTCTCTAGTTTGGTTGCCATGTTGCTACAAGCCATGTCCGCGCGACTGGGGATTGTGACCGGCAAAGACCTGGCACAACTGACCCGGGAACGGACCGGTAAGCGCACGGGATTTGTCCTGTGGATCATCACCGAGCTGGCCATCATGGCCACGGATATCGCCGAAATCATTGGGTCGGCTATCGCCTTGAAGCTGTTGTTCGGCTTCCCATTGATCGTCGGTATCATCATCACCGCCATGGACGTCTTGGTCCTGCTGGTCTTGATGAAGTTAGGTTTCAGAAAGATCGAAGCCATCGTCGCCACCTTGGTCGCCGTTATCCTCTTCGTCTTCTTGTACGAAGTGATTTTGGCCCAACCCCACATGGGGGAAGTGCTTCAAGGCTACCTGCCTTCCAGCAAGGTCGTAACTAACCACGGCATGCTCTACCTGTCCTTAGGGATCGTCGGGGCGACGGTGATGCCCCATGACTTGTACCTGGGGTCATCGATTTCGCAGACCCGGAGCTTTGATCGTAAGGACCGCAAGAGTGTGGCCCAAGCCATCAAGTTCACCACGATTGATTCCAACATTCAATTAACGTTGGCCTTCGTCGTCAACAGTCTGTTGCTGATCTTGGGTGCCGCCTTGTTCTTTGGCACCGACAGTGACCTAGGCCGCTTTGTCGACCTGTTCAACGCGTTGAGCGATAGCCAAATCGTCGGCGCCATCGCCAGTCCCATCCTAAGTATGCTGTTCGCCTTAGCCCTCTTATCATCCGGGCAAAGTTCAACCATCACCGGGACGCTGGCTGGGCAAATCATCATGGAAGGGTTCATCAACCTGAAGATGCCACTGTGGGCACAACGGTTGCTCACCCGGCTGTTGTCCGTGACGCCAGTCATCATCTTCGCCATTATCTACCACGGTAATGAAGCGAAGATTGAAAACCTCCTGACGTTCTCCCAAGTCTTCTTAAGTATCGCGTTGCCATTTGCCATGATTCCGCTGGTCGTCTTCACCAGTAGCAAGGACCTGATGGGCGAATTCGTCAACCGGACCTGGAGTAAGGTGCTTGGCTGGATCATCGCGGTCATCTTGATTATCTTAAACGTTTATCTGATTTTAAATACGGTGGGCATCGTCAAGTAAGCACACCACGCAACGGCTGGGACCAGGTCCTGGCCGTTTTTTTTGTATAAAACGGGGGCCAATCACAACGAGCCCCCGATGAGCTAGCGTTGACTTTCCCTTTAGTAGCGTGTATAACGGGAGAAAAGGTTCGCGAGGTGAGGTAATGACCCAATTAAAAATTGACCTGCGCACGCCGGATGTGGCGGACGCGCCGGCCCTATTTGCCCTGATTCAACAAGACCGAACTCATCTAGCCCGCTGGCTCCCCTGGGCAGCAACAACCCAATCGGTGGCTGACGAGCGCATCTTCTTGCGCTACTGTCAGGGGCGTATCGCCGACAAGCAGCTCTGGCTAGCCGTCATCTGGGTGGACGACCGGCCAGCTGGCATGATCGACCTGCACAATTTTCAGGACCGCCACGCCGACGTGGGCTACTGGCTCGGGCGCGATTTCCGCGGCCAAGGGGTCATTTCCCGTAGCCTGGCGCAGGTGGAAACGGTCGGCTTCGACCAACTGAACCTGGTCAAGCTAAACATTTTAGCGGCTACCGCCAACCACGCTAGCCGTCAGGTCGCCGAGCGCAACCACTACCATTTGGACGGCATTTTGCGCCAGCACATCCCCGTCACCACGGGCTTTGCTGACGCGGCTATCTATTCGAAACTCGCTACTGAACAGTAACATCACCTGCAAAAAGGAGGTCCGTGACGTTGGTCACAGGCCTCCTTTTTTATTTTAATTTTGAATAATCTAAGCGCGTTGGCCGCCATCGACGGTGAATTCCGCACCGTTGGCAAATTTGGACTCGTCACTGCCCAGGTAGACGCAGACTTCGCCGATATCTTCGGGTTCGCCCATGTGGCCGACCGGAATGCCAGCGATGATTTGCTTGCGGGCCGCTTCGGGAACGATGGCCGTGTCGATCCAGCCCGGGTGGACCGAGTTGACGCGGATGGCGATCTTCCGTTGGGCCAGGTTCAGGGCCGTGGCGTGCGTTAACAGGCGCGTGCCGCCCTTGCTAGCGGAATAGGCTGGGGCAAATGGCAAGCCCACCAGGCCGGCAACGGAGGACACGTTGATGATGGACCCCTTGGCGTCGGCGGTGTCTTTCATGGCATGAATGGCCGCCTTTTCGCCTAGGAAGTTCGCCGTCAAGTTAACGTCAATGACCTTTTGCCAATCATCTAAAGATAAATCTTCAATGGCGCCATTCACGCCGCCAATACCGGCATTGTTGACCAGGATATCAACGCGGCCAAACTTGGCGACCGTGGCGTCGATGACCTTTTGCCAGTCGGCTTCCTTAGCCACATCCTGTTGGACGAACAGGCTCACATCTTCACCAAATTTGGCAACGGCGGCGTGACCACCATCAACGTTGTGGTTGGCCGTCAGCACGACCTTGGCCCCTTCACGGACGTAGCAAGTCGCAATACCGAGGCCGATACCAGCCACCCCACCCGTAATAATCGCAACTTTACCTTTTAAACGATCTGTCATCATCAATCACCCTTTCAGCTTTTTGTACTTGTTCAGGTTATCACATCTTGCTTGATAATCACAATAATTTTGCCTAATGATGACTGCTTTGCACATTGAGTTGTGATGACAATGATTAAGGCTGATTGATAGTGGTTTTAGGTCCATGCAAAAAGGGACAGCCCATCCAGGCCATCCCTTCAAAAATCCTATTTCAAAACCCTAAAACGTATGTGGCAAAATCAACCCACCAGTCTCATCGTCATTCGGGTGGTCGCGCTTAACGACCAGTTCCTGGTTGACGAAGCTGGAGATCCCGGTTTGACCCAGTTCACGGCCGAAGCCGGACTTCTTGACGCCACCGAATTCCAGTTCTGGCAAGGAGCTGAAGAAGGTGTTGACGAAGACCATACCCGTTTCGATGCGGGAGGCTAATTTGGCACCTGCTTCTTGACTGCCGGCGAAGACGATACCGCCCAGCCCGTAGTCGGCGTCGTTGGCCAATGCGACTGCGGCGTCGTCATCGGCAACCTTGTAGACTTGGGCGACGGGACCAAACATTTCCTTCCCGTATGCCGGGTTGTTCTTGTCGATGTCCGTCAAGATGGTTGGCATGAAGAATTGCCCGTCATCATCGATCGGTTCGTGCACGTAGTAGGCCGTGGCCCCACCCGCGATGGCTTCGTTGACCTGAGCTTGGAGCTTTTCCTTGGCCTTCTTGGAGTTCATTGGCGCCAGCGTCGTTTCTGGATCCATCGGGTCGCCCATCTTCACGGATGAGAAGGCCGCCTTCAGGGAGGCCAGGAATTCGTCGTAGTGGTTGGCCGTCACGATAAAGCGCTTGGATGACGTGCAGACCTGGCCCGCGTTGTAGAGCCGTGCCCGCGGTGCAATCGCGTTCACATCGGCCATATTGGCGTCGTGAGCCACGATAAAGGCATCGACCCCACCGAGTTCCATGGTGTTTTTCTTCAAATACTTCCCGGCAACTTCGGCGACCGCGGTCCCCCCACGTTCGGAACCAGTCAGCGCGACCCCTTGGACCCGCTTATCCGCAACGACGTCTGAGACTTGGTCGTAGGACAAGAACAGGTTGGTCAGTGCACCGTCTGGGGCGCCAGCGCGGCGGACGGCGTCTTCAAAGGCCAACGCTGAAGCCGGCGTGATGGCCGCATGCTTGTACACGATGGGGTCACCCACCGCAAAGTTAGGCGCGAAGATCCGCATCATTTGGTAGTATGGGAAGTTCCATGGTTCTACCGCCAGTAAGACGCCTAAGGGATGGTTTTCCAATTGCGCTTCCCCGGCAATAGTTTCAATCTTCCGTGGGGTCAGGAGTTCGGCAGCATGGTCGGCGTAGTAGTCGGCAATCATGGCACACAGAATCACTTCACCCTTGGCTTCGGTGTAGAGCTTGCCCATTTCCGTCGTCAGGACCTTGGCGAGGCTATCCGTTTCGTCACGGAAAATCTGTGCTAACTTGTGCAGGACCGGTGTCCGGGTAAAGACCGGGTCGTTGCGCCATTCTTTGTATAACTTTTGCGCTTTGGCGAGACTTTCTTCGACGTATTCGGGTGTTGCGTTTTCATAGGTTTTAACCACTTCATTGGTATAGGGATTGGTAGTTTGGTAGGCCATCTTAATTTCCTCCTTATGGGGCTTTTGACGTTCACAATGTAACCCCTTACGAGAACTACTATACCCGTGACATCCTTATAATACCAGCCTTTTGTTTGTGATGTTTTCCGCAAATTGTTTGTGAAACTAGCTGTGTTATCCATTTTCAACCGGTTGCATTTCTCGAATTGGTCTACCATATTTTCGACAATCAGGGGGTGCGATCAACCAACAAATTTGACCGGCCCTCAAGTGGGGTCGCAAGACTAAAATGTGCCGCGGGGCAGCCGCTGAAAAACCATTAAAAAAAGGATCCGGAAAAATTTCCAGGTCCCCCAAGTTTGTTGCCTAAAGTTATGAAGCGTCTAACTCAACTTCCAACGATCCAAAATCCCGTTGAACAGCCGGTTAGCCGTTGTAATTTGGTCCAAGACAGTCCGCGGGTTCGCCGTGAAGTTGTCGTCAGCCCATTTGTTGATGATGCCTAACGCCCCGGCAGCAATGAATTCTGCGGACGTGTCGATGACATCTTCTTTTAAGTACCGGTACTCGGGCATTGCGTGAAGCAAAATTGACAGTCGTGATGCCACAAATTCATTCATCGATTGGCGCCAAACCCCATCATCGTACGGGTAGGCGTTCAAGAAAATCTTCGAATGATCGGCGATGCGTTCTAACAGTTGAATCACTGCCGGTCGCCAGTTCTCTAAGGTCAAGGTCATCGGTTGCTCATGCCGTGGCGCCTCAATAATGAAGTGCTCATACACAAACGCCAACAACTCATATTTATCCGCGAAATAGTAATAGAACGTTTTACGGTGAACTTCCGCCTCATCCGCAATCTCACGAACCGTGATCTTATCAAACGTATTGTGGTTCAACAACGAAGCCAAGGCCTCCGCAATTCGCTCCTTAGTTTCTGATGCAGCCATCGTGATACCTCCAATCATTTACACACTATCTATGTTTAAGTATTGCACGTTACTAGGCATCCCCCCCGGAAGCTAGCAACTGTCACTAACGTCCTAAGCTGACTAAAATTATACGCGTTCTCCCGCCAGAAGAAACCCCTTTCGCGAAAAAAAGCCGCAATTTTAGCAACCGATTATGTCTATTAATAATCGTACGCTAGAGTATTTGAACAGGATTGATTATAGCATATCTTGGGACTGATTGCGTGATAGATTTGTGTGTAACACTTAAATCGCACGCAATTTGTCAGAATTTAGGGGGTCTCTGGCAAAATCACGTGGTCTTCGTTCGTTTTTAGCTGGCCTTCTAGCCGCAAGAGCGCTTGTTTACGCGCCAAGCCGCCAGCGTAGCCTGTCAATTCCCCGCCACCGGCAACCACCCGATGACACGGAATCACGAGACTGATCGGATTGTGTCCGACCGCTCCACCAATCGCCTGAGCACTAACGAAGTGGCCCACTTGGTCACCGACCACTGTCGCTAGCGTCCCGTACGTTGTCACCTCACCATAAGGAATTCGCCGCAGCTGGTCCCACACCGCCTGACGAAACGGCGTGCCTGTGGGTTGGACCGCGAAGTCTACGGTCGGATTTTCGCCAGCAAAGTAGGCGTCCAGCCACGCCTGCACCTTGGCAAAAATGGGCCGTTGCTCCAGCAAGGTTAACCTGGGCAACGTGCTACCGTAATATTTTTGATCCACAAACCACAGGCCGTTGAGGGCCAGTCCATCTGACATCGCTGTCATTGGCCCCAGCGGTGTGTTGAGCTGCTGTTTGAGCATGGCAATTCCACCTTTTTGTCTTATTTTACCATTAAAAAAGCGAGTGGGCTAATTTGCCTACTCGCTGATTTAAATGACTGAAGTTTAGTGGTATAAATCAAAGCGACCCTTGGCCAAGGTGGTACTCAAATGGGCACTTTCCATCAAGGAACGGTCGGTGATGATCTTCTTCATCGCGGAAGCCACGTACCCGTGAATCTTCTTCTTACTACTGAAGATTTCGCCGATACCGTCACGGTCACTCAAGGAAGCCACGGTCCCGCTAGACTTGTAAACAAACGGCCGCGTTTCGTGACCACGCAGAGCCAAGCCGATGTTCTTGGCGGCATGGGACCCACAGGCCAGGGCGATTTGCGCCGTCGTCGGGTATGGCCGCCCGCTGTCGGGATCCATGACCGCAGCGACATCCCCCACGATGTAAACCTCGGGGTGGCCTTCCAAACTCAGGTCGTCCTTGACCACGACCCGGTTACGCCGTTGTTCGAAACCGGAGTCCGCAATGACCTGCGAGCCACTGACCCCCACGGTCCACACGATGGTGTTAGCCTTGACTTCGTGTTCCGCCTCGTCATCGCTGTTCTTATCTTGGTAAACGACCGCGCCCGGCTTGATTTCGGTGATGGCCGCACCCAGCTTCATTTCGATGTGGTGCTTGGACATGAAGGCCAACGCGTAGTCTGCCAGGGACTTGTCAAACATTGGCAAAATGCTCTTGCCCATTTCCAGACAAACGACCTTGAAGGCTGGCGTGTTGTAACGCGTCTGCAGCTTAGGCAAGGATTGGCTGAGTTCCCCTAACAGTTCGATGCCGGTAAAGCCGGCCCCACAAACGGCGATGGTCAAATCGTTTTCGTCTTGCGTTTGGGCGTAGTTCTTGGCCTTTTCTTCAATGTGTTGGTAAACCGCTTCGGACGTTTCCAAATCATCCATTGGTAAGGCGTTTTCGGCGGCGCCCTTCAGCCCGAACGTTTCGGACTGGAAGCCCAGCGCCAAGACCAGATAGTCATAGGTCAGTGGTGCATGGTTCTCCAAGGTGACTTGCTTTTGGTCCACGTCAACGTTGGTGACCGTGTCCCGGATAAAGTTGACCCGACTACCAATCACGTCATTGATCTCATAAGTAATCCGTTCCGGCGCAATGGTCCCCGCCGCAACCTCATGCAAATTCGTCTTTTCTGTGTGCGTTCCCGTCTTATCGACCAGCACAATCTGGTCTTCGCTAGGAACCTCGCGTTGCAAGAACTTAATGGCCCGCATACCGGCGTATCCGCCACCTAGAACTAAAATCGTTGCCATAATGAAACGACCCCTTTTCTGTTTTAGAAGTTCTCCCCGAACGCAGTCAGTCGTTAACATTTCCGATGATTAAAACGGTTACATTTTAACCAGTGACCACGACTCCCCCCATTTGGAAATCTGTGGATAATCTAACTGTCAGGGATGATTTATCTCTATTATACGGCTTATCAGGTGAAAAACCAGCTGGAAACAATCGTAATCTTTTTCACAATTAATCACACACAATTCAATCGCTGATATGTCAATGTTTAAACGGTTTTCCGCCTGACAAACTGGCATCGCTAATCATGTAGAATCATACCAAGAACTAGCCATTTCCGCCACCCATCCGCCTTCAAACTAAAATAGCGAAAACCAGTTGCCTGCGGCGGCCCCGCACTTTCCTCCCCCTTAAGCGTTTACGCCGGACCGAGAAGTCGTTTTAGCTGAAATTCACGGCCGAAACCGTTAAAGTAGACCTTAGTTAAGTCAATCGCAAAACTAGGAGGAATTTCATGACAACTTTAATTATTGGTGCCCACGGCCACGTCGGCCAGCACATCGTCAAGCAACTCGCCGCTACCGGTGAAACCGTTTATGGTGGGATTCGCAATGCCCAACAAGCGGACATCATCAAAGATCTTGGCGGGCAACCCCGGATGTTTGACCTGATGGGAACCGCCGACGCCATGGTCCCCGCAATGAATGATGTCGACACGGTGATTTTCTCCGCGGGGTCCGGCGGCAGTACCGGCGATGACATGACGCTAAACATCGACCTCGACGGCGCCATCAAGTCAATGATTGCCACGGAAAAAGCGGGCATCAAGCGCTTCATCATCGTGAGTGCCCTGGGCACCGACGACCGGTCCTTCTGGGAAAAGTCGGGCATTCGGCCATATTACGTGGCCAAGTACTACGCCGATGAGTGGCTGCGGCACCGCACCAACCTCGACTACACCATCGTTCGTCCCGGCCTCTTGACCAATGACGACCCGACCGGCAAGATCACGTTAGCCCCTGAAACCAGCGATACCCAAAGCATCGCCCGGGCCGACGTGGCCGCAACGGTGGTCGCCATCGTTCAACACCCACTACCAGGTAAGACGATTGAACTGGTCAACGGCGACGTGCCAGTGACCGACGCGGTCCAATCCGTTTAAACTTAAAAAGGAGCGTCTGGCGACAATCCCTGTCCCGACGCTCCTTTTGTGTGACTATTGCGTGACAAAGCTACAGCCGGCGCAACGCGACTCATCAGTTATGCTAAAATAATTGTGACCTGTCACCGTGATTTTGACGGGTCACTGTACATACCCGTCCGCCCCAGCGTTCCAACCCATATTTGGCGAACGGTAGGCGGCCAGTTTCCGCTATGAACTGGCAATTAGCTAGCCTCATTACGATCAGTCGCATGATAACGAGCTACGCTTTACATTTCAGCCCTTAGATTTCCAATAGCAATGTCGCGTTAAGCTTCATTTGGTAAGCTTACTTGAGTTGGCTGTCCGTGTGGCGCTGGTCCAGGCTCAAGGCGCTGGCGTCCACGTTGGTTTGGACCTGCTGAGACAATTGCTTAGTCGTGGTGGGTTTTTTTAGCCGAATCTTGATGACCTGCACTTCAGTGTTAGGCCGCGGATTCAACGTGATCGTGGTCCGTTCAATGGTTGGAGCTGCGGCGGCAGTGGCCGGTTTCACGGCAGCTGAGGCGCCGGCGGACGTGGCCAGTAACGTGGTCACCGTCATGGCCCCCAACAAGGCTTTTGTCATCATCGTTTTTACTTTGGTCATTCAAACCACTCCTCTTTTTGCACTTGGCGTTTTCGATAGTCTAGTTATACCACGACTACCGGCGCGCAATCTTTAAGGGGACTTAAGCTTCGTCTTAGAATTTCTTAGATTTCATTTCAAATTTTCTGGTAAACTGTTGGCACCCCACGTTGATTAAGGAGTTTTGTACATGATGAAAAATACAATTTTACTGGTGGAAGACGAGGAAGGCCTCGCCAGTTACGTTGCGAAAGAATTAACCTTTGAAGATTTTGATGTCCTGACCGCCGCTGACGGCGAAGCGGCCTGGGAGACGTACCAGCGCGAAAAGGATAAGTTGTTGCTGGTCTTGCTCGACTGGATGCTGCCCAAGATGGACGGCATGGAGGTCCTGCGGCGGATTCGCAAGCACGATGAACTGCCCGTCATCATGATGACCGCGCGCGATTACCTAGGCGACAAGGTCACCGGCCTGGACAACGGCGCCGACGACTACATCACCAAGCCGTTTGAAATCGAAGAACTGCTGGCCCGCATTCGCGTGATTCAGCGACGAACCGCCCACCAAAGCGGCTTGGACCAAACGTATCAGTTGGGTGACTTGACTTTGGTCACCAAGACCCGCCAAGTCGACCGGGCCGGCGAGACGATTCAGCTGACTCAACGTGAATACGATCTCCTCCTATTTTTGATGCAACATCCCGGCCAGGTCTTCACCCGCGACGAGCTCCTCGACAACGTCTGGGGTGTGGACTTTTTGGGCCAGCAAAACGTGGTCGACGTGTACATCGGCTACCTGCGCAATAAAATCGACGTGGCCGACGCCCCGCACCTCTTTCACACGATTCGCGGTGTCGGCTACAGTCTAAAGGAAGATGATCCCGATGAGCACTAACCACACGCCGCGGACCTACGCGGACATCATTCGTCATTCATTTACCAGCCTGTTGATCACGATTGGGTTGATCATCGTGTTGACCGTCAGCATCACTCTGACAGTCGACCAACTGTTGCGCGCGCAGGACCAAGCGGAGCGGCTCAGTGCCAGTTTACAAACGACGCAGGTCAGTAATTTTAAGGACTGGCTGACGGTCAATCGCAGTAGCGGTCTGAACTCACACAACACCTTCGTCTTAATCAAAAATAACGACGGCACCACCACCTCCCTGTTGCCCCACGGCTCCGAGCTGGTCAAGGCCAGCAATTGGTCGATTCCGTTCACCCACCTGGTCTACATCAAGGGCTGGGGCCTGTACTTCTCAGAAACACTGCGAACCGGCACGCACACCTACTATCTCTTCATTGGGATGCACGTGCTGGTCGGCAACCTGCACGTCTTGATTTCCGTGCTGATCATCGCCATTGGCTTGAGTCTCTTGGTCGGTCTGTTATACGTCCGCCGTCTCGCCAAGAGCCTGAGTGCGCCGACCATTTCGCTGGCGACCGCCGCCCAGCAAGCTGCCGCCAACCCGGACGTCAGTCAGCCCGAGTTGCCCCAACCCACGGAGCCCGTCGAAGTCGCCCAATTGGCGCGGGATTTCAACCAATTACTGGCCGCGCAAAATGGCCGGTTGGAGCGTGAACGCCAATTCATCTCCGACGCCTCGCACGAACTGCGGACGCCCATCGCCACGATTCGGGGGAATTTAAAACTGATCGAACGCCGCGGCAAGCAGCACCCCGAGGTCATCCCCGAGTCGCTGGGCTTCATCGACCAGGAATCGTTGCGCATGCAACACCTGATTGAAAACCTCCTACATTTGTCACGAGCCGACCGCGCTGAGGTGGACCTGAAACCGCTGGACCTGGCCAAATTGGCCCAGGCCGTGGTCACCCACTACCAGCCGTTGGTCAGCCAACGCGTGACCTTCGCCAGCCCAAAACAGCCGGTCATGGTCAACGCGGACGCCGACATGCTGCATCAGATTTTAATTGCCCTACTGGACAACGCGCACAAATATTCCCCGTCCGACCAGCAGATTCACGTCATCATCGCCCAAACGGCCACGACCAGCACCGTGACAGTCGCCGACCACGGCCCCGGCATTCCGGTAGCCGACCGCGAACACATCTTCGAGCGGTTCTACCGGATGGACGCCTCCCGGTCGACCAAGATCGCCGGTAGCGGCCTGGGGCTGGCCATCGTGTCACAGCTGGTCCAGCTCAACCAAGGCGACATCACCGTGACGGACAACGATCCGCACGGCGCCTGCTTCACCGTCACTTTGCAAAACGCGGCGGCTACGAAATAGGTTGGCTTTTGGCAACGGAGGGATGAGTCTTTCCGCCTGCCGTTGCGCGAAAATGGGCTGGAACGCGGTGGGCGGACCGGTCGAGCCAAAAGGCGGTCTCGCCCTCGCTTTGAGCCGCAAACCACGTCTCAAAGACGCCAGTTTGCTAAGCGGCATGAATCGTGCCACTAAGCAAACTCCAACGGCTGAGCCCATTTTCGCTCCACTTTCGGCTACGATTGGGGATTGTCAGCGACGACTGGTTCGGCCGCTACGTTGGTTGCGTGGTGACATGGTGTGGTTCTTCTCTGCTGAGTGTTGGTCTGACAGTGACTCTGCTTTGTGTTCACGGATCATCCTCGTACACTCCCAGGAATGCTAATAGTGTCCCTGTGCACTCGCCAGCACCTGACTAACCCAGTTCATAGCAAGCATTGGCCGCCGTCAATAGTTGTTCCATCCTATTGGGCCAACTAATCCTGACGGCGGAACCTCAACAACTGTGGGCACTAGTCTGCCCCACTTCTAATTAAATCCGCAGTTAAGCCGCTCACCGATAAAACTAAGAAATTCTCAGGGAATCCTTAAAGAAACTTGATAGTTATCGCTACCTTTTCCCGGTATACTGAATCCATCAAGTGAAAGGAAGCGTGCTTATGCTGATTGATGACAATCCAAAAATTAAGAGCATCACTCCCGCTCAAATTACCAAGGTGTTCTATCCCTACGTAATCGCGAAAACGGAAGCCGGGAGCTACGTCAACATTAACTTGAGCGACAAGGAGCGCAAGGACCCGCTGTTCTGGGAATCCATTAGCAACATTGCGAAAGCCAAGTTGTGGGTCCCCATCGGCGAACGGTTCCACCAGCTCCTGTCCTACGACTGGACTTATGCCGCCGAGTAACATCCTTTAATCTAAAAATCTCCGGCCGCTTGCCTTCCTGGTGAGCGGCCTTTTTTGGCGGGTTACTTTAAACTGGCCGCCTACCACCGTCCAGAGACAGTTGACGCGCTCACCACTCTCACCGGTATCGCTGGCGAAGGCGTTTGGCCTCACTCACAAAAAAAGCCCGGACCGTAGCCCAGACTTTCGCACACACCATCATTCAACTGCAACCTGAAAGTTGAAACTAGAATTAACACGTCTGCTGCCAAGGGTTAAGGCAATCATTGTTGGCAAGCACTTCTGTAGCCGAGAGTTCGCCAAATATGGGTTCAGCCGTGGGAGTTGTCTTAGCGGCGCGGTTCATGCCGCTTAGACAACTGGCGTCTTTGAGACGTGTTTTTCGGCTCAAAGCGAGGTGTCGAGACCGTCCTTTGGCTCGACCCGTCCGCCCCAGCGTTCCAACCCATATTTGGCGAACGGTAGGCGACCAGTTCCCGCTATGACGCGGTCAACAACTAATCGCCGATTTTTGCCTTTCAACCTTCAATTACCATTACAAACGTGAGGAATTTTGCAAGATCTCGGCTTTTTTCCGCAGGTCGCCGCGGGTCTGGCTGGCCAAGATCTTGGTGGGCCGAGCTAAGTAGCCGTCAATTGTACCGCCGATGCTAGCGAGCCAGAAGCTCATGAATCCCCAGACACTGGCTGACCATTCTTGCTTGAAGGCCAGCGTAAATGCGGCAATGATCACAAACAAGACCAGGTTGATCATCGCCGAGGCCCCCTGCCGCCCTAGCCGATTAAAGTAAGGGTATTGCCACGTCCACAGACCGTCGACCAGCAAGAAACCAAAGATCACGCCCAACGCGATCCGCACCCCGTGCACGTGATCGACCGCCGTGGTTAAGCTCAACAGGACCATCAGCGCCATCAGAAACCAAAAGGAATGAAAAGCGTATCGCCAATCAAACTTCATTTAAATCGCCTCACTTTCCGTAGCCGGTTGGCTTTATTTGGTTCTGAATTGTAGCATGGCTGAGCTTAAATAAAAATAACGCCACTCCTAATGGTTAGGATAGTAGCGTTACCAACGTGATGGTCTAAGGCCATTAAATTTGTCTAAAGCTTAGTGCTGGTTGCGTTTCAGCGCGATGAGCATGCTTAATAAAGCCCCCAGGCCGGCAATCGTTAAAACCCACAAGGCCCACTGCGACCCGGTTGCCGTTTTGACCGCCGTGCTGCCTGCATTGCCGGCTTGGCTGGCCGCAATCATGGCGGACACGATGGCGGTCCCCATGGCGCCGGCAAACTGTTGCATCGCATTCATCAAGGCGTTGCCATCGGCCTTGAGTGTGGCTGAGAGCTGTTTTAAGCCGTCCGTCATGATGTTACCGAATGATGAGCCGACACCGATCATATAGCCCACATACAGCCCGAGAATGGCCCAGGCGGACAGGTCCTTGGCGCCGACGGTCATGATGAGCAACATCACGACGACCAGGCCGAGCCCCAGCAGGATTGGGCGTTTGGCGCCGAACCGGTCTAAAATGTGGCCCCCGATCGGCGAAAACGCAGCCCCAATCACCGCCCCGGGCAGGACCACCAGCCCCGCGATAAAGGCGGATTGGTGATCGACCAGCTGCAGGTAATTCGGCAGCACAAACGACAGCCCCAGTGCGGTGATCTGCAGGAGGAAAAACGCCAGCAGGTGCCAGGCAAACGCCGGATTGGCGAGGGCTTGCAGGTGAATCAACGGCTGGGCTTGGTGTTGCGACCGCCGCACGAAGAAGATGAGGCCCACCAGCCCGAGGGCCATGGCACCGCCCACCGACCAGCTCAAAAACGGCTGATCACTCAGCGAGCTAAACCCAAAGATCAGCCCGGCAAACGTCACGATGACCCCCAGCATGCTCCAAAAATCAAAGTGTTCCGCTTGCGTGGGGGATACCTGGCGAATCGTCTTGATCCCCACGAAAAATGACACGATCAAAAACGGCAGCAAAATCCAAAAGATATAGCGCCAATTCAGGTGAGTGACCAGCACCCCGCCATACGTCGGCCCAATAGCAGGACCAATCGCCGTGATCAGCGTGCCGACCCCGGTCATCATCCCGATGCGGCTGAGCGGCACCTGTTCTAAGATGATGTTAAACATCAGTGGCAAGGCGATTCCGGTCCCAACCCCTTGAATGGCTCGACCGGCCAACAGCCAGGAAAAACTGGTCGCGCAGGCGTCGATGACCAACCCGGTGATGAATAAGAGGTTGGCCACCACGAAGAGTTGTTTCAATTTAAAGCGGCGTTTCAAATAGGATGAAACAGGCACGATACAGGCCACAATCAACAGGTACAGCGTGGTCATCCACTGGACCGTCCCCGTGGTCACCTGAAACTGGTCCATAAGCGTGGGAAAGGTGATGTTCATCGCGGTCTCCACGATGACGCCACTCAGCGACATCAAGCCGGTCGCCAGGACCGCCCCTACCACGCGCGGGTCAATTTTTTCTTTCGTCATTTCGCTATCACTCCTTTGTCGTGTGCCACTGACTGATGTTGCGTAAGGCGTGGCGAAAGGCCCGTGCCTCACCGGCTGTTAGGTCGGCCACCATCTTGGCATCCTGTTGTTCCAAATGTTGTTGCACGATGGGCACCAACTGCTGGCCCTTAGGCGTCAGCCGCAGTTGCCGTTTGCGACTATCACTAGCAGCCACCACCCGGGTGACTAGGTCGCGTTCCACCATGCGTTTCACGAGCAGTGAGGCCGTCGACCGTTGCACGTGAAATTCGTGTTCCAGGTCGACCTGAAACACGGTCGCCGTGGGATGACGGCCCAAAAAGTCGACCAAGGATAGCTGCATCCCCGTCAACCCGTATTGGCGGGCAAAATCGTTCATTTCTTGGTTCATTTGGTGCTCGGCATCACGCAGACAAGCCCCTAACCGGCGTTCGGTCATGAGAATCACCCTCCTTTTTGTTAGTCAGCTAACAATTTTAAGCGATTAGTGGCTGATTTTCAAGGGAAATTTGTGAAACGAACCCGGGGTAGAATTTTACACCTCAAGGCGATGCCGAAACGTTCCGCCAACTGGTACACGCTGGCCAAAAAAAACGAGCCTGGAATAAAATCTCCCAAGCTCGTTTCTTTCACCTTTACTTAGCTGAAACGTGTGCCAAAAGGCAGCCGGTTCCGCTTAAACCTGATAACCGAACAATCCAAGACCAGGATTTTTCGGTTATCAGCCTTAATGCTCGCCGGCTAATCGCCTTTTGTCTCACTCTCCTTCGTTTCATAATTCAATTAAAGATTGTCACCCTGCGCCCGCAACAGCTCTCCTAAGGAAGGTTGCTGGGTCGTGTCGATGTGATTTTCCTTGGCGTAAGCGTCAACGGCGTCTTGCCCATACAGCTTCGGATCGAGTGGCATGAAGGCCGTCCCAATCGGGTCATCGTCCTTGATGACGGCGTTGACCACGATTGGCTTGCGGTTGCCCTTGGCCTGCAGGTCCTTGATTTGATCAAAGACCTCGGCAACCTCGGCGTTGTTGGTAACGGTAAAGCCGATACCGCCCAGCCCTTCAGCCACCTTGGCCCAATCGGCATCGGTCAAATCGACCCCGTACAAGTGTTGTTTGGTGTCGATCTGTTCGCGGTAGATGAAGCCGAAACGCCGGTTACTGAAGACCACGTTGATGACCGGCAAGCCGTAACGCGCTTCAGTAATGATATCGGGTGCCACCATCGCGAAGCCCCCGTCACCGGACAGTGACCAGGCCTGGGCATCTGGAACGCTCAAGGCCCCGGCTAACCCAGCTGGCAGGCCGTAGCCCATCGTGGCAAACAGCCCGGATAAGGCGAAACGTTGCTGCTGATCCATCGGCAAGCCGCGGACCGCCCATTCGGAAACGTTCCCAGTGTCGACCCCATAGGTATCCTTAGGGCCCACCATTGACGCAATCTTCTTGGTGACGGCTTCGGGCGCCAGGCCATCGCTGTCATCTGCGGCCAATTGATCCAGCCAGTGGTTCCAGTTTTGCTTGTTTTGCCGGTTAGCGGTCAACCAAGCTGTTTCAGGTAATGTTTCACCCGTGGCATTCATCGCCTGCAGGAAGCTCTTAGCATCGCTCAAGACGGCGTAATCAACGGGAACCATCTTGCCAATATCAAAGGAATTGTTATTGACTTGAACAATCTTGATATCCTTCGGCCAGAATTGGGCAAAGGGGAACTCGGACCCTAAGAACAGAATCAGGTCGGTATGTTGCAGGGCTTCAAAGCCCGACTTGGACCCGAGCCGGCCAAAGGTCCCGATGGCGTTGGGATGATTTGTCGGAATGACACCAGTCGCGGGCACCGTGTTTAACACGGGCAGGTTGAACTGTTCACTGAATTGGACCAGTTCAGCGCGCGCTCCCAGCAAGCCCCGGCCTGCGTAGACCAGTGGATGCTTGGCCGCCTTCAACAGCTTCAATGTTTCTTGAATGGCGGCCGGGTCGATCTGTTGCGTAAAGGAATTTGAGACGACGTTAGGTGTCTTAACCGGTTCGTAGTCGATCTCTTCAGCGGCTAAATTTTCGGGGATGATGACGACCGCTGGCCCCTTTTGCCGGTAGGCTTCGCGAATCGCTTGGTTCACGACGTACGGCAGTTGTGCCGCCGTGGTGGCCGTCCGATTGTACACAGCCACGTCACTGAACATCGGTGTTTCATCCATTTCTTGGAAATAATTCGTGTTCATCGCGGCCTGGGGCACCTGGCCAACCAATGCCAACATCGGCACGTGATCCATCTTGGCGTCGTACAGACCGTTAAACAGGTGGGTGGCACCGGGGCCGGCAGACCCAAAGGCCACGCCAACCTTACCAGTGAATTTCGCATCGGCCGCGGCGGCTAAGGCCCCCACTTCTTCATGGCGCACCTGAATATAATCGATATTGGCCTTTTCTAGGTACAACCCTTCAACCGTATGATTGATTGAGCCGCCAGGAATCCCATAAATATGGTTAACGTCCCAGGCTTCTAAAACCTTCACTAACGCTTGTCCAGCAATCATCTTTGACATCTAAATCGCGCTCCTTTGTGGTAAGGATGGGCGGCCGCCATGCGTGGTCGAACACCCCGAAATCATTGATTGGTAACATCATAGTCCCCCACCAACGAAAAGGCCAGTAATTTGACTTACTTTTTGTAAGTGATTAAATGCACTTGTTAGCGGTTACTGTCCTGGCGCGGGTTGCGGCGGGACTCGTCCCAGCACTTGACCCAACGCAAAAAGAGCCTAGGCTAGTCACTCCCAGACTCTCAGTGAACCTAATCTTGTTTCAGCCGCCACTAGCGGTTTTACCAAAAATGCCGGTGCCGCAACAGCAAGGCGACAACGCCCATAATACCCAGCATCATTACCACCGTGAAGAGCCACGAGATGGTGTCGTTGGCAAAGGGCAGTTTCACGTTCATCCCATAGAACCCGGTGATGATCGTGGGAATCGTCAAGACCAGCGACCAAATCGTCAAGAACTTCATGGTGTCGTTCAGGTTGTTGTTCAGCACGTTGTTAAACGTATTTGAGATCCGGTCGACTACGTCCGCCTCAATCGCCGTCATTTCAGAGGTTTGCCGCGCTTCGATCACGGCATCCGCCAAGTGCTCCGAATTCTTATCCGACAGTTGCTTACCAAATGGCGTACTGCTGAGGTTGACCACCATCATGGCGTTGTTGCGCGTAGCACTCACGAAATACGCCAGGCTTTGTTGCAGGTTGGACAGTGCAATCAGGTCCTTGTTGTCGGGCGCCTGATTCAGTTGTTTGTCCAGCCGATTTTGTTCCGCATTGATCTTGCGAATTGGGGGGATGAACTGGTCGAACAAAATGAACAGACCAATCAACATGAACTCGTTGGTATCGGAAATTTGTTTCAGTTTCATCCGCTCGCTTAACGTCTGATTCACCCACTGCGTCCGCTTGGTGGTGATGGAAAAGACCTGATTGCCCTTCAACAAAAAGGTCACGGGCCGCGTGATGTAGCGTTGCGACACCTGGTCAACCACGACCGGCACGTGGAGCACGAACAGTTGCGTATTCAGGTATTCATCGCGGTCATAGTGCGACCGTTCATTCACGTCGGTCACGTAGGTCAAAATTTCATCGGTCAAACCGTACGTCACCTGTAGGGCGTCTTTATCGCTATCGTCTTCGATCATGGCCATGACCCAGACTAGATTTTGCTCGCCCGTTCCAATTTTTCTCTCGACAATCATGGGAATTCCTCTTCTCTGCCATCGTTACGTCCAGTGTACCACGTCCTTTAAAAAAAGCGGCGGCATTTTTGAACTGTTAACCGTCATCGTTTTAAACGGACAAATTCGTTAAAAACCCATTCTCACATCTCATTTGATTTGGCTAAAAAAAGAGAATTGGTCGCGTTCGACCAATTCTCTGGAGTTAAAATCTAAATCGTTTTACGCTTTCTGGTCTTCGGGGTCTTCTTTGACCGTCAGCGCACTTAACATCTTGGTCAACTGACCAACTGTATATTGACTGCCACTATCATCTAACGTCACCTGACTCATGGTCTCCGCGGCGACGTCTAACGCCTCGTGACACTTGATTTCTAACTGTTCACCACTAGCCGTTAACGACAGTGGCCGAACGCGCCGGTCAGAACTTTGATAGCTCTGAACCACATACCCCCGGCGAATGAGCTGTGAAATTCCCCGAGAAACGGCTGCCCGCGAAATGCCGCGACTATCAGCGACAGTGGCGGAAGTGAGCTTCCCTGGGTTCTCCAAAATATGGTGTAAAATCGCATATTGATCCACTGAAATCCCCATGGTTCGTTGGAATCGGGTTGCTGCCTTCTCTAGTTCTCGTTTCAACTCCATGAAAGATTCAAAGAAACTTTCCGCATGAACGACCTTACTCTTCATAGTATTATCATATCCTTATCTTCACTTTGCTAACCGGTTAGATAGTTAACACGACTAGCAATACGCAAAATGGTTGACCCCATAGAAATATCTATACATTTAATAATAAAGAACAACTTGCTGAAATGCAAGCAGAAAACCACAATTTAATAAAAAAGTTTACCATGTAAAAAGGGAACCGAGGAGTTGCATTCGGTTCCGCCTGTTTCACTTGTTTTTTTTCAACCTACTCCAATTTCCGTAAGTGGTACAAACGAGCCTCCCAAGGATGAATTTCCAAATCATCCGAATCCGCGTCCACTTCCGTGTTGGTGAAAATCAATTCGCTGGTCGTCAAATCAAACTCCTGCGTCGTGGCGACCTGGTCGCTCATGTTCACGACGACCAGCCAGTTATCCCCATTCAAGGTACGCCGATAAACGTACAGCTGGTCATCACGGGTATCGATCAACTCATAGCGACCTTGTTCCAGGGCCGGAACAGACTTTTTCAGCCGAATCAGCTGTTGATAGAACGTCAAGACCGAATGCGGGTCGTGACTTTCGCGTTCCACGTTGATCTGTTCGGTGCCCGGTGCCAGCTGGATCCACGGTTCGTGGTCCGAAAAGCCGCCGTAGCGTTGATGGGTCCACGGCATGGGCGTCCGGGCATTGTCCCGGCTGCGCATGGCCAGTTGGGCCAACACCTGTTTTTCCGGTACCCCTGCGGCCCGTTGTTGCTGGTAGTACAGCCGACTGTCGAGGTCACGATACTGACTGATCTGCGTGAAACCGGCGTTCGGTAGGCCGAGTTCTTGGCCCTGATAAATAAACGGGGTCCCCTTCATCAACAGGTACCACAAAGCCAGTGCCTTAGCGGAACGCCGGCGGTAATTGACCGGATCGCCATAATATGAAACAGCGCGTGGTAAATCGTGATTTTCAATGAACAAGGCGTTCCAACCACTCTTTTCCAAGCCAAATTGCCATTTGGAAAGAGTCGCTCGTAACGCCGCAACTGGTAGCTTCGGCTCAGCCTTTTCCCAGAAGTGCACGTGATCAAATTCTAGCAGGAGGTGGAAGAACCCCTGTTGCGGGTCCAGCCAGCGTTGTGCGGTGGTCATGTCGATGCCGCCCGCTTCACCGATTACGAACAAGTTGTTGCGTTTCAATACCGGCTGGAGGTCGGCAAGAAACACGTCGGTGCCCGTCACGTCTTGATAGTAGTCCACTCGCGGATGACCGACGTTGGCGAAGTCTTGGCGCTTTTTTAAATGCGTGACGCCATCTAATCGCACACCATCGATTCCCCGGTCCGCCCACCACTGAATCGTGGCCGCCATTTCACGGCGCACGGCGGGATTTTCCCAATTCAAGTCTGGCTGGTCCTCGGCAAATGTATGCAGATAAGCCGCATCAACGGCGGGGACATAGGTCCAGGCTGACCCACCGAAGATGGACTCCCAATTGTTGGGACGTGTCGTGGCCGTAGCCGGACGCCAGATGTAGTAGTCGTGGTAGGGGCTCGTGGTATCATGCACGGCGGCTTGGAACCACGGGTGTTGGCTGGACGTATGGTTCAACGCCAAGTCGATCACCACTTTGATGTTCGCCGCGTGAAACGCCGTGACCAAGTCGGTAAAGTCCGCCAAGGTGCCGTATTGGGGGTCAATGCCGCGGTAATCCGTCACGTCGTAGCCACTGTCCACCTGACCGGAGGGGTAAAATGCAGACAGCCAAACAAAGTCGACACCCAGGGAAGTTAAGTATGAGATTTTCGTTTGGATGCCGGGCAGATCACCCACACCGTCATGGTTACTATCCAAAAAACTTTGCGGGTAGATTTCATATCCCACCGCGTGTTGCCACCACTGTGCGTCAGCCATTGCTGTCTTCCTTTCACTGCAAAATTGTAACCGGTTGTGTTTCGTCATCTTCTGGGATTGTATCCGGCTCCAATTGTACCAATAATTATCTATTTTGTCGGCTGATTTCGCAAACTTTATGCTCAGCAGGGCAACACTATTTCTCGGTGAAACAGTTGCGTCGTCTGGGAAACTAACCCATTAAATTTCACAAAAGGAGCGTTAGGCGACTGGTGCTCGCCAGCCCACTTAACGCTCCCCGTTGCAACTCACACAACGTTTGTTCAGTTTCTTTAATCGATCTTGCGTTTCGGGTTCAACAGGTTCATCGGGTCAAACAACGTCTTGATCTGATGCTGTAACAGATCGACTGTTTCGCCTAATTCGGGGTTGTTCCATTGATTCTTAACCATCCCCACGGCGTGTTCCCCGGAGATGGTCCCGCCCATTTCCAGCGTCTTCCAGAACGTCTGCCGCAGCGCTTCGATGATCACTTCCGGCACGTCGTCTTCGTCCTTTGACCAAGTGTAGGTCGGGTGCACGTTGCCATCGCCGGCATGACCGGCCGTGTAGATGGTGATGCCCAGTTTCTTGCCCAGGTCTTGTAAGAAGTCCATCATCGGCGCCAACTTAGACAGCGGCATCGCCATGTCTTCCATCAGGTGATTGTTCCCAGCAAAGACGGCCGGCAACATGTCCTGCCGCAGCTTTTCCAGCCCGGCCTGTTCCTTAGCGTCCGTGGTGACTTGAACGTTTTGCGCATCGTGTTTCGCTAACAAATCGTTCAAAACGCCAACGCTTTCGTCACTGCTGCCGTCCAGCCGGAAAATCAACATGGAGCCGCTGTTGTCCGCATAATGCGTGTGTTCGTAGCGGTCCAACGCCTTGACCGTGTTGCCGTCCAAGGCTTCCAACATCGTCGGGTAGACCCCCGACATGCGAACGGCCGTCACCCCAGCGGCGAGGGCACTCATGTCTTTAAAGAAGGCCACGCCCATGACGGACTTGCCTAGCGGAATCGGCATTAATTTGACCGTGATCTCATAGATGATGCCCAAGGTGCCTTCGGAGCCCACAAAGAGCTGGGTCAGGTCGTAACCAAAGGCTTGTTTCAGCGTGCGACCCCCGAGCTTGATGACCCGGCCATCTGCCAACACGGCCTTGAGGCCCAAGACGTTGTCCTTAGTGGCGCCGAAACGCACGGTACTCATCCCACCGGCATTGGTCGAAACATTGCCGCCGATGGATGAAAATGGCTTGGAACCCGGATCTGGCGCGTAGAACAAGCCCTGTTTTCGGGCCGCTTGGTCCAAATCACCGTTGACCACACCAGGTTGTACGACCGCCACGGAATCTTCCTTGTTGATTTCCAGGATCTGATTCATCTTACGCGTCGACAGGATAATGGCGCCATCGATCCCGTCAGAGCCAATCACCGTACTGCTGAACGTTGTTTGGGGCACCACGGCGATGTGAAATTTCCGCGCCGTCCGTAACACCCCTTGGATGTCGGCCACGCTGGCAACTTCAACGAACGCCCGGGCCAAGCCAGACTCGCCACCAGACGCATTGGGGTTGAAGGATTGCTTCTTCAACGTCTGCTCATCGGTTGCTACGGTACCATCCTTGACCTGTTCTTTCAGAAACGCCGTGATGTCTTCATCGGCGTAAGCACTAAAAACTGTCATGTCATCGACCTTCTTTGATTAGTATTCAACAGTGATCAGTGTAACACGTAATTTTAAAAAATACAGGTTTAATCTATCGCCCGCGACCGTTTCCCGCAAAAACAGCCCCGCCACCCGCTTGTTTCAGCGTGAAACGGAGCTGTTTCAAGTCGTTAACTTGTGGGCTGGTCGGGGCTGGCCGCCTTACCGTTCGCCAAATATGGGTTGGAACGCTGGGGCGGACGGGTCGAGCCAAAAGGCGGTCTCGACACCTCGCTTTGAGCCGAAGTTCACGTCTCAAAGACGCTAGTTGCCTAAGTGGCATGAACCACGCCACTAAGGCAACTCCCACGGCTGAACCCATATTTAGCGAACTCTCGGCTACGGTAGCGCAGACCAATAACAATCGTCTAGAATCCAGATTGTAGCTGCGTTAACGACTAGTCTATCATTAACACAGTGTTGCTGATAGACACCAACTTGACGTAGGCGGTGAGTCGTTCACTTTTCCAATGTCACTCACGACTTTTCCAGCAGTGACATCATCGTTTATGGCAGTCACGTCAATCTGTGACCAACCAGTTACTGCCAACACGCCACCACGTAACGGCAGGCGACCAGTCAGCGTCCAGGACGCCCATTGTGGCTATCGCCCAGCGTCATTGACTAGCCACCAACTTGCCGGAGTCAGCTAGGGGTGGAGTCAGCTGTGTAGGCGGTGTTGGCTGAGGTTCTGTCTCAGCCTACAGCGCGGGGCGACTTGGGAGACTCGCGGGTTGCGCGAGGCTTGCAAGCGAGCCGGAAGACCGCCCTTCAGGCTGGAGGCGTCCCCCAGAGCAGGCGGAACCCCTAGCTGACGCAGGCATTGATCAACACCAATCTCAAGCCAACTGCGTGAACTGCTTGTTTTCCAGCCGGAACTGGTGGTCACACCGCGCTGCCACGTCGGGCTCATGGGTCACGATGATGACGCATTTGTGCTGCTGATGCGCCAGCTGCTGGAACTGGTCGATGACTTCTTGCGTATTGTCCTCGTCTAGGTTACCTGTGGGCTCGTCTGCCACGACTAACGGGGCATCGCAAGCCATGGCCCGGGCAATCGCTACCCGCTGTTGCTGGCCCCCTGAGAGGTGCTGGACGTTGCGTTCAACCAGGTCTTCACCGATTCCCAGACTATTGAGTGTCCGCCGAGCAAAGAACTTGTCGCCGGCGTGTTCCGCCCCCGTGATGGCCATGGCCGTCAAGAGGTTGTTGAGCGGCGACATGTACGTGAACAGGTTGTAGGCCTGAAACACGATTGAAACGTCGTGGCGCCGGTAGTTGGTCAACCCGATTTGTTTCAGGGACCGGTCGCCCAGCCAGATGTCACCACTTTTGGGCTTATCTAACCCGGCAATCAGGGACAAGAAGGTGGTCTTCCCCGTACCGGAATGGCCGAGGATCGCGTAGGATTGGCCCTCGTCAAATGTCAAATTGAGATCTTGAAACAACGGTTGCGATTTATCCTGGTACCAATAACCCAGGTTTTGTGTCTTTAACATGCGCATCCTCCTTAGGAAATTAAGACTTTCTTCGGTTCCAGTCGTAAAATGCCACCCGAAGCGATCATGATCGACAGGAACGTGATAGCTAAGCCGAAGCCGCCCAGTTCCGCCAGGCTGACGGCACTCACGCTAATGTCCAGGTCGGTATCCGCGGCCTTGGTGCTGGAAGCTTGTTGCGCCCCCGGACCACCGTTGCCGCCGCGCATACCGCCACCACCAGGTTGCCCACCACCGGGTTGTTGGGTTGATGTGCTGCTCGACGTGGTTTGCGTCGTGGTGCTTTGGGCCACCAGTTGTGAACCCAGCTGGTCGCCGACAAATTTACCACCGGCGCCCGCAATCGCCACGGCCACCACGATGACCATCAACATCTCCGTAAAGAACTGGGCCACGATCTTCCAACGCGCTTCGCCCAGTGACAGGAGGACGCCAATTTCAAAGCGCCGTTCGCGAATCATCAAGATCACGATCAACGCCAGAATAATGGTCCCGGCAATGGCGACCAGCCAGACGATCTTATTGGCAAAGCTTTCGACGTTGCTCATCGAGGCTTTCACCGTCTGGTAGCTGGCGTCATCGGTGCTCAGTGAGTAGCTGCTGGTATTGATCAATTTCTTACCGGCGGCCTTCACGCTGCTGACCTTGGCGGGATTGCTGACGTTAAACGTGACAGAATCCGCGGTCCCCGCATACTTGCTGCCCTTGAACGTGTTGGCCAGGGTGTATGAGGTGTACATCGTGTTGCTAGGGTCACTGCTCATCGGACCGGCGCTGCTGGAAGCTGTTGCGCTGGCGCGGTAAATACCGACGATTTTCAACTTGACCTTGGCCTTGCTACCGGTCGTCTTCTTAACGGTGATGGTGTCGCCCACGGTCAGGTCGTTTTGACTGGCCAGGTTCTTTTCGATGACCACGTGATTCGTGTTCTTGTCGGCGCTGGTAATGCCGCGGCCCTTGGTGATTTTGCTTTGATTATCACTAAAGGCGGTGGTCAAACTCGTGGCGCTGACCCCATTGATCTGGGTATCGCCACTGCTGGTGCCGCCCTTCATGTTGCCAGGACCGCCCTGACTGCTGCCCATCCCACTGGTGGTTGAGACCACGTCATAGGAGCTGGCATTGACGCTAGTACTGCTAGTCACATTTTCGCTTTTCACGTTACTGAGCTTAGCGATTTTGGCGGCATCGCTCAGTTTGACCGGTGTCAGCGTCATCTTAGGTCGACTAGACTTGCTGGAACTGCTACTGCTTTGCATCTTCTTAAACGCCGCTTGGCGATTCGCCGACAGGGTGACCGTTGCCCCCACGTCGGCCTTCGCTTGGTCGGTCGCCTTCACTGCAGCGCTACGGATCAGTAGGCCGGCTAACACAAACATCAAGATGGCGGACGAGACCAGGATCAGTAAGACTGACCGGCCCTTCTTCGCCCACACATTTAACCAGGCCCGTTTCAAAAAATTCATTTTGGGTCGCCTCCATTTCATAACATGTTCCGAGTATCCCAGAGCGGGCTTTGCTGAAACTTAAAGTGGCCGGGTAGTTGTGAAATTTTCACGGAAACAAAAACGACGCAACCACTAGGGCTACGCCGATTTGACCCGTTTTCGGGCAACTTGATGGTGTTAATCAAACGTTAAGGTTCCAACTCGTCTGGTGGCAAAACGTCCGGATACAGCGCGGAATATTCCTGGTACCACTGGAAGCCCGTGGTGGCCAGGACCTTGAGCACGGCAAAGCCCGGTACCCCGAAGATGACACCGAGTAGGCCGAACATTTTGCCCCCAGCGAGCAGGACGAAGACGATGGTGATGGGATGCATGGCCAGACTGTTGCCCATGATCAGCGGCGACAGGACCTGCGTTTCCAAGACCCATTCGATCAGGTACACGATGACCACGCCCAACAACATGGACGGGCTGGTGACCACACCGATGATGAGCGCGGGTACCAGCGCGATGGCCGACCCAAAGTACGGAATCAGGTTCAACGGCCCCGCCAGCAGCCCAATCAACAGGGCATAGCGCAAGCCAATGATCGAGTAGCCGGTCGTGAAAATGATCAACACGCATAACGCCACGGTCAGTTGCCCCCGCACGTAGGAACTGACCTTCACGTTCATCTGGTCGAGCATCGTGACGAAGCGGCTGCGGTACGCCGTGGGCACGACCTGGCTGATGTAGTGCGGAAAACGCGTGCCGTCTTTGAGCATAAAGAATAGAACTAGCGGCGCGGTGATGATGGTGATGATCCAGTCGCTAACGGTCGTGACCACGTTGCCCAGTGAACTCAGCGTCCCGGTCAACAGGTTCAACCCCCGTTTGGAAAAGTAGGTCGTGACCCGCTGGTTGATGTCCGCCAGATTGCTGTTGGACAGCCAGTGGTGCTCTTGGTTCAGGCGATTGATATTGTGGAGCATGTCATTGGCAAATTGCGGCAGCGCGCCGATAATGCCACTGGTCTGCTTGGTCAGAAACGGAATCAGATTCAAGAAAATAGCCACGATGATGCCCACCGTCAGGAGCATCGCGATGGCAATCGCCAGCCCCGTGCGCAAATGCAAGCGCCGTTCCATGAAGTGCACGAACGGGTCGAGTACGTAGAAGAGGATCCCCGCCACCACAATGGCCGGCATGGTGATACCAATGAATTTCCAGACTGGCGTCAGGATCCAGGCATTTTGCATCAATTCATTCAAGACCAACAATAAGAGAAAAATATTTAACAGTAAAATTGTAATATGATTATTTAAAAAACGTTGATAGAACCAGGAAAATCCCGACTCTGGTTGACGCAGATTCTTCAAAAGCAACCCCTCCCGTTGATTTCCATAGCTCTAGTTTACGGCTCAGGAACGTTGGTTACTAGATTTTTTTGAATTATTTTTGGCGGGGTGCCAAAAGGGGCTACGGTTCGTCGCCGCAGCCCCTGATTTAGCCTATTCTGCTTAACTATTCACATTCCGTCGCCTGGCAACTTTAGTGTCTGGTCTGCCGGCCGCCTTACCGTTCGCTAGAGATGAGTTGGAACGCTGAGGGCGCCGGTCCGAGCCAAAGAGCGGTCTCGAACCTCAATTCGGAGCCGATAGCCCGCGTCTCCAAATTGCCAGTTCCCTAAGCGCCAAAAAGCGTGCCGCTAAGGGAACTCCCACAGCTGAACTCATCTCTAGCGAACTCTCGGCTACAAAAGTGCTTGCCAGTAACGATTGACTTCGCCCAAGGTAGTGAACATTGGCCGACTGAATCCTACCTAGACGTCGTGTTACTGACAGGAGCATCACTTTGCCGGAGGCAGCCAGGGTGGAGCCAGCTGTGTCGGCGGTGTTACCTGGCGTTGTTTGCCAGGTTACAGCGCGGGACGACTTGAGAGACTGGCCGGTTTTTGCCAGGCTTTCAAGCGAACCGGAAGACCGCTACTCAGGCTGGAGGTGTTCCCCAGAGCAGGCCCCACCCTAGCCTGACGCAGGCACTGGCTTCACCAGTTCCAGTGGTCAGAGTCGGCTATGGGTACCGGACGCGAACGGTAAGGCGGCCAGTATCGCACTGTGTTAGTTCAGCCCGTTCTTCGCCAGCGACATTGCCGAAACGTGCACCAGCAGGCAGCCGGTTCCGCTTAAAACTGGTAACCAAATCATCCAAAACCGGGATGATCCAGTTACCAGCCTTAATGCTCGCCGGCTAACCGCCTGCTGGCGCACTCTTTTCTCTAACTATCCGCGTTCTGGGCTACCTTGACCGTGGCGTCGGCCGCTGTACCGCTGACCTTGTAGACCTGCTTGCCATCTTGCCAGGTCACCGAATTGGTCTCGTTGTCCTCATCTTGACTGTAGACCGTGATGGCACCCGTATCGGCCTTCTTGGGCAGGCTGGCCTTGTTCAACTGCTGGTTGACCTGCTTGGCAAATTGCGTCGGCGTGCCCGTGGCATCGGCGTTGCTGGTAACCGCGGTCACGGACCAGTCACCCTTGTTCCAGTGCACATAGGTGTGGCCCATGGTCCCCTGGACGACGGCCGTGGTGCCATTATTTAGCTTCACACTCGCGCCATTTGACTTGCCCACGTAATCAACCTGGTCCTTGGCCGTGCTGGTGCTACCGTACGTGGTTTTCTGGTAGGTCGCTGACTGGCTATTCGTGGCTGTGTAATTGACCCGGTAATTTTGCTTGGTCCCACTGGCACTGTCGGCCTGTAGCTTGGTCCCATCGGCCGTGGCCTTAGCCGGCGCCGTGGTTTGGCCAACTGAACTGACATCATTAGCCGCGTGAATCTGCAGGGCCGTGCCGGAACCCAAGGCCAACAACGCCAGGGCCGTCGTCACGGTCGTGATGATTTTCGTTTTTCGTTGCATAACTATCCAACTTCCTTCTCTCTATTTCGTCACGTAACTCTTCAGTGCCGTGACGTAGTTGCCGTTGCTCAAAACAAAGTACCGTGAGCCCGTGGACCGCTTCTTAACGCCCGTAACGGTCAGCGTGGTGCCCTTCTTGACAGCCTTTTTCCGGCTACTCTTGGCAAATGAAGACTTCCCGTATTCGTAGACCTTCTTCTTGGTCTTGATGGTCGTTTTGGACCCCAATGACTCGTAGTAAGCGTGGTCTGAGTACTTCGTGTTGGCGGACAGGTAACCTAATTTGGTCTTGATACGGTAAGACTTGCCGCTCGGTGCCTTGACAATCTTCCCGGCTACGGTATCGCCGGCCACGTAATAACCCCCAGTCTTCTTGGACAGACTCGAAGTTGTATAAAGATTCAATTTATGATTCAACGTGAAGGACCCGTGTTGGCCGACCCAATAGCCGGTCGCATCCTGGGACAAGACCCACTGGTTCAGGCCGCTCAAATACAACGCCTGCTTAGACTTGTCCGAGGTGACGCTCTTCACCTTGCTGATCTTGTAAAATTTCTGCCGGTCACTGGCCGCAATCGCCGTGCCATCCGCATCCTTGGTTGCCCCTTTATGTAGATAGACATGTTGGCCCTTCTTGTAACTGCTGTAAGCGTAGGTCGTGTGCGTCAGCGCGGTCGTCGTGGCGTCCGTCCACCAAGAGATCGGGTGCACCGAGGTCACGGCCTTACTGTTATCCGTGTATTCGCCCAACGCGGACAGGTAGTTGTGGTCCGTATATTGCCACAGTGCGTAAGAAATCGTAGGCGTCGTGGAGTAGTTGGCAATCCACTGCGCATCAAAATTCTGGCGTGCGGTGTTGGCATAACTTGTCGCAAAGGATTGGTAAGAATAGAACACCAATTTCTTATTGGTCAACGCGCTCATTTCATCATACCAGGCCTTAACCGCCGCGTTGGTGGTACCGGACGTAACGTCATTTTCTTCAAAATCCAAAACATAAAATTTGGCATTTTTATTCGATCGGTTGTAGAAATCCTTAGCTTCTTGCTTGGCACTGGCCGCGCTGGTGAACCGCGCGTAATCGTACTCCCCAAACGGAATGCCATACTTCACGTACAGCGCCGTGTTATTGGTGGCATAGAGGTCCTTGTACGACGAGCCGTATTGCCGCCGGTTGATGACAAAGGACACCTGACTCTTCAAATTGGCCACCTGTGACGATGTTAACTTTCCTTGCCATTCGGAAATATCCGGAATGGCCAATGTGCTGGCGTGCGCAACGGTCTGGCCGCCACCCCACGCGATTCCGATCAAGGCACTCGCTGCCATCAACGTTTGCGCCAGGCGCTTGGTCCAAGTTTGTTTACTCGACATATGTTTGGCACTTCCCTATTTAAAATTGCTTTCGCTGACTCCTCGTGGCGTGACTGTTTCCCCGCACGCCACGGTTCCCCTGAGGGCACCACCTCACTTCATCTTTAACCATAGCCGATTAAAATGTGCAGACCGTAACAGAGGGATTGCAGTTCAGTTACTAGATTTTACAATTATATTTATTACAGGAATGCCGTTAAATCAACGATAGTGGTAACAATCGGCCTGACAGAAAGTTAGTAACTTGAACTGGCAGCGTGGCGGTCAGCACTGGTTTGTCGGAAATCAAACAAGGCTGAAGCGGGTAGCCGCGGGAAGGCGACCTATTTAGTGGCCTCAATCGTTATCGTTCGTTTATAATTAACTTAATATTCTTCGTTAGCGTGAATCACGTGTGCCAGTTTGTAAATATACGAATATTTATATTTTGTTCCCGTTGATTGTTCAGGAGAAATCACGTACAATGGGGATACTCAAAAAAATCTAGGAGGCCTTCTCATGCGCCGTGCTCTGTTAAGTGTTTCAGATAAGACTGGACTGGTGGAATTTGCCCAGACGTTACTTGCCCAAGATTTCGAAATTGTCTCAACCGGCGGGACGCAAGCGGCCCTCGCTGCGGCCGGAGTCGCCGTCACACCCATCGAAGACGTGACCCACTTTCCCGAAATGTTAGACGGTCGGGTCAAGACGCTCAACCCGCTGGTCTTTGGCGGTATCCTAGCACGCCGTGACAACCCGGAACACCAACAAACGCTGGTCGACCACGCCATCACGCCGATCGACCTGGTCTGTGTCAACCTCTATCCCTTCGCGGCCACGATTGCCCAACCGAACGTGACGCTCGCCGCTGCCGTGGAACAGATCGACATTGGTGGTCCCTCATTGATCCGGGCCGCGGCCAAGAACTACCGCGACGTGCTGGTGGTCTGTGATCCCGCTGACTACGATCAAGTAGGCCATGCGCTCGCTGAACACACGGATGATCTACGTTTCCGCAAGCACTTAGCGGCCAAGGTCTTCCATCATACGGCCCACTACGACGCGGTCATCGCCACCTATCTGACCGACGACGCCAAGCCCGATACCCTGACGCTGACTTACAAACGCAAACAAGCCCTCCGCTACGGCGAAAACCCGCAACAGACGGCAACTTTTTATCAAGACTACGAACCGGCCCCCTTCTCCATCGCCGCTGCCAAACAGCTGCACGGCAAGCCGCTGTCCTTCAATAATATCAAGGACGCCGACGCGGCGCTGGGACTGATTCGGGAATTCAGCGACCCGACCGTCGTCGCCCTCAAGCACATGAACCCTTGTGGCATCGGCTCGGCCGTGGACCTGTCGACGGCTTGGGACAAATGCTACGCCGCCGATGACATCTCCATCTTTGGCGGAATCATCGTCCTCAATCGCCCGGTCGACCTGGCCACTGCCACCAAAATGCACAAGTTATTCTTGGAAATCATCATCGCACCGGCCTTCGACGACGATGCGTACGATGTGCTGGCCAAGAAGAAAAATCTCCGGTTGTTGACCGTCGACTTCGCGACCGCCCAACAACCGGAACCCGACGAATTAGTCAGCGTCCGTGGTGGGCTTCTCCGTCAGGAACGCGACAACGTGCTGGATGACCCTGCTGATTTCCAAGTCGTCAGTCACGCCCAACCCACCGCCGACCAATTGGCGGCCATCAGCTTTGGTCTGAAGGCCATCAAGTTCGTCAAGAGTAACGCCATCTTGATCAACACGGCGGACCAAACACTGGGTGTCGGCCCCGGTCAAATGAACCGGATCGATGCCGTCAAGATTGCGGTTGGTAAGGCCGAAACCAAGCCCAACTATGCTCAGGGCGTTCTGGTCTCCGATGCCTTCTTCCCAATGGACGACTGTGTCGCCTACGCGGCAGAACACGGCATCACGGTCATCGCTGAACCGGGCGGTAGCATTCGTGACCAGGACTCCATCGCCATGGCCGACAAGCTGGGTGTCGCCTTGATCTTCACGGGCAACCGGCATTTCCGTCACTAACCACAAGCATGTAAAAGGGAGAGTAGGACAGAGGGCAATCAGCCAGTGAGCATTAAAGGCGCGGCTCCCTTTGGCGCATGTTTCAGCTATCTAAATACTAAGCTTAGAGACATAAGAGCATCCCGTCGGATAACTCTTATGCCTCTAAGCTTAGTATATTTTCTATGGTTAATATTTAATAAACTTAATTATAAGGCTGATAATGATGGGATAAAAATAAAAGAATACATCAATTTTAATGAACTAGTTGCCATAAAAAAATACGCTCGGTCACCGCGCGCACTTTTAAGGAACAATTTATCCTTCGCACTATTCAAATGGATTGGGTAACCCGTTAGCGACTTTTTCAGTTGCAGCCGCCGCCCGTTCTTGATTAACTAAGTCGATTGCCTGTGGATTTCGATAAATAGCAAGTTTTTCATCAATCCCTTTGAGGTTCGCCATAATTGTTGCTTGCTGAGCTAGAATTTGTTGGCGGTGACGTTGCAACAACCGTTCACGGTGAGCAATCGTCTTCGGCCCTTGCATCACGTCTTCGATGTAGCTTCGAATATCGGCAATTTTCATACCGGTATTTTTCAAACAACAGATCGTATGTAGTAAGTGTAGATCGCCATCCGTAAAAACTCGGTAACCCGCTGCGTTGCGTGCGACAAACGGCAACAAGCCTTGCTGATCATAATAGCGCAGTGTATAGATGGACAGACCAGTTTTAGCAGCAACGTCCTTAATTTGATATAGCAAAATAAATTTCACTCCTGACTTTCCCTCGAGTACACTCGAGGGTTTATAGTAATGATAATAACCGATTCAATCAAAATATACAATTGATCCTCAAGGAGTTTAAAATGAAAAAATTAATTTTAGTCACCGGCGGCAATGGCTTTTTAGCGACTCACATTATCAAAGAACTGCTGACTCATGGCTACGCTGTCCGGGCGACCCTCCGTTCATTGAGTAAAGCCACCCCGGTCAAACGAGCCCTTACACACCACCACGTCCCTCACTTAGATGCACTCAGCTTTGTCGTAGCCAATCTCACTCAAGACGCAGACTGGGCCGCGGCAATGACTGGTGTCGATGCCGTGATGAGCGTCGCCGCACCCGTTTTCGTCAACGGCGAAAGTGTCGATGGAAAAATTAGTCACGCCGCCCAGGTCGGCGTCCAACGGATTTTACGCGCCGCAACCACTGCCGGGGTCAACCGAGTCATCATGACGGGCAACCTCGGTGCCGTGGGTTTCAGTAATTTTAGCCGGACAAAGCCAGTTACGCCTACCGACTGGACGGACCCGGCACAACCGGGCCTATCCCCTTATGAAAAATCAAAATTGTTGGCAGAACAGGCGGCGTGGCAATTCGTCAAAACACATCCCCAAGCACCCCAACTGGTCACTGTTAACGCGGGGGCAATGCTGGGACCTAGTTTAAGCGACCACGTTTCGGGGAGTTTTGGTATTTTAACACGCTTAATTGACGGCAAACCAACGCCAAATCTAACGATCAACGTGGTTGACGTGCGCGATGTCGCCCACATGCACGTTTTGGCGTTACAAACGCCCAATGCGGCGGGCCACCGCTTCATCGCAGTCGCGCCGACCCCCATCGATATGCGAACGGTGATCCAATTGATCAAAACGACTCAGCCAACGTTAGCGCTAAAATTACCACGTCATTTGTTGCCAACCACTTTGATCCACTTACTGGCACCGTTCAATGCGGAGGTCCGGACCGCTAACCTCATGTTAAAGCTCAATCATCACGTCAGTACCCAGTCTGCAACTACATTTTTAAATTGGCACGCGCAATATTCCAGTACACAAGCCGTAGTGGCAGCATTGGATTCTTTAGCAAACCGCTAAAAATTTTCTCATTAACAAATACCCCGCATCTGTAGAGCAACTCTACTTGATACGGGGTGTTTGCGATGAAATACTAAATATACTAAGCTTAGAGGCATAAGGTTGAAAGACGAAAATCAGCTGAAACTACTGTTAGCATGCGACTTCTGATGTTAAAAATGGTCGTTTACAGCCTCACGATGCGAGCTGGCCGCCTACCGTTCGCCAAATATAGGTCGGAACGCTGGGACGGGCCGAGCCAAAGGGCGGTCTCGACGCCTCGCTTTGAGCCGAAAATCGCGTCTCAAAGTGGCCTCATGACCGAAACGTGCGCCAACAGGCAACTGGTTCCGTTTAACACTGCAAGACAAATAATCCAAACCCGGGATTATCCGCCTAGCCCGTTAATGCTCGCCAGTTAACCGCCTGTCGTCACACTCTTTTCAGCGGCTGAACCCATATTTGGCGAACTCCCGGCTAAGGTGGTGCGTGCTAGTAACAGTTGGCTTAACCCCTGATAGTAGCTGCACTGACAACTAGTCTTTCATTAACACAGTGCTGCTGATAGACATCAACCTTGCCGGAGGCAGCCAGGGATGGCCCCAGCTGGGTCGGCGGTGTTGGCTGAGGTCCTTTCTCAGCCTACAGCGCGGTTCGTTTTTCAGTCTGGAGCCGTTCCCCAGAGCCGGCCCACCCTAGCCTGACGCAGACGTCTGGTTCCGCCAATTTTAGGCGTCGGAACACCGTCGTTATAGCAATCAGCGCGTTAATTTTACTTGCAACCTTCAGTCAGCTATGTAGAAGTGACGCGAAAAGAGCCTGGGATGATCACTTGTCCCAGGCTCCTTGTCTCTAGATTTAAATGACTAAAGGTGATCTCTATTGTGCCGACATCCCGCCATCGACCACAAACTCGGAGCCGGTCGCGTAACTGGCGTCGTCCGAAGCCACGAACAGGACTAACTTGGAAACTTCCTCAGGCTTGGCGATGCGCCGAAGTGGGATGGCCTTGGCAAACTGCTTCACGGCTTCTTCCGTTCCGGGTTGGGAGATCATCGGCGTTTCAATCACCCCTGGGTGAACCGAGTTGACCCGCACGCCGGATGGTGCCAGTTCTAAGGCGGCGGCCTTGGTCATCCCCCGCACGGCAAACTTGGTATCGGTGTACCCCACGGCACCACCGACGAGCCCATTTAATGAAGAAATGTTGACGATGGAACCAGCGTGTTGGGCCACCATTTCCTTGGCCACGGTCTTGACCCCCAGGAAGGTCCCGAGTTGGTTGATCTTAAAGATCTTTATGTAATCCTCTTCGCTAATGTCTTGGAGTCCCTTGGCAAACGTGATGCCGGCATTGTTGACCAAGATATCGATCCGGCCAAACGTTGCCTTGGTTTGATCGACCACCTTTTGCCAATCGGCTGCGCTGGACACATCGTGTTGGATAAAGATGGCGGCATCGCCGAGTTCTTGGGCCAACTGCGTCCCTTCGGCTTCCTTCACATCGGTAATAACGACCTTAGCGCCTTCTTTGACAAACAGCTTGGCGTGAGCGGCCCCCATGCCTTGCGCAGCACCGGTAATAATCGCAACCTTACCATCTAGTTTTCCCATAATCGAACGCCTCCATATTATTTTGGTGATATCGCTTACAAAAAATATTATACTGGATTTACTGATCAGTCGCTAATTAAATGCCTAATCCCAAAGTTAATCACCCTTAAAAAACACCCCAATTCGGGGCACATCCGTCATCATAATCTTCAGAAAGCCTTATGATGGAAGAACGTAGGGAGATTCATCACTGAGATTTTCGGGGGAGACGACTAATCATGAAATTTACCCACACGCCACGGTTGACCATTGTGGTCCCGTGCAACAATGAAGCACCCGTTCTACCAACGACGGCGCCCGTGCTGGCCGACCTGTTGACCCGCTTGATGCACGAGCGCGCCATTGCCACGGACAGTAAAATCTTATTTGTTGACGACGGTAGTCAGGACCAGACCTGGTCGCTGATTTCGCAATACACGCAACAGGACCGAATCTTTACGGGTCTCAAATTCAGCCGCAACTACGGTCAAGAAGCGGCCTTGATGGGCGGCATGCAGACGGCCAGCGCTTACTCGGACATGATCATTACCATCGACGCCGACTTACAAGACGACCCCAACTTGATTCCGGAGATGGTCGCCAAGGCCCACGCCGGTTTTGACGTGGTCTATGGCGTACGTAATGACCGGTCCACAGATTCCTGGTTCAAACGCACGTCTGCTGAGGGCTTCTACTGGGTCATGGGCAAGCTGGGCGTCGATTTGATTCCCAACCACTCGGACTTTCGGCTGTTGACGCAACCCGTCGTGGCCGCCTTGATGGCCTGCCAGGAACGCAAGCCCTTTATTCGGGGCATCATCCCGCAACTGGGCTTTCCAGCTACCAAATTGTACTACAAACGTCAGCCCAGAACAGCCGGCGTTTCCAAGTACCCGTTACGCAAAATGTTGCGGTTCGCCCTGGACGGCATTTTATCATTTTCCATTGCACCGATTCGCGCAGTCCTGTATGCTGGACTGGTCATCTGCACGGGGGCATTCGTCATGTTACTGTGGATCCTCATCCAACACCTGCGGGGCACCGTGGTCACCGGGTGGAGTTCTATCATGGCGTCGCTGTGGTTCCTCGGGGGCTTTCAGCTGATCGCCATCAGCATCATCGGCGAATACGTGGGGCGCACCTTTACTGAGGTCAAACACCGGCCGCGTTTCATCATCCAAACAGATACCTACACGCCCAGCTTTGCGCGGCAACCCATGCCCTACCCGCAAGCCGTGACGCTGTACCGCAAGCAACAAGTGATTAAATCAGGAGGCCACTCATGAAAATTCGACACGACATTACCGTCACGTTAGGCGGCATCATTAGCTTAGGACTACTACTGACCTTTGGGCTAGCGCTGTGGCCGGTAACGATTCGCGTCGATCATGACTGGCTCAAACCCTTGGCCCTACTGGTGGCCAGTGCCCTGTATTTGGGCGGTGTCGGGTTATTGTTTCGTTTCTTGCATCGCGTCACCCCAAAGACGAGCAAATGGCTGGCCTGGGGGCTGTGGGGCATATTCCTCCTGGTTCAAGTGTGGGTCGCCACGACCTGGGTGGCCGCACCGCGCGCCGATCTGTACTTCGTGCATCAACAGGCGCTCAACCTACTCGATGGCAGTCATCACTGGAACGCCTATTTCTACACCTATCCCAACAACGTAAACTTCACGCTCCTGCTCAGTGGGATCCTGCAACTGGGCCGCTGGCTGGTCGGCAGCGACTCTGGCGTTTGGCTCAACGTCGTGCAATTTGCCTGGCTGGACCTCGGGCTACTGGCTATTTGGCACCAGCTCCGCCGCCACAATCCGGCGCGGGCCAACTTGTTCATGGTGCTCATCATGACGGCGGTCCCCTTCTACGCCTACGCGCTGAACACTTATAGCGATACGGCCGTGATCCCGTTGGCCTTACTGGCAATTGCGGCCTTTCGCCACCTTCAGCGCGCCACGACCTGGGAACAAATTACCGTGCGTAGCATCGTCTTGAGCCTCCTACTGGTGGCCGCCTACCTGATCAAAGCCAACTTCATCGTTCTGTTGATTGCGGTGGTCATCACGCTGTGGGTCCGCCCCAACCAGTCGCCGCACCCCGGCTTCACCCGTAGCCTCTTGACGCTGGTCTTGTTGGCGACGCTAGTGGTGGGCGGTGGTCTGGCCAAGAAGACAGCGCGCGCTAACGGCTACGTGACAGACCCGAACCAGGCCCTGCCCGCCATGAGTTGGGTGGCCATGAGCTGGAATCCCGCAACCTATGGGCAATACCACCTCGATAACGTCGCCCAGATTCGCCAGCAGCCGACCCAGGCGGCCAAACAAGCGACGGCCAAGGCCGACCTGACGACCTATCTTCACGAAATGGGTCCCAGTGGCATTGCCAACCACCTGTTCAAAAAAGCCCGCCTCTTCTTGGCCAACGGGACCTTTGACAGCTTTCAGATCAACCGGGCCTACGACCGTGCGCCCAACTGGTACCGCCAGCACCGCGCAACCAGCGATTGGTTCCTGGCTATCTGGTGTCAACTGAGCTATTTGGCGCTCCTATTGGTCAACCTAGGCTGGGGCATCCAGCAGATTCGCCGCTACCACCTGACTTCGGCCTATCTGCTTGGTGGCCTGTTCTTCATCGGACTGGCCTGCTTTCACATCATCTTCTGGGAGACTGAAGAACGCTACGCCTTGCCGATTTTCTTCCTATTGATTGCGGGCACGGCGGCTGGGTATCGCCAACCACTGAACATCCTACGCTATTCGGAACGGTCCAGCTGGCTGCCGCTGGGCATGGCCCTAGCCTTCACCGGCATTTTGGGGCTGGCGGCTTGGCAAAATACCAACCTGATGGTCCACTCCAACAGCGAGCCCGTCAGTGTGGTCAGTCAAAATGAGGGCCACTACTACCAAAACCACCATCTACGCCTGAACACGCGCCAGTCGCTGACCCAACCGTTTACGGCCCCCCTGCCCTTTGATCAGTTCACGATTGGTACCGGCAAACGCCTGACCGGTCAGCTCACCTTGACCAACGTCCAAGGGAAAGTCGTTTGGCAATCTCGGGGGAAGACCACAACGTTTGATCAGACCATTCCGCTGCAAGCGCCCGGCACCTATCACCTGACCGTGACCAACCGCGGGTCCCACACTATCGCGCTCCAGACGGCGCCCGCGACCTATCCGTTATTGCCGCAAGCCATCCAGCACCATCCCCACGAGTACCTGAGTTTTGAGGTCAAACAACGTAGCGTCGCCCCAGTCTTGTCCAACGGCAAGTTCTGGCTGCTCTTTGGCGCCATGTGGCTCAGCGGCCTATTGGTCATCGACCGTTTCTACTGGTACCGGCGGCGAATTTAAGCTTTTTTGTGGAATTTCTTGCCTTCGAGCCACACGAAGGGTCTAGAATAAGTTTTATGGGGCATTGGGCCCCGCAGTCTATTCCCTCATCGGTTCGTAAAAAGGAGTAATCAATCAGTGACAACAGAAATCAACCAACAAACCTTAACCGGCGAACGGGCCCTCTTTCAGGGGCACGATTTGCACATTACTAACAGTACCTTTGTCGACGGGGAATCCCCGCTAAAACACAGTCAAAACGTGGCCATCGACCACACGATTTTCAAATGGAAGTACCCGCTGTGGTACACCCATCACGCCAACCTGACCCACACCACCTGGCAGCCAGACGCCCACGCCGGTATCTGGTACACCGATGATCTGACCATGACCCACAGCCTGGTGCGCGCCACCAAGACCTTCCGGCACGCCAGTCACCTCAAGCTTGACGACGTCACCTTTGCTAACGCTGGTGAAACGCTGTGGTGGTGCCAAGACGTCCAACTCGATAACGTGACGGCGACCGGCGACTACTTTGGCATGAACAGCGAAAATGTCGTCGTTCACAATTTAAAGGTGAGCGGCAATTACGCCTTTGACGGCAGCAAGAACGTCGAGGTCCACAATTCCACCTTTATCACTCACGATGCCTTTTGGAATTGCGACAACGTGACCATCTACGACTCCACCATCATTGGCGAATACCTGGCTTGGAACACCAAGAACATTACCTTTGTCAACTGTTGGCTGGAAAGCGATCAAGGCCTGTGTTACGTCGATCATCTGACCATGAAAAACTGTTCGTTGATCAACACCGATTTGGCCTTTGAATACTGCACCGACATCGATGCCACCATCAACACGGCCATCGACAGCGTGAAGAACCCCGTCAACGGTAAGATCACCGCGCCCGCCATTGGCCAAGTCATTTTCGACGACCCAGCCATCGACGCTAAACGCACCACGATTACCACGACTAAGGAGGCCTTGCAACAATGAGTTATGACTTTTCTGAAATGATCGACCGGCGCCACACCAATTCCGTGAAGTGGGACGTGAAGGACAACGAGCTGCCCATGTGGGTGGCCGACATGGACTTTCGCACCGCGCCCGCCATTGTGGACGCCATCAAACGAAAGGCCGACACCGGGATCTTTGGCTATGAAGAAGTTCCGGATGCCTACTTTAAAGCGGTCCAACACTGGTATGCGACCGAACACAACTGGACACCGCAGACCGACTGGATGCGCTTCGTGACTGGCGTGGTGCCCGCCATTTCGTCGGCCGTGCGGCGAGTCAGCCACGTCGGCGACAACGTTTTAGTCCAGGCGCCCGTTTACAATATTTTCTATAATTCCATCGTCAATAACGGTCGCCACGTCTTGAGCAACGACCTGCACTTTCAAGACGGCACCTACGTCATCGACTGGGATGATTTAACCGCCAAATTGGCGGACCCATTGACGACCATGATGATTCTGTGTAACCCGCACAATCCGGTCGGTAAGGTTTGGCAACCCGCCGAACTCAGTCGGCTGGCAGACCTGGCTGCGGCTAACCACGTCACGGTCTTTTCCGACGAAATCCACGGCGACATCACCGACGCCGGGCACGGCTACACGCCCTTTGCCTCGGTCAGTGATACTGCGGCCAACCACAGCATCACGGCCGTTTCGCCCAGCAAGACCTTCAACGTCGCGGCCTTACACGCGGCCACGTTGATCATCCCCAACGAAAATCTGCGCAACAGCGTTGACCGCGGCATCAACAGTGAAGAACTGGCCGAACCCAACGCCTTTGCCATCCCCGGCACCATCGCGGCCTACACCCAAGGCGCCGAATGGGTCCACGAGCTAAACGCTACGATCACGGCCAATAAGCAAACGTTAACGACCTTTATCCAGCAACACTTGCCAGAACTCCAGGTGATTGCCGGCCACGCCACCTACTTGGTCTGGATCGATTGCCAAGCCATCACCCACGATACCCAGGCGTTGTGTGACGTGATTCGCCAAGAAACGGGCCTCTTCATTACTGCCGGAGCTGTCTATGGCGGCGACGGCCACGACTTCGTACGCATCAACGTCGCCTGCCCGGCCGAACGCTTACAGGACGGGCTTGACCGCCTAGTACAAGGGATTCACGCCTTTCAAGCGAAATAGCTAAGGTGTGAAAGCACTGGTTCGCCAGTGGACCAGTCATCGCCTTTTCGGGAATCAACCCGTTAATTTGACGTTCACCTTTTTTAAATCAGCATCGCACGGCCGACTGTTAACTCACTTAACGGGCGGCCGTTTTTATTTGCCAATAATTATCGGTTGATAACACTTTCCAGTACCGTCAACCATCTTGCCCGTGATATACTAACTTTGATACCGATTTCACGTTAATTTTCGAGGAGGAATTCATTATGCCAATCAATCCAGCTGACGCGCAAGACGTCTACCGCGACGCCGGCGACAACATCATGTTTACCACTTACGTTATTGACCGTGACCATCTCGACCAGGACCGCGATGCCCTGGCCGAATTTGCTGACCGCCTCGCTGCGATTGAGCGCAGTATGGCGATTCGCTCGCCCGAAGCCAATCTGCGGGTCGCCTTTGGCTTGGGGGCCACGGCCTGGAAACTGCTCTTCCCAACGGCCAACGTGCCGAAAGAACTCGTGGATTTTCAAGAGGTCAAAGGCCCCAAGTACACGGCTCCAGCAACCCCGGGCGACCTGTTCCTCCACGTTCGGGCCAAGGACACGGCCGTGGTTTATGAAGTCATGGACCAGGCGCGGGAATTTCTCCGCGATTGGACGACCGTGGTCGATGAAACGCCAGGGTTCCGCTACTTTGAAGGCCGGGCCATCATCGGCTTCATCGACGGCACGGAAAATCCCGCGGGACCCGATGCCACCCAGTACGCGCTGATTGGCGAGGAAGACCCCGAATTTATCAACGGCTCCTACGCCTTTGCCCAGAAGTACCTGCACAACATGGACGCCTGGAAGTCCCTGAACACCGACAACCAGGAAAAAGCCATTGGGCGGCATAAATTCAGTGACCGCGAACTCGAAGACGACGAAAAATTACCGAATGCCCACAACATTGCCTCCCAAGACAACGAGGGCGGCGTCGAACACAAAATTGTGCGGATGAACGTGCCGTTTGCCGAACCGGGCAAGGGCATCGTCGGCACCTACTTCATCGGCTACGCCCGCCATTTCACCGTGACTCAGCGCATGCTGACTAACATGTTCACCCAAAGCGACCGACTGCTGGACTTCAGTACGCCCATCACCGGTGCAGCCTTCTTCATTCCTTCCCGGCGCCTGCTGGAAAAGATTGCGGATGGCGAGTACTTCCCGCAAGATTAGTTTGACCATTTATCTAACCCGATTAATGAAAAGCGTTTGGGACGAAATCGCCCAAACGCTTTTTGTGCACTAACCTTAAATTGCCGAAACGTGGGCCTGGGACAAAACCTCCCGGGCCCGTTCGCGTCACCTTTACATAGTTACATAGCTGAAACGTGCGCCAAAAGCCACCAGTTCCGCTTAAAACTACTAACCAAACAATCCCAGCCTGGGATTGTTCGGTTAGCAACCTTAATGCTCGCCGGCTAATCGCCTGTCCCACTCTCACTTTCGGCTTGTCACAAAAATTTTACATTTGCACAAAAAAGGGGGATTTAAAACACTTGCGAGCGCATACAATTAAGTCATTAATGTTGACCTTCCGCGGTTATGGGCGTATCTTAATGGGGTTACCATAACGAATAAGTCACGATTGGTTTGCGTTATTTAAGGTAACCTCACCAATCAATTTCAAGCTATAAGGAGTTGAACCATTTTGGACGAAGCTGAAAGAGAGTCCGGGCCATGGCGCCGAAATTTACGGGTTCTCTGGTTTTGTACGTTTGTTGCCGGCATGGCTTTTAGCGAGATCATGCCCTTTCTATCGTTGTATATCAGTAGTTTAGGCGATTACACCAAATCACAAGTCACCATGTATAGTGGGTTGGTCTACGCGGCCGACTTCTTCGTGAGTGCCATCGCCTCGCCCCTGTGGGGAATGGTGGCCGACCGCAAAGGCCGCAAATTGATGTTACTGCGGTCGTCTCTGGGAACCGCCGCGGCCATGG
This sequence comes from Levilactobacillus sp., assembly GCF_022646225.1. Taxonomy (NCBI): domain Bacteria; kingdom Bacillati; phylum Bacillota; class Bacilli; order Lactobacillales; family Lactobacillaceae; genus Levilactobacillus; species Levilactobacillus sp. The sequence goes on from NZ_JALCJA010000003.1 coordinate 187,043, forward strand.
CGCTGATGGGGTTTGCCACCAGCGTCTGGCAGTTGGTCGCACTGCGGGCCTTGCAAGGGGTCTTCGCGGGGTTCATTTCCAACGCCCAGGCACTGGTCGCTTCGCAGACGCCCCGGAAACACAGTGGGGCCTCGCTGAGTACGTTGATGACCGGGGTCACCAGCGGGATGCTGCTGGGGCCGGTCATCGGTGGGGTCTTGGCGCAAGTCTTCTCGATTCGCCTGACCTTCTTCATCACCGCCGGCCTGTTGTTCTTAACGTTTGTCATGAGCTGGGTCTTGGTTGAAGAAAAATTCAAACCCGTGACCAAATCAGCAGACGGTCCCAAGAGCCACAACCCCTTGGCCGCCTTTCCCAATCCTAAGCTGATTTTGGTCCTCTTATCCTCCACGCTGATCGTGCAGTTCGGGAACATTTCCATTTCTCCTATCATCAGTCTGTACGTCAAGGAACTGATGCACAACGTCGGTCCCATTACCGTGGTCGCCGGCATTATCGCGGCTTTACCAGGGATCTCAAACATCTTTGCTTCCCCGCGCCTCGGGCGTTACGGGGACCAGCACGGCTCTGGTAAGGTCTTGATCTTCGGGTACGTCTTCGCCTTTCTGATGTACCTGCCGCAAGGATTCGTCACCAGCGTCTGGGTACTCGGGATTCTGCGCTTCATGATCGGGATTTCCGACGGAGCGTTGTTCCCCGAAATTCAGACCCTGCTGACCAAAAACTCGCCGGTCGAGCTGACATCGACTGTCTTCAGTTGGAACCAGTCCTTCCAAGCCATCGGTAATATGATGGGGTCGCTGTTAGGCGGCTGGATTGCCGGGGTCTTCAACTACAACGCCGTCTTCTTCTCAACCGCGCTGTTGATGCTGATCAACCTGGCCTTGATCTGGTGGTTGGTCCCTGAGATTCGTAAAGCTCGGGTAAAAACGGCCTAGGTCGCCCAGCTGAAGGTTGAAAGACGGAAATCGGCTGGACCACTATTGTTGTTATGTGCCTCATGGCGTCAAAAATAGTCGTCTTCAGCCTCACAATACGAACTGGCCGCCTACCGTTCGCCAAATATGGGTTGGAACGCTGGGGCGGACGGGTCGAGCCAAAGAACGGTCTCGACGCCTCGCTTTGAGCCGCAGCCCACGTCTCAAAGACGCCAGTTGCCTAAGCGCCGTGGACCGTGTCGCTAAGGCAACTCCCACGGCTGAACCCATATTTGGCGAACTCTCGGCTACGGTAGTGCGTCTCAATAACAGTCGCTTTAACCCCAGGTAGTAGTTGTCTTTTGCTAACACAGTGTGGCTGACTCCATCAACTTGCCGGAGTCAGCCACAGCTGGGCGACTGGAGAGGCTCGTGGTCTTTGCCAGGCTCTCAAGTGAACCGGAAGACCGCTCCTCAGACTGGGAGTGTTTCCCCGAGCAGGCCCTACCCTAGCCTGACGCAAGGCGCCTGGTTTCACTAACTTTAGGTATCGGAACACCGCTGTTACGACAATCAACACGTTAGTTTTAGGTTCAACCTTTAGTTTTCCAGTTAAGATAAGTGTTCAAAGCCCCGTCGGTTAGTCTGTCATGGACTGGTCGGCGGGGCTTTTGTGCATTATCGTCGTAAAATTGGGGCTCGTTTGGCAACTCACAACTAGGGTTGATGACCAATCGCTACAAGCCAGCGCCAATCGTAAGAATCCCTTAAGACTGCTCCACCACCGGTCACAAATTTCCAGCGGATTTCGTTAGTATCTATAGTGACCCCCGTAGTTACCCGGCAAACCGTTCCAGTGGTCCGACTTCATCCGGCCCAAAAACCTGGGTCTCCGTCGGTGCGACGCCTAAGAGGCTGTCCACGCTGCCGAGACCTTCGACCAAATCAAAGGCCACGCCCGCCGCCAACAGAGTTTGCCGCGCTTGGCGTTCGGCCAAAGGCAGGTCGTCGATGTCATCAGTCTTGCCGATAATCAATTGCGGATTGCCCGCCGCGCGTACCGCCGTAGCTAGGGTCACCGCCGTTTGCGCCAAATGAATCGTCGGCACCAAGGCCACGACCAGGTCTTGGTCCAACATGGCGGCGCTCAGGCCCCCTTCGTCCAGGACTTCTTCGGTCAAGGCCGTCACCGTGGCGGGGAGGGTCACTGCACTTGAGGTGTAGACGGTCAGGTCAAGTTCGGGATTGTGGCTGAGCTGCTGGATGAGCAGCTGACTGGCACTGTCGATGGCACCAGCAAGTAAAAGTCGTTTCAAGGTCGTAACTTCCTTTCAGTTTTGATGATAGCTAAAAGTATAATGGGTTCCAGTAGGTCGAAGGCAACCCTTTTTTTCAGAAAATTTCATCCCCGCCTCAGGCAACGGCCATCCACCATCCACAACGTTTTCTGTGTAAATGAATAAGGAATTACTTATTGAAAACTCATTTAGCTATGTTACCGTAACGAAATACCCATTCATCCCCGACGTGCCGGGCATATCGTCAGTAGTCGAACTCGTTTATACTAGCTGATTATCAACAGAAGGAATAGTTATCTTTTGGTAAACCCCGCGCTTTCGTGTACAATAAGGATGACTGCAAAAACCAAAACCACATACGACCGGTCTCCAGGTTGCCCGTTTTCACGTGTGCTCCCGGCACACCGATCGTTATTTTTATTCGGCGGTACATCGCCGTAATTTTGTAACACCACTATACAGGAGGTTAATCTATGCTACTTTCAATGGAACATCTACGTAAGGAATATCCCAATGGCAAAGTGGCCGTTGACGACTTCAACTTACAAGTCGGTCGCGGTGAATTTATCGCCTTCATTGGGACCTCTGGCTCGGGAAAGACCACGACCATGCGGATGATTAATCGCATGTTAAAGCAAACGTCCGGCACCATTAAAATCAACGACAAAGATATTTCTAAGATGGACCCCGTCAAATTACGGCGCTCCATCGGCTACGTCATCCAAAATATCGGGTTGATGCCTCACATGACGATTCAAGAAAACATCGAAATGGTGCCCAAGCTGCTGGGTTGGTCCAAAGAAAAACGGGCCGAACAAGCCCACAAGATGATTGAACTGGCCCAACTGCCCGACGAGATGCTGAAACGCTATCCCGGCGAGCTTTCTGGTGGGCAACAACAACGGATCGGGGTCGTGCGGGCCTTGGCCGCTGACCAAGAGATCATCTTAATGGATGAACCCTTTGGGGCCTTGGACCCCATCACCCGCGAATCGCTCCAGGATCTGGTCAAGCATTTACAAGAAGACCTGGGCAAGACCTTTATCTTCGTGACCCACGACATGGACGAAGCGCTGCACCTGGCCACCAAGGTCGTCATCATGAGCCAAGGCAAGCAGGTCCAAGTCGACACGCCGGAAAACATTTTACGCCATCCGGCCAACGAATTCGTCACCAACCTGATTGGGGAGGAACGGTTGATTCGGGCCCAACCGAACATTTTGTCAGTTAGCCAGATCATGTTGAAGAACCCTGTGTCCATCACGCCAGACAAGACGGTCGATGACGCCATTGACCTGATGCACGATCGGCGGGTTGATACGCTGCTGGTCACCGACGATGACGGCACGCTTCAGGGGTACGTCGATTTGGAAGACATCAACCGGATCACTGACGCCCACACGACTGTCAGTGATTTCACCAACCGCCAAGTCTTCTTCGTGAAGGCCGATTCCCTGATTGGCGACACCGTTGACCGCATCTTGAAGCAAGGGGTCAAGAACGTGCCCGTGGTCGACCAAGACAAGCACTTGGTCGGCATCGTCACCCGGACGGCCTTAGTCGACATCGTCTACGATGCCTTACGGGGTGCCCCGGAAGCTGACGAAACGCCCGCTTCACCGATCAACGCGGACATCCATGCCGCAGCGACCCATGATGAAGGAGGCGACTCCCAACAATGATGCACTTTCTAGCGACTTACGGAACACAACTGATCAGTAAGACCGGCCAACATCTCTACATTTCGGCGGCGGCCTTAGCCCTCGGCGTGATTGTGGCCGTACCGCTGGGCATCTTGCTGACGCGGATGAAACACGGCGCCAACTTTATCATTACCTTGGCCGGTGTGCTTCAAACGATTCCGGCCATGGCGCTGTTGGCCATCATGATTCCCATTTTCGGGATCGGGTCAACGCCCGCCATCGTAGCCTTGTTCATCTACTCCCTGCTGCCCATCTTGCGCAACACCTATTTGGGCATGCAAGGGGTCTCCCCCACGGTGCGTGACGCCGCGAAGGGCATGGGCATGACCTGGTGGCAAATGATGATTCAAGCCGAGATTCCACTGGCAGCGCCGGTCATCATGGCCGGGATTCGCCTGTCCGCCACCTACGTGATTGCGTGGGCCACGCTGGCGTCTTACATCGGAGCCGGTGGCCTGGGCGATTTCATTTTCAACGGTCTGAACCTGTACCGCTCTGACCTGATCCTCGGTGGCTCCATTCCCGTTATCCTGTTGGCGCTCATCGTCGACTACTTACTGGGTAAAGTGGAAACGGCAGTCACGCCGCGGCAATTACGATAGGAGGCCCGCTATGCTAAAAAAGTTACGTAAATGGCTCGCCGGCTTCTTGGTTGCGGTGATTCTCCTGCCTTTAGGTGGGTGTGCCCTCCCAGGATTGGCCGGATCGGGCAACAATACTGTGCGCATCGCATCACAGAACACGACCGAGCAACAAATCATGGCCTACGTCATCGCAGGTATGATCGGTCACTATACAAACTTACAAACGACCATCATCAACAACTTGGGGTCCGGTAACGTCAGCTTCAACGCCCTGAAAAACGACCAGGCGGACATCTCATCCATCCGGTTCAACGGGACCGATCTAACGACCATCCTGAACGAAAAATTCCAACGGGACCCCGCTAAGGTCAAACACATCGTCACCAGTGAATTTCAGAAACGTTACCACATGACTTACTTCGACTCATACGGGTTCGCCGACACCTACGCGTGGATGGTCAAGCCCGCCTTCGCCAAGAAGCACCACTTGAAGACGGTCAGTGATCTGAAGAAACTCGCGCCCAACATGAAGGTCGGCATCGACCAAATCTGGCAAAACCGGCAAGGCGACGGCTACCCGGCCTTCCAAAAGACCTACGGCTACAGCTTCGGCACCGTTTTACCGATGCAGACCGGGCTGTTGTACGATGCGTTAGCCGCCGACAAGATGGACGCCATTTTAGGCTATTCCACCGATGGGCGGGTCGCCAGTTATCATTTGAAACTCTTAAAAGACGACAAGAACTTCTTCCCACCTTATGATGGGAGCGCCGTGGCCACGGATGCTATCTTGAAACAACATCCCGAGTTGCGCAGCGTCTTGAACCGTTTGGTCGGCAAAGTTTCCTTGAAGACCATGCAAAAGTTGAACTACCAAGTCGACGATCAACTGGAAGAACCCCAGACGGTCGCCAACAACTTCTTGAAGAAAAATCACTACTTTGAAGGGGGGAACCAGTAATGAAAGACATGGGCCTATTGTCTCAACTCGTTTATTACTTTAGTCATAATGGCATGTACGTCCTGAGTCAGTTCAACCAGACATTCCTGGTTTCCATCTACGGCGTGCTGCTGGGAGCCATCGTCGGCATTCCGCTGGGCATCTGGATTTCGCAGTACCGGCGGCTTTCGCCTGTCATCATCGGCATTGCCAACGTGATCCAAACGATTCCGTCACTGGCCATGCTGTCGATTTTGATGTTAGGCCTGGGGCTGGGGCAAACGACGGTCATCGTCACCGTCTTCCTGTACTCGCTGCTGCCAATCATCAAGAACACCTACACCGGCATGTTGAGCGTCGACAGCGACGTGCTGGACGCCGGTAAGGGCATGGGGATGACGCGTTTTCAAATCATGATGACGATTCGCGTGCCGCTCTCACTGTCCGTCATCATCGCCGGGATTCGGAACGCCTTGGTCATCGGGATTGGGATCACCGTTATCGGGTCGTTCATCGGTTCCGGTGGTCTGGGTGACATCATCGTGCGCGGGACCAACGCCACGGACGGTGGGGCCATCATCCTCGCCGGGGCCTTACCGACCGCGTTGATGGCCATCATCACCGATCTGGTCTTGTCCTTCGTGGAAAAGCGCCTGACGCCGAAGACTTCTTCGGAAAAGTAACGGTCTGATTCTGAGTTAAAATTAAAGCCGCCAGTCACGTTAGCCCTTCGCTTGCGTGGTTGGCGGCTTTTTGCAGACTTTGAGACTGATGGCTTACCGCTACATGGTATGTACTGGTCGCCTTACCGTTCGCCAAATATGAGTTGGAACGCTGGGGCGGACGGGTCGAGCCAAAAGGCGGTCTCGACGCCTCGCTTTGAGCCGAAGCCCACGTCTCAAAGACGCCAGTTCCCTAAGCGCCATAGCCCGTGCCGCTAAGGGAACTCCCACGGCTGAACCCATATTTGGCGAACTCTCGGCTACGATTGGTGGTTAACAATACTGGTTTAGCCCCCTAACGCCAGCTACCTTATCGACCAGCAAAAAAGGTCTTCACAACAGCGCTAATGTTCTGGAATCCAATTGCTTAATACCGTTTTACCTCAGTCTCATCGACACTCGTCACCCCGGTGATTATCGCCGGCGCTTCCGACAATTAATGCTATACTATGTAAGAAAATAGCTACCCTACCAGAGTGCTGGTCTCGTCCAACCAGCTGGCCGGCTGACCACAATCGCGACTCCCCTCACGTAGCCAATCGTTGGCGAACGGCCAGCCTCATCCGTATCACTACTCACCAATCCCATTTCAAACATAAAACTACCTGCAAAGGAGATGATGGCGTGTCAAGACTGCGCCGCGCCGGCATTGATTTTTCCGTCGGCACCCTCAACTTTCTGGCCAACATCGGCTTGATGTTGCCTTATATTTTAATGCTCCTGAAGTACCAACAGACCCAAAGTGAGACCTATCTGATTGCCCTGGTGGCCTTCTACATTTCGCGGGCGGCCAGCATCTTTTACACCAAACGCCTGCACCTGCGCTCGAGCACCTACCTGATTGCCTGTTTGGTGCTGGGTGCGCTGGGGAGCCTGATCTTTGCGGTGACCACCGCGGTCGGTTGGCTGATCGTCGGTAGCCTGTTGTGGGGCTACAGCGCCGCCACGATTTGGCCGTACTTCTTGACGGTCAAGCTTCACCTGACGCAACTGACCGATTTTAAAATGAAACGGCTGTACTGGGTCATTTTTCTGGGTCTGGGCATCATGCTCGGCGTCGACCTGGCGGCAGGCTGGTCCTACACGCTGACCTTCAGTGCCCTGGCGCTCCTCTACCTGGCTGCGTTGCCGGGCGGGTTGTTGCTCGAGCAGTTCACCAACGACTTTTACCGCCAGCAGGCCCCGCAGCGCCACCGGCTCCAACAGGGCTGGCGCTGGGCGTTATCGCTGGTGGGCTTTGCCGCCATCGCGGTGCTGACCACGCTGCGCAAGACGCAGTTAAATTGGCCCAACTGGCTACTCCTGACGATCATCGGTGTGGCCCTGCTGGTCTTTGCCATCGAGCTGTACACGGACCGAAACGTCCTGCCCCAATACAAGGTACGCCTCTTGAATCGGGGCTTTACCATGAGTCTGGTGTTGCTGTTCAACAGTTTCTTCGCCTACTTTTACTTTGGGACCGCGGGGATGTACCTGGTCTTTGCGTTGTATCTCATCGGCTTTGAGACCGGTTATCCGGTGTTCGGTAAATTGGCCCACGATGATTCCCACCAAGCTCTGCGCCTCAGCCAGATCAGCCTGCTGGCGGGCCACGCATTATTGTTGGTGCCGTGGCAAGGCAGCTTTGTGCTGGGGCTGTTGCTCATCACGCTGTACATCGGCTACGACAACCCGACCATCAATGCCACGCTTTACGGCGCCCCGGACATCGACCACGACACGGCCATTATTCACAAATACCGTTTCTCCACTTACGGTGGCCTGCTGTGTCAACTGGTCATGTTCGGCCTGATCATCGCCGTCAGTGCCAGCGCTAACCTGTCGATTCTCGCCTTCTTCAAGCCCAGCGATGCCAGTCATTTCTGGCTGTACACTTGGACACTGAGTTGGCCGCTAACGCTGGCGTCTCTGGGCATTTCACTGGGCAATGTGTTGCACGAACCGAAGAACTGAATCAGAGTGGCATAAGTTTCAGTTGTCTAAAGTTAACGCACAAGAGTTTGGGATTTATTGCGCCCAAGCTCTTTTTCATTACCGCCATTCGCTACCAAAAGAAAAGTCAGCTAACTTTCCTCACCCCAATTTCCCGGCGGCCATCCCCGTCATATCAAGCTTTCACCCCAACATATCCAAATGACGGCAGCGTATCATTTTCACTGAGCATGAATGCGAACTTCACTCATTAAGTGGTGCTAAAGTTAATGTAGTAGACCGCTTATTGGGGAAAGGAGTCGCTTTATCATGCGAAAATGCCATTTTAAATTTCTATTGCTAGCTATCATGACCTGCCTGTGTGCCTGGGGACTGACGGCTAATTTGTCTGCGCGCGCCGATTCGCTTGACCTCGACCAAACGATCGACCAGGTCCTGCCCAGCACCAGCGCCGACCCCAACGAACAGGCCGTGCGCACCGCTCTGTTAACCAATCCTTCACTTACCGGCGAATCGACGCTCGATCGGGTCCAAAAAGTCGGCGCAAAAGTAGCCATCGATCAGCCACTCACCTCGTACGCCCCGCTCATCAAGATCGTTAGCGTGCTGACCGCACTACGGTTGACCGACCAAACCGCCTTGTCTGGCGACAATTTGGCGCCCGTCATCCAAGCCTATTTAAACGACCGGCCCGACAAGTCCGCTGCTCGCCCCGACCTAAACCTCCAACTCGTCCATGACCAGCTGACCAACACCGACCTCGCCACCATCCTGCAGATTGCCCAGGTCAACGCACAAAGCACCGCACCCATGCACATCAAGAACCTGAATCTGATGCAAAATCAGATCTCGGACTTTTCCGCTTGGCAGACCTACAAAGCCGCCAACGGCTTGAACAGCCCCATCACTGCCTTAAGCGCCAACCCCCCAGACACCAACGCCACCGTAACCTTGCCCGCCGCTAAAGTGACCGGCAATACCGTCAAGCTCCCCTTCGCTGATTTAACAATCACCAACGCCGACTACGATACTGGCGCCGTGCCACCCATCGCCATCGCCATGGGTACCCAGCTTGCCCCTTATTTCGATGACCCCAGCCACTACGACAGCCAGGGGGGAATGGACGCCACGAATCTCACTAACCAAATGGACACGCCGCACTGGAACATTGATCCAGATAATCACACGGTTGATTTGACAAATCTAAACACCTTCACCGCCCAAACATCAAAATACACCATTTTTTACACACCTAAAAGTTTGCAAGAAACTGCCGATAATTTCGCTGTCATCGGTGATGTCTCGCGACCGGAGGATCTGGACAACCTCACCATCACCAACGTCCCGGCCAATGCCAAGCAGCTTCAGGTCAACCTGCTGATTACTTACTATAACGGCAGCGACGATGACACATATGCCACTTTCACGCAAAAATACACCCTGCCGCTAACTTCGCCGGCCACCACAACGCCTAGCACCACTCCGCCGACCGCAACAACACCGGAACCAACACCGGCGCCAGATACTGTTGCCGATCAAGCCACGACATCGCCAGCTAAGACCGCCACCAAGATCATCACGGCCACCCGAAAATTAGGGCTCTACCAATCCCCTAACTTCAGCACCAAACAACGTCTGCACTGGTACACCCAGTCAGCCCGGACCCAACGCCCCATGTTCAAGATTCTCGGCGTCGTCCGTGCCCAGTCCGGGGCGTTACGCTACCACGTCAAGGACGTCACGCCAGGCGCCAAGACGTACGGGCAGACTGGCTACATCACGGCTAAGGCTGACTTCGTGGCCAACGCCTATTACCAAATCAAGGCCACCAAGATCAAGGTGCTGCGTGGCCTCAACAGCTACCGTTCGGCCGCGTTGACCGGACGCAAGCACCACTATCGCAAGAACCAGACGATTCGCGTCACCAAGCTGGTCAAGCACAAGCTGACCACGCGCTACCAGCTTCCCAACGGCCGCTACGTTTCCGCCAACAAGCGCTTGGTCTTGCGGGTTAAGTAATGCGTTAGACCCATTGGCAGTGACTCATATCAGCGTTAGGTTAGTTGGTGACCGCTTCATAGTGGAAACCAGCCGCCTTGCCGTTTACCAAATTCGCTGGCGACACACCACGCTTAAAATACGATTGGCTGGTCCGCCAAACGAATGACCTTTCGGCATCGCCCTAGCCCCGCTGATCCTCGCAGGATTTCTAATCATCTATGGTCTGCAGCAAACCACCCGTTAGTTCATCAACTGCCGCTGTCCACCCGGCTCGCCCACCAGCGGACGCCGCTTCCTGACCAACAAAAAATCAGCACCCCGGCCACAGACCGTTGTGCTGATTTTTGGTGAGCTAAATGATTAAGGCCAAACCGAAAGCGTGCTATGATGAGCTTGTGAAATTTCACAAACTTTTCTCACAGCAGGGTGATCCGCTTGCCGGCGATGGCCAACAGACCGTCGCTGACCAGCTGACCGAGTTGCCGGCTCAGGGTTTCGGGCGTGATGCCCAAGAAACTGGCCAGTTCCTTTTTCTTGACTGGCAGGTCAAATTCGGTCGTCTGCTTCTCCTGGCCAATCTGCTGGAGGTAAGCCAAGACGCGGTTCTTGGATTTCAGGTTACCCGTCAATGCGCTGACGGACTCCAATTCGGTCAGGCGGTCACCTAAAATATTTAAGAGGTTGAAGGCCACTTCCGGTTCGCGCCGCAACAACGCCTGAAAGTCCGCGCGGCCAATCGAACAGATCTTGGTATCCTCGACGGCCTCGGCGTAGTTGTAGTGCTTGCGCTTGGCAAAGAGCGCCGCTTCACTGTCGATGGCCCCGCTACGTAACATGTACAGGACCTTCTCCTTGCCGTTTTCATTTAGCTGATAGACCTTGACCCGCCCGGAATCGATGATCATCATCCGGTCCAGCTGAGTCGTCGGGTCATACAGCACCGTGCCCTTCTTGACGGCCTGTTGGTGTACGGAAATTTTGACCAGCTCGGCGATGGCCGCATCGTTCAGGCCCTTGAAGATTGGGGCCCCCTGCACACATTTAAATGGCGAATGCGTCATCTTTTTTCCCTTCTTTCGTCATTTCTTGATAATTATCAATTTTTATTCGTTAAAATCATTGTACACTAAGTCTATCAAATCGAGGAGGTTTTTTCTTATGAAAATCTATCAAGCAAACATCGTGCCACTTAACGAAAAGGCAATCGGCACCGCCGCTCACGGGACTGCGCTGTTCACCATCAACGGCGACAGCCTGACCATCAACATCGAAATGTTTGACACCCCAGCCAACTTACAACACTGGGAACATTTCCACGGCTTCCCAGATGGCAAGGCCGCTGAAATCGCAACCAGCGCCCAGGACGTGAACCACGATGGCTTCGTGGACCTCCCCGAAACCGGTGCCGTCTCCGGGACGACCATGGTGCCGTTCAACGACGCGCCACACGAAATGGACATCCCCAACGACGACTATCCCGTCGCAGATGCCAACGGCTACTTCGCCTACACTAAGGTCGTGCCGCTAGCCGCTTTGGACAAGAAGTTCAAGGAGACCTTCAACGATAGCGAGCTCGAACTCGACAAGCGGGTCATCTACATCCACGGGGTCACCGACGATGTCGCCCTGCCAGACACGGTTGAAGGCGCGGTCGGCCACTACTCCACCCACGTCACCTTGCCAATCGCTGTCGGCAAGATCGTGGCACTCTAATGTCGCGGCGCCGGGCAAAAGCGGCAGTCGCCACCCTGTACTACGCGGTGGTCTTGATTCTCGTCGCGACCCATCAGGATATGCTCGCCATGTGGGGGATGGCCGTAGGTATGGTCATCGGCGCTGGCGAACAGCTTTTTTAAAAAGATGAATAAATGTCAAAAGAGAGCGGAACTGACTGCCTTTTGACGCACGTTTCAGCTATATAAAGGTAAAACGAAAGGAGCCGTGGCCATCGTCACAGCTCCTCTTTTGTTTACCTAAAAATTAGCAGGTGAAAGTCGTTGCCCGCGTCATCGTGGAAACTGGCCGCCTACCGTGCGCGACAGCACACTGTCATGCTGGTGACCAACCCACGCTAGTTACTCGTCCCCGGCGCATCGTTCAAATACCAGGTCAGCGTGCCGGCATAGGCGTTGGCCGTACTACCGGTATAGATATTCGGCTTGGCGTCCAGGTAGATGCCCGCGGGCACATTGCTCGTGTAGGCTTTTCCATTTTGCGTCCAGTCCTTGGCGGCGTCAGTCGACTCCCCGGACCGCGTGCCAGAAGCGACCGGAACGGCATTGCCCGCATCTAATTTGGTCATATTGCCGCTCCCGTCTTCGTAGACCACGTCGCCACTCAGCGTATGACCACTGCTATCGGTCATCGTGGAGGCGGTGGCACTCAGGTACCACGGCGAACCGGTCGCACGAGAATCAGAAATATTGACATGGTACGTTCCTGGCGCAAACAGGGTCGACTGCGCGGGCACGGCCAACGTCGCCCCCGCCCCGAAGATCAGTTCACTCAGGTCGCCAAATTGCAGTTCGCCCAGGCCCCGCGTCACGGAAATGGCAGCCGGCGTGGTGCTCTTGTCGCCATTGCTGTCGGCAGCGTTCAGATTGACCGTCTGCGTGCCACCAGCCGTCAGCGTCGTCAGGTCATCGGCCGTGCTAAACGCTAGTCCGTCGCCGACCTGCGTCAACGGCGTGGTGTAACCTTGCTTGGTGACATGTAGATTTGCTTGGTCGGCCAGCCATGCCGCAATGTCTGCGGATGACTTGCCGGCAATGTGATCCGCCCAATCATCGGGCGAAATCGTCAAGTTCGTGCTCGGGGGCGAGATGTCCAGCGGCACGGTATCGACGACGTTAGCGGTGGCGGACTTGGAATCACCGAATTGGTTGTACTCGGTGACTTTGATGGTGCTCGGATCACCAAGACTCTTTAGCGTGGTGCTACCCAGATCAAACTTGTACGTACCGTCGGACTGAACCGTGGTTTTGTAATCTCCTGCTTTGATATTTCCACCGGTAAGCATAGCCGTTAACCCCGCATCACCAGTCCCTTCGACCATCGTACTTGATGAAGGAATATCATTTCCCTTGTTAATCGTCACACCCGCCAAGGCACTCGTATTATTGTTATTTGCAGTTAACGTAATTGACTTATAGTAATCCATGATATTAATGTTAAACAAGTCACTCTTAGCACCGTAGTCAAACCCAATATAGATTGGCAAACTAGGACTAATACCTAAATTAGTGAAATCTACAGGAATCGTAATATAACTTGACGGCGCCTGTGCAACCGTATTACCAGAACTCAACGACCACATTTTCGGCGAACCCGTATTCAGCGTCGTTACCGTTGACCCGTCATAAGTGGTGACATCAGCATAAAATTTGGTAAATTGAGAATCAGAATAGTAATCGGTCTTGATTGTGGCATTCCCTGAAAATGAAACATAAATATGCTTTGTCGCACTGGTAATTCGCCCATTAACAACGCCATCAGCAGTGACGCTATCAAGCGTAGGGTATGATGCACGAAACCCCTTACTATCATCATCAATAAAGTTTGGCGTTTGCTCGTATGACCCTTGGGCACCAATTAGACTAGTCCCCGGCTGGGCAGCATAGCCAGTCGTTACACCAACACCAACGCCCAGCCCCACAAAGGCCAGCAACAAGCCAAGCTGTCGTAAAATTTTCTTCAACTTCATCTCGGCTCACTCCCTCTCCTTTAGTAGCCGTGCCTGGTGATAGACAATCAACGATAACATCAAGACGGTTAAGAGCAACAGGCCAAAGACACTCATCAAGAAGACTCGCGACTCGCTAGTCTGTGGCAGCCGTCCGGCAATCAAATCCGCCGAACCGGCCTTGACCATGGTGACCACGGCGCCAGGAGCTGATTTTTTCTTGGCCCCGGCAAGCTGATCGGCCGGCCCTTGGTTCTTCGCAGTTGGCTTTTGGCCATTAGGGATTGCCGTAGCTTCCGCATCGCCCTCATCACCGGCCTCGCTAGTCGGTGCTTGTGACCTGGTCGCATTGGGATTGGCCTTGATCGTGACACTGGTCTGCGTCGTGCCGCCGGTTCCGCCAACCGTCGTTGCCAGCGCTGACGTTCCGGTCCCCAAGCCGACCGCTAACGTAAACGCTATGACTAACCCCCAAAGTATTCTTTTCACCGTCAGCGCCCCCTTTCGCGTGACATGACTTAATCTTCCGCTTCCGCAGCATCCCGTCGACGCCGCCGAATCAAGTAAATAATCAACAAAATCAGTAACATCAAAATCAGCATACCCAGGGCCCCTAAGCCAATCAACAGCCAAATGCTGATGCCGGAATTATCGACGGAATCCGCATTGTATTTGTTGGCTTGTGCCTTGGTCACCGTGAAGTTTCGGTCAAAGACCCAGGTGCGATCCGTGTTTTTTACCACCATGTGTAAACGGTAATGACCGGCGACTAACTTGGTTTTGCCGTACAACAGTGGATAACTGAAAACGGTATTAGGCGCCATTTGGACGTTGTCTTTCTTCACGTGAAGCACCGTCTTACCGCCATCTCGGTTGGAAATAGTCGTGTTCATCTTCAGATTGGGCACGATGATAGCCGTGGGATTCCGCAGATTGGCGATGACGCCGTGATGGTAATTGCTCAGTCCAGCGGCAACCTTGCCTAATTTCAAATCAGGGTTGGGTAACTGACCCATCGTGTAGGACATCCCAACCACGTAGGCATATTTATTCGTAATATTACCGGCACCCTTCACATTGCCGGTGACCTTATGATCGACCCGTTCGAAATACCAACCACCTAAAATATTGCCGTTGAAATTCGTCTGCGGAATCTTGACCTTGACCGTTACTAATTTCGACCCCTTGGCTGGAACCGTTACGACTTGGGGGCCTTGAACCTGACTCAGCTCACTCATCTTGTAGCGCAATGACGGGTCATATTTTTTCGCCGCGTTGACGTAATTGATGGCCCCCGACGAACCCGTCCAGGCCGTATTGACCACCGACTTGACCCGAATGTCTTGTGCCGTGAGATTGTAGATTCGCGTCCGCAACGTTTCGGTCTGACCAGACTTCATTGCCAAGTCGAAAAACGTCTTGTTCTTATCGATTTGATTCTTGGGAATCTTGGGCGCCACGTTAAACCCAATATCATTGTTCACCGCCGCTTGTGACGCGACCGGCGCCAGTAACCCGATAATCCCCCCAACAATCATCAGTACTATAAGTTGAAGCTTCTTCAATCCAGACATGCTTACACATCCTACCCTAGTTAGAATTTTACTGAGATGCCCATTTCATGGCACCCGCTATGTAGGCGAAAAAGGTGTTCATTTTCAGCCTAATGGACACCTTCACTCGCAAATTGAAAATTAGTTATTAATTGCATCAGAACTTGCTGGCGTGTTGCTCAGCGTCCAGGTTAAACTCCCATTGTAAGTCCCCGCGGTCGCGTTAGCCTTAACGTTACTCAGGTGGATATTGTCCGTCCCTAATTGAAAGGCCGTCGCACCAGCACCGGCACCCTTAGCGGCACTGTAGATGGTTGCTGGATCATTCGCTGTCTGGTCCGTACCCAAGCTAACGCTGTTGGCACTGATTCCGTCTGCCGTCGCGGAATTGGTAATTTGGGTATTGCTCCCCGCACCGTCAAAGTCGACCGTGGCACCAGCCAAGACATCGCCAGCGTCTGTCTTCATTTGAGAGCTAGAAACGTTGACTGACCAGCCTTCGTTCGTCCCACGGGAATCACCGATTTCAGTAACGAAGTTCTCATTAGGGGTGCCGTTCTTCATGAAAGTACTCTTTTGAATTGAATCAACATCCATCGATTGCGTTCCACTGATAACTGATTGGGCGGACTCGAAGGTCATGTCCTTCGTGACGTACAAGAAAGTCAGTGGACCAGATACCGTTGCGCCGTTGTTGTCCTCATTGCCAGGATCCGTAGTCTGAGTCCCATCCGTATCAGTGGTCTGACTTGGATTGGTTGGATCAACTGGTTTTTCTTGGTTAGCCGGTGCCGTCATGGTAACGTGTGTGTCTGTTTTCCCGGTGGAAACCGGATCGGTTTCAGCCGCGTTAGCCGCAACGGGTGCAACAGTCCCCAACAATAATGCACTTGCTAATAAAATACTGCTTACTGTCTTCTTCATCATGATGTAACGCACTCCTTTGCTTGATAAGTCCCAACACTTAGTGACAAACAATACCCTGTAATCTAAACTACCTGGTTCCCAAGACCAAGCACCTCAATTATTTAGATTACCTCAAGAATTGCAACGTCCATTAATGGTTGTTACGCTTCTTTAAGTATGTAACAACGTTATTATAGGGCCGATGACTGGGGTTGTAAATATTATCATGGGACAAAACGTAAAATTGGCGTATTAATCATGAAAACGTTTGTAAGGCTATTGTATCAACCTATAGACGTATAGGTTGATGTTATTTACACCCGTATCTTTTTATATAACCCCCGTACTCATGCGATTTAAGCCGGATTTTCAAAATGCGATAGGCCCTCAATCGTCTATCCCCGTAGGCGTTAACCGGGTTCTGTTGGCAACCGTTTTCACAATGCTAATCTTGTAAAAGGTTGGATGGTACATTGCTTTATTAAACCGGTTTATGCGTCAAATCCGACTTTTGGTTCCCAGTCAACAAAAAGGCGTCCCCACACCACGATTACCCGTGAGTTAGTACGCCAACTTGCCAAAGCTATTTTATTGTTTAGGCGGCTGTGTCGTTGATGCCCGCACTGACTGAGCCAGGATGGTCACTAGTCGTTTAACAGTTGCTGTAACAAGTCACGGGTCGCCTCTCGCCGCTGCTCACGCTCATCTCACGTACTGCTGCAGGGCCGATAGCGTGGCCGCTTCTTACTGACTGGACAACCTCATCAAAAGTGACGGACCCACTCATCTTAAAGTGATGAGCGGATCCGCCATTTTTAGCATCATACGCCTAGGGCTTTTAATTGCTAATATCACTGCCCACAGAACCTGGGGCATTGGTTAACTGCCAGGAAACCGTTCCCTGGTATTGCATCGTATCGCCGCCCGCGTATACCGTTGGTAGTGCATCAATGTAGAGGCCCGTCGCGGGATCGGTGAGGCCTTGATTTTTCGTGGACCATTTGCTGGCCGTGTTTTGCGGGTAAGTCGTCTTCCGGTCTCGTACGCCGGTAGCAACTTGAACCGCATTGGCCATGGACTCCTTGTCCCCGTCGGCATCGACGTAGACCATGTGTCCTGCCAACTTCCGACCATCAGTTGAGGTCAAGTCAGTCGCCTGGGCCATCACGTACCACGGCGTCCCACTCGCTTGAGTATCGCTGATTGAGATATCCGGTTGAGTCGTCGGTGCAAATAGCATCTCCTGACTAGGCACCGCGACTGAGCCAAATTCAAGCGTTGGGCTGATAGACGTAAAACTCAGCGCTCCGTCAGTCCGCGTCAACGTGATATCCGCCGTATCAACGGTCGAGATATTCGCTGAATTCGTCGCCCCAATCTTAACGGTCAGACTGCTACCATTTGCCAGATCAGCAATCTGGGTCGCTAAATCAGTTTGATCAGATTTCAAGGTCACATCGCTCAAGTTATACTGGTCGCCCAAATACGACACCGTAATGCCTGCCTGTTGGGCAATCCATTTTAGAATGTCGCTGTCGCTCTTGCCGGCAATGTTGTCTTCTAAAGTATCTGGGTCGATGCTTAGTGCCTGTTTATTCGTGGTAATATCCAGAACCGGAATGACATCTGCAACGGCGCCAACAGCGTCCCCGGTATCATTATATTCCCGTACACCAACTGTCTTACTCGTCAATTTACCAACATAGTCGGGCAAGTCAAATTCAAATTTACCATCCGAACCAACTGTACTATTGAACACAACTTCTTTGCCGTTTGTATCAGTTATCGGCAGTTCAATATCTAACCCAGGATAGCCCACCCCTGTAATCTTTTTATCAGATCCTTTAATTTTCCGGACGTTCCCCGTAGTTGGATCGTCGGTTTTGATGGTAGAGTCAATATACATTTTGGGGTCAATCGTCTGAGAATCCCCACCCCACTCCTTTTCAAGTTCAGCATCCTCAAGGAGTTCAGCAAACTTTAGATAATCAGTCTTTGACGAATTTTGATAAGTCACAGCGAAGCCGATGTTTAACGGCATGAGGTCCTGAATCCGTGACAAATCAACATCAATCTCATAGTAGCTATCTAATGCTGTGCTGACCGTTGTGGGAAAAAGTACTGTGCTCGTTCCTAAACCAAGGACTTTCGTACCATTCCGAACGAACGGCTTGACACTCGTAATATTAGACCCACTTTGTGCCAAAAACCTACCTGATATTGAAATATAGATTTTAGTCGTCTTATTTGTGACCCGACCGTTTGGTGACAGATTATTGGCCGCAATTGGCGCTGCTAATTTTGGGTAGTCTGTAACAAGCGACCAGTCAATAGGATCCGAATCCCCTACAGGGGTCACATGCGGCTTATAGAACGCACTCTGCGTATTCACCGCACGAGCTCCCGCCGGCAATGTCGCCGCGCGTGCCGGTAGTACCAGGGTTCCCAGACCAAAAACGACAGCCAGGAACAAGCCAAGCTGAATTATCCATTTACCTAGC
Source organism: Levilactobacillus sp. (assembly GCF_022646225.1). Lineage (NCBI taxonomy): Bacteria > Bacillati > Bacillota > Bacilli > Lactobacillales > Lactobacillaceae > Levilactobacillus > Levilactobacillus sp. The sequence continues at coordinate 205,782 of NZ_JALCJA010000003.1, forward strand.
TTCATCTTGACTCACTCCCTCTCTCGTAATAGGCGGGCTTGCCAGTAAACGATTGCCGCCAGAATCACGACGAGCAACAACAAAATACCGACCATATCCGCCAGTAAGGACTGCACTTCGTTGGTTTGGGGTAGCCGCCCGGCAAGCATGTCCGCGGCAGCAGCCTCGGCCGCCCGCAAGCCGTGCTTTCGTGGTTGGGCTACTGAGGTGTTAGGCGCCGTTGCGGTCGCGCCCGCTCGGCCATTTTGGGTTCGCTGAGTTCCCCCACTACGCCCATGACGTTCGGCGGTATCCGCCGCGGATGGTATTTTCATCGGTGTCTTGCCGGTCGGAATCTCGTCATCAGCCGTCCCGGTCACGGAGCTACCAGTAAAGGTAATTCCCACTTGCGTTTCCCCGCGACTGACCACATTATCGGCGAGCGCTGAAGTTCCCAGGCTTAGCACGCAAGCCAGCGTGAGCACCAACATCAGTTTCATGATAAAATTTTTCATGACCAACGCTCCCCCTTTCAGGTAGATGGTCTAAGATTCAGCCTGCTCCTGCTCATCTTGTTTTTTCTTATTGCGCCGGATCAAGTAGATGATTAAGAGAATCAAGAGAATGAGCACTAACATCCCCAGCGCCCCTAGCGCCAGTACCAGCCACAGATTAATCCCAGAATTCTCGACCGAACCGCGGTTGAATTGCGCGGCCTGCTTAGCCGTAATCGTGAAGTTACGGTCAAATACCCAGGTCCGATCCGTGTTCTTCACTACCATGTGGAGGTGGTAGTTGCCGGCTTTTAATTCTTCTTTGCCAAAGTAAATGGGGTACCGGAACGTGGTGTTCGGGGCCATTTGGACATTGTCCTTCGTGGCTTGCTTGACCAGCTTATTGCCATTGCGATTCGTGATGGTCGTCTTCATTTTAAGGTCGGGAATGATGACCGCTTTAGGATTCCGCAAGTCAGCGAAGACTCCGCGGTGATAATCACCTAAGCCAGCGGCGACCTTGCCTAATTTCAAATCAGGAAACGGCGTCTGACTGCCCATGGTGTACTTCATTCCCACCACGTAAGAATAGCTATTCCGGAGGTTGCTAGCCCCCTTGACGTTCCCCGTGACCTGGTGATCGACTCGTTTAAAGTACCAGCCACCTAGAATGACCCCGTTAAACGCGGTCGTCGGCATCTTGACCTTAGCCGTCACCACGCGGGACTTGCCCGCTGGAATCGTCACTGTCGATTTTCCTTGAAGCTTACTGATGTCACTCATCTTGTACTTGAGCGACGAATCAAATGACTTGGCCGGCTTAACGTATTCGATCGCACCGGCACTACTGGTCCACGCCGTATGAATGGCCGTTTGGACCTTGATGCTTTGGTTGGTCACGTTGTAGATTCGGACCTGCAAATTCTCCGTCTGCCCCGACTTCATTTTCAAATCGAAGAAAGAGTTCTTCTTGTTGATCTGATTTTTGGGGATCGCGGCTTTCACGCTATACCCAACTTCGTTTTCCCCAGCGGCCTGTGCGACTGCGGTGAGTCCCCAGCCACCTAAAATCAAGCTAAAAACTGCTAAAACGATAAACTGAATCCGTTTAATACCTTGCATCCTTACACCCCTGACTACCCTAGTTAGTTTTAATTTGTCGTTCATGTTACCGACTTATGTAAGGTAAAAAGGTGCTCATCCTTCACCAAATGAACACCCATTTACCGCGTAATGCAATTATTCAGCTGGCGTATCACTCAACGTCCAGTTAATGTTCCCAGAATAAGTGACGCCACCTTTAACGTTGGCTGGAATCGAGCTTAATTGAATGTCGCCTGGATCCATTTGGAAAGTCGTGGTCAACATCCCACTGTTTTCCTTTGCCCCGTAAATGGGTTGTGTGGAAGTACCATCCGTCGTCATCCCGGAAACGGCACTTTGCGTGATGCCGCTTTCTGTATCAGAACTACTCTTGATTGTTGCGGCCTTCTTACTGTTGAGGTTCAACAGGGCACCCTTCAACGTGTTATCGCCATTTGAGGTACTGTCAGTCTTACCATCAACCGTCATCGGGTCAGCACTAAGGCTAATGGACCAGCCAGCGTTGGTACCCCGGGTATCGGTGACTTCAGTCAGTAAGTTCTTATTGTTTGCAATGGCTGTCCCAGTTCCAGTAGACCGCTTGTTGTCGATACTTTCGGCCGTTGCTTCAGTCGTTTGGGTCGAAACATCATGCGTCCCGAAGTTAATGCCATTAGAAACGTACAGCAAAGCCAAGTCCCCTGCTGGATTATCTGGATCAACATCGACCCCACCTTTGTCACCAGGATCCGTCGTACCAGGATTATCTGGATCGACTGGATCAGTCGTTGCGGCTGGCTTGTTAAAACTAATGGATCCGGTAGTCTTCCCAGTCATGCTCCCCGTGTTAGTTGCCGCATTGGCCGCCACTGGCGCGATGGAACCGAGTAACAACGCACTGGCTAACAAAATACTACTAATAGATTTCTTCATAAAGAATGCACCCCTCTGTATTGGTTATTCCAAAACTGACAAACCCTTAAGCACCATACGATAGTCGTTGTCACTCATCCAAATTCCAGCCGTTCCCAAGTAACGACTCCACATATAGGATCAGCGGCGGCAAACATGTAACGTTTGCTTAACTATGTAACACCAACATTATAAGTCCAAATTATGAACATGTAAACCTTTTTCTGGAAATAATCATTAACTTTTTTAAATAAAATTTAAAACCCCTTTAACGCCGGAATTCCGGCATTGATAGCGGTTTTAAATTAATGTGAATTAACTCTCAATCAAATAATTGGACAACATATTTTTTATTTTGTCTAACAAACGACAATATTCGTTATTATCACGATAATGCCTATCGTGGCAGTATCTTTCGTCCTAGCAAGTGGCGGGCAACCATTAACACTGTATATGGTAACTAAAAACAACCCCTAAACTATTAGGGACTGTTTTATTTAAAAAATAACGAATAAACTCGACCGTATGGTGCAAATTTTAGAACAATAAAAAAGCCAGTGACCCGGAATCCCTCGCCGTCACTGGCTTTTCACTAATCCTCTAACAATTTCTGAACCAACGCATGTGTCACATTTTGCCGCTCGGCCCGCTTATCCGCTAGCAATAAATAATACTGTTGCAGAGCCGACAGCGTGGCCGCTTCCGTCGCGGCAGGTAAGGCGTACAGCCGGTGATAGGCCGTGGCCACCGCCGGGAAGTCGGGGTGGCTGTGGGCCAACTGCCGCAGCTGAGCGGTGGTCACGTGATTCTTCTTGGCGGGCACCCACCCCGTTTGGGGCTGAACGGCCAGGCGTTGGGCGAAGGCCCGTCGCAAGGCTGCCGGCCAAGTCGCGGGTACCGGTTGCCCCGCAGACAAGCGCTCACGGATCGTCAGGCAATCCTTAAAGACTGCGGCGGGAACTTGGCGGCCCTCCCACGGCTGACGCAACTGGTCGAGACGCGCCTGACGCTGGTCGCGGGTCCAGTCAAACCCCACCGCGGCATTGAACAAGTCATCATCCCAATCGCGCTGGCGTTGATGTGCCAACTGCCGACTCAAGCGGTCGACATCGGCCACCAGGTACCGCGGTACGATTTGTAGGCGGGTGGCGGTAATCTGGTGTTGCCGGTCAAATTCCGTGGCCATCACACCCAGCTGATAGGAATTGACCAGCTTTTTAAGCTGTGGCGGCAGGGGGACCTGCGCCAACTGGACCTTGAACTCAGCTAAGGGCAGGTGTTGCACGATCAATTCAGCCACCCGCTGCAAAGTCGTTTGGTACGGTGCGGAGGTGCGTAAGGCCTGGACCGCCGCGCTTTCCTGGTGCTGGGCGTGGTCCCAGGCGGCCTGAGCCTCTTCTTCAGCCAGTTGACGTTCCCGGTCAGCGCGGCGCTGGGCAGCTTGTTTGGCCACAGCCGCGGCCTCGTGGTCCAGGGTGGTCAAGGTATCGTATTCACTGAGGTATGGCTGGAGTTGCGTTTCCGGCAAGGTCGTCCGGCGATGTTGCAAATACCCAGTCACTGTCTGGGCCGTTCCGTTGTGGACCCAACGCTGTCGCCGGTGATGCGTGGCTGGCAAATGGGGCAAGGCCGCCGGGTCCCACAAAATTTCGGGGACCTGCGGATAATGGGCGGTCAGGTCATCGTACTGAGCGACCGCATGGATATTGTCCTCGGTGGTGATGGTCATCAGGTATTGCATTTCGTCACTCATGAACTTCTTCACGCATTCCGAGCCCACGATAATCTTGTGGCCGTTGGCGCGCAACACCACGTGGTATTCGTAGCGCACCGGCTTGTGGCACAGGGCACAGTGACGCCAGTCCAGGCGCTGATTGCTGGGATTGATCACGTAGGGGGAATCCGCCAGCAATTTCCACGCCGTACTGCTCAGCTTCAACCAATCCACCCGCTGTTCCAGCAACGCCGCCCGGGCCGAACGGGGCAAGAAGTCACTGCTGTCCTTGATGGTCGGGTGTTCACGCAACAGCGGCATCAAGCGCGTCAACGCCGGTAGGTCCAGGGCCTGCTGACTCAATTGTAGGAACCGGTTCTCCGCCGGCGTTAAAATCGTGGTTGCCATGTTCTCCGTCCTCTCTGTAAAATTGCGTTCTTTTAGTTTAGCATATTTTAGGTGAGATGGGAACGTATGTTTTCAAATATCGTTGGTCCAGGCCCTTGCCGTTGCCCGACTCAGGCGCCTGGTTTCACCAACTTCAGATGTTAGAACACCGTCTTTGCGGCAATCAGCGCGGTCCCACCCAGACTTGGCGAGCTGGAGGCAGCCAGATTCAACAGACGCCGGCCGACGCTAGTTCTCCGCGATCCAAGCCCGCAACGCCACGCCGGTCCGGGACTGGTCCACCTTGACGGCTTCGCGGGGCGTGCCGCTGTACTGAATCTGGCCACCGTAGCGGCCGGCGTCGGGACCGACGTCGATCAGCCAGTCCGCCTGGCCGATGACAGCCAGGTTGTGTTCGATGATGATCAGGGAATTGCCGGCGGCCACCAAAGCGTTAAACAGCTTCAACAAGCGGTCCGTGTCCTGCAAATGCAGGCCGGCCGTGGGTTCGTCCAACAGGTAAACGGTCCCTTGTTTGCCCAGTTCCACGGCCAATTTCAACCGCTGGAGTTCGCCACCCGACAGTGTCGTCAGGGGTTGGGCCAGTGTCAAATAGCCCAGGCCAACGCGGTCCAAGTTGCCCAGTTGACTGGCTAATTTGGGCGTAGCGGCGAAGAAGTCCTTGGCCACCTTGACCGACAGTTGGAGCACCTCAGCGATATTTTTGCCCTGATACGTGTACTGCAGGGCCTCATCACTGTAGCGTTTACCGTGACACAGCTCGCAGGTCTGCACGACCGGGTCCATGAACGCCATGTTGGTGATGGTGACGCCCTTCCCCTTGCACCGCGGGCAGGCGCCCTTGCCGTTGTAGCTGAACAGGCTGGTGCCCACCCGATTGTTGGCGTTACTGAACAATTTGCGAATCTCGTCCAAGATGCCCAAATACGTGGCCGGCGTCGAGCGAATGTTGATGCCAACGGGCGCCTGGGCCAAATCGATGTAGTCGTCTTTGAGCTGACCCTTGAGCGCGGTGACCAGCGAGGACTTCCCGGAACCGGCGACCCCGGAGATGACCGTCATAACGCCCAGGGGCACGTCCACGTCGACGTCCTTCAAATTGTTTTGGGTAACGTGGCGCAGCGGCAAAGTCCCGGTCGGCTGCCGTTCAGCGCCCCAGTGGTGCGGTTGCCGCAACCATTTTCCCGTCAACGAATCCGACGCCAACAGCTCGGGATAGGTCCCAGTAAACGTCACAGTCCCGCCGCCTTGACCGGCCAGTGGACCCATTTCGACCACGTAATCGGCGAAATCGATCATCGCCGGATTGTGCTCGACCACCAAAATCGTGTTGCCCTTATCCTTCAACTGGGTCAACGCCTGCTTGACCAGCTGGATGTCGTGGGGATGTAGGCCAACGCTAGGTTCGTCTAAAATGTAGACCATGTCGACCAACGCGCTGGTCAGGTATTTGGCAATCTTGATGCGTTGGGCTTCCCCGCCGGACAGCGAACTGGTCCCGCGGTCGAGCGTCAAATACCCCAGGCCAATGTCGACCAGCGACTGGATCTTGGTGGTCAGTTCCCGCACGACGTCGGTGGCCAGCGGTTCAGTGATGCCGCGCAAAAACGCCAACACGTGGTTCAGGTCCATGGCCGTCACGTCGGCGATGTTCTTGCCGTTGATGTGGTTGGTTAAGACCGCCGCCCGCAACCGCGTGCCGTGACAGGTGGGACACGGCTTGCGGGTCACGATCTCCGCAATGGCCTCGCGGTGGTGTTCGGCTTCCTTCTTGCCAATCACCGACCGGCGAATCCGCGGCACGACGCCTTCATATAACGCCGTGCGTGGAAAGCCGTCGCCAGGATGGGCCAGCTTTTGTTGCGGCGCGTGCATCAACATTTCGTATTCTTCCGGCGTGTAGTCCTTGATGGGCTTGTTGTCGTCGAACAACCCGCTGGTCGCGTACCGCCGCCACCGCCACGTATCGGGGCCGAAGCTGACAAACGTGATGGCGCCTTGATTCAACGACTTTTCCGGGTCGATCAGCTTGGACTCGTCGATGTCGTCTACGTAGCCGAGGCCCTGACAGTCCGGGCACATTCCCTGTGGCAGGTTAAACGAAAACGTGTCGGAGTACCCGATAAACGGCTTACCGATCCGTGAAAATAACAGCCGCATCAACGAGTAGATCCCGGTGTACGTCGCCAACGTCGAGCGGGCATTCTTGCCCAAGCGTTGTTGTTCGATCACGATGGCGACCGGCAGATGCTCAATGTCGCCGACGTGCGGTTGCCCGTATTTAGGCAAGTACTGTTGCGTAAAGCTGGGGAACGTCTCGTTCAATTCCCGCCGCGACGCCGCCGCAATCGTGTCGAACACCAGCGACGATTTCCCCGACCCCGACAGGCCCACGAACACCGTGGTTTGGTATTTGGGCACGCGTAAATTAACGTGCTGCAGGTTATTTTGCGTGGCATCCTTGATGTCGATGAAGCCTTTTTCAAATGTTGGTTGCATCCCAGTACCCCTCTCGTTTTTTCGTTGCGAAACACTACCAATTCACCTTAACATATTCTAATTTTTTGTGGGCGACCGTGGCTCGGTTGTTCTAAAGGTCACAATCAAACCTCTCCAAAAAAGCCACCGAAAAGGCTATAATTTGACGTGTAGAACTATTTGAAGGAGGAAATCTTTTATGTCTTTATTTAAACGTCATCCCCTCAACTTACCGGCAGCCATTATCGCTGGCGGTGCGGCGGGTATCGTCTCTGGATTAGTCAAGCTCGGCTGGGAAAATGTCTTGCCACCCCGCACGGCGGCCCGCGACGCCACCAACCCACCGCAGACCCTGCTGGAACAATTCGGCATTCCCAAGCAAGTCACCCACGCCACTTATACTTATTCTGGCCACCAACTGCCTTGGGTCAGTTACGTCATTCATTTCGGCTTCTCGACTACCTTTGCCGTGCTTTACCAAATCATCGGTGAAAAGATTCCGGCCGTGAAAAAAGACGCCGGCACCTGGTTCGGCCTGGCCATCTGGGTCGCCTTTCACCTGGGCATCATGCCAGCCATGGGCACCGTGCCGTCCGCAGCCGACCAGCCTAAGGAAGAACACGTCTCCGAAGCCCTCGGCCACATCGTCTGGATGGTCACCAACGACCTGGTCGGCGCCGAAGTCTACCGGCGCCTGACCCAGGAAAGTCGCCGGCACTAGCGTTTGACGTTGTACAAACCCGCGCCTCCGGCTGTCAGGGATTCTGCCTGCTAACCATTGTGAAAACTGTCCGCCTACCGCGGCGCGCCAAATGCGTTGGAACGCTGTGGGCGGACGCACCGAGCCTGAAGTGCGGTCTCGGTACTCGCTTTGAGCCGAAGCCCGCGTCTCAAAGACGCCATTTCCCTAACCGACTTCGTCGCTAAGGGAAATCCTACGGCTGAACGCATTTGGCGCGCCACTCACGGCTACGGTTGAGCTCCTCAGCAACAGTCCTACGTCAATACTTTGGCCCAGTTGTCAACTTGCGATGGCCACTTTTCTGAGGGTGACCAGCAACTGGACCTTTTAGTTACGAACAATGGTTAGTCTCGCCGATAACGTTAGTCAGATGCGTTACGTTGCCTAGCCGGAGACTGGCAGGGGCGGAGCCGGCTGTGACGACGGTGTTAGCTGGCGTTTTGTGCCAGGTTACACCGTGGGACGACTTGAGAGACTGGTGATTTTTACCAGGCTTTCAAGCGAGGCGGAAGACCGCACTTTGGCTGGAGCCGGTCCCCATAGCAGGCGGAACCCCTGCCAGGCGCAGGCGACCCGCACTTATTTTACCAACCCATCAGAATGAGAACTTAAGGGGGAATACCCATTGAACAAACCTTGGCAAACCAAGTGGCCCGAGCGGATTAGCTACGGCCTCAGTGATGCCGCCGATAACTTGGTCTTTCAAATGATGACCACCTACCTGCTCTTCTTTTACACCGACGTCTACGGCTTGTCCGCCAGTGCCGCCGCGATTTTATTTATCGTGGCGCGCCTCGCCGATGTGGTGGAAAGCCTGATTATCGGCTTGATGATTGACCGGACCCATTCCAAATGGGGCAAGAGCCGGCCATTCTTTCTGTGGTACGCGCTGCCGTACGTGATTTTTGCCATTTTAACCTTTGTCACCCCGCCGTTTGGCGACACCGGCAAGCTCATCTGGGCCTACGTCACCTACCTGGGGCTGGGCTTCTTCTACACGGCCGTCAACCTGCCCATCACGTCGATTCTGCCGACCATGACGCAAAACGAATCGGAAATGACCCTGCTGGGCGTGATTCGCCAATTTGGTGGCAGTTCCGTGCAAATCATTGTGGCGGTCTTCACGTTACCGCTGGTCGCCTTCTTCGGTCACGGCAACCAGCAACAGGGCTTTCTGCTCACCATCGCTCTCTTCGGCCTGATTTCACTGGTCCTGATCCTCAACACCTTCATTCACGTGCGCGAGCGGTTCACCAACCCGGAGAAATCTCACCAATCCTGGTCCGCCGTCAGCAAGATGTTGCGGCAAAATAAGCCGTGGCTGGTGATTTCCACGGTCATCCTGTTGTACTGGTTGACCACGGCCATCAAGAACCAGACCACAATCTACTATTTCAAATACATCCAACACAGTGAAAAATTGGTGCCACTGGCCAATGGCTTTACCTTCGCGGCGCTGATTGGCGTCGTCTTAATCATCAAGGGCGCCGACATCTGGGGCAAAAAGGCCACCATGCAACGCGGTATCTTAACAGCCGGGAGCGGTCAACTCGTTTTGACGCTGGGGGTCATGACCAACCAGCTGGGCATCATCTTTGCCGGCATCCTGCTCAATGCCGTGGGCGGTGGCCTGATCATTGGTCTGGTCTCCATCATGATTGCCGACACGATTCGCTACGGCATGGCGCTGGGCATCCAAGCGGAGGGCATCTTGGCCTCCACGGATGACTTCGGCGTCAACGTCGGCTTGGGGCTGGGCGGCCTGGTCACCGCTGGGTTGTTCCACCTGTCCGGCTACGTGGCCAACCACCAGCAAAACGTCGCCACTCAACACACCATCATCCTCAACTACGCCTGGATTCCCCTGGCCCTATACGTCGTGATGTTCGTGGTCCTGTGGTTCTACAACGAAAAGGAACTGCAGGCCACCATCAAGGGCGCTTAACGGCGGCCCTACTGGTACTAACGAAATTCAGGTGAGATTGCTCACCCCTTTGGGTGCTTCTTTAAAAAAACTTAAATAGCCCGCTCCCCACACCACCAATTACTGGTAATGGGGAACGGACTATTTATTTGCTTGTAAATCAAATTTCACAGCGCCCCGGCGGCCCACTCGCGTCAACGCGTACTCCCGACTTCCGGCGTGCGCCCCCTGGTAGTAGCCAAAGGTCGCCGCCCCAATCCGTACCGGTTGGTCTGACGTTTGCGTGTAAGGCACCGGCGCAATCTGCGTCGTCGTTCGTCGATAGGCGGCCGCCTGATTGTCACTGCTACTGGCCGCCTGCACAAAGCCCATGGTCGCCACGTGTAGCGTTTCCTGGCGGCCCTTTACCGTCACGACAATTGGCTGGGACCTGGGCTGCTTAAACCTGGTCCGTTGTAGCTGCCTGAGTCGGCGCTGCGCATTGGCAATCACGCGCCGGTCGGTCTTGATCGTCGCGAAGCTCACCACGGTGGCGTCCTGGTTGCGCCGTAAATTTCGCCGTTCCGCGGCCAGTTCCGCGCGCGTCGTCTTGATCAGGGCGCGCCGTTGCTGGGTAAAGTCTTGTTTGGCCCAAGCCGCGCCCCTAGCCTTGACCTGACGGGGCGACAACTTAGCGGCGGTTCCCAACGTCACCGACCGCGGTACCCGAAACGTTAACGTTCGCCCGTGTTGCGTCACCACAATCGCCCGTAATGGCGTCTGCGCGTTCGGTCGCGTCCGACTCCGGGCAAAATACCACACCCGCGGCTGAGCGGCTTGACCGGCCCGCTCAAACGCCACGGCCCGTGACGACCGCTGCTGCCGGCCACAAGCACTTAAGCCCACGGCCGCCAAGACAATCGCCCCCACAATCATACATTTTTTCATGAACGCCTACCCTTTTCCGGCGGCTCAACACCGCAAGTAATTTCACTCATTATACCCGAAATCAGCGCTAGCCGCTGCACAAAAAAACGCCAGCCAGCAGCTAGCGTTCCGTCATACTTGATTCACTTATTCGGCGTGATTGTGACTCCCCCGGCTCCGGTTGGAGTTGCGACGCTTGTCGTGCAAGCTGTCGAACCCAACGAAACCAGCGGCCACGGCCCGTTCGTTGGCGCGGTGGAGCACCTTGATGAAGCGTTCGGCCTCTTCCTTGCCGCCGAAGAATTCCAACCACCGGTGGAACCGGTCGTCAGTGGCTTCGGACAAGTTCCGTTGTACCCGACTGCCGGCCGCGGTCAGCGTAATGTACTTCACCCGCCGGTCGTTAGGGTCAACCTTTTGCATCACGTAGTTTTCCTTCAACAAGACATTGACCTGGCGCGCGATGGCACTCTTGGAGACGCCTTCCAGCTTAGCCAATTCAACCAGGGTCTGGCCGTTCTTACTGCGAGCCACGTTGTCCATGACCATGAAGGCCTCAAAGGTTAAGTTATATTTTTGCGTAGGAATGGAGACAAAGTCACCAATATATTTGAAAATGTGCATGTAGAGATCGTCAAATTCTTTTTTCAATTCTGCTTCAGTTACAGCCTCATTAGTCGATTCTGTCATTATCAGTCCATTACTCCTTCTAGTCCAGCGCCGGGCGCTGTCATTTTCATCCACTCGTGCTTACGTGCCTGAATGGATAACCCTCCGTACATTTTACCATGAAATCAAGTTATCCAGTAATGTTTTAAATTAGCTTTTCAAAACAGAACAGGTGTTCTATAATGAAATTAATCTTAGTCATTAAGGATGTGAGCTTCATGATGCCACGCGTCAGTCATTCAATTAAAAGCCTACTCCAGCGGGCCTACCAAAATAATTTGATTACCACGCTAATATTCAACGACGTTACTTATACCGGAACCGTCGACTTCCTGTCGGCGACGACCGTTTACCTCGGTTTGTCAGCTGGTCGCACCCAGGAGTTACCCCTCGCTGGTGTGCACCGGGTTCAATTACACCAATCGCAGTCTTGGTGGTACCTTTATGACCAGTCGCCACAGTAACTTCTTCTAGTATCGCCTCTCCTCAGCAAAAAATAAACCCTTTTTTGCTAAATTGTTGGTATTTTCTTGACAATATCTTGAAAATGCCTGTGTTGGTTCTGCCGTCTAGCTTTAAGGTCAATCCGCAATTGGTCTTAAAGCCCTTTTAAGTTAGTCCTAGTCTACCTTGATTATAACCCCTCCAGTCGTGCCTGAGTGACCACAGTTTCAGTAAACTGGTAACAATTAGAAAGTTATATAGGATAATTAATTGAATGGACTAAACCAATTGCCGTCCAAAAAGCCTACCACGGTCAATAAAACTGACTATGATAGGCTTTTTATTTTGACTTAGATTAAGCGAATGCTACCGGTGTTGGCTAATACGCCGACATGGACTGTCGGGTTTTCCCCCACTGCGCCGACCTTGTGGTGCTCGTCGTCCAGGGATAATTTGGCCTCTTGCGGCGTCCGTACGCTGGCGTTGCGATTCTTCACGTCAAAGGCGTAAGCCGTCAGTAGTGGCATCTGCAGCGTCGTGCTGCCCCCTTGACTGTCAACTTGCACGTCTGCGGGCAAGGCGTTGAATTGCAAATTCACGCTGCCGTTGTCGGTGTGATACCGCCCGCCGCCACGCAGGTTCTGGCCGCGCAGTGAGCCGTTGGCCGAAGCGGCTTGAACGTCACCGGTCAGGCCGTCCAGCTTGATGGTCCCGTTGTGGTTACGCGCGCTCACGTCGCCCGTGTGGTCGTAGAACCGGATGGCACCGTTGTGAGACTCAACGTGCACGGTCGCCGTGCTTTCCTTTAGGGTCACGCTGCCGTTCTTGCTGTCCACGGCAATGTGGTCGGCCTTGACCTGATCCAGCCGCACCGACCCGTTAGCCGAGCGCAAGGTCAACCGGGCCAGTTGATCATCGAAGGCCCGCATGCTGCCGTTGCTGGCATGAGCATCCACGCTGACGGGCGCACGCAGGTCACTGATCTCTAGGCTGCCGTTGCCGACCTGCACCGTGACCTTTCCCGCCAACTGCGCCGGCAAAAAGATCTCGGCCCGGGCGTGTAATGGCCACAACCGCGGCCGGTCCCCCTGCTTGACCTGGAGCACGTTGCCGTGGCGACTGGCGTGCAGGTAGTAGCGCGCGTTATCGCGACTCATGTACTCGTTGACAACGATCTCGTCGGCGTTGGCCGGTCCCAATTTGACCGCCGCATCCCGATAGTTGATCTCCAAGCGCTCCAGGTCCGTGACCGCAAACGACTGGGTGTTGACCAGCCGCAGGGATTCCACGAAGGTCCGCCGCGGCCGCTCGCCGTTGATTTTGACGTCATCGCCATTGACATCGACCAGGCCGTTCGCCACGGTGACGTGGTCGCCATCCACCTTGACCAACTTGCCGAAATCCACCTTATCGTTTTCGCCGTCGACCAGGACGTGATCGCCCCAGGTGACCTTGTCGTCGTGAATCTTCAGCTTGCCGATTTGGACGTCCGATTGACTGTGATGCTGGTCAGCCGATTGGTCCTCTTGGTCGCCAGTCGTGTCCGCGGTGGTGTCGTCGGCCGCCACTTCCTTGAGCAGCGTGTCGATGTCGCCCAGGTCAGCCATCGCCGCATCAATGGCGGCCTGGGTGTCTTGGCCCTGATTAATTTTATCCGTGACGGCTTCAGTCAAGTCGCCAACCAATTCTTCTTTCAACTCCGTCAGTGCCCGTGAAGGCTGATATTGGCTGAACAGCTGGTCCAGTCGCGTCCGAATTTCCATCGTGATATCGTCCATGAGTTAGTCCCCCTCAGTAATCTTGCCCGTGATCAGGGCGTCAATGATTGGTTTGGCCACTTGCCAAGCCGCGGTGTTGGCCGCCAACAGGTCCTGACCCGCCGCGGTGATGTGATAGTATTTGCGTCGCGACCCCTGGGATTCATCGCCCCAGTAGTCCGTCAGCGCGCCATTTTTCTTCAGCCGGCGAAAGACCGTGTACAACGTGGCCTCATTCAGCTCATAATGCCCGTCGCTCAACGCCTTGACCTGCTTGGCCACCTGATAGCCATAGCTGTCGCCCTGCTGTAAAATGTTCAAAATAATCGTATCCGTATGGCCCCGGATTAAATCTTTGGAAATAACCTCAGCCATGGTGCCACTCCCTTTGCTTTTCGACTGACATTACTGTACCACGTACTACTGTGCGTGTCAAAGTAATTTGTTTGAAATAGTATTTTTTGCTGACAATGTGGATGGGGCTGGCCGCTTCATAGTGGTAACTGGCCGCCTTACCGTTCGCCAAATATGGGTTGGAACGCGGTGGGCGGACGGGGCGAAAATCACGTCTCAGAATGGCTTCATAGCCGAAACGTGCGCCAACAGGCAACTGGTTCCGCTTAACACTGCTAGGCAAATAATCCAAGACCGGGATTATCCGCCTAGCACCGTTAATGCTCGCCAGTTAACCGCCTGTCGGCTCACTCTTTTTAAGCGGCTGAACCCATATTTGGCGAACTCTCGGCTACAGAAGTGCTTACCAATAACACTCGATTTGGCCCTTGGTAGCAATCAATCGGCATCGGCCAAGGATGTGGCACCATCTGGATCAAAAGACTGCTCCTCAGAATGAGCAACTAACCTCAAAGAAATAATTGTCAGAATAACGATGTCCAGACAATCATCACGTTAGTTCTACTTTCGATGTTCAATCATTTAAACCACACCCTAACCGACGGCAGAAAGAATTCACATCATCTGGCGAATCCTCCCGACGCCAGGTGGGGACTAGCTTTTTCGAAGCCGTACCTGAGTCCATAAAAACTTTGGCAGCTACAGCGTGGTCGGCTATCCGCTATTGGTCGCGGACAACCACTTTCATAGCCGTGAGTTTGCTAGAGATGGGTTCAACTGTGGGAGTTCCCTTAGCGACACGGTCCATGGCGCTTAGGGAACTGGCACCTTGGAGACGCGGGTCATCGGCTCCAAGGTGAGGTCCAAGACCGCCCTTTGGCTTGGGCCGGCGCCCTCAGCGTTCCAACTCATCTCTAGCGAACGGTAAGGCGGCCAGTACATACACCGTTGCCCACGACAAAAAGCGGTTAGCCAGATGCGTGCTAACCGCTGAATAGACTAAGTATGTCGTTTAAACCCTATGTGCCGCTATTTTAGCTCCGTAAAGGCGCCGGGGAGAATGCCTTCGACCGTGGTCTCCGTGAAGGCGCCCTTTTGGTTCGTCAGGTAGATCGGCGCATCCGCATCGAAGAACTCGGCGATGACTTGCCGGCAAATGCCACAAGGCGCGATGGGGCCATCGGTGTTCCCGGTAACCAATAAGGCGGTAAAATGTTTTTCGCCCGCAGCGATGCCGGAGAAGATGGCGGTCCGTTCTGCACAGTTGGTGGCACCGTATGACGCGTTTTCGATGTTGCAGCCGCCGTAGATCTTGCCACTGGCACCGACTGCTGCTGCGCCGACGTGGAAGTGTGAGTACGGCGTGTAAGCCTTGTCCAGCATTGCCGTTGCCACCCGCAATAGTTCTTGTTGATCAGCCATGATGATTCCTCCTCTTTATAGTTAAAGGTTTTACGTCTCCTATTGTGACATAATTTCACTGAAAGCGCTACCATTTGCACAAATTTTCTAGCTATTTCTTTAATTTTTAGCCAAACTGGCAAAGTGGTCGGTGGACTGTGCTACACTAACCTCACGTCAACAATCAATTGGGAGCGTACATATGAAAATTTTTCGGAGTATTATGAGCTGGGTCATCCCCGTGCTGGTGGCCGTGATTTTAGTCCTGCTGGTGCGGACCTACCTGTTCGAGGTGGTCAAGGTTTCCGGCGACTCGATGGAACCCAACCTGGTCAACAACGAGCGGATGTTTGCCATCAAGCCGTTGAAACTCAAGCGGCTGAGCGTCATCGTCTTTGATGCGTACGGCGAAGATCCCACGGCGGCCAAGAATACCAACTACGTCAAACGCGTGATTGGCCTGCCGGGCGACAAGGTCGTTAGTAAAAATGGCGTGCTCTACGTCAACCACCACAAAATCAATCAGTCCTTCATCAGCGAGGCTGAACGAACCAGTGGCACCGGCAACTGGTCGCTAAAGAGCCTGTCTAAAGCCGGCAACTGGCACTACCAGGGTAGCCGCGTTCCTCAGGGCCACTACTTCGTGTTAGGCGACCACCGCAGCATTTCCGAAGATGGCCGGGCTTGGGGCTACGTCAACGCCAAGAAGGTCATGGGCGTGGTCAAGGTTCCGTTCTGGCAAGGAACTAAACAACACCGCATCAACGTCAATGATTTGGCCAAATAGCCTTAAAAAGCATCCGGATTCAACCTGCTGTGGCTGAACCTGGATGCTTTTTTGACGCTATTTCATGATCAGTTTCACTTTATTCCCAGTGACAAACGTCCCGTCACGTAAGACCAGTCGCGTGGTTAAGCGGTAGTGGACGAGCTTCTTGACGTGAAGCACTTGACCTGGCTTGTAGGCCTTAACTTGGTGCTTCAACGCTTTATCGCGATAACCATTGACCCTAGCAAGGATTTTGACCGTCTTGGGATTGCTTTGGTAATAGGTATGGGTGGTAAAGGCTGACTTGGCTGTAATGTACCCGGTCTGGCCGTCTCGCTTGGTGCCGTGGTTGACGTCTCGGACGAGGTAACGCTTGACGCCGTTCTTGGACTGAGCCACGCCGATGATCACAAATTGTGGTCGCTTAGTCCGCGATTGCTTAGCGTAGTACGCGATGCGCGTACGTTTACTGAAGTTGGGGGTACGGTAGAGACCCAGCTTTTTGACGGCAGTAACGGCACGATTCTTCTTGGCCACCGGATTGGTCGAGTCAGGTTGTGTCTGGTCGGCTTCTGGCGCTTCGCTGGTCGACTCACTGGCTGAATCCGCGGCTGGCTCAGTCACGGTGTTGCCACCAGTGGTTGGTGTAGCTTTCTTGTACGCCAAAGTTACTTCTTTAGCTTCCGAATCATAGGTCCCGGTTAACGAACCGTCCTTGACCCCAACGTAGTCGTACCCAGAAATACTGTCAGGACTAATAGTGTACTTCGCATCATAGTCACCGGGGACTTGCTTATCGGCTTGGATAGTCTTGCCATCTTGGTCAACGTAGTGGACGGTGACTGGATTGCCTGGCGTTGTTGTCGGCTCCCAAATGTAGGTCTCATTATCCTTTGGTGCTGTTGAGCTATCACTATACATCGTAATCAAACCGTCAGTACTATAGGTGACCTTGTTAGGGTCAATTGAATACTGGTCCTTAATATTCTCCCAATTCCCTGTATATTTAGCTTTATCTTCGGGGAACAAGTAATTGTCAAGGCCTAGTAATCCTGAACCTTTAAGATTATCCTGAGGACTTAAAGTCAGCTGAGTTGTTTTAGTCGTAAGAGAACCAGAAAAGATACCCTTTAGTGGTCCTTCGTGGGCCCAACTACCCAAATTGACACTCTTCAAATAAGCACTACCAAACATTTGATCAAAGTTCCCTACATTATTTACATTCCAATTGGATAAATCTAATGATAAATCTTTAGTTTGATCACCATAGTCATAAAACATGAAGCTCATATCAGTAACCTGATCCGTTTTAAACCCTTCTAACCCTGTCACTTCTTTGACGCCAAGAAACATCCCCTGCATATTCGTGGCCTTGCTCGTATCAAAGTTAGAAACATCCAACACACCTTTGTTATAGCCTCTGAACATGTTCGAAAAGTCTGTTGAACCTGTAGTATCCAAATGACTCAATCCCTTAATCACCGGTTTACCGTTACCGTTACTCAAGAGATTACCAAATAAGTATGAAGCGTTTTCAGGCGCCTTAATTGGACCATCGAGCGAGATGACATCTAACGGAAAACTATTATTGTCTTTGCCCTCAAGTACCTGAATACCATAAAACGACGATTGCGTATCGGTCGCTTCCGGCAACGTCCCACTCTCAAGATGCAAAATGCCATCCGCCGTCAGCTTCCACGTACATCCTTTTAACACGTCAGGACTCTGCGTACTATCATCCAAAACCTTATCACTGGTTGCCGCTTTGGCCGTAATGATTGAACCAGGCCCTGAAAACGTAGCCGTAGTTCCTCCCCCTTGCATACCACCAAGCGCAAGCCCCGCAACAACAGCTATGCCAATCGTACTAACTTTCATGATTAAGCTCCTCCTCGATAAGCTAAATAGTCAGTAGAAAGTTTCGAATACAAACAATTGCTATTTTAAATCGCTTTCTATAACACCAATATCGTAACATAAATAATACGAATATAATCGTTTTAACGACCAACCAATTACCTGAATCTGTCCCCAAACCAAAAAGGAACCCCCTGATCGGCAAGTTCCTTTCAGTATGGGGCGCAAGCAGTGCCCACAGTGTGTTAAGTGATTGGCAGTCGCAAGGAAGACGCCCACTTAAACTGCTGCACCCCGCAATATTTAGCTAAACATCTTCTTGGTGGCTTTCAGCAAGGTCTTCGGGTCCTTGTCGTACCGCGGCGTATCGACTAAGTTATCCATCGAAATGCCCGTGAAGTGGTAAGCGGCAATTTCACCCGAACGAACCGCACTTTGTTCCGTGAAGATCATTTGGTAAGGTTGTTCTGCGAATTCACCCGTGAAGGCCAAGTTGGTCGAGTGCGCAGGAATCACCTCTGGCCGGTCCGTCTTGGCGCGGTTGTTGAACAGGGCTGAGGCGTAAGGCATGTAAACCGGAATGTTATTGACGATGCTGTCCATGATTTCGGTTTCCTTACTCTTGATGTTCACCGGACCAGGGTCGACCTTGGACAATTGGCCAATCAATTCTTGGGCCATTTCCTTCCCGGTCATCTTGATGTATTGCTTGTGGACGAATTCACCCGTCCGCCGTGGGTACAGGAAGTAGCCCCAAATAACGGATTCGTTTGGCTTTTGCGTGGTAAAGTGAGGTTGGTGGTGCACCACGATGGACATGTTGACGTCCTTTTGACCCAGCGGCGTGATTGGCGTCGTGGACAGGAAGGAGTTCAGCGCGTTGCCGGGAACTTGGGTCGTGATCCGGGTGATCTCATTCAACAGCAGGTGGTTCTTCGTGGTCAGAGTGAAGCTGACCCATTCGGAATTCTTGCGGTCGTTGAAGAACTTATCCGGCGTCCCCAGGTTGTAGAAGTGCTCCGTGGCCTTCTTCCACAGCGCGGCACTGATGCCGTATTCCATATTTTCTGGTGCTGGCGTGTCGTAATCGCCCATCGTTGCGGAGTCCGTGATCGACCCGTTGGTGAAGATGACTGCGGTGTCGTCGTCAATGTCAACCAAATCTTCCGTGTCCGTTTCCAGGTTCTTGACGTGCAGCCCCGTGACCGTGATTTCATCTTGGAGCGGGCTGTCCGCAAATTCCCAATCCGTCACGATGCGGTTGTCGATAAAGGTGACCCCTTGATCCTTCAGGTAGTTGATCAACGGCAACATGATACTTTCAAATTGGTTGTACCGCGTCCGGTTGACCCCAACCAGGTGCTCGATTTGCGTGAATTCGTAAATCATTTGGTGCATGTAGCGCCGTAATTCTTGAACGGAACTTTCAATCCGGAAGGCGAAAGTCGTTTCCCACATGTACCAGAAGTTGGTTTGGAACATGTGCGGGTCGTCCTTGAAATATTCGGCGATGGTAATGTTATCTAGCTTGGTTTCTTCTTCATCAGGCATCAGGACTAACTTGGACAGTAAGACCCGGTCCTTGTTATTCAGTCCCAACTTGCCGCCGTCGATGATACCCTTGCCGCCTTGTAACAGCCGCGCCTTGTCATAGGTCCGGTGGTGGGCGTCAAAATCATGGGTATCTTCGGCTGCCGTCATCCCCTCTTCAGTCGCAGAAGGAATCCGGTCTAACAAGTCCATCAAATCAACGTAAGTCCGGTAATTCAACATCCGGCCGCCCCGAGCCACGTAGCCCGTGCGATTAGCCAATGGGTGCGCCTTGTTCCAGTATTCATCACTGAATTCGCTGGTCGTGCCCCCATCGTTAGCACCGTGCATGTCGACCCCATAGAAGGTAATCTGCTTACCGTTCCAATGGGCTTCTTGAATCAGGTAAACCGCTGCGGCCATATTGGCTAAACCCGCACCGATCATTACTGCTTTTGTTTTGACCATCAAAAACACCTCCGTAGATTCATGTGCCTTTTACGCTTCCATTATGCTTGCTTTGTCATGCATTGTAAAGCGTTTACTTTTAAAATTAGCTATTTCTAAGAAACGCTAGGAAACCTTAATCTGGCGGCAATTACAACAGGTCGTGTTGCATCATTTTGGCCCAAATTGGGTAGTCCACTCGTTGGCCTCACTGGGTAAAATTGGGGGTAGCCACTGCATGAATCTTAGGATAGCATACTAAAGCGGTCACCTCACGCGATTTGCATTATAAATACTGTTATACCGGGGCTGAGGCGGTGCTTTCAGGCAAAATGTGGCTCTTCCATCTAGAAACGAAAAGAAGCTTGCGAAATCCAAAACTGATTTCGCAAGCTTCTTTGATTAGCAAGTCTACATCGCCAATCCCAGCATGCCCGCAATCGTGGCCGCCAGGGTCAAGATAATGATGATACCGATAAATGAGATCACAAAGCCGGCGATGGCTAAGCCCCGTGGTTTCCGGAATAATCCAATGAATGAGAACAGGGCACCTAAGAACCAGACCACCCAATCCACAAATGGCACAATGGAAGTAAACAGTGAGATCAGGGCCAAGATAAAGCCAGCCGTCCCCAAACCGTTGCTCTGTTGCTGGCTCTGTTGGATGTAAACGGTATTTCCAGTCCCCTGGCCAACGGGTTGTGCGGTCGCTTCCACATTGGGTTGCGCAGCTGGCTTCGCACTCGGTTGCGCGGTTGCTTGTCCCGCCACCGCAGCTTGGGTGTTGGTACTGGCTTGTTGCATCTGCGGTTGAGGAGCCACCGGTGAAGCCGCAGCCGTCGCCTTGGTTTCTGGTTTGACCGGTTGTGATTTTGCCTTGTCATTAGCGGCCTTAGCCGTCTGCTTGGCCGTGTGCCGTAATTTTTGTTCAAACCCAGTTGCCTCACTGCCACGCGTCCAAGCGATGCTGTATAGCCCAGCTAAAACCGCAATTAAGGCAATGACGCCCAACCAGATGTTGTAGAACATTGCCCGGGTCACCAGCGTAAAGATCAACAGTGCGGCAACAATAATAATTGCAGTTACCCAGTTATTTGCCACCCAATTGACCATCGCGTCTAAACGTTCTGTAAAGCCACCATTACCGGCCGTGCTCCCTGCTGACTGTGCTGATTGCGGCGTTGATTGTGGCGTTTGATCCGTCTCAGTCGTCACGTGCGTCGTGTTATCTTGGTTCGCCGATTCGTCCGTTAGCTGGTACCCACACTTGGGGCAAAACTTAATCCCCGCTGTTAACTTAGCCCCGCAGTGCGGACAAAAATTTGCATTTTTCATAGTTTTCCTTCTTCCATTTTTCCGGTCTCAATAATTCTACCCTAAAACAATACTATCATAGCATAACCATTACGTATTGCGTTAGTTGATTCCTATTTTTTAGTAGCGCTGCTGCCGATATTAGCAACCTAACGGCAATTACAACAGGCCATGTTGTTTTTAAAACTTGGGCATCCACTCATTGGTAGCACCAGACCACGATCGCTGAAATTGGTGGCCGTCAACGATATGGTTCTTAGGATAGCACACTGCGGCAATCACCACACGCGATTTGTCTTATAAATGCTGTTATACCGGGGATGACGTTACTTTTGACCGTTTTTAGTCAAATAACGCTTTTAATTCATTAGCTGCATATTTAAAGCCACTAACCTGACATAAAATTTTGGGGTTGTCGTTGGAGATTCTATCGTTAATATTGTATTCGGCTATAGCTTTAACTATTCCTGGGTTACTGTTAGGCTTCTGAAAGTGGTATTTAGTATGCTTACACGAACGTGGCGTTTCATACTTTGTGCAGCCTCTTTGATAGGCAATTGCAACTGGATTGTGTGTCGATTCGGCCAAATGATCATACACCAACTTGTTCCAAGTGCTCTCTTCATAGCTTCTACAATCGGTGGTCAGCGTCTTGCTGAAATACTTCATCGCTAGAATCTTAGCCTTGGCCCAATCTTTCTCCAATCTAATATCAGGCAGACTTAAAGACATATTTTCTAGATGATTCCAGAACGTATTAGCACCTTGCTTGTACTGAATACCAAATAGATGTTGCAAATTATTTTTGTGAATGACAATGAACATATGAGACATGGACGTCTTTAAATTCTTGTGGTAGCCTTTGGGCTTGACTTGGTAAAAATAACAAAACTTTTTGTGCAACATGTGATCTCTGACAAAGAACAGGGTATTTTGCATATCTTCCAAGTTGTCGAGCAAGAATCTATGCTTCCTTGCATTAAATACTATCCAATCCTGTTGATTGTTCATAATTTCCCCCATGCCAAATCATTCATTATCCAATTTTTAGTGATAAAAAAAGATGAGCTACAAGGCTCACCTTCTTGCCAACTTTTTAACGTCCTCGATAGACGCCTCCATTAAGAGGATTCCAAAAGTGCTATCCTTAACCAATAGCTTATCTACCCGAATTTGCATGTGACTCAAATGTCACACTGGGCTGTCAGCGCCGCCCAAAACTTCTTTCTAACAAAAATATATCAGGGTAAAGGTCAGCTGTCAATCAAAACACCCTTATAAATACTGTTATACCAAGGCTGAGGCGGTGCCTACCAGTCGCCATCGTTCACCCCATCCAAAAGAAAAAGTCTGGGGCAAACCGTCCCAGACTCCTGTGTCTCAAATTCAAATGACGTCAACACCTAAACCTAGTCAGCCGCCATAAACTTGCCAGCGGTTAAGGTAGACGCCTTAACCCAACCTTGCTTGCTGATGTAGAGGTATTTCACGTTCTTCTTGTTTTGCTTGATGGTCATTTGCTTGGTTGCCGTGAAGGTCTTGCTTTCAGGTAAGACACCCTTCTTGGTCAGCGTCACCTTGGCCCGGTCTGCGGCAAACTTGCCGGTAAAGACGGCTGGTTGCGTCCCTTTGAAGTGATAAACAGCCTTCTTGATCTTCTTGGCGTTGACCAGCGTGTAGGTCTTGCTGGTGATCTTGTCGGCAGCTTTCTTCACGACCTTTTTGCCATCAGCGGCCATGAATTTACCCGCGGTTAATTTGGACAAAACGACCCAGCCTTTGACCTTGCCATTCGCCGTCTTGACGTAGGCGTAGGTGACTTTCTTAGCTTTGGTCGTCTTAGTTGCCTTGGCTTTGACAACAATCTTCTTGGTGGCGTAGTAAGTCTTTTGCCCGGCCAGCGTGCCCTTCTTGGTCAACGTGACCTTAGGTTGATCAGCTGCAAAGGCGCCGCTATACAATGCTGGTTTGCCACTCTTCACGTGGTAAGCAGCCTTCTTCATCTTTTGGCTGCTGAGCAACAGCAACGTGGTCTTCTTGGTGGCTACCTTAGCTGCCGCAAAGGCGGTTGTTTCTGCTTGGGCTGGCGCGATAGCCCCTAACCCCAAAGGTAATACCATCGCTGCAGCCGCCGCAATCATTGCTACTTTTTTCATCATAGTCGTTTTCCCCCTGTAAGTGATCTAGTGAACTCATCTCTGAATTCAGTCAGTATCATAGCACGTCCACGCGAAAACGGTCGCAAAAGATTCCAGAATTACCGCAAAAAGCCTAAAAAAATTGGCCGGAGCGGTAAACTAACCCAACTAACTGCTACAGCGCCAAATAGGTGCCCAGCTAGATAATTATACGGCACACGTTTCGGCCATGAAGCCACTTTGCCAGAAAAAAACGAGCCTGGGGCAAAACCTCCCAGGCTCGTTCGCATTACCTTTACTTAGCTGAAACGTGCGTCAAAAGGCAGCCAGTTCCGCTCTCGTTTTCATCTAATGTTTGTGTGTCTGCTGATAAATGCCCTTGGCAATCAACGACGTGTAGTAGCGGTTCCCGTGATTGTTCGGGTGCACGTGGTCGCTGACGAACCAGCTGGTGTGGTCCTTGGCCTCTGCGTACCAGTCGATGACGTGGACGTTCTTGTATTTGTCCGCGGTCTTGGCGATACGGCTGTTGACCGAATTTTGCCACTCTCTGGTTGGCACGTGGGCCGTGACCCAGAAGATCTGACGGTCCGGACCGATGGCGTGGACGATTTGGTCCGCCTGATCCGGCGTCACGTAGCCGTTAGTCCCGATGTTGACCAAGACGTTCTTCGCTAGCTGGCCGCGTTGACTCAGACTATTTAAGATGCCCGGCACCGCGTCAGCTTGCCGCCCGACTGCTCCGTCGACGATGGCGCCCGGAAAGACCTTCTGCAGGTCGCCCGAGTCATCGAGCAAGACGGAATCCCCGACCGCCGTCAGTGGCGTTTGTTGACTGGTCAACAACTCATCGGCCGTCAAGAAGTAGTACTTGGCCGTCTTTTGGTTGGCCGCCGACATTTTAGAAAACGCCACGGCCTTATCGTGTTTGGCCTTCGAGGCCTGCTTGGCCAACGCCTTTTGTTTCCTCACCGCCGCAGCGTTTTTCTTCTTGGTGGCAGCCTGACGCGCGGTAATCGTCTGCTGTAAGGCGGTTGGCTTGGCGGCAGCGGGTTGTTGCATGAAGCCCACGGCCGTCAACCCGAATAGCAGCGCCGCCACGACGCCCAAACTGTTAGCTAGCCGGTGTGCACCGGGTTGTTGCAAATAGCTGCGCACGTCGTTGGTCAGTTGGCCGTAATGGTAATGCCGCATCGGATTTTCGATCCAGCGGTAACTCAGCTCCGTGACCAGCATGATCAGGGCCACCTCCACCAAGGAGTTAAACAGCGGGTGATTGCCAATGTTGATGCGTGATTCATAGAAGATCATCACGGGAAACTGGTACAGGTAAATGCCATAGCTGCGTTGTCCCACGTAACTGAAGACGGGATTCGTCAGCACCCGGTTCAAATCACTGCCGGGATGGGCCACGGTACCGACCAAGATGCCGGACAAGACCGTGAACCAAAACATCCCGCCGCGATACGTGCTGGCGGCCTGGCCGTTCATGGTAAAGAACATGTAAATCAGCAACAGTAAGGACACGCCCCCGGCAATGTCTAGACTCAAGCGGTGCGCCGGCGTGACGTTGGCATTGAGCTTATGTGCCGGCCAGAGAAAGGCCATGGCGGTCCCCACCAGAATCGCAAACATCCGCGTATCCGTCCCGTAGTAGACCCGGTTGGTATTGGCCGGGTCATACAGCACGGCCATCAGAATGGCGGAGAAAATGGCGACCCCCATGAGGATGGCCGCGGCCCGGGCGCGTTTACGCAAGAACCACAACAGCGCCAGCACCACTAGTGGCCAGACCAGGTAGAACTGCCCTTCGATGGACAGCGACCAGAGGTGGGTAAACGGCGACTCGCCGCTGAACCGGTCGAAGTACGACTGGCCGTGTTTGATTTCAAACCAATTGTAGCCGTAGATCATGTTGGTCAAAACGGTCCCGCGAATGTTGGCCAACAGATTTCGCTGAAAGAGCGTGATGTAGGCGGTCGTACCCAATAACATCGTGACCAGCGCCGGGTACAGTCGTTTCAAGCGGCGACCATAAAAGCCCAAAATATTGATACTGTGGGTGCTATCCCACTCCTGAATCAGCAGGTAGGTGATCAGATACCCCGAGACCACGAAGAAAATCGGGACCCCGAGATAGCCCCCCTGCAACGTCGAAGGCGCCAAATGGTAAATAATGACCCCCAAAACGGCCAAAGTCCGAATTCCATCGAATCCGGTTATGTATCGCCGTTTGCCCGCGCGCTGGGCGCGAATAAATTCTCGCGAGACCCGCGTGTAAGATTGATCCATGTTCATTGCTCCTTCTCTTAAAAAAACCAGTAACTGTCAGACTGGCTATACTCCCCCAACTGGTGGTACGCCAAGTGATTCGGTTGCCTTAATTATCTAGACTATTGATATGTGAAACGGTAATTCACTTGTGAATCGTCACATGTTGACGGCGAACACCGGTCCAATGCCCGGTCCGCCCGTTGTTTTGATTAAACTAATCATATAATGTTTACCCGGCCGAAACAATGATTTTAAGCGAATTTCACAAAATGTAAAATTTGACATCTGGGCCACTCCGCCGCGCGAGTCAGTTGCGGGCAACTTAGTCCGCAATCCCCCACTAAAAGCGGCAAACTTGAGGCGCGTTAACGACCGGCTAAGCCTACATGTTAGCACGATTTTGGCAAAAACGCACCCCCTAATTGTTCCACGGGGGCTCGTTTTTTTCGCTGAACCATTGAGCCTGGGACAAAACTTCCCAGCCCCGTCGCTTTCACCTTTACATAGCTGAAACGTGCGCCAAAAGGCAGCCGGTTCCGCTTAAGGCTGATCACCAAACAATCCAAGACCAGGATTATTTGGTGATCAGCCTTAATGCTCGCCGGCTAATCGCCTTTTGTCCCACTCTCGGTTTTTCCAGTGGGAACGGCCCACTTGGTTAGGTCAGCGACCCAACTCACCTTTTCCCGGCTCAAGACAGCAGAAAATTCTCCAGCCACGGTCAAATTTCTCCTGAGAATTAAGCGCTTACATGTTATACTGAAAGGAACTTAACCATTGAAGGAGGAGTTCCGTGATGTCCCACGTTAAACCTTTTACTCAAGAAAATGTGCAACACTATCCCAAGGTCGAGCTCCACTGCCACTTGGATGGCTCGCTGTCCCGCGATGCGCTGCGGCAAATGGCGGCGGTCACGGGGGCTGAGCTTCCCGCCAGTGACGCTGAGCTACACGACCTGACCAGCGCACCGCTGGAAACCGAAAGTCTGATCCAATACCTCAAACGGTTCCAAGTCGTGACCGACCTGATGCAAACGCCCGAACAGCTCCGCATCGCCGGCCGTGACATGGTGGCCACCGCGGCCAAAGACGGCCTGATCTATTTGGAAGCCCGCTTTGCGCCCCAGATCTCGACCGCGCAGGGGCTGTCGGTCAAGGAAGTCATTGCCGCGTTGCTCGACGGCTTGCACGCTGGGACTCGGGAATTCGGCGTCCCCGTCAACGCCATTGTCTGCGCCATGCGGGACCGCCCGTTAGACGAATGCATTAACGTCTTCCAAACGGCGGCCGAATTTGCCGACCAAGGCGTCGTGGGCCTGGACTTTGCTGGTGACGAATACAATCACCCGGCCATCGACCTGGCCCCCGCGGTCAAGGCCGGCCTGGCAACCGGTCTGCCCTTTACCCTGCACGCTGGCGAGGCCGGCCCCGTCGACAACGTGGCGGTCTCCTTGACGATGGGAGCTAAACGCATCGGCCACGGCGTACACATGAGCGGCTTCCCGGCCACCATCGCCCAGGCCAAACGCGCCGGCGCCACGATTGAAATGTGCCCGACCAGCAACGTCCAGACCAAGGCCGTGGACGGCTACGCGAACTTCCCACTGGCTGAATTTCTGAGCGCCGGGTTGAAGGTCACCTTGAACACCGACGACCGCACCGTGTCCGACGTGACGCTGACTAGCGAGATCATGAAGATGCATGATCAATTCGGACTGGATTGGTCGCTGTTGAAGAAGCTGACGCTCAACGCCATTGACGGCGCCTTTATTCCGGAGGCGCAAAAGGCCCAGCTCCGCGCCAAAGTCCAAGCGGCGGAAACCGTGACGGCTTAGGATTGACTAAACCCATTGCCTCCGCCAGTGTCCCGGACATTCCGCCTGCTATGGGGAACACCTCCAGCCTGAGAAACGGTCTTCCGGTTCGCTTGAGAGCCTGGCACAACCCGCCAGTCTCCCAAGTCGTCCCACGCAGTAACCTGGCCCAAAACGCCAGCTAACTGCGTCGACACAGCTGGCTCCATGCCCGGGCCACTGCCTCCGGCGCATGTGGCTTTCGTCAATCACAAAGCGTCGACCCGCTTCCCACCGTAGAATTGACTATCTCACACATTATTTTACCTTTAAAGTAATTGTGTCCGGAAGCACAACACCTCTAGATGCTCGCCTCTAGCGAACTCTCGGCTTCGATGGTGGAGGCCAGCGACTGTTGGGTTAGTCGTCAGTTTCCACTGGCTTCTGATTTTCAGCCCAATCACTGATACTAATATGTTATCAGGGAATAGGCACTAGACAGCCGAACCAAACAAAATTCCAAAACCAAGCGGATCTGGGAAGTTTATCCAGGTCCGTTTTTGTTGTCCGTTCATCCCATTTCATCCCCCACTTGACGAACGGCAGACCAACAACTACCGAATCCCCCGTGCTATACTATGGTTAAAGTAATTTTTAGAAAGCGAGGTGCTTCGATGTCGTTAGACTATCCCTACCAAGACGCGTTCAACCGACAGTTGGCCGAACGGGCCATGGCCGATGCTACGCGCGCTGAGTACACTGCGACGCTGAAGGATTTCTTCCATTATCTGGAGAACTTCAACCCGACCTACCAGCGCGAACACCGGGTCAATCAGCTGCAGACGCAAGACGTTGAGCAGTATCTGGCCATGTTGGTCGATTCCCGGCAGATTCAAAACCAGACCTACAACAAGGTCCTGTCGCATTTGAACGTCTATTTCAAATTCTTGTTCTCCCACAACTGGACGCCCTACCTGCCGACGCTGGACCTGAAAAGCAAACCCAAGGAAGCGGCACAATCGGTAAACTATCGCTGGGTGGACCGCCTCGATGACCTGCTGGCCGACCGGCGGCTACACGTTTACACGCGGCTGACCCTGTTGCTGGTGGCCCAGGGCTATCCAGTCCAAAGCTTTCTCAAACCGGGGGTCACGGCGCAACTCGACCCGTCCGCTTGGCCCGCCAGCGCGCAGACCTTTTTGCAGGAGTTCCACGCCTTCATTTTGCCGCTGCAGCAGCGGTTCCAATGTGACGACTGGTTTCTGAAGCAGCGAGCCGCCGCGGATCCCCATTTGACACTGCCGGGGCTGCACAAGTATTTGCGCCCCGATGAGGCCATCACCGGCTTTGCGCTCAGCCCGACCGTCCTCTACCAAGGTTACTTAGTTAACTATCTGCGGCGCCACCCCCAAGAAACCGATCGGGAAGTGGTTTCCGCGCTGCACCTGCCCCCGGATTCCATCGACTATTACCGCCGTTTAAGCCAGCGGGCTGACTAATTTATGGCTTTTTCGTTTAACCCCCTTATACTATAAGTAAGACTAGTCTTTTGGGGGAATCATCATGAAACGAAAATGGGGATTATTGGCGGGCTGCCTCGCCTTGGTCGCACTGATCATCGGGGCTGTCGTCTGGACACAATCGCGCCATACCAACGTGCGCACGGCACCGGCGACGCACAATCGCCTGACCAAACAGGACGTCACGGCCACCGAAGTCAAGGTCAAGCCATGGGTCAAACTCAAGCACCCACTCCAGCTGCCCATCTTGATGTACCACAGCATCTCGACCGGCAACCAGCTGCGCGTGCCCCAGCAACAGGCCGTCGCCGAACTGAATTATTTGAAACGCCACCACTACCAAACGTTGACCACCACCCAGGCCATCCGCGCGCTGACCACCAACACGGTCCCGCAAAAGAAGGTCGTCTGGGTCACCTTGGACGACGCCTACACCGACAACCAGAAGCTCTTGCCGACGCTCAAGCGCAACCACCAGCACGTCACCATCAATGTCATCACAGGCTTCACACACAAGTCTGACCACCTGTCATTGGCCCAAATGCAGGCCCTTAAGGCCACGGGCCGCGTCGACTTTGCCAGCCACACGGTCCAGCATTTGGACTTAAACGCCCTGACCGCCGCCCAGCAAAAACAGGAACTGGTCGCCTCCAAGCAATGGCTGGACCAGCACCTGCATCAGAACACGCTACTATTGTGCTACCCGGCCGGCCGCGCCAATCGCACGACACACCGGCTGGCCAAGCAGGCGGGCTACCGAGTCGCGCTGACCACCACAGAAGGCGTCGCCCAGCTGTCCCAGGGGCGCTACAACCTCTCGCGGCTGCGCATCACCCCGGGCATGAACCTGACGACCTTCGCTGACTTGATTCGGGTGACGAATTCGTGAATTGAGAGCGGAGTCCGGCTATCAGTTGAAGGTTGACCCTAAAATTAACGCGCTGATTGCTGCGATGACGGTATTCTGAAGATTGGTGAAACCAGGCGCCTGCGTCAGGCTAGGGTGGGGCCTGCTCTGGGGAACGACTCCAGCCTGAGGGGCGGTCTTCCGCCTCGCTTGAAAGCCTGGCAAAACCGGCCAGTCTCTCAAGTCGTCCCGCGCTGTAACCTGGCAAACAACGCCAGGTAACACCGCCGACACAGCTGGCTCCACCCTGGCTGCCTCCGGCAAGGTAACGATTATCAGTAACACTGCGTTAATGAAAGGCCTTGTCGTCAATGCAGCTATTATCTGAGGTTAAGACGACTGTTACTGACAAGCACACCGTAGCCGAGAGTTCGCCAAATATGGGGTCAGCCACTGAAAAGAGTGTGCCAACAGGCGGTTAACTGCCTAGCAGTGTTAAGTGGAACCAGTTGCCTGTTGGCGCACGTTTCGGCTACTTAACCGGGAACCCACCTCCATTATTAATGTAAGCGTACCCATTGCGATAAGACTGGCTTCGGCGTACAATGAAGGTAAAGTTAAAGCATTCACAAGGAGGTCAGCCTTATGGGGAGCGTCGCAACATTAATTACCTGGTCAGCGATGATTGTTTTGATTGGTGCGGAAATTGTACGGGGAATCTTTATGTTTAAAGGCTAATTTAGATCATTAACGATTGCGAGAGTGGGCCAAAAGGCGATTAGCCGGCGAGCATTAAGGCTGCTAACCGAATAATCCCGGACTTGGATTATTTGGTTAGCAGTTTTAAGCGGAACTGGCTGCCTTTTGGCGCACGTTTCAGCTATATAGAAGTGACGCGAACGAGCCTGGGAGGTTTTATCCCAGGCTCGCCTTTTTGCTGCAGCATTTTCCAGTGGCCGCGGTGCGCATCCCCGACGTGCCAAGTTGCCCGTGAATTTCATCACCACAATAGTTTCGCCTGTTGACAGGCTTATCGCCAACTTATAGAATAATGAGTGTATTCTACAAGGAGGAATTCACTGTGAAACGTCTAAAACTAATCTTAACCACGCTACTCGCCGTCGTCAGCCTGGTGGGTGGGGCCGTGGTTGCTACGACGACCGCCAATGCCAAGGCGAAAACGCCAACTTGGAAACAGCCATCGGAGACCAAGGCTTACCCGAATTTAAAGAAACATAAGCACGCTTACATCAAGGTGTCCATCGCCAAACAACGCGTCTACATCAGAACCAGCAAGCACAAGACGCTCTACACCATGGTCTGCTCGACCGGGAAGAAGTCATCCCCTACACCGACCGGGACTTACCACATCCAAAACCGGGGGACGCATTTTTACAACGCCGGCTCTAAGGAAGGCGCCAACTACTGGACGTCCTTCAAGTACTGGGGCACCTACCTGTTCCACTCCGTGCCCGTCAATGCCCACGGCAAGTACATCGTCAGCGAGGCCCACAAGTTGGGCAAACGCGCCAGTCACGGCTGCGTGCGCTTATCCGTCGCCGATGCTCACTGGATCTACAGCCACGTGCCGGCGGGAATGAAAGTTGTGATTCACTAAGATTAGCTATAGCGCGTTTCCATCGAGTGGTGGGGACGCGTTTTTTAGTCAGCCGGTTTCCCTCACCCGCCAACTACGGTAAACTAAGGATAGCGCTTCATTTCACAGTCCATTCAAGAAGGAGTTATTCTATGCTTTTAGTTGCACTATTCGGCACTCTGACCGCGCTGGGTATGACCACTTTGGCCTGCATTCAGCGGCCCGAGCGCTGGCGGTTATTGGTTGGTACCTACGTCCTCTTTTACTTGGTGGCGCTGGGCATCGTTTTCAGCTCACTGCCCAGCAAGACGCCCGCCAGCCTGATCGGGATGAACCTGGTCTACGGTATTTTCTACCTGCCACTGCTGGCCTTCAACAGTCCCCAGGCCAAAGTCGAGGTCGAACGGCGGGGAAATTCACCGTTTAATTTCCACTTGCCCCGTATTAACTTCGGCACGAAAATCGCCGCGGGCGTCCTGGCCGTGCTGGTGGTCTTGGGCCTATTTGGGTCGCTCCAAACGCGCTTTGGCGTCAAGGCCGTCTACAATTCCTTGCGTATCAAGACGGTCAAGACGGCGCCGCTGCTGGACAAGAACAGCACACCCATCGCCATTTCGCCCAAGACCGTGCGCAACAAGATGAACAAGGCCATGAGCACCGTGCCCAACACGTCGTACTACCGGTTAGGCGACCTACAGACGCAGGTGGTCAAGGGCAAGACCGTCTACATCGCTCCGGTCGAGTTCGACGGCTTTTGGCGCTGGCAACGCGCACGAGTGACGCCGGGGTATTTCATCATCGACGCCACCAACGTCAACGCCGAACCACATTTCGTCAAGCAAGCCATGAAATACACGCCGAGCGCCTACCTCTTTGACGACGCCCAGCGGGTCATTTACAACCGCTTCCCCAGCTGGGTTCAGGAAGGCCAGCCGCAACTGGAAGTCAACGACCAGGGCGAACCCTTCTTCATCCAAACCGTCTACAAGGCCCGCGGGGTGTCGAAACGCATCAACTACCGCAGCCTGCACGTGGTCGTGTTAAACGCCAAGACCGGCGCGACCAAGCTGTACACCGCCGCTGGTGCGCCCGCATTTATCAACGAATCCATCGCCTCGTCGACCGCCGCGGAAATGAATGAGATCTTCGGTCGTTACGGCAACGGCTTCTTCAACGCCTACTTCAACAAGACCGGCGTCAAGCTACCCAACAGCAATGGTACCGAGGATGGCGTCACCCCGGTTGCGGACAAGCACGGCAACATTTCGTACTTTAACGACTTCACCTCGCCCAAGACCAGCGCCGACTCGACCATGGGATACTCCATGATCAACGCGCGGACCGGGACACTGACGTATTACACCGGTAAAAATATCGGGGTCATGGACAGTGATGGCGCCAAGAAGATTGCCGAAAAGGAATATGTCGCGCAGAAATGGTCGGCGACGATGCCCATCATGTACAACATCGACGGCACGCCGACCTGGGTGGTTTCGCTGCTCGACTCCACCGGAGCCTTCCGGAGCTACGCCTACATCAAGGCTGCCGACCAGAGTGTCAAGGCGTACGCCACCACGGCCGCCCAGGCACTCGATCAGTACCGCGTCCAGTTAGCGGCCGCCGGCTCCACGGCCAGTTCGACGGCCACCAAATTGACCAAGGTCCACGGCACCGTGGCCCGGGTCGCCATCGTCCCGAATGGCAGTAGTCAAAGCGTGCTGTTCGCCATCAAGGGCAACGATTACCTCTGGTCGGTCGGCACCGGCGATTACCCCAAGGCCGCACTACTGCAGGCCGGCGACCAGGTCAAGCTGACCGCCAACGTCAATCGGCAGGCCAAGACCGGGACCGTCCAGTCGTTTACCAACGAGACGTTCAAATAGACCCTTACTGTTACTAACGAAATTGACCGCGGATTCGTCACCCCCGCGTGGCTATCACAGTCAGTTTTCGTTGGCTGGCGTTCGAGAGTTGATTTTTACCAAACGAAAAGACTCAGTGGCATCCTTAATTGGCTGTCGCTGAGTCTTTTTATCCCTGACTGAAGGTTGAAAGTGGAATTAACGCACTGATTGCCGTAATGACGGTGTTCTGACAATTAAAATTGGTAAAACCAGGCGCCTACGTCAGCCAGGGTTCCAACCCATATTTGGCGAATGGTAGGCGGTCAGTTCATATGTGAGGCTACAAACGATTATTTTTAACGTCAGAAGTCGCATGATAACAATAGTTCTAGCTGATTTCCGTCTTTCAACTTTCATCCCTTCACTTTCTTCAACTGAATTGGCGCAATAATACACCAGACTTTTTCATAAGTCTAAAGTTATTCTGGTAGCGATCGCAGATTATTAATTTGACTGATTTTACTCGTAAAACCATTGTCCTACTATGTTCTAATGGTCCGTCGCCTGTGGCTTCGTTTGGGAAACCAACCGTCTCCCCTTGCGCACCAATGGCCAAAATCGGTATGCCTGACAACCGCGAGAACCCGTATTTAGCTTGAGCACCACAACGATGTATCGTCAAAATGGTTCCCCCTTTCGTTAAATAACACGGTTGATTATTTCTGAAAAGAGAACTACTATAGAAGGTGGCAGGTAGGCATTTCACCAGCATCTCAAAGCTGTCAAAAAATGAGGAGAGCGACCATGATGAGACATCATTCAAAAGTAGTAACATTAATTCTTGCACTTGCATTGGGTGGCACGTTACCGGCAATGAC
This sequence comes from Levilactobacillus sp., assembly GCF_022646225.1. Classification (NCBI taxonomy): domain Bacteria; kingdom Bacillati; phylum Bacillota; class Bacilli; order Lactobacillales; family Lactobacillaceae; genus Levilactobacillus; species Levilactobacillus sp. The sequence continues at coordinate 239,854 of NZ_JALCJA010000003.1, forward strand.
TGCGCACGCCCAAGAGTTGACCCACACGTATGCCAATGGTGAAGCCTTGCAGATGACTTCACCAGGAGATTATAAGCTAGACGATTTTACGGGCAATAACGATCTCTCCAGTACCTCGGCGTGGGTCTTAAAACAACCGATCAGAATGTTTGTCAATGATACCCTGAGTGGCCTTGGCGTCTCTAACACGAAAGTAATCCACTCCATCCATCACCCCAGCGACGAGAAACTCCAAACGACTATCGATCCCTGGGGTCAGTCTTACGACAAGGATACCTTCACCTTAACAGGCAATCATTTGTCCGAACCCTATTCGGTGAAAATTTTCTACAATTTTGGGAGTTATGAACTCCTACAGGCCCAGTTGCCCATTTTGGTTTACCCGCAGCCGCAGATCAACGCGACCGGACCGTTTACCATTTACCAGGGCGGCAAATTCGTTGGCGATGACCGGACCATTATTCAGGACCCTTGGATCAATCAATCTTGGACAGGCAACAATTGGTTAAATCAAACGACCTTTGCCAATGACGGCGGCACAATCACGAATGACGCCACTCAGATTCTGGGTGACCAGGACCAGCACACTACCGCCGCACCGGGGGCATACCAAGTCACCTATCACGAAAACACGGCCAACAACCTGACCGATTCGTTGGCGCTGAAGTCTTCCGTTCAGGCCACCGAAAAATGGCAGGTGCTCGCCACCCCAACGCTCAACGCGGCCACTACGGCTAAGGCTAACACCAATACCGCCGTTGATTTAACCCAGGGCGTGACGGTAGCAGATGCCAACCACAGCGACGCCAAGCTGACTTTCGGCCAAGATGACGCTGTGACCAAGCCTAAAGATAGCGACATGACTGTCCAGGTCAAGGTTTTAGACAGTCACCAAAACCCGGTTTCCTTAACCAATCTGTCCGCCCAGAAATTCAAGGCGGCCGGACAATACACCATCCAATACAGTTACCACTACACCGACCAATTTGGCACAGACTATGCGCCGATCACAGCGGAAACGAAGCTGACCGTCAGCGGCAGTAGTGCAAGTACGGACCAGCCGCGCGTTCCCAGCAATGCCGGCAGCTCGAGCAGTTCGAGTGCCACGGCCAACAGTGACAGTACGTCGAGTAGCTCATCTTCAGCGGCCGCAAGCAACGCCCCGTCTGAACCCAGCTACCACCACGGTGCCGACGCCGATACCATTGCTCCCGCAAAATCCAGTCAAACCGCAACCTCTCAGGCCAATCGCACAACCAAGCAGTCAGCGACACCTAATCAGCAGACCGGCGCAGCGGCGGACCAAGTCACAACGACGCCTAGCCAAGCGACCCACGCCGCGACGCCTTCATCGGCTTCGCAACAAACTGCCGCACGGCAATCCCACAGTCAAAGTACCGCCAGAATTCCGCAATTGAACGAAACCAGTAGTCTATCGATTCTAGTTGGCGGACTGGTTTTGTTACTGGGGACCCTGTTGATTCGCAAATTAGGCAAACGTGAAAAGTAACCCTCTACTGATACTAACGAAATCAAGCAGACAGTTGTCACCCCCAGCCGCTGACCTCGGTCAGTTTGCGTTGGCTGGCGTTCGAGAGTTGATTTTTACCAAACGAAAAGACTCAGCAAGCAGCCCTCATTGGCTGTCGCTGAGTCTTTTTGAGTTCATCTAAAGGCTGAAGGACAAAAATCAGCTGAAACTATCGTTATCATGCGACTCATGGCATCAAAAATAGTCGTTTATAGCCTCACAGGGCGAGCTTGCCAGTAACAGTCGTTTTAACCCTAGATAGCAGCTGTATTGACGACCAGTCTTTTATTAACACAGTGTTACTGACAGCCGTCAAACTTGCCGGAGGCAGCCAGGGTGGAGCCAGCTGTGTCGGCGGTGTTGGCTGAGGTTCTTTCTCAGCCTACAGCGCGGGACGACTTGAGAGACTGGCGGGTTTTGCCAGGCTTTCAAGCGAGGCGAAAGACCGCCCCTCAGGCTGGAGCCGTTCCCCAGAGCAGGTCCCACCCTAGCCTGACACAGGCGCCTGGTTTCATCAATTTTAGGTGTCAGAACACCGTCACTTCGGCAATCAGCGCGCTATTTTTCCCTTTCAACTTTCAGGCGTTCATCTAAACCATTGGCGCTTCCCAAAATCCCTTGGTATCCACCTGCGTTTGGGCGGCCAAGTTCTCCAGCTGGCTGATTTCGGCGGGCGTCAAGCTGACCTTTTCCGCACGTAATTCACTGGCGATGTACTTTTCCTTGGTGACACCGATGATGGGCGTCGTTCCCTTGGCCAGGGCGTAAGCGGTCGCGACCTCGGCAATCGAGGCGTTTTGCCGCTCGCCGATGGCCTTCATGGCTGCGGTCAACTTGGTCAACTGGGGTAAAGCGGCGTTGTACACCTTGGCCCGCTCACTGCCGGCCGGCAACGGATGGTCCACGTCATAGTGCCCCGTCAGCGCGCCCTGCTCCAGCACCATGTACGCGTAAAACGTGATGTGGTGTTCTTGGCAATAATCGATGATCCCCGCCCGTTCTGAAGACCGGTATAGCAGGCTGAAATGATTTTGCACGGCAGAAATTTGGATCCCCGCCTTGCCTAAAATTTCGTTGGCCCGCTTGATTTGCGCCAGGTTGTGGTTGGACACACCCACGCGCTTGACCTTGCCGCTTTGAACGAGAGGAATCAATTCCGGCGTCCATTTCTCCACGTCATCCGGGTTGTGGATCCAGTAAAGGTCCACGTAGTCCGTGCGCAGCCGGCGCAGACTGCCCGCCAGCATGTCGGCCATCTCGTGGTCACCCGTGCCGGCCATCCGCGGCGTGAATTTCGTCGACAACTGATAGCTCTCCCGCGGATAAGGCGCCAGCAATTCGCCGACTAAATTCTCCGCGGTCCCTTGACCGTACGCATAAGCCGTGTCCCACAAGGTAAAGCCATGGGCCATCCCTGCCGTCACCACGGGCTTCAAGCTCGCTGCGGACAACGTGTCACCAAAATAGCGATTGGACGCGGTGTCGCCCCACGCCCAAGTGCCTAAAGCAATTTTCGGTTCTGTCATTCTGTGAAAACCCCTTTCTACCTTTCAGCCTAGCATACCGCTGTGGGAGGAGACAACTCAGGCGTCCAGGTTGTCTTAGTGAGCCATCATACCGGGCTAAAAAGAGTGTGCCAACAGGCGGTTAACTGGCGAGCATTAACGGTGCTAGGCGGATAATCCTGGTTCTGGATTATTTGCCTAGCAGTGTTAAGCGGAACCAGTTGCCTGTTGGCGCACGTTTCGGCTGTGAGGCCATTTTGAGACGCAACTTTCGGCTCAAAGAAAGGCGTCGAGACCGTTCTTTGGCTCGACCCGCCGCAGCGTTCCAACCCATATTTGGCGAACGGTAGGCGGCCAGTTCGTGTTGCGAGGCTGTAACCGACTACTTTTAACGCCATGAGTCGCATGCTAACAGTAGCTCCAGCTGACTTTCGTCTTTCAAACCTTCAGTTACCTCTACAGTGCTGAAATGTGTGTTAAAAGGCAGCCTGTTGGCCCACTCTTTTTTCGTTACCGCTGATAATTCATTTGATCACGCGTCAGTGGTCCCACCAGTTCATGTGGCAGATACGGTTCTTCCAGGTACTGGACGTCCGCCGAGGTCAGCTTGAGGTCTAAGGCCTTGACCGCGCCCGTCAGGTGACTGGCCTTGGTGGCACCGATGATGGGCGCCGTGACGGTTGGTTTTTGCAGCAACCAGGCCAAGGCGACCTGCACGCGGTCCACGCCGTATTTAGCGGCAATCTCGCCGACGCGCTGGATGATGGGCAGGTCTAGTTGCTTACTGTCGTCGTACTTGGAGCGGGCGACGGCATCGGTGGCGTAGCGCTTGGTCTCGCCGGCCCAGTCCCGGGTCAGTCGACCGGACGCCAACGGACTGTAAGGGGTCACGGCAATGTCTTGGTCCGCACACAGTGGCAACATTTCCCGTTCTTCTTCACGGTACAACAGGTTCAAGTGGTTTTGCATCGAGACGAATTTGGTCCAGCCGTGTTGTTCCGCGACGGCCTGAGCCTTTTCAAATTGCCAAGCAAACATCGCCGACGCCCCGATATAGCGGGCCTTACCAGACTTCACCACGTCGTGTAACGCTTCCATGGTTTCTTCGATTGGCGTGTGGTAATCCCACCGGTGGATGATGTACAAGTCCACGTAATCCGTTTGCAGGCGTTCCAAGCTCTGATCAATCTGTGACATGATGGCCTTGCGCGACAATCCGGCCACATTCGGCGCCTGTTCCGGCGTGAAGAAGACCTTGGTCGCTAGTACGATCTGGTCCCGGTGCGCCAAGCGTTTCAGCGCCTGTCCCACGAACCGTTCGCTGTCACCGTGCGAGTAAATGTTGGCGGTGTCAAAGAAGTTGATGCCCAGATCTAAGGCTTGCTTGATGACCGCCGTACTCTGCGTCTCGTCGACCGCCCACGGGAACATCCCCGTCGACGCGTTGCCAAAGCCCATCGTGCCCAGGCACAATCGCGAAACGTCTAAACCTGTGTGTCCTAATTTGGTATATTCCATCATTACGCTTCCTTCTGGCCACTGAGCCGCAGCCAATTACCACTAAAGATTTGTTGTTGAACAGCCGGCGAGACCGCCATGGCCTTGACCGCGGTTTCGATCACCGCAGTCGGGCCAACGGGGGGAATGCCAAATGGCGAATCCGTGCCAAACAAGACGTGGTCGGCGCCAAAGAACGCGGCGGCCAAATCCAGCGCCTGCGGATTGCCCAGGATGGCGGTGTCCACGTAGAATTTCTGAAAGTCTGCGTAGTTTGTTGCCGACTGAATGTACTTGATGCGCTGACTGAAGTACGGAATCATCGCCCCAGCGTGATGGACGATGATCTTGAGCTGAGGGTGTTGCTGGAAAATACCGGCCGCCACGATGTCGTTCATCGCCTGGGTCAACTCGTACTCCCAACTGAAGCTGAGATTGTTGTCGGGCTTGCGGTCATCAAAGACGGGATGCAGCCAAATGGGGGCACCGATCTCGGCTAATTTGGTAAAAATCGGCTGGTAGACCGGTGCGGCAATCGATTCTCCCAGCGCGCGGGTAAAGAGCTGCACGCCGACCAACGCCTCACTGCCGGCCACCTGCTCATCGATGATCTGCAGGGCGGCGGGCACGTTGTTCATCGGCAACATCGCCACGCCCGCGGGAAAGACGTCCCGATTAGCCCGCACGATGGCCGCCAATTCGGCGTTGGCCTGACGACACAGGTCCGCGGCCTGTTCTGGTGCAAAGAAATCTTCCGGATTCAGATTGACCGCCGATAAGACCTGTTGGTGGTCAGCTGGCAGACTGGCTTTGTGCTGAGTCAGGTCCGTCAGTAAGGGATTTTTCATATAAGGAAATTGATCCAAGATCTGGGGCTTCAACGCCTGCATTTGCACCAAAAACTTCGGTGGCAAAATATGAGCGAACACATCGATCACTGTCATGGCTGCGCTCCTTAATACCAGCTGGGCTGGTCGCCATCCGTGCCAGCCTTGTCCAAGCCAACGCTACTGTTTTGATACGTGCTGGGGTCGTTGAGGACCTTCAGGGCAAAGTCGGCCACGCTTTGGCGTGAGACCTCGGTGCCCTTGAAGCCGTCCGCCAACGTGGTGACCTCGTAGTCGACCTCATCGTTGTCCGTCAACCAGGCCGGCCGAATCTCCGTATAGGTCAATCCGGACTTCTCGACCAAGTCACTGGTCTTGCGGAAAGCCGGTAAATAAGCCCCAATCATCCGCTCGTTCCACTCGCCAAATTTGCCCGGGACCTCGTGGTGGGCGCCCAGGGAGCTGATGTAGATCAACCGGGTCTGGTGAGTTTGGTGCATGGCATCAACTACGCTTTGGGTCTGCGCATCGAGGTCGGCTCCGCCTAAATTAGAGTAAACCAGGTCCACGCCAGCCATGGCTCGAGCGACCGCCGCCGTGTCGTGGACATCGCCATCGACCAACGTGACCCGCGGATTATCCGCGTACTGGTTGAGCCGCGCCGCATTGCGCAGGAATAAGACCAGCGTATCCGTCGTTTCGTTCAATACCCGTTGCGTGAGTAATTGGGCCATGGCGCCGTGAGCACCGAGAATTAAAATTTTTGTCATGTTAGTTTCCTCCTAATTTGTACTTTGCATCGTTCCCCTGTGTGGGGGGCTCATCAGCTGAAGATTGAAAGACGAAGATCAACTAGAACCATTGTGATCATGAGACTCATGGCGTTAAAAATAGCCGTTTTCAGCCTCACAATGTGAACTGTCCGCCTACCGTTCGTCAAATATAGGTTGTGAGGGCGCGAGGATCGGTCCCAAAGTAGCCTCATGGCCGAAACGTGCACCGGTTCCGCTTAACTCCCAGACCCTTCGCGTCACCTTTACATAGCTGAAACGTGCGTCAAAAGGCAGCCGGTTCCGCTTAAAACTGCTAGCCAAACAATCCAAACTCGGGATTATTCGGCTAGCAGCCTTAATGCTCGCCGGCTAATCGCCTTTTGGCCCACTCTCACTCTTTTTTAGTCGGCCCCATTGGCGACCAACCGGCGTTCTGGCAACGTCGCGATTTTGGTTTCCAACCGGCCCAGCGTTGCCGTCAATTCGGTGATCTGGTCGCGTAAGTCAGCGGCTTGCGTGGCCAATAGTTGGCGCTGATCAGCAGATGAGTCTAGGCGTAAGAACCGTTTGATCTCATCCAAGGTCACGCCACACGCCCGTAAGTCTAGGATCTCGCGAATCCGGGCCAGGTCGGCGGGCTGATAGTCGCGCATGCCACTGACGCGAGCCACTGGCGCCAAGACGCCGATCTCTTCGTAATACCGCAGCGTCCAGGCGCTGGTGTGTAATTGTGTTGCTGCTGCATTGATTTTCACGGGACACCCTCCTTATTTCTGACCGTTATCGGGGCAAAATTTCAATCGTGGCGGCTTGCGGGCCGGCCTGAATCATCGGCAATAGGTAGGCACTCTGCCCATATTTTTGTCGATAAGCCGCGTCGACTAGCGCCGTCTGGTCCGTGACCGGGGCAAAATTGACCGGGTAATTTTGTCCGGCCAAGTAAATGCGCCCGGCACGCTGCTGCACCGCGGATTGGTACCACGATGAACGCTGACCGTGCCACGCCCGCACATACAGGTGCTGGTCCACGACCACCGACCAGATCCACGTCGGCGTGCCGTAAGTCCGACCATCACTGTAAAATGGTGAGATCCGCAGATCATCGGCGACCGCGAATCGTTGTAACTGTGCTGGCGTCCATCTCTTCATGCGTCGCCCTCCTCTTCGTTTACAAGCCCTATCTTACGGCTTGACTTTTCATCTGTCTAATGCTTATATTAAATTAAAACGTATACGTCAAAGCTATAGGAGGCAAGACGATGGAATTACGGGTATTACGGTACTTCTTAATGGTCGTGCAAGAGCAAAATATCAGTCAGGCGGCCACGCGGCTTCACGTGTCACAACCCACGATTTCGCGGCAACTCAAGGATCTGGAAGCAGAGTTGGACACGACCCTGTTCGTTCGTGGTAACCGCACGATTCAGTTGACCCCGGACGGCGAATATTTCGCGCACCAGGCTCAACAGATATTATCGTTGACGGACAAGACGCTGGCCAACATCCACCAGGAAGCCGACCTCAGCGGCGCCGTCTATATCGGCAGTGCCGAGGCCCGCAGCATGTTGACAGTCGCCCAAGCCATCGGTCACCTCAATGCGCAACACCCTCACGTCCGCGTCAACATTGTCAGCATGGATGCCGCCGAGATTCATCGCCAATTGGTGGCCGGCGTCTTTGATTTCGGCGTGGTCATGGAGCCCATCGACAAGTCCGATTACGACTTCTGCCGGCTCCCCGGAGAAAGTCGCTGGGGCCTGCTGGTCCAAAACAGTTCGCCACTGGCTCAGCAAGCCACGGTCAGTCTGGACGACGTGGCGCAGTCGCGCTTGATTATCCCGCAACAGGGCGGTGACCAACGCCTCCACGATCTCTTCGGCTTCACCAGCGATGACCTGACCGTCGTGGCCACCTACAACCTGCTCTACAACGCGTCACTGTTGGTGTCTGCCGGGGTCGGTAACGCGCTAGGCCTCGACGGTATCATCAACACCAACCAGTCCGACCTGGCTTTCGTACCATTAGAACCGCGGATCTCGTCCGGCTCCAGCCTGGTCTGGCTCAAGGGGCAACGGTTGTCTGCCGCGGCTCAGGCCCTGCTGGACCAAGTCCGCTTGGAACTGGCCCCAACTGCGGAGTGACGGCCTTACATGGGTGGTACTGGCCGCCTGCCGTTACGTGAAATTCTAGGCTACGGTAGTGGTTGTCAGCGGCCGTTCTCCGGTGTCGTGGCACGGTTTTCTGATCAATATCCCTTTTAATTTCTTAGGCAAAAAAGCAGGCAGTCGATTTCTCATGCGAGAATCTACTGCTTGTTTTAGTCTGATGAACCGTTCGCACCGTCACCCTGTCTGACACCGATGTCGGCCCTAATCCGTTGACATCCCTTTGATTCGCCGTAACACGCGGGCTGGCGAACCGACGACCACCGTGTTGGCCGGGACGTCCTTGGTGACGATGGCGCCGGCACCCACGATGGCATTTTCGCCCACGGTGACGCCGGGCAGGATTACCGACCCGGCCCCAATCCAGGCGTTGGCTTCAACGTGAATGGCCTTGGCCTGGACGTCGCGTCGATGGGTTGGGTCTTCCAAATGATTGACCGTTATCAGCATCGCCCGCGGCCCAATCAAAGCTCCGCGCTCCAGGTAAATGCCGCCCAGGTCCGTGAACATGACGTCTTGATTCACGTAGACGTCTTCGCCAATGAAAATGTGGGGCCCAAAGTCACTGTGAACGGGCGCGTTGACTTCCGCCGAGGCCGGGACCTCGTAGCCGACAACCTGACTAAGTGTAGCCCGCCGCTGTTCTGGCGTTTGGTCCTGATTGTTAAATCGTTTTAAGAGTGACTGTGTGCGTTGGACGGTACGCTGGATTTCCTGAAAGTCGGCACCATTAAAATCTAAAGGGAGCCCCGCCAAGGCCCGTTGAAAAATTGTTGGTTCTGTCATCGTTGGTGATTACCTCCGTTATGTGTTTACGCATTAGTATAGGAGCTGAATACTGCCATAGCAAATACTTAAATCAAATATTCAGCTATACATTTTAAACATGTTAGCGGAAGCTGGATATCAAAAAAACAGATTCGCGACGGGGGAGTGGCGAATCTGCTTTTTGATTAGTTAAGTTGTTTGTCTGTCTGTATGTTAGTGGTTTAACTGTTGCGATGATGCTGGGTTGGGCGCGGCATTCTGAAACGTGTTCCGCAGGGCAGCTGGTTCCGCTTAACACCATTAAGAAAACGACCCAAATTCGGGGTCATTTCCTTAATGCCGTTAATGCTCGCCAGCTAAGCGCCCTGCTCCACACTCTTTTTTTCTTAATCGCCAACCGGGTGCCAGCCGTTTTCGTCCGTTAACCGGTTCAAGAAGGCCATGTCCTTGTCGCTGATTTCGAAGTCTAATTGGGCGTTGGCTTCGACGTGGCTCATGGCGCGGGCCTTTGGTAGTGGCGCGACGCCATTTTGGATGACGAAGCGCAGGGCCAGTTGGGGAATCGAGACGCCGTAGTTGCCGGCGACGCGTTCCAGTTCTGGACTGTCGACCAAGCCACCGGTTGCCAGTGGTGAGTAAGCCTGAACCACGATTTGACTGTCTGTCGCCGTCTTGACGATGGAATCCTGCGTGTGGCCCACGTAGTACTGAATCTGGTCGACGGCTGGCTTGACCGTTAAGCCATCCCAAGTTAACAAGTTTTCCAGGTCGTGGGAATTAAAGTTGGAAACCCCAATCGCCTTGGCCCGGCCACTGTTGTAAATATCTTGCATGGCGCGCCAAACGTCGCGGTTTTCGGCATCATGGTTCGACCCCATTTGGGCCCATGGCCACGGCGCATGGATAATATAAGAATCAACATAATCCAGGTTCAAGGCTGCCAGACTACTGTCAAAGTCTGCCATGGCCGCATCGTAGGTCTTGGATTCAGCGGGCAGCTTGGTTTGAACGAAAATATCCTCGCGAGCCACGTCGCTAGCGGCAATGGCCTCGCCAACACTCTGTTCATTTTGGTAAGCCTTGGCCGTATCGATGAACCGGTACCCGGCCTTTAAGGCATTGCTGACGGCGTCGAAAGTTTCCTTACCGGGACGCGTCTGCCAGGTCCCAAAGCCGACCTTAGGCATCTTGAGGCCGTTGTTTAACGTAAACGTATCTGTAATTGTAGGCATGTGATTTCCTCCTTCATTGCTTATGGAATTGAGTATAGACCCTTCGTGTAGGACTAAGGCAAGGGAAAATTTAAACTTTTTTAGCGACTTATCACCCAATCAGCTAATTAATTTTAAAAATTTTTCTGCTTATTCACTAATCACCTGTTCAATCATCGTAAGTGCTGTGCTTAAAGGGATTCTCGCCGGTAGCCATTCGCAATCAGCCATTAAATTCCGTTAGAATTTGACCAAATAATCCCAAATGGCATTTGCATTTATATCAAAACGGCATATACTTACTAATCGTAAGTGACAAACCAAAACATTTCCCGCGTTCTCGCAGGCGCGGATGATGACCGATGACATGAATACAGCATTTAACGGAGGTATTTCACAATGGATACGACAACGACACAATGGACTAAAGACCAATTAGATTTATTCTTAAACAACAAGACGCTGACGATGAAGCCTTACAACCCCGACATGACCACCTTTGAAGAGGAATCTCCCGTCTGGGAAGTCGTCGTGGACGGCAACGTTTACTCTCGCGGCTGGAACGGCGACCAAACCAAGTGGTACATGGCCGCAACCGCCCAAAGCGCCGGTGCCATCAGCGTGGGCGACCAGGACTTTGCGGCGCGCTTTGAAGCCGTGACCCATTCAGCCGAACTCGACGCCAAGATCACCGCCGCCTACAAGGCCAAGTACGACGGACAACGCTCACTGCCCAAGATGATCTCTGACGGACCAACCTACGCTACCCTTCACGTGCTGCCTCGCTAGGCGAGACGGCACGGCACGCAATGACTAAGCACGTCCCCACGCCGCTTAGTGGTTGCGTGTTTTTTTGCGCTCATCTTGGAAAAACAGCCGTTCACCACAACAGCCATATGCGCCGGCCGCCCCGTTCGTCTCGCCTTTAATAGCCTCAATGTAACCGGTTCCCATTGTGCTAGCGCAAATTTCCATCTACAATTAGAGTATGTCTATTGGCAGACACGGACCGCCGGCGTCATGCGGTCGGTTCCACACGCCTGTCAACTTCAGTCACAATCTATCAGAACAGGAGTCCCCAACATGGCCTACATCGAAGTCAAACACGAAACCCGTAAATTCACGCAAGGCGACCAGGAAACCATCGCTAACCACGACATTTCATTTAACGTGGACCGCGGTCAGATCATCACGATCCTGGGTCCCAGCGGCGCCGGCAAATCCACGCTGCTCAACATCTTAGGCGGCATGGACAATCCCACCAGCGGCCAGGTCCTGATCGACGGCACCGACATTGCGCAATTTGATGCCAAACAACTCACGACCTACCGGCGCCAAGACGTCGGCTTTATCTTTCAATTTTATAACCTGGTCCCAAATCTGACGGCCAGAGAAAACGTCGAACTGGCCTCGCAAATCACCCACGATGCCCGCGACGTGGACGAAACGCTGCGGCTGGTCGGGCTGGCGGACCGCGCCAAAAACTTCCCCGCACAACTCTCCGGCGGCGAACAACAACGCGTGGCCATTGCCCGCGCCATCGCCAAGAACCCGAAGCTGTTGCTATGCGACGAACCGACCGGCGCGCTGGATTACCAGACCGGTAAACAGGTCCTGCAGGTCATCCAAGACGGCGCCCGGCAAACGGACATGACCGTCATCATCGTCACCCACAACGGCGCGATCGCCAAGATGGGCGACCAAATCATCCACATCAATGACGCGCAGGTCCAGTCCATCCAGCAAAATCCCGAGCCGACGCCCATCGCCGACATTGAATGGTAGGTGATGACCATGACAAAAGCATTTTGGAAAGTTCTTTGGCGTGAAATTGGCCACTCGAAGGCCCGTTTCATCTCCATCATTTTAATTATTTTTCTCGGCGTGGCCTTCTATACCGGGATTCGAGCCACGGGGCCAGACATGTTACAGGCCGCCACGGACTATTACGCCGACCAAAATCTGGCGACCAACAGCGTCCAATCCACGGCCGGCCTGACTCACCATGACCTGACCGTCTTGCAACACCACCGCGACCAGATCACCTATCAAGCCGTTAAATACTTAGACATTAATCAGTTAAACAATAATCAAACCGTCCGGGTCGCGGAACTGCCGACGGGGTCGTTGAACCGTCTGACCGTGGTCAGTGGCCACCTGCCCCGGCGCGCCAACGAAATCGTGTTGGACCAACAGGCGCGGACCCTGCAGCCGAAGTTGACCTTGGACAGCACCTACCGCATCGCCACCACGAGTAAGCTAAACCGCCAATTTCACCGGCGGACCTTTAAAATCGTCGGCTTTGTTAATTCGCCGCGCTACATCGAAAAGACGACCCGCGGTGTCACCAACGTTGGCAAGGGCACGCTCGACTACTTTGCATTGGTCAAGCCGCACACGCTCAAGACCAGTGTCATCAGTCGCATCGATGTCAGTTTCAAGAACCTGCGCGGCGTAACGCCCTACACGGCCCGCTACAACCGCTTGAACCGGGCTAACACGAAGCGCCTCAAGACCTGGCTCAAACCTCAGGCGAAAAAACGGCAGGCCGCGCTCCAACGCCAGGCTCAAGCCCAACTCGCACCGACCGTCGCCAAGGTCCACGCGCTCGCCCAACAGGTGCCGGCCAACACACCCGCGTTGGTGCGCGCCCAAGCCCAGGTCAAGCGAGCCCAGGCGCAAATCGCCGGTATCGCCACGCCGACCTACCTCTTTAGTGGGCGGGCCGCCAACCCCGGCTACAGCGAATACCACGAGAACACGCAACGGGTCGTGGCCCTCTCCACGGTCTTCCCGCTCTTCTTTATTGCGATTGCGGCGCTGATTTGTTTGACCACGATGACGCGAATGGTCGCCGAACTCCGGGTCCAAATGGGCACGCTCAAGGCGTTGGGTTACAGCAATGCCGCCATCGGCAGTGAATTTATTCTCTACGGGGGGCTGGCCAGTCTGCTGGGCACGCTGCTCGGGGTCGGCTTCGGCGTTAATTTCTTCCCCCGCTTCATCGCTCAGGCTTACGGCAGTATGTACAACCTACCCGCCATCAACGTCAAATACATTTGGCTCGACATCGTGGTCGCCCTCGTGATTGCGCTGATCTGCACGATTGGTAGCGCTGTGGCCGTGTCGCGGGTAGACCTGCACAGCTTGCCGGCCACCTTGATGCAACCTAAGGCCCCAAAAGCCGGTAAAACGCTGTGGCTGGAGCACTGGCACTGGTTCTGGCGCCGGCTGAACTTCAATCACAAGGTCACACTACGCAACCTCTTTCGTTACAAACAGCGTCTGTTGATGACGGTCCTGGGCATTGCCGGCTGTATGGCGATGATGATCACCGGCTTTGGCCTGAAGGATTCCATCGGCGACATCAGTGTGAAACAATTTAACCAACTCTGGCACTACGACGCCATCGTGGTCCGCAACGGTTCACAGACCGCTAAGCAGCGCCGGGCCTTACACCGGCAGTCGCTCTACCAAGATGACCTGGTCGTGAAACAATCCCAAGCCACCGTCGAACGGTCCGACGTCGCCAACCAGACGGCCACCTTGAGCGTGCCGCAGCATCCCCGGCAACTCAACCGGTTCGTGGTCTTGCGCAACCGCCAAAGTCACGCCGCCTATCACCTGAACAATCGCGGCGCCATCATCGACGAAAAGCTGGCCAAGCTCTACGACGTTCACGTCGGCGACACCCTACCGGTCAAGCTTGGTAACCGCACCACCCGCAAGGTTCGCATCGCGGCCATCGCGGAAAATTACGTCAATCATTTCATCTACTTGTCACCCAGCTACTACCACCAGGTCTTTGGCGAAAAACCCGTTTACAACGGCAATCTGGTCCAGTTTACCCACCACGGTCAGCGCCAGCAAAACGCCTTTGCCAACGACCTTTTGAAGACGCCAGGCATGCTGAACGTGACGCTGCTGAGTACGGAAAAGAAGAACAATTTCCAAATGCTAGACACCATGGACCTGGTCGTCGTCATCTTCGTGGTCGCCGCCGGGGCGCTGGCGCTGGTCGTGCTCTACAACCTGACCAACATCAACGTGTCCGAACGGATTCGCGAGCTGTCGACCATCAAGGTGCTGGGCTTTTACGATGGCGAGGTCACCATGTACATCTTCCGGGAAAACCTGATTCTCACGGCGTTGGGCATCTTCTTCGGCTGTTTCTTAGGCAACTGGCTGCACGCCTACATCTTGAACACGGCCGAAACGGACAGCCTGATGTTCTCGCCGGGCATCCATTGGATCAGCTACGTGTACGCGGCCCTGTTGACGCTGGCCTTTAGCCTGCTGGTCATGGTCATCATGCACCGCAAGCTCAAGCGCATCAATATGTTGGACGCGCTGTCTTCGGTGGATTGATGAAAATCAGCTAAGATTTATAGCACTACGATTGGTTGTTGACCGCGTTGTAACGGCCAATATCCGTAGCTGAATCGGCTTACCGAAAAGTCAAAAGTAAAAAACAGGCTTCAACTCACGCACAATTGAGTTGAAGCCTGTTTACTTATCGTTAAAAGCCTATTGAAATGCCGTCGCCATCGGTTGAACCAAGGTCTGTAACAGTGGATCCGGCTGCGTCTGCTCGTTGAAGATCACGCGGTCCGCAAATAACGTGACGGACTGTTGTGACCGGTACGTGATGGCTTGTTGCTTCCCGGTCTTGGTGTCGGTGACCGTCGCCTGAGCCACGGGGTCACCAGCATTGACGGTGCCCGAACTCATTTGTGCCGGGGACAGCTTGGTTTCCACCGTGGTCGTCAACCCGGCCGCTTGGTCTTGGTACCAAACACCGGCCTGGCTGCTGGTCGGCTGGGCCCAAACGGTCGTGGATAGCCCGTTGGCCAGTGTGATGCGGCGGTCGTTAAGCGTGGTTGTGGCCAATTGATACTGTTTCTTCAATTGTTTGATCAACTTATTCATCGCGGAGAACGTGGTGTCGCCCCCCAGGATGGTCGCAATCATCCGTTGGCCGTTGACCGTGTACGTCGCGGTAAAGCACAGCTTGGCGTTCTCCGTGAACCCGGTCTTGAGCCCGTCGATGTTGGTGGCCTTGTCGTAGTGGGACTGGCCTTTCAGGCACATGTTTTCATTGTAAATTTGGGTGCCGTTGATCTTGTCTTCTTTCTTCCCGGAAATCTGGACGATGCTGGGGTCGGCTTGGATCAGGTGTTGGGCCACCGTGGTGATGGCCTTGGCCGAGACCAGATTTTCTTCCTTCTTACCGGTGCCCGGCAAGACCAGGTTGTAGTCCTTCAGGTCGGTGTTGTCCAGGCCAGAGGAACTGATAAAATGGGCCTCGAGCCCCCAGTCTTTACTCTGCTGGTTCATGAGCGCGATGAACTTGGCATTGCTGCCGGCCACGTACTCACCCAACGCCGTCGCCGCACTGTTGGACGAAGCAATCATGGCCGCCGCCACCATTTGCTTGACGGTGAACGTCTCCCCCTTCTTCATCCGCAATGAGGAGTAGGCGTAACTGTGACTCAACTTTAACAGGTCACGACTGATGGGGACTTGATCCGTCCACTTGATTTTGCCGTCATTGATGGCCTTGACCGTCAAATACACGGTCAGTAGCTTCGACAATGACGCGATGGGATAACGTTTGTCGGCATTTTGCTGGTACAGCACCTGGCCGCTTTGCGCATCCATGACATAGGCAGCCCGGGCAGGCACCTTCGTGACGGTCTTGCTGGCCGCTTGAGCCACCGGACCGCCACCGAGTATGATGGCCACTAACCCGAGTAACACCCCGCGCCGTAACCAACGTTTCAATAAAACCACGAGCGTCAACGCTCCTTTCGATTTAACAGGTGCCTTCTATTATACAAAATCTACGGCGGAATCGGCCCTTGTTAGCCAAACTTGCTAAAATTTTAACTTCTTATAAATGTATTTGTCATATTATGACGAAATTTTTAATAGACTGCAACAATTGCCTACCCGTCAGCGTTTGTTCAGCAACTTAATCCCACGAACAAATTCTTGTTGAATTGGTGTCAACTGCTTATTGGGTAGTTGGATAATGCCGTATTTAAAATCAGTTATCTGTGGCGTCCCCAAATCCCCCAAGGAATGGGCCACTAGGTTCTGCTGCTCAAAATCATATAGCCGATTTTGAATTTGCGTGTCCCGGATGATGGAGACCGCCTGAAATTTTTTCATTGTCTCCAAGACCACCCGAAAAGACGTTGACTGCAGCAACACGTTCAGCGGCCCGACTTGCTTGGTCACGTCGGCCACAAAACTTTCAATATAATCGTCAATGAACAACGCGTATTCCTGCTCCTTTAGTAATTCCAGCGGAATGGGATCCGGATAATTAGCCAGATAATGGTTCGCCGTCATATAGAGCTTGAAGGTACCTTGACCAATTTCATGAAATGTCGAACAATTTTAAGACGCTGACTAGCCAAATGGCCATCAGAATTCCGTAGTCCCCACGCTGTGTAAATTTTCGACAGCTGCCTTAGACTAGCCAAAAACGAGACCGCACCTCGTCCACCCCAGAACGTCTTATCAATTCCTCACGAGAATCAGATTTCGACTCTCCCCAATCAGGTCTTCCCCCAAGACCTTCCTCTTGACACCGACCGATTACAATTGTAAACTGTAACTAATCAATCGAACAGAGACCTGTTCATCAAAGGAGTTGTTTGCTATGGCAACAGCAGTCGCCGTGACCATTTCCGATGCGGAATGGCGCGTCATGCGGATCGTTTGGACCTTAAAACAAACGGATAGCCGCACCATTATTAACTTACTCGCGCAACAGCACGATTGGAAACCCGCCACGATCAAGACCTTGATTGGCCGCCTGGTCAAGAAAGGCGCGCTGGCCACTACCAAGCAGGGCCGGCAGTTCATTTACACGCCCCTGATTCCGGAACAAAATGCCATGGACACGGCGTTAACCAATGAGCTCGACCAGATGTGTGCGATGCACCGTGGCACCGCGATTGCTCACGTGCTGGAACAGACCGAGATGAGCAAGGCCGACGTGCAACAGTTGATCGACGTGTTAGCGAAAAAATTACCAACCGCCCCGGACACGGTCCACTGTGACTGCCTGCCCGGCGATTGCGAAGGGAGTTGTGAATCATGAAAGATGACCGCCACTTAGGAATGAGTCACATGAATATGCAACACGATATGAAGGGCATGGACCACGCCAAAATGGCGATGGACCAGCCCGCAGAACACCAAGACATGAGTAATATGGACATGACCCACATGGATATGGACATGGGCGATGGCCACATGATGCACATGGGCAATCTGAAACGCAAGTTCTGGGTCTCCTTGATCTTAATGATTCCCGTAATTTTGATGTCACCTATGATGGGCATGACGCTACCCTTCCAGCTGATTTTTCCCGGCAGCGACTGGGTCGTCGCCATCTTAGGCTCCGTCCTCTTCTTCTACGGCGGTGCCCCCTTCTTCAGCGGCGCCAAGGCCGAGCTACAAATGAAGCGTCCGGCCATGATGACACTGATTGCCATGGGCATTGGCGTGGCCTACGTTTACAGTATTTACGCCGTGATTGCTAACGACCTGTTCCACGTGACCCCCGTCGTCAACAACTTCTTCTGGGAGCTGTCGACGCTGATCGTCATCATGTTACTGGGTCACTGGATCGAAATGAACACCGTGATGAACGCGGGGTCCGCCGTGGATGCACTTGGCAAATTGTTACCGCAGACCGCCCACGTGGTCGATGACCAAGGAAACGTGACTGACGTTAATTTGTCTGACTTACAAGTCGGCCAAACGGTGGTCATCCGTGCCGGCGAACAAATTCCCGCTGATGCGACCATCGTGACCGGGACCTCCGCCGTCAACGAATCCCTGGTCACCGGGGAATCCAAGGCCGTCAAGAAAGCCAGCGGCGATTCCCTGATTGGTGGGGCTGTCAACGGGACCGGGACGTTGACCGCTACCGTGACGGGGACCGGGGATTCCGGTTACCTGGCACAGGTCATGAAGCTGATCAGCGACGCCAAGAATGCCAAGTCCAAGTCCGAAAACCTGGCTGACAAGGTGGCCGGCTGGCTGTTCTACGCCGCGCTATTTGCCGGGATCCTCGCCTTCATCGTTTGGCTGACGGTCGCCGATTTGACCGTGGCCTTACCAGTGGCCGTGGCGGTCTTCGTCATCGCCTGCCCCCACGCTTTGGGCTTGGCCGTACCGCTGGTCGTTTCGCGGAGCACCGCTTTAGCTGCCCAAAACGGCCTGTTGATTCGGAACCGTAACGCCATGGAACAAGTTAACAAATTAAAGTTTGCCTTAATGGATAAAACCGGGACGTTAACCATGGGTGAGTTCAAGGTCAACCACCTGGTTAGTTTAACCCCTGATTTAGACGAGACCGCCGTCCTGCAGCATTTAGCCGCATTGGAAAGTGGCTCTAGTCACCCACTGGCGACCGGGATTTTGACCGCCGCACAAGCTCGCAACCTCACCATCACCCCAGCCACTGATACGCATCAAGAGACCGGCTTGGGGCAGTTCGGGACGATTGGGGACACCACGTACGGCGTCGTTTCCGTCAACTATTTGGACCAACACCACCTGGACTACGACCACGACCAGTTCACCAAGTTCGCCGCTGAAGGCAACTCCATCAGCTACCTGGTCGCCGGCGAACAAGTCTTGGGGTTAGTTGCCCAAGGGGATCAAATTAAGCCCGCGGCCAAAACGCTGGTCGCTTCTCTGAAACGCCAGGGAATCACGCCCGTCATGTTGACCGGGGATAACCAAGAAACGGCCAACAAGGTGGCGGCGAGTGTGGGCATCACCGAGGTCAAGGCGCGCCTGTTGCCGGAAGACAAAGAACGTTTGGTCAAGGCCTACCAGCAAAAGGGGAAGGTCCTCTTCATCGGCGACGGCGTGAACGATGCGCCGAGCCTGGCCCGTGCTGACGTCGGCATGGCCATTGGGTCTGGGACCGATGTGGCGATTGAATCTGCCGACATCATCCTGGTCTCCAGTGACCCCGCGGACGTCATCCAGTTCTTGGATCTGGCTCGCGCCACGCAACGCAAGATGACTGAAAACCTCTGGTGGGGTGCTGGGTACAACCTGATTGCCATCCCCTTGGCCGCCGGGGTCTTGGCCCCCATCGGCTTCATGCTCGATCCCATGGTCGGCGCAGTCATCATGTCACTGAGCACCATCATCGTGGCCATCAACGCCATGACGCTGAAAGTCAAGGATGTGGCGGTAGACTAAAGCTTTCCGCCTACCGTTGTACAAACCAGTGCCTGCGGCTGTCAGGGGTTCCGCCTGCTATGGGGGACGCCTCCAGCCAAAGAGCGGGCTTCCGGCTCGCTTGAAAGCCTGGCACAAAACCGCCAGTCTCTCAAGTCGCCCCACGCTGTAGGCCGAGAAAGAACCTCGGCCAACACCGTCGACACAGCTGGCTCCACCCCTGACCTCCTCCGGCAAGATTTGCGTACTACCGACAACAGCGACGTGACGCCATGACTCATGTTCCACATCGTCCATCCGTAGAGTAACCATTACGTCAGTGCTGACGTTTAACCGTCCACACCGACCGAGTGAAATCTAAGCTCATCCGCTTAGAACGACAAGCGGAAACAGTTAACTGTTGATGCACGTTTTGGCTATAAGGCCACTTTGAGACGTGGTCTTCGACTCAAAGCAAGCGCCGCGACCGGGCTTTGGCTTGGGGCATCCTCCCCACGTACTAGCCCCCTTAGAGTTTCACGTAATGGAGGGCGCCACCTTCCCGATTACATCTATGTACGCTAAGAAGGCGTCGCCAATTAACCACTTAACTGGTTAGTTGGCGACGCCTTTCATTTATACTGAATTAATCGGTTTTCACGCGGAAACGGCGAATCAGTCGTAACATTTGATGACCATTTAACGACAGCGCCATGACGGCCAAGATGACCAGCGCACCGCCGACCAGGTCGTACTTGGTCAGTTGCACGCTCAGAAACATCACGGAAAAGACCGTTGCCGACAACGGCTCGAAGGCGTCCAGTAGACTGGCCGTCGTGGGGAGGATGTAGCCCAGCGCGTGGGCGAACATCAGAAACGGAATCACGGTCCCGAAGACGATGATGATGCCAATCATGGACCAGCCGGCCCAACTCAGCGTCACGTGGTCTTGCCAGACTGGGCCGAAGATGTTTAAGCAGATTCCAGCGACCAGCAGCCCCCAACCGGTAACGGACACGGCGCCAAATTTCGGCAACAACGGCCGCGGAATCAGTGTGTTCGTGGCAACCCCAATCGCCGACAATCCTCCCCAGAAGAGGACGACCGGCGAAATGGCCAGGCTGTTCAAATGGCCGTGGGTCACGATCAACAACGTGCCGACAAAGGCTAGCAGCATGCCGCCCATTTCCGGTCGCGTGGGAATCACGTGTTTAAATAACAAGAAGTAAATACTAATGATGAACGGCCCCAAGAACTGAATGATGGTCGCAATCGGGGCATTGCCGAACTTAACGGCCTCAAAGTAGCAAAGTTGAACGGGCACTAATCCCAATAGCCCGTAGCTGATGACCCGCAGACCCGTGGCCTTTTGTCGCCAGATTTCAAACGGTTTGACCCCAATGAGTTGGCCCAGCACCAACAAAATGATGCCGGCCGTGATCATCCGCACCTGCGTGAGCCACAGGGCCGTCACGTGGGGGTTCAACTTAAATAACGTGCTCGCGGCGACCCCCGAAATGCCCCACAAAATGCAGGCGATGCTGGCCAATAAGACCCCGCGTAAATGATGTTGTGGCGTCATGACCGCGCCACCTTGCTTGCTGCTAATGCACTCGAC
This sequence comes from Levilactobacillus sp., assembly GCF_022646225.1. Taxonomy (NCBI): domain Bacteria; kingdom Bacillati; phylum Bacillota; class Bacilli; order Lactobacillales; family Lactobacillaceae; genus Levilactobacillus; species Levilactobacillus sp. Next base: position 260,947 of record NZ_JALCJA010000003.1, read on the forward strand.
ATAGTCATTTCCCTCTCACTCTTAAATTTCACAAAGCAAGATTCATTATAACAAATCTCGTGTGAAAACCCGGAAGATTCAGGGAAATTTCACCAAGTTTTTAGGGTGAAGCGCTTTCCCACAGCCGCCAAAAAGGCCTCCGCCACGACAATCGTCGCTTAGGAGGCCTCATTAAAGGTTATTTTTTGGGCCGCACGACCGTGATAAAGTCGGCGAGGCCTTGTGGATCGGTCAACTGGCGGTTACACTGATCGCTGTCTCGGCAAATGTAATTGCCGTTACGCGTGTAGCTGCCCAGCCCCGAGCGTTTGGTCGTCGAGACAAACAGCGAGACGTTGCCAATCGTGTGGCAAATGCTGCAGACGCCCTTGACCACTTGGGGCGCGAGATCGCCTTGAATGCCGATCAAGCGATCCTGATACGGGGCCACCAGGTATTTCTTCTGGTTACCGCCGTCGTTCCAACCCAGATACGTGAGTTGGTGCAAGTTCAGCGTGGCCCATTCAGGCTGCTTGAGCTTCTTCACCTTACGAAATAGCTTGCTTAATTGCTTGGTCGTTAGCTCCGGAAACGGAATCACGAGGGGTTCCAGCAACGGCACGATTTCAGCGGCAGCTTTGCGGGTCAACCGGTCGGGCTGCAGACGCGTCAAGAAGTCTTGCACGAGCGGTTCGTCCAGTGGCAACAGTGGCTTGATGCGTTCCAGCGTCGTATCCCGCACGACGCGGCGCATGTGCTTGTCATTGACCGAGAGATAGGCGCTCACTAAGGCGTCGAGCTGCTGGCTGATATAACTATATTCGTAGGCGGTGATTGTTGGTTTCATGTTTATTTTTTCCTTTCAGATACAAACCTGACACTTCTCTGAAAGGTCTTGCAGAAAAGTGTCGCTAACTAGCAGCACTTTTCCGTACAAATAACGATGCCATCATCGTCGATCATCTCCTTGCATTCAGCCGTTTTAGCTGAAGTGTTAGTAGTATACCGCATCCCCCTAGTTGGGTGCAAGTCAAAAAGAGACCCCGTTTGCACGAAGTCCCCCCACTCTCAGCTTCCGAGCCTCCTATCGTCCGAATTTGATGGTAGTCGTCCGACATGGTCCGTTAATTTTTCTCAAAGCTGAGATGCCCAAGCCACGTTTACCCCGTGACTTTGTGTCTATTCTACGATAACTCCCGCCGACCACGCCGCTCGAGGGGTCGGTTTGCTTGGCGAGTAAATTAAGTGGCACGACCGGTATTGCCATGAACTGTCTGCTGGGGTTCTTATTTCATTATCGAATGAATGTAAATTTTCAAAATTAGTCCGGATAAATAACCGTGATCTGTGCTAAACTGGGATCAATCAAATCTAGGAGACGATACCCATGAAGACTGAAAAAGAAAAATTCTTAGCCGGTGAACCCTACAATATCATGGACCCGGAGCTGGCCGCGGACGAGACCCACGCCCGACGCTTGTGTAAGCAACTCAACGAACTCGATGACACGGCCACCGCCGAAAAGGACCACGTGATTCGCCAACTCTTCGGCTCGGTAGGCCAACACCCGTGGATTCAGCCGAATTTTCGCTGCGACTTTGGCTACAACATTCACGTGGGTGACGCCTTCATGTGCAACTATGATAACGTCATTTTGGACATCGCCCCGGTCACGATTGGCGACCACTGCATGCTGGCGCCCCACGTCCAAATCTACGCCGCCTACCATCCCCTGGACCCGGCCGGCCGCGACGCCTTCGTGGGTCTGGGTAAGCCGGTCACGCTGGGCGATCACGTCTGGGTCGGTGGCGGTTCGGTGATCTTACCGGGCGTCACGCTGGGCAATAATGTGGTCGTGGGCGCCAATTCCACGGTCACCAAGTCCTTCGGCGACAACGTGGTCATTGCTGGCAGTCCAGCGCGGGTGATCCGCGAAAACGTGCCCGTTGCTGATTAACTGAAGGTTGAAAGACGGAAATCAACTGGAACTATTGTTACCATGCGACTCGTGACGTCAAAAGTAGTCGTTTTCAGCCTCACAATCCGAACTGGCCGCCTGGTTTCGCCAGCTTTAGGTGCCAGAACACCGTCATTACGGTAATCCGTGTGTTAACTTTAGGCTCAGCCTTCAGCTGATTAAACAATTGCACCCAATTTACCAGGCCATGAGCGATACTCACGGCCTTTTTTGATGGGCATCTTTTTTGAAATAATATAATAGCATATTAACTAGTTTAGATAAGCTGTAATTTTTATAAAAATATTGATATTGAGGCGTTTATAACAATTTTAATAAAAGGCCCACCAGGCAACATCTCTAAAAGTCTAGGCTCGAAATCCCTTTAGCATCAGCGTCTATCGTCATTTACCGAAGAATTCCCATCCATTTTCGAAAATTAAGTTGTACCCCATCTTTTACCATGCTATACTAAATCCAACTTAAAAGTTTCTGGGGATACCGTTAGACGGCACGAGAGGAAGTTGTAAACTTTGACCCATCGAACCTGTCAGCTCACACTGGCGTAGGGAGGAACGCACGGATGCTTCATCTGGCGGTAGATTCCCCGATGAAGCTTTTTTTGACCTAGAAAGGGGGAACTCACCGTCGCTACCCGTAAACTTTACCCACTCGGCAGCCTGGTCATTTTACTGGCGACCTGGCAGGTGGCCGTCACGCTGCTCCAGACGCCCAGCTTCATCCTCCCCAGTCCCGTCAGTGTCGCCCAAGCGCTGGCGGCCGAGGCCGGGGGGTTACTCGTCAACTCCTGGGTCACCCTGTACGAATCGTTGATTGGCCTGGGCATCGCCTGTATGCTGGCCTTTGGCACCGCGCTGGTCATGGATCGCTGGCAGCTGTTGTACCAGTCATTTTACCCACTGCTCGTCATTTCGCAGACCCTGCCCGTCATGGTGCTAGGTCCGCTGCTTAGCCTCTGGTTTGGCTTTGGCATGGCGCCCAAGATTATTCTGGTCATCTTGATGAGTTACTTCCCCATTATCGTGGCGTTTTCGGAGGCGCTGGGGAAGGTCTCGACCGACCAGATTCGCTTTTTGCAAACGATGGGGGCCAAGAACTGGCAGGTGTATCGCATCTTGAAGATTCCGCAAGGCATGCAGGGATTTTTTGCCGGCCTGCGTATCGCCGCTACCTATTGCGTGAGCGGCGCCATCATCGGGGAATGGCTCAGCGCCGAAGCCGGCCTGGGGTACTACATGATCCGGGTGAAAAATGGCTACCAGATCGACAAGGTCTTCGCTGCCATTTTCTGCGTCATCATTTTAAGCCTGGCCCTGAACCTGGGGACCTGGGCACTACAAAAGGGCTACTATCGCCTATTAATCCAAGGGAGAAAACCAACATCATGAAATTAACCAAACTCTGGCTACTCGTCCCACTCGTCGTGACGCTCACCGCTTGTGGCAACAGTAAAAACCAGGCGGCCAATTCAACTTCAACCAAAAAATTGACCGACGTGTCCATCGTCCTCGATTACGTCCCCAATACCAATCACACCGGGCTGTACGTCGCCAAGGACAAGGGCTATTTCAAGGACGCCGGCTTAAACGTCAAGATCATCGAACCCGGCGACAACGCTACCAGCATCGGCATGGTCGGCGCCAACAAGGCCCAATTCGGCGTGAGCTATCAAGAAGACGTGACGTACGCCCATGCGGATGGCAAAAACATCCCCGTGAAGGCCATCGCCACCGTCTTAAAGCACAACACATCCGGCTTCGTTTCTAAGGCCAACAGCGGCATCACCTCGCCTAAGGACTTTGCGGGCAAGACCTACGCCGGCTGGCAAACGCCGAGTGAAGAAGCCGTGCTCAAGGCCGTCATGCGTAACGCGGGCGTCAATCCCAAATCACTGAAGATCGTGGGAGCGACCGGCGACGGGCCCAAGAGCCTGGGCAAGAAAAACGACATTCAGTGGTGGTTCCAGGGCTGGGATGTGATCCGCGCCAAGAACGCTGACATCAAGGTCAACTACATGCCGTTGCGTAAGCTAGACAAACGTTTGGACTACTACACCCCGGTTATCATCACCAACAACACCCAGCTCCAAAAGGACCCCAAGGTGGTCAAGGCCTTCATGGCGGCCACGAAGAAGGGCTACCAAGACGCCATCGCTCACCCCAAGGCCGACGCCAAGATTTTACACAAGTACGCCAAGGACGACGACCTCAGCTTCCTAGAGGATTCGCAAGCCTTCTTGTCGGCCAACTACACCGATAATGCGGCCAAATGGGGCCAAATGGACGCCAAAGTGTGGAACAACTACACCGGCTTCATGAAGGAATACGGCCTGATCAAAAAGGCCATCCCCGCTAAGACGCTGTACACCAACCAATACGTTGGCGATTGATTATGACCATCACCCTGACCCACGTTGGCCTCACGCTCGATGACCTGGAAATCTTGCGCGACGTGACCGCCACGATTACCGATGGCAGCTTCGTGTCCTTGATTGCCCCCAGTGGCGCGGGCAAGTCGACCTTGTTGAAACTCTTGACAGGTCTCCTAACTCCCACGACGGGGACGCTTCAGGTAGCGGGCCAGCCCATCACCGGGCTCAATACCACGTTTAGTTACCTGCCCCAAACGGACATGTTACTGCCATGGTACGACGTCGACCAAAACATCACACTGTATCAGCGCATCAATCATCAACCGATCGACCACGACTACGTGACGGCCCTGTTGACGCTCTTTGGCCTGGTGGATTACCGCCACTTCTTGCCTCACCAACTGTCCGGTGGGATGCGCCAACGTGTCGCTTTACTGCGGACGATGTTGAACCCCGCGGATTACCGCCTACTGGACGAACCCTTCGGCGCTTTGGACGCCATGACTCGCGGGTTGATGCAAGACTGGCTGTTAAGTCTACCGGCCGATTTGCAAAAGACCACGCTGCTGGTCACCCATGACATCGAGGAGGCCATTTACCTGTCGGACCGCATCTTGGTCCTGTCCGCGCGACCGGCACACGTCATCCGCGATATCGCCCTGACGCCAACGCACCGGGACCGCCAGTGGCTGGCCACCCAGGCCCCACTCAAGGCCGAGATCTATGAGTTGTTACGCAGCGCTGAATCGACAAGCATGTCATAAAAAAGAAGCACCTGGGACTGAACCTCCCGGGTGCTTCGTATTTACATATTAGTCATCACTTAACGAATGAATCGGTTTGGCCGGCACGCCACCGACCAGGGTATTGGCGGGCACGTCCCTAGTGACCACGGCGCCGGAGGCAATCACGACGTTGTCGCCAATCGTGACGCCGGGCATGATGGCGACCTTACCGCCAATCCACACGTCGTTGCCAATGGTAACTGGCGCGGCCTGAGCCAAATACCCCCGCCGACCCGAGGGTGTCAGAGGATGATTGACCGTGTAAATGTCCACGTTGGGGCCAATCATCACGTGGCTACCGATCGTTACCGGGGCAATGTCCAAGATTGTGAGATTGTAATTGCTCAAGAAGTCCTCGCCCACGTGGATGTTCTGACCGTTATCACAGTTAAACGTGGCCTGCACGGAGACGCGTTCACCGTGACTGCCCAAGATTTCCTTGATTTTAGCGGTCTGGGCTGCCGGATCCGTGGCCGGAATCGCATTGAACTCCTGGCACAATTTCGCCGCCCGCGCCTTGCGCGCCGCCACCGCCTCATCCAAGAAGTAGTACGGTTCTCCGTCGTCGAGCTTCTGTAATTCTGTTTTTGTCATCGTGTTCACCTCAAGGTCTAGCTTAGCACTTCAAGGTTGGTTTAAGTCAACGATTACCGTAAAAAAATCAGGCTATTTGCACCTTCACGCAAACAACCCGATCCTTAAAATCTTGTTCTCTAAGCCATCCAGCCCCCAACGCTCATCACGCTGACTTGGCCGGCTGGGGTGACCTTCACCTGATACTTGTATCCTTGAATATCAAAATCAGCCTGGGCTTTGAACGTCAAGCTCTTGGTGGGTGTCACCGCCGCGGCGTGCTTGACCTTGCCCGCTGAGGTGCGGATGGTCTGCTTGACGACTTGGCCATCTTGATAGTCATACACGGTCGTTTCGCTGTTTTGTTGCAGGAGCGCGACTCGCTTGACCTGGCCATCCTTCAGGGCCACGCCGACCTTGACGTGGCCGGCCTTGTCCACGGTCGTCACCGCCGTACTGTCTGCCGCTAAGTTGCGGGACAGCTCGCGTTTCAGCAAGTCGGGGTATTGACCCTTGGTAACGGCAGTCTTCGGCAACCAGCCAATGGCCTTACCGGCGGCCGTTTCAAAATACAGGTATTGCCGGTGTTGCTTGGTAGTCAGCGACTGGATCGCATAAATCGTGCGGTAGCCGTAAGTGTGGCCGTAGTGGCTCGCCGCGGTCTTCCCCAACGTGTGCTTGGGCATATCCCAGAAATCCTGCGTCGTCGTGGGTGTCCAGTAAGCGGTCTTTTTGACGGTGGTCATGCTGGCGATTTGCTGATGAAATTTCAGCTTGCTCAGCGCCACGTAGCCGCCCACCAACGTCTTCTTGGTCTTCGAAGCGTTGGGCACGATGGTCCCGTGCGGCAGATTCTTGGCGCTCACCAGCGCTAACCGAACGTACCGGTGACCCTTGACCGTCACAACCTTGTCGACGGTCCACTTTTTGGTCGTGCTTTGATCAGTCCCCAACACCGTACTGTGGCGGTAAGCCGCCCGCGGATAGCTGTAGACCTTGGTGCCCTTGGCCTTAAACGTAAAGACGCGTTGTTGCGGATAGGCTGGCAAGGTCACACGTTTGGCCGCATCCGCCGTGACGGCACCACCCCACAGGCTCAAGACAACACCACTAGCTAAAACAATTTTCATAATCTTCATGATGAACTCCCCCTAGTTGGTTCACCTGACTAACGCCACTGTGCTACAGGTTTTGGCCCTTTTCCCAAGCCGTCTTGGATAACAACAGCCCGTGCTTGACCAAATCGTCGAACAACTGATGGGTCCGCTTAGAAACTTCTCCGGCCGTTTCCGCATTACTTTGGGTCAGGAAAGTCGTGGCGTCCCCCGTGATGGCCGCGTCAGTCGCCGCCACACGTTGCCGCGCGTAGGACTGACACCCCTCACGAAAGGCGTTGACAGCTTCTACATAGTCATGGAAATGTGGTTCAATAATAACAGATAACGTCTTATTTAACCAGTAAACGTTCTCCACATCGACCGCCGTCGTCGTGTTTTGGTAATCTACCGGCGTGTCATTGATGTTGGTAAAGAACGGTACGTACGGTGCGTAGGCAAAGAAGCCCATGGCGATCCACTGAATAGCCGCATGGTCCGCGGGCACGTCGTTTCTGATCTGCAAGATCGAGGAACATTGGTTACGATCCATGGCGATGGGCCGGTACTTCTTTTGGTCATCGGCGGAACCTGAGGCGAAGGTCCCAAATGGGTCGTACTTGGTGCCATTGTAGTGTGATGACAGGAAGAACTCCACGTCTTCGATGGCGATCTTCTTGGCAGGCTTCCGGGCAAACGGCATATCTTGATCCGTCGGTTGTTGGTCGGTGACTTCTGGGTTGAACAACTTCTGGCCGTACCAGGTCCGCGGCGTGTTGTAGTACGCGTCGTCTTCCCCATGGGTGCCAAAGATTTCCCGGAAATTGAAGTGACCGGGGTTCGGGTTCAAATGGTGCTTTTCCACGAAGTCGACCAGATCAGTGGCCACTAAGAAATTATCACTGTCATTTAAGTCGACCTCTTGCATCAACGTTTGGTTCGGCGCGATGGCGTAGCAGTCTTCTGGCAAACGCATGGCTGCCCAGTGATGGCCGCCGGCGGTTTCTAAGTACCAAATTTCTTCGTTATCGTTAAAGGCGATACTGTTGCTTTCACCAGTTCCGTACTTTTCGAGTAAGGCGCCTAAGCGTTGGGCCCCTTCCTTAGCACTCTTGATGTAGGGCAACACCAGGGTGACCATGGCTTCTTCGTTGATGCCATCGTCTACTAAGGGGTCGTAGCCCAAGACGCGGGCGTTGGTCGCCGTCGTTTCCGTGGCACTCATGCCGACGTTCAGTTCATTGATGCCGGCTTCCTCGTATTGGCCGTCGCTTTGATCGGCCTGCGGCGTGCCCGTATAGCGGTAAGCGTGATCGGGCAGCGGGACAGTTACCCCGGTCACGGCTGACGTGAATGACGCCCCCGTTTGGTCGGTTGCGGGATGCAACACAAATTTGATGGGGTTGATGGGACCGTAACCATCCTCGTTACGCGCCACAATCGTCGAGCCGTCCATGCTGGCAGCCTTCCCCACTAAAATCTCAGTACAATCGGAACTCTTCTTCAACATTGATGTTCCGCCTCCTTTGCTACCAGTATAGGATTATCAGGTGCTAAGGGCTAGGGGTTTGGGCGAAATATTAAAAAATTATGTGAGTTTTACTGTTCACGAACCTAGGCCACCTGCGAATCGTTTCCTCAAGCCATGACCGATTCATGACAACCGTTGCTAGTTACGACTGGGTTTGCAACTTGGTTAGTAACCTCATCTGGTGTCTTTTAGCTTCCTGAACATTTCCGTACGTAAGCACACTATCTTGCTTTGCACTTATCCTTAGGTTTCACCCAATAACTACCATCCAAACTTTCGACCAGTACGGCCAAGTTAACGCTACATTCTAAAAAGACCACCACCGTAATCACAGTGATGATCTTATCTAATCTTGTTTAACGTTTTCTCCAAAATCTTTCGAATGAAATTGCAATAATCACTAAAACACTGAAGAAGCATAAGTTAATAGCACCCAGCCAAAGCCACAGCATTGGGCCAGTAAGGCTACTAGGAACCAGTGCCGTAAACACCCATAACGCCGCTTCCATTACTACAAGCATTAAAAAATATTGAAGCTGACTATAGCGATCTTCACGTAGCTCTTTCCAATACGATAACGTATACAAAGAAGAAAATACGTTTGCAACTGAAAAAACAACAGCCAAAATAATCTTCGTCTTCAATGTGTACTCAAAGTTCATTGCTGAAAATACCCCAACCAAAATGCTAAATAAAGTCAAGAATATTCTCTTTACTGATACGACCATGATTTATACTTACCACCTTTAAAGTGGAATACACGTCCCTTTGCGAAGCCCTTACCAGATGCTTTATTGAACACTGTACCAAGAGCACCTTTTAACCCAACGCGAAGTGCCATACCAATAGCACCACCCACAGCACCTAATGGTAACAGACAAATCTGTGCTAACACATTAAATCCTTGCTTTTTTGCCATATTTAACATGCCAGCGCTAATATAGACATCCACGTTTCCCTTCTTTGCAGCACCATGCCAAACAATCTTCGTAGTTCCCTTGCCACTACGAGTTTGGAATACACCAGTATTAGGTGCAATTACACTCATCATAGCAGTCTGCATAACATCATCACTAATGCTTACAGTTGTCTTGTTCCCTTGAACCGTTGTTTGGACAAACGATTTAACCCTTTGTTGAATCGCCTCTAATTGTTGATCATTGGCAGTTGATAAATAATCACTAATAATCTGATCTGCCTGTGTTCCAGACACAAACTTAGGATAAACTTTCTTCGAGGTTGTCTGCATAGCTGTTTCGACAGTATCAGCATATGCTACCTTTGTTGCAACACCCGATTCAACAAACATTGTTCCTAATAAAGCTGTGGAAAGAATAAGCGATGTCCCTGTAATAATTTTTTTCATTTTCTAGCTCACTCCGATAATTTTAGTGGGCTAATACGTATTAGCAATACCTCGTTAACAAATTTAGCATATTATAAAACACCTCCTTTGCAAAGACACTCATCGTTTCCTCTAGTTACATTACCTAATTTATCGGGCTGTATGTCCAACACACTTTTTGGTATTATTAATTGAAGTACCCATTTAATATGCCAAATAAGGAGAACCACTTATCGCAAACTTTAGTTTAACACTTAAAAATGCTCGTATTGCCCAAGGACTCTCACAAAACGAAGTCGCCACAATTCTGCACGTCACCCGACAATCCATCTCCAAGTGGGAAAACGGACGAGGATATCCCGATTTAGACAACCTGATTCAATTAAGTAAGGTTTATAAAATGTCTATCGACAACCTACTATCAGAGAATCCGAACCTAAAGAAGCAATTCAACCTCAGTGATGAACAAATTATTCAAAAGCAGTCACAATCAAAGAAGATCAATACAGATCTTTACCAAAATACCGATGAAGGTATCATATTAATCATCCTATCCATCGTATCCGGCCTGATTCCACCTATAGGTATCTTTATGCCTCTATATGTTGCATGGCGTAACAATAAGTATAACAGTCTCTATAAGACCATTAACTTAATTTGCATCATTGTCCTTCTCATCAGTATCCTAGGCACATACGTTATCATTGTCGATAATTGGTTAATTCCAGCAAGGACAACAATATATCAGATTAAATAACCGTAACTATCAGTTTCCCCTTGCTAACCTTCGCAACCAGCCCGCTTTTATAATTAACTATCCCAAGCTTCCTCGAAATATGCAATGTAACCTTATTGACCGCATCATGGGTCACATATGCTTTCGTTATTTTATCCATTCTTGCTCTTGTTTTTACATCCTTCACATTTTTAATATGATCACCAGACGTAACAATTGTGCAGCTAGCAGACCAGGAAAGCGGTACATCATGTGATACACGAAAACTTGCGGCGCTAGCACTCACCACACCACCAAATAAAATTACTCCGTAAGTAAACATCGTAACAAGTATTTTTTTCATAGATTTAACCTCCTGAATCGAGATTAAATCTTGACGTACCATGGCATAAGGAACGCCTAATTTACCAACGGGAAACTTCTAGTTTACATTCGAAAAAGAGCGACCTTAAGCCACACTCAGCCTAAAGATTGCTCTTTTTAAACATTTATAAACTGTATTACCTTACACAATGACTTACTACCAAACAGCCGTGTAATCCATAGTTTAGGTTCCGCTTCAGTCATCGCGGAAATACTTCATCAAAAGTTTGAGCAAGGTGTTCCGCTATCTCGGCAGTTAAAAGACTGGCAAAGAATGGGAGCAGCGTTGTCCGAGACAACTTTAGCAAACTGGATCATAAAGTCTAGTGATTTGATGAGTCCACTTATACGAGTTGATTCGGGATAAGTTAGTGACTCAGCCTTACCTACAAGGCGATGAGACACCAATGCAAGTACTCAGAGAACCGGGTAAGCTAGCCACATCGAAATCCTATATGTGGGTCATAAGATCTGTTAGGAAGGCTTCTGAGCGTGCGATTCTATACGCATATGGTCCGACCAGATATGGAAGAAATGGCCCGCCCTCAAAAAACGAGGACGGGCCATTTCTTTAATTTATAATTCAATACGGTCAGTTATTGGGTGCATACAATCTATCTTCGTTTGCGATTTGTGCTCACACTTTTTGCCTATTGTTTGCGTTTTTGAGTTGCGCTGTACAACATCAGCATTTACATTGTCTAGCCGTTGAATTAGTTCTGCCACTCCGGCTTCACTAATCATCAACTTACATTCCTCCAAAGAAGATTCATGCTTTTAAGTTAGCCGACCAGTACCCCCACAGGAAGTAGCACGGCTTAGAAGCTCCGCTGTTCGCGGGCAACCGTACTGTTGTCGATGCGCCGGCGAACGGCCTTCACGATTTCCGTGACGACTAAGACGACGACCCCGGCCATGATTGGGATCCCCCAACCATAGAAGAAATTGACCGACGTGGTGTGGAAGACGCCCTGCATGGCTGGCCAGTAAATGATCATGGCTTGCAGCAGAAGCAAGATGCCGACAATCAGGAAACTCATTTTATTTCTAAAGAAGTATTTCGACAAGACGGGGTGGTCATTTTGCAGGTTGAACAGGTAAAAGATCTTCCCGAAGATGATCACGTTTAACGTCATGGTGCTGCCGATGACAGCGGAGAGGCCTTGGCCCGTTAAGAGGTCGTAGGCGAACATCCCCAGCCCAGAAATCAGCAACGACACGTAGGTGACTTCCGCCACGTCCCATTTGGACAGGATCCCGCGGGTCACATCCCGGGGTCCCCGGCGCATGATGCCACTTTCGGCGGGCTCGAAGATGAAGGCAAATTGAATCGTCAGGGCCGACACCATGTTGATCCACAACAATTGGGTCGGGAACAACGGCAATTCTTGGTCCATCAGGATACTCAAGACCACGATCAGCCCTTCGGCAAAACTGGTGGGTAACAGGAAACGAATCGTCTTCCGAATATTATCGAAGACGTGGCGGCCTTCCCGCACGGCACCTAGAATCGAGGTAAAGTCGTCGTCGGCCAGCACCATATCGGCGGAGTCCTTGGCAACGTCGGTCCCCCGAATCCCCATGGCAACCCCGATATCGGCCTGCTTCAAGGCGGGGGCATCGTTGACCCCGTCCCCGGTCATGGAAACCACGTGACCGCGCGACTGTTGGGCCTTCACGATCCGCAGCTTATCGGCCGGCGTGGTCCGGGCAAAGACAGTGTACTTGTCGATTTGCGAAGCCAGCTCGGCGTCGCTCATTTGGGCCAATTCCGGTCCAGTGATGGCGCGCGCCTGTTCGGACAGATTCAGCTGTTGGGCGATGGCCGCAGCCGTTTCCGGGTCATCCCCGGTGATCATCTTGACCTTGATACCGGCGTAACGCAATTGCCGCACGGCATCGGCGACCCCTGGCCGTGGCGGGTCAATGATTCCCGCCATCCCGGCCAAGTGAAAGTTTTCGCCGACGGGTAGGTCATCGACTTCATCCGCATCGGCTGCCACAGGTTGATACCCCAGCGCCACGACCCGTTTACCTTGTTGGGTCAGCTGGGACAACCGGGCTTGCCAAGCATCTTCGTCAACGGCCGTGCCGTGTTCACGCATCAAGCGCGTCAACGTTTGCGGCGCCCCCTTGACCAACAGATAGCGTTGGCCGTTATGGTCGACCAGCCGGGCCGAGTAGCGAATCGCCGAGTCAAATGGCAGCGAATCAATTTCTTGTGGATCCGGGTCGGCGCCCACCAGCTTGTGATACAGAGCCGTTAACGCCCCGTCGGTCGGTTCCCCGGTCAGGACCCATTGGCCATCTTCCTCATGGAATTCGGCGTCGGAGGTCTGCCCGGCAATCTGGACCAGCCATTCGAGGTCCGCGTCTTTTTGCCAGTCAACGGCTTGACCCGCATCATTTTGGACCTGACCGTCGGCATCGTAACCCACGCCCGACACGGTGTAGGTGTCTTGCGGCGTTAAAATGTCAGTCACGGTCATTTCGTTTTTCGTCAAGGTCCCGGTCTTATCGGTGTTGACGATATCCACGGCCCCCAGCGTTTCCACCGCGGGCAAGGTCTTGACGATGACGTTTTGCTTGGTCATCGCCTGAGTCCCCATGGCCAAGACCACCGACGTGCTGGCCGGCAACCCTTCTGGCATCGAACCCACGACCATGGTAATAACGGCGATCAGCAGCGTTGGCAAACTGTAAACGTGGGTCCACATCCCCAGAGCAAACAGCAAGACCGCAGCAATCAAGATGGCCACGGACAGGCCCAGCCCTAAGCTGTTCAAGTTCTTCATCAGCGGCGTCGTCTGTTGTTTGACCGCCGCGACGTTCTGTTGGATGTGCCCAATTTCTGTTTGCGCCCCGGTCACCGTCACGATCCCACGGCCGGAACCGTTAGTGACCGCCGTTGAAGCAAAGGCTTGGTTGGACCGTTCGGCTAGCGGCAATTCGGCCACCGCCAGTGGGTCCTCACCCTTATCAACCGAATCGGTCTCCCCGGTCAGGGCTGACTCTTGGATTTTTAAGTTATCCGCGTCGATCAACCGCAGGTCAGCGGGGACGGTATCCCCGGCTTCCAACTGCACGATGTCGCCGGTCACCAGTTCGCGGGCAGGCAGGGTCACCTTCTGGCCATCGCGATACACGACGGCTTCGGATACCAACAGCGCCTTGATGCGGTCCAGCGCGTTATCCGCCGACCGTTCCTGGAAATAACCAATGAAGGCGTTGGCGACGATCACCAGCCCGATAACAATGGAATCGGAATAGTGGTGCATGAAGAAGGTCATCAGCGCCGCGGCCGCCAAAATGTAGATGATGGAGTTGTTGAACTGCTTCAAGAAACGCAACAGGTTTGACTGTTTCTTGGCGGTCAACTCGTTGGGGCCATTGGCCTGTAGGCGTTTTTTCGCCTCGGCCGTGGTCAAACCCTCGTCTGCATTGGTGGCAAAATCGACAAGTAAGGACTCAGTCGAGCGCTGCCATAACGGCGTCTGCTGGCTGGGTCCAGGGTCAGTGGTCTCTGCTTCAGTTGGGGTAACGGTTGTCTTAGGGTCTTGTGCCATGTAAATAAAACTTCCTTTCTATCTGTGAAAATGGCTATTAGCGGTCAGGTATGGGAAATGCAGCATACGGTTGGTGCAAGACGTCCACCTCCAAATCTCATTTTTCGTTAATTTATTTTACCAAGTTTTCACCGGGATTGCATCTCATTAGAGTCGATTGCAACACAATTTTAATAATAGGGTAAATGGCTAACGGTTACAATCAAACGAAATGTTTTCCTTTACGGCCCCCATCGTTTACTATAATCAATGACAACTCTTGTTTTTAATTTCTGTATTTAATCCACCAACAAAGAAGGATGATCAACATGAAAGCTTGGACCATTACGGGACCTGCGCCCCACACCCTGGCTGACCTGAAACTGACCGACGTCGCGGAACCCACTCCGGGTGACACCGAGGTCAAGGTCTACGTACGCGCCGTGGGCCTGAACCCCGCCGATTATAAAGTCATCGCCGGCAGTAACACCACCACTCCCCGCGTCGTCGGCATGGATTGTGCTGGCGAAATCGTCGCGGTCGGCGCCAATGTCACCAATTGGTCAGTCGGTGACCGCGTTATGTATCACGGTGACCTGCGCCGCGCAGGCAGTTTGGCCGAATTTACCGTTACCACGGCATTGAGTCTGGCGCCAATTCCCAGCAACGTCAGCTTCGAACAAGCGGCCGCCAGCCTCTGTGGCACTTTGACCGCCTACCAGGCGTTGTACCGCAAGGCCAATTTGTCCGAGGTACCGACCGTCTTGATCCACGCGGGCGGCGGGGCTGTGGGCTTGGCTGCACTACAATTTGCTCACGACCTGAACCTGCCGACGATTGCCACGACCTCGGCGCGCAAACGGCCCCTGGTCGAGCGCGTCGGCGCGGACACCATCATCGACTACCACCAAGAAGACGTGACCGCCGCCGTCATGGCCGCCACGGATGGCTTGGGCGTCGGCCTGAGTCTGAACACGATTGGCGGCGAAGAGCTAGCGGCCGACGTTGACCGCATGGCCTACAACGGCCAGATCATCGCCATTGGCGATGGTATGCCGGCGCATCTGGACCTCGACAGTAAGGCCCTGGGTCTGGTGCGCTCCGCTCTCGGTGGCGTTTACGGCTCCAACAATCCCACGGAAATCGCCGACCTGGGCTTCATGGCCGGCGTCGTGGGTCAAAAGCTGGCCACCGGTGAGTTCGACCCCGTCATCGACCGGATTCTGCCGTTCGACGACGCGGCCGAGGGGTTAAACATCCTCCAGCGTGGCGACAACCTGGGCAAGCTCGTGGTTAAGGTGGACTAACGGTTAGCCGGATTGCCACTACTATGGTGTTTGCTGGCCGCCTTACCGTTCGCTAGAGATGCGTTGGAACGCTGAGGGCGGACGGGCCGAGCCCAAGGACGGTCTCGGTGCCTCGCTTTGAGCCGAAAACCGCGTCTCAAAGACGCCAGTTGCCTAAGTGGCATGGCCCACGCCACTAAGACAACTCCCACGGCTGAACCCATATTTGGCGAACTCTCGGCTACGGTAGTGCTGATACGCAACGCTGACTTAGTTCCACGTTTCAGCTCTCGTTTTACGGTATGCACCAGCCAATACCACGTTAATCTCGTAGGTATCCTTAGTTAATACTAGTGGCCAGCCCATCTATATTCAACCACTGTCGTTATTAAGCCAATACTCCACAATCACCTCAAACAAAACCAGATACACCAAAGGCCGAGACCCCATCGTCTCGACCTTTTTCTTGTCGTTAAAAAGCTACCACACGAACGGAATCAGTTCCTTGGTCTCGCGTTGATAGGCCGCAAAGTCTGCGCCGTACTTGCTGGCGAGATACTTATCCGCCGTGGGAATGTAGGAGAAAACAAATAGTGCCAGTAACATCAGCGGGATGAGCAGGGCGTACAGATTTCCGGTCAATAATGCACACCCTAGGACCCAGAGCACGTCGCCGAAGTAATTGATGTGGATGGCGTATTTGAACAGGCCGCCGCGATACAGCTTGCCGGCGTTTTGTGGATCGGCCTTGAACGGCTTGCGTAAGAGCTCAGCCGTGGTATTGATCACGCTACCGGCCACGAAGCAGAACAGGCCCAAGACGTAGGCCCAGAGGCTAAAGTGGCCCCCGTGCAACAACAATAGTGGAAACCCCAAGTAGTAGAGCGCAAAGGCCAGGCTGTTGCCCAAGGCTTCGGGCCAGCCGATGCCCCGCGGCAACCAAATAAACATCATCGCGTTGAGGCGCACGAAAATAATCGCGAGGCACCCGGCTAGCGTCCAGGTGAGTACCGCCGATTGCCCACCGGTGGCGAGCCAATAGCCACTCACCATCAGGTACACACACTGGGCCACTAGAATCGTCACCTTGGCCCCGTTGGCGGAGTGTTTCAAGCCATACATCAATCATCATCCCTTGTTTTTCACCCAGCATACACCCGTTAGGTGGTCACCGTAAAGTTGGTCTGCGGCTGGCCCGTCACCACCGGATGCGCGGCGAAATACTGGCGAATGACCTCGGCCATATCCGTGTTGACCTCACGAATGACCTTGGCCGGCGTAAACATCGGGTAATCGCCGCCACCGTTGCCGCGATACTGGTTCATGGCCACGTCTAAGCGTTGATCCGGTTGAATCGGTTGGCCGTGATACTCGAGTTGGGTCACACGCTGGCCGACCGGTTGGGTCAGGTCAAACTGATAATCGATGCCGCTATAAATATCGTAATTGTAGAGCGCTAATTTCGGTGTAGTGAAGGCCGGCGCCACCTGCACCGTCCCCTCGACTAGGGTGAAGAAACTGGCACACCGCTCCAAAGCCGCACGCAGATCCGCACCACTGAGCCGCTCGACTACCAAGGTGTTGGGATACGGGTAGCTATTCAGTAATTGGCGCAACGAGACTTGGCGGGCAAACCCGCGAACGTCGTCATTGAACAAAGCCGTAGCCGCAATGTCAGTCTGCCCCGCCGCCATTTCGATCTGATTGATCAACTGAAGATACGGGTGACCGTGCAGTCGTGCCGCCATGGGGTCGGTCACTTCTAGTGAGGTGCCCGTCAACTGGCCCACCGGTTGGTCCAGCCAGCTTTCGACGTGTTGCTGCACGGCGGCCGTTTGTTGCGCCAAGTCAGCCGCTGGCGCCGCCTCCGCCGTGGGTAACAAACGCGCAGACCGGTCGACGACATGATGGTTGGCATCGAGTTCCAGGGTGATGGCGCCCACGGCCACGCCCTTTTCGCCCGGCTGCGTCGTGGCGACGCCCTGATACACCCCCGCAATTTGCCGGTGTTGGTGGCCGGTCACCAAGGCGTCAATGCCCGGCACCTGCGTCAACAGCTGATAGCCCTCGTTTTCGCCGGTCACTCGTTCGGTCGGCGCTCCCGTGGTCAGGTCGGCCTCAAAGCCGCCGTGATAGGCTACGATAACCACTTCGGCCTGTTGTCGCAGTTGCGGGACCCAGTGTTGCGCCGTCTTTAACGCCGACGCAAACTGTAGTCCGGCAAGGTGGTCGGCGCGTTCCCACACCGGCACGTAGGCGGTGGTCAGTCCCAGAACGGCGATCTTCACCCCTTGCCGATGCAAAATGACAAACGGTGCGTCCACGATGTCCTGCGCCTGACCGCCAGCGATATTGGCGCCTAACAAGGGGTAGTTGCGTTGGGCCTCGCAGTGGCGAATGTAGTCCAAGCCATAATTAAATTCATGATTGCCCAGCACGCCCGCATCCACGCCCAATTCTCGCGTGAGCCGCGTGAACAACGCCTGGTCTGCGGCCGGTCGTTGGGCCAAATAACTGGCAAACGGCGACCCTTGAATCCAGTCGCCATTTTCAATCGTGACCACACTCTCGTCGGGACCCGCCGCGGCTTTGACCGCGCGAATCACATTGGCCGCCTTCAACCAGCCGTACGCCTGCTGGTCGGTCGCCGTTCGGTAACTGGTCGGGTACACGTAACCGTGCACGTCACTGGTCGATAAAATGGTTAATTTCATCTTAGATCAACCTCTTCCGTAACTGTTCGGACAATGAATCGATCAATAACACCATGATCACGATGCCGAGCAAGATGATGCCGACTTTCGGCCAGTTTCGCGTCTGAATCGCAAAGATCATCGGCGTCCCGATCCCCCCGGCACCAACCATCCCCAGAATGGAGGCGGAACGCACGGCAATTTCAAACCGATACAAGGTGTACGAGAAGAATTCGGGCATGATCGTCGGCACCGTGGCCAAGGCAAAGACCTGGCCGGATTTGCCCCCGGCACTGGTGATAGCCTCCTCGGAACCCCGGTCCATATTTTCAATCGCTTCACTAAAGAGCTTGCCCAACATCCCAATGGAGTGGATGCTGACGGCAAGTACCCCGGCGTAAGAACCCGGTCCCACGGCCTTGATGAACATGATGGCCAACACGATTTCCGGAAAGGTCCGAATCAGCGTCAAGACCACCTTGCCACTACCGGAGCGCAAGAAGAACCGTTCGCGCGTCCCCCGCGCGGCCCAAAAGGCGAAGGGCACGCTGATGACGGCCGACACGATGGTTCCCAAAAAGGCGATGGCCAACGTTTGTAAGATCAACGAGACCAGGTCTTCACCACTGCCGTCATACACGTAGGACCACTGGGGGTGGACCAAGCCATCCACAATGGACCGCGACACGGCACCGGCCGATTCCTGTAGTCCGGTGAATTTGAGGCCGTTGATCGTCCAATAGTACAGCGCACCAATCACCACGACCCACAAGAGCCAATTCCAGCGCTGCCAAATGGTGCGATGGGGCTTGGTCATTACTGTCGTTGTTGTCATCAGAGCAGGACCCTCCTTAAGTGATTGCTGATGCCGTCAATCACCAGCACCACGACGAGGGTGGCCAAGATGATCACGGCCGTTTGGCTGTAATTGAATTCGTTGAGTGACCGTTGTAAGAATACCCCGATCCCGCCGGCACCCAGGTACCCCAGGACGGTCGAGGCCCGCACGTTGATTTCCAGCGTGTAGAGAAAGTAGCTGATAAATTGATTCAAGATCTGTGGCAACACGGCGTACCAAATGATCGTCACCTTGGAAGCCCCGACCGATTCCAGGGCTTCCAACGGCCCCATGTCGATGGTCTCAATCACTTCGTAGAAAAGCTTGGACACCATCCCAAAGGAGAAAATGGCCAACGTGACGACCCCGGCAGTGGACCCAATCCCGAAGATGGCCACGAAAATCGCTGCCAATAACAAATCGGGCAAGGTCCGCACCAAGTCGAGGAACAGCCGCGTGACATTGCGCAAGAGCCGACTGTGGATCAGATTGCTGGCGCTGAGCACCGCAAAGGGAATGGCAAACGCCGCCCCAATCGTAGTCCCCAGAATCGCCATCTGAATGGTTTCTAGGAGCGGCTGAATGATGACTGTCGTGTAATCCCAGGCTGGATGAGACATGCGGACCAGTAGATTCATGAACTGTCCAAAATTACTGAAGAACATCCCCACATCAACGCCGGTCATTTGCGATGAGGCCACTAGTAAAACCAGCAACACCACCGTGCCGCCAATCCCCTTGACGTGCCAGCGCTGAACCCAGGAACGCCGGGGAATCTCTGGATAGGTCATGCTTCTGCCCCCTCCGCGTAAATTTTGTTCAAGTCAGCTTCAGTGACCGCGGCAATCGGTTGGTCGTACACCAATTGGCCGGCCCGCAACCCGATGATGCGATCGGCGTACTTGCGCGCCAGAGCGACCGAGTGTAAATTGACGATGACCGTGATGCCGTCCTCGCGGTTCAAGCGTTGAAGCGTGTCCATCACGGTCGCCGTGGTCAAGGGGTCTAGCGACGCCACCGGCTCATCTGCCAAAATGATCTTGGGGTCTTGCATTAGCGTTCGGGCGATGGCGACTCGCTGTTGTTGGCCCCCGGACAATTCGTCGGCGCGGGTATACAACTTGTCCGCTAGGTTGACCCGTTGTAAAGACCGCACCGCCATTTCCCGGTCGGCCTTGCTGAAGAGGCCACAGAGGGTCTTCCAGGTCGGGTAGTAACTGACCCGGCCAGACAACACGTTGCGCTCGACGCTGGAACGGTTGATCAGGTTGAAACCTTGAAAGATCATACCGATTTTGCGCCGCAATAACCGCAGCGACTGGCCCTTGTAATCGTTGATGGGTTCTTCTTCAATCGTGATCTCACCAGAAGTGATCTCGTGCATCCGATTGATGGTGCGTAGTAACGTACTCTTGCCAGCGCCGGATAGCCCAACGACGACCAGAAATTGGCCGCGCGGAATGTCAAAACTAATATCCTTGAGGCCGACCGTCCCGTTACTATAAATCTTATTGACGCCTTTAAACGAAATAATTGGTGCTTGTGTCATGGTTGGTTCCCCCGTAAAAAAGTAGCAAGGTGCTCAAACGCGCTTCCCCACTACTTCTTGATTTTGACGTGTATTCAACTAAATGGTGGCTTGGGCATTACTTGTCCAATTGCTTGGCCTGCTTATCGTATTGCCGAATGATGTCGAAGTTGCTGTCCTTAGAGTCCACGTAACCTTCGTGCGAGTAAACGCTGGAAATGATGGCGTGGCCCTTCTTGGTCTTGGCGATGTTCTTAAAGGCCGTGGCAATCTTCTTTTGCCATTTGCCGCTCATATCGCCGCGCACCGTGATGGTATCGTTCGGAATCTTAGCCGTGGTGTAGATCGGTACGACCTTGCTCATCACGTCTTTTTCGTCATTCATGACCAGCTTCCGGGCGCCTTGGAAGACGAAGGCGGCGTCGGTGTTTTTGTTGTAGACCGACAGCACCCCTTGGTCGTGACCCTTGACCGTGACGGTTTGAATGCCAGACTTGTTGATGTTAACGCCGTGCTTCAACATTTCTACGGCCGGGTAGATCCAGCCGGCGGTCGATGTGGTATCTTGAACGGCAATCTTCTTGCCCTTCAGATCCTTGATGGACTTGATGCCACTATCTTTGCGAACCAGAATTTGTGACCGGTAGTAGTTGACTAATTTCTTGGTCGTCTTATCATCTGGTTCCGACACGCCGTAACGTTGGGCTTGGAGTAAGACCTTGTCCCCGTATTGCTTGTGCGCCAAGACATAGGCGTCAGGTGGCAGAAAACCCACGTCGACTTTCTTGGAGCCCATGGCTTCCACGATAGTGTTGTAGTCGGTGGAAACGCTGACCGTCACCGGAATCCCCAGTTCCTTTTTCAACAGGCCTTCCAGTGGCTTGGCCTTGGCTTCGATGGTCCCCGCATTAGACGACGGCACGAATTCGACCGTCAACTTCTTCGGGGTATACGCCTTGTCGCCGGCCCCCGCACTGCTGCTCGACGACTTGCCACAAGCGGCCAATCCGGCCGGTAACAGTAATAATGCGGCAGCAATCAAGAGTAACTTGCCCTTGCTCTTCAAACGCATCAGATTCACTCCTCAAGTATGTAATTGAATTCCCTTTAGCAATTTCAAGTTTACCAGAAAATGCGAACTTATCAAGAATAAATTATTCATTAGTTCGTTATTAGTATTTTTATATTTAGGAAAACGCGCTTATTTCAATCGGTAAAACGAGAAACCTGAACATTAAATTTTCTTTTTCTGATCACCGTTATCAAAATATTTATAACGACTCCCAGTTTTCAGGAAAAATCGACCACAAAAAAAGCGCCCGAAATTTTTTCGCGCACTTCCAATCACCATTTATTTTTAGTGAATAAGTATTCGTTTCTCTGCTGAATCTTCAAGGATAGCCACTAAAACGTTTACTAGCTGTCACACCATTAAAACGTTGCGGTAAAATTGTAATATTACAAATCGCCAAATTCGCCCGCAAGCCTTGATTTCTCTGTTATAGTAAATATGTCGTAAACAATTGCTTAACAAACTAACGACAAACTAAAGCTTTTTTGGTAACAGCGGTTAAGGTACCCGGAAAATGCCTTAACACTGTCTGTCCCCAATTGAATAATTAACCTTATTGAATCAGACTAAATCCCAGTTCGATTCAATGAGGTTAATTTTTTTTGCACTAAAATTCTACTGGTCTAACGCATGCTGGGCCTAATCATCGTCGTCATCGGTCTCTTGGCCCAAGACCTTGCCTGTCAGCGCATTGATTCGTACCTCATGGTAAGTCTGGTCTTTGCGGACCTTGACCTCCCACTCGGTCGTGCCGTGATCGCGGTCCAACGACCAGGCAATGGCCGTACCGCCACCGACCTGCTTTTGGGCAATCTGCGAAACGCTGGCCCGGGACTTGACCTTGGTCAACGGCAACGCGTCTCGTTGGGCAACCCCATTGGCCTCATCGGCATCTAGCTTTTCTTGTTGGGCGCGGCTGGTCTTGCCAGTGCGCGCATCAACCGTCAGCTCGTATTCCTTGTGCTGGTCCACACCGCTGATTTCATACTGGTAGCGCTGATTTTCGGTCTCCAACGCCAACTCGGTCACGGCCACCTTGCCGCCAAAGCGCTGGTGGAACTGCTTGACCGCCGCATTCGTGCTCACCTTGATCTGCCGCGGCGACGGGGTCGTTGACTGCGACGCTGATTGCGACGTGGTCTGACTGGCACTGCTACTTGACTTCGATTGCGTCTGTTGATTGGCACAGCCCACCAGCAACAGTGAACTGGCCACCAATACCCAACTGAATTTGCGCATACACTCGTCCTCCAGTTTGTCTGGCTTTCTCTCTTATCCTTAGTGTACCAAACACCCACGACCCGCAGCAATCAGGTCGCTCATTCGTGGTAGTCGCTGGGACCAGTCAACGTAGCCGCCAGCTGCTGTAAGACCTGCAACAGTTCTGTGCGATCCGCGTTGGAATAGTTCGCCAATTTCTGCCGAATCGCGGCCTCGCGGGCCACCTTGATCTGTAACAACGCCCGCTGGCCCTGGGGACTCAAAGCCACTTGCCGAATCCGCTGGTCACGCCGCTCGACCTCCACGAGCCATCCTGCTGCGACTAGCTTATCGACCTGCCGACTGATGGACGAATGGTTGCGGCCAATCTGGTCAGCCAGCTCGCCAATACTGATTTCCGGTTGGCGGCCGACGCGCACGATAATCGGTAGTGCGGCCGGTTCCAAGGGAATACTGGCTTGCTGAAGCAATTTACGGTCCTGTTGGGGCTGATTGAAAAACGTCACGATCTCAAAGAGTGCTTCAAAAATTTCATTATCCATATTGCCATTATACCAGAACGGTGCTAAGATGTGTGCATAATGCACGGATAAATTAAAGGAGCGATTTTATGTCGAAAAAAATTGGGTTAATCATCGGGTCCACCCGCCCCAGTCGTATCAGTCCCAGTATCGCCAAATGGCTACAGGTCCGCGTGACCCAGCCAGATTTACCGGTCGACTTACTCGATCTCGCCACCATCGACCTGCCGTTTTTAAAGGACCCCGCCATGCCCGCCGACCACCAGTACACCCTGGACTCGACCAAGCGCTGGAGTGAACAGGTCCAGGGCTACGACGCCTTCATTTTGCTGTTCCCACAATACAACTGGGGCTACCCGGCACCGCTGAAAAATGCCCTCGACACCCTCTATCAAGAGTGGCGGGGCAAGCCGGTCAGCCTGGTCTCTTACGGCAATCACGGCGGCTTTCAGGCTGCATTAGGCATGCAACTGGTCGTGCGCGGCTTGAAGATGCCACTGTTGACCAACAACCTTCAGATCAGCCTGGAAAAATCCTGGTTCGACGATCAGAGCCAATTCACCGACGTTGATTTGGCTCTGACTCCTTACGCCGCCGAAGCACGTCAGCTGGGGGCGGAATTGCGGCGACGATTAGTCTAGCTAGCGGTCGTGTTCCGAACACCAACAATCGCGACCAACAATTCGGCAGTCAGTAACCCAACCAAATAAGACGCATCAGGAGAATTTGCCGCTTTAGCCTTGATTTGAGATGATATAGCGTGTTCGTCGACAGCTAGTACGATTAATCCTTAAAGCGGATGTGCTAAATTTTCCCAAAACAGTCTTGAGCTACTTTCAAGGCAAAAATAACGCCTCTATTCCCATGTTGAAAGCTAAAGCTAAGCTGATTAAATGCCTCGTTAACAACGTATAACCCGTCATCAAGCCTAATTAAGTAGGCGGCAACATCCTTGCACGCCTGCTGTATGTCTTGGTCATAAATGTCAGTTTTCATAGTCCGCTTTGTTAAAAGTAAGGCCCAAATTATTCCTGAAAGTCCGTGACTAAATGTCACATTTTGAGGATAGCGCATCTTAGCCAACTGAGCTGACAATTTTCCAATGAGCCAATCATTTTCATTTATGCCAAAAACTTCTCGTATATTAAGTGCCACAACAAGCATGCCTGCAACACCATTTAATAAGTAAGGTGAGCAGTAACGTGAATGAGGTGACATTCTAAAAATCAACTTTCCATCTTTTTTGACTGCATACTTTTCTACTATACTCCGGAAAGATTCCACAACCAGTGATTGAACCTCTACGTGTTTTTTCTGATCAATAAACAACGAACAATATAATACCGGTATAATTGTATGCAATGGTAATAAGTCTTCATCCAGGGTTCCTTTTCCCAGCCGTTCAAGATGCCAGTGAACCAAATTAAGATTACCAATCAGAGATGATTGAACGCCTGCATCTCTGATAATCTCAACTGCATTTGAGTCTCCTCGAATCAAACGGAACATCAAGCTAGAGTAGCTTGGTGAATTAATAATGTGGTGAATAGTATTATCATTAACCAAAAAATCCGATTTCGTCAATCTGGAACGCGTACTCTTATAGCTATGGTTTACGCTATCTATCCTTATAGAACGACGTAATCCGTTAATCAGTTCAGTCAGAGATGACGTTTGATGATTTTCTGCGTTGTCATAAATCTCTGTTATCGCTGCATCTCTAAGCTCCTTCTGTATTGACTTTAGGTTTACATTTGGTGATATAACCAACTGTTCAATAATTTTTACGAAAATCGCAGGTATTTTTTCTGCAGCGGCAAATTTCCTAAAAAATTCAATTGTTTTTTTTCCAGTTCTGTCAATAGCAAGAAATGAGTTGGCTCTGCTGAAAAGAGCCATGATTAAATAACCTGCTTGCTGCTTATCCTGTTCAAATTGGTTAAGAAAATAAATTCCTGAATTGAAAAAGCCAACCGTCTTGTTTAAAGATCTTGTATGACCATTAAAATTTCTTATAACAATTTCAGAATCATTGAAGTCTACAAAAGATACCTGATCCGTTACTTTATCGACTAAAACATTTGTGCTCGAAATATCCCCTATTTGTATATCTAAATCGTGTATCCTTGATAAGTTCGACAGGAAATTCTGAATAACTTTTCGAACCTTTTCATACACATTCGTCTTAGTGTCTCCGAAAGCACTCTCTACGACTGATGCACGGTACGTATTAATATCTATTCCCGGCAATTTACTTTCAACTAAAAAGTAATCTGAAGCTTCATAAAACTCATCTAACACTCGTGGAACAAATGATAATGACTTTAGATATTCTAAATTGTATTTCTCGTTCTTTAATTTTTCAATAGTTTGTGCCGATCGATCGCCAAATCCAAATTTTGCAGATTTTAGAATAAGTTCTTTTTTATCACCACTTTTTGCAATGAAAACGCCCCCTGAGCACTTTTTATTCAATGACACTTGAGGATAATACTGCTTAAATAGCTTTTTAGATGTCTCTGAGTCATCTGAATTCATCGGAAACGGTTCTTCAACGAAGGATGGTAAATGATACCTGTCAAGCTGGTAGTCTTGGTATAACTTTTCTCCATTGTGATCATATACATAATTGTCGTCATTGTGATTACTTAGAATACCGTATCTATAAAAAACGACACTCGAACTACCATAACGTCTATCAGTGTAGATTTGAACGCCTTCACAATTACCTAGAACAGTACTTAATGGCCCAATAATTTTTTTAAACTCTCGAGTTGAAGTCGGATACAGAGTAATGAATTTTCCGGTCGACCATAGTTTTTCGTATCCCGAAAGGTTTGAAATAAGAAACTCAAGATTAGAGATGTATTTGAAAGTTATCGTATGCGTTCGACAAAACTGAAATACAGCATTTAAAATATGCTGATAATTCTTGGATGTACAAGCTACATGTATCTTGAATCCTTGATGTGGAATGGCTTTAAAGCCAAAGTTTAATTGTCTAAAAATCTGATATTTATCACACGTTGACTGCTCCATTTCTTGCTCTGTAATCGTATTAGGGATGATATTAAGATTCAGTTTTACGTTATTATTAAAGAATTCTTCCTTTGCCAATATATTCAGTGTTTCAATACTAGTGTTCACTAATATTCCTCCTCGTTGAAGCAATTAATTCAAGCTAAACATCTCTACTGAGAATATATATTATATTGTCGTATAACATTTGTTACAGGTCTCTCCAACCGTTTATTTATAATTTATCCTAACTATCTTTCATACGGATAACTACTTTGACATGAATTATTAGATAATATATAGTTACTCGTGTAGATAGCCAAAAACTGGTACATCACTGTTATGTATTAATTTGGCTAACTACAAGCAGCCCAATAAATCGAGATGAACGCTTATGACTGAATTGTTAGACTTACAAGAACTTGCCGTTAAGTCAAATGGTGGGGCCGTTGACGTGCCAAGCAACAACGATGATATTTCTGACACAGGAGTTTGTTTTACTCACGATTGTGAAGAAAAATCAAATTAAGGCATTAGTTTCTCTACCACGTTGAGCGCATGATTCTCACGGTGGCTGAACACAGTGATTACTGGTTATGAGTAAAATCCCATATCGAGTAATCACTTTTTGGTTTAACAAAGTATCATGGGGAGGCACATAGTCATGGAAGTCTTCTTTCATAACTCTTACTATCGTATTTTTATGACTGCTAATATTGTTAGCTCTATTGGTTCTTCGTTGTTTAGCATTGTATTTGTAATTTACGCACGTCACATGGCTCATCCTTCACTGGCTATTAGTGTTGCTTCCGTTGCAGGGAGTCTACCGCTAGTCTTCGACATATTCATGGGGTACCTTGCTGATCAAACTAGCAATCATGTTCATCAGCAACTACGTAATCGTTTAATTCAAGGTGTTTTATATGTAGCAATTGCCATCCTAATGGCTGGTCAATTTAAATGGACAGGTTTCATTATAGTTCTAAGCCTGAGCATCATAGTCAGCCTTATTGGCAGTTACAATACATATGGGGCCATTCCCATAATCAAGGATATTGTAAAACCAAGTGACATTCCCGAGGCGGAGGGGTTCGAGTCTGGTATTAACTCCACAATATCTCTTACCGGAGGCCTCATCGGCGCCTCACTGCTTTCACTATTCCAATATCAGTACAGCTTATTTGCATTTCTCAATGCTATCTCATTTTTTTCAGCTTTTTGGTTATTATTTCATTCTCGTGAATACTTTCTTCAATTGCCTTGTAGTCATGTCAAAATAGGAAAAACATACGGGATGTTTAATAACTGTCGTAAATTTCTTCGGAAAACCCAAGCCAATTTCACACTTCTCAAAAAAGAATCGACAATTGTTCAATTCATAAAAGTTTTTATGGCAATCAACCTTTTTGATTCAGGTCAAGGCGTTCTTTTGAATCTTTCTTTTGCTCATGAACAAAAGTTATTATTTATTAATTATGGATATACAGTCGCATTATTAGGAATGGTTGAATCTGTAGGAAGCATCGTTGGGTCATTATTGCCCGGTCGAATTACACGATACTTTAGTATTTCCATATGCATCATCTCGATTTATGTTGCATATGGACTGCTCGCATTAAATATAATCTTCTTCAAAGGAAAAATATTACTATTGGTTTTAACTGTTATTTCAAGTATTCTTATAGGAATCTTGAATCCTATAGTTCAAGGAAAAATGATAAATGAGCTACCTAAAGAATCAATTGGGTCTATTATCAGTGCTTTTTACACAGTTGTACAACTGACTGTCCCACTAGGATCTATGATTTTTGCAACAATGGCTAACACTCTCTCGCTACAGGTCTCTTGGATCAGTTTATTTTTATTTAATTTAGTAACGCTATTACTCTGGATTTTACTTCAGCGTAAACAAATAACAATATAGAAACTGAAGGTTACAAGTAAAATTAACGTGCTGATTGCTGTAACGACGGTGTTCCGACACCTAAAATTGGCGAAACCAGACGCCTGCGTTAGCCATGGTTCCACCTGCTCTGGGGAACGGCTCCAGCCTGAGGAACGGTCTTCCGCCTCGCTTGAAAGCCTGGCAAAAGCGACCAGTCTCTCACGACACAGCTGGCTCCACCCTGGCTGCCTCCGGCAAGGTGGAGATTATCAGTAACACTGTGTTAGTCAAAGACTAGTCATTAATGAGCTACTACCTGGGGTTAAGACGACTGTTACCGACAAGCACAGCTAAGCCGAGAGTTCACCAAATATGGGTTCAGCCGCTGAAAAGAGTGGGCCAACAGGCCACCCTTCAGGAAATCAGTGACTAAACCAAATCGGACGCATCAGGAAAAAGTTCCCGGTGCGCCCGATTTTTTAGTTTGGGTATAAATATGCACTAGCACTGCAAGTCGCAGTCCTTATTTCACCATCACCTCATCGCGCAGCGCCGTCATCGCCACGAAATCATCCGTGAAGATACCGGCCACGCCGTCTTGAAACAGTTGCTTGGCTAGTGCTGGGTCATCCACGGTCCAAATGCGTTCGGCAACCGGCACGTCGGCTTGATAATGGCTGAGGTGCAGGCCCGCCAAGTGCTCACTGGCCACGAAAGCCGCGGCGTTGACCACCGGCTTGCCCGTCAACCAGCAGTAGGCCTCGTCGGGGGCGAACTGCTGACAAGTCTTCAATGTGGGCAGGTGAAACGACGAGTAGATGACCGGATGCTTCAGTGGCGTGGCGTTGACCATCCCCATCACGATGCGTTCAATGTGGGGGTACTGGATTTTGTCGGTCTTGAATTCCAGATTCAGTTGCACGTCATGCGTCCCGACCAGCGTGAGAAACTCCGCCAGCGTGGGAATCGGTTCGTTTTCGGCCAAATGAAACTGGCGCAATTCGGCCAGCGTGTAGCTGTTGATGAGGCCGGTCCCGTTACTGGTCCGGTCGATGCGCTCGTCATGCATGATGACTGGCACCTGGTCTTTGGTCAAGTGCACATCAAATTCCAGGCCCTCGACCCCATGATCCAAGGCGTAGGCAAAGCCCGCCAAGCTGTTCTCAGGAAATTTCGCCGGATAACCCCGGTGCCCAAACACTAACGTTTTAACTGTCATTTTACCGCTCCCTACTACATTTTTAATATTTGTTTCTATATCCCGCCTCCAGCCTGCCCCAGATGAGACTGGAACGCGGTGGGCGGACGGGCCGAGCCAAAGTGCGGTCTCGACGCCTCGCTTTGAGCCGCAACCCGCGTCTCAAAGACGCCAGTTTTCTAAGCGGTCCCAACCCGACCGCTAAGGAAACTCCCACGGCTGAGCTCATCTGGGACAGGCTTCCGGCTACGTGGGTGCTTGCCAACTACCACCACTAAAATCGGCAGCAGACCGACTACAACGGTGTGATTTGCGCCAACGGACCGTGAAATCACAAACCTGCCGGAGGCGGCCAGGGATGGAACCGGCTGTGTCGACGGTGTTGGCAGAGGTTTTTTCTCTGCCTACAGCGTGGGACGACTTGAGAGACTGGCGGTTTTTGCCGGGCTTTCAAGTGAGCCGGAAGACCGCTCTTTGGCTGCAGGCGGTCCCCATAGCAGGTGGAATCCCTGGCGGCCGCAGGCGTCTGGTTGGCTCGACCCGTCCACCCACCGCGTTCCAACCCATAGTTGGCGAGCGGTAAGGCGAAGGCGTTGCTCACTGGTCAGTACCCGTTGGCACGGTTGTTACCCTGGATGTAGCTGTTCATGGACTTCTCCGCCGTCTCCAGGGACTTCTTGATATCACTCCCATTATAAATCTGTTCCATGGCCGTTTGGCTTAAATTACGTTCCTGAATCAATCCTTGTAAGAAGATCCCGGAATTCGTAGCGTTAGGCGTGGCTGCGCGTAGTTGTTCGCCGGGAACCTTGGTAGCCGGCAACTTCTGGTACAGCTTCTGCAAGACGGCCTCTTTTTGCGAGCCTTGGTTCAAGGCCAAGTACCCGGTGGCAACTTGCCACTGGGCCTGGCTCTTGGCGGTCATCAAGTATTTAATAAAGTCCCACGCCCCGCGCTGGACGTGCGCGGACTTGTCGTTGGAGATCCACAGCGAAGCACCGCCAATGGCGACCCCGTTGCTCTTTTGACCATCCGGGTGAGGGTAATACGTAATGCCCAGTTGGTCGTGATTGCCGGTCGTCAGTTGCCCGATCGACGCGGAACTTTGTAGAAACATCCCCAACCGACCGGACAGGAAGCTGGCGGTCTCGTTGTTTTGGGCGTTGGCGCCGGCCCCGTAATTGACGAAGTCGCCGCGTTTCAAATTATCCTGAATCCATTTCATCGTCGTCAAAGTCGACGGGCTGGTGAAGTTGACGGCCGTGGGTGTGCCCGCGTGACCGTCTTGGTGATTGGCCAGAGACACGCCGGCGTTGGCCATGAATTGTTCAAACAACCAGCCGTAGATTTCCACGGTCATCCCCTGCACCTGCTTGTGCGAGCGGTCCGTCAGCTGGGTGGCGACCCGGGTGATGTCGCTGTACGATGGGTTGACCGGCGGTGGCGTGATGTGGTATTTCTTCAGCAGCGTTTCATTGTAGTACAGCACGGGTTGTGAGGTGTTGAACGGCATGGAGAGCTGGGTCCCCTTGTTGGCGTAAAAGGCCCGCGCCCCGACCGCAATCTGATTGACATTGTAGTGGTCGGCATCGATGAATTTCTGAACTGGCGTGGTGTAGCCCGTGTGGTGGATCTGACTGGTCGAAATGTCCATCGACTGAAAGACCGCGGGCGAGGCGTCAGTGCCGTGGGTGTTGATGATCTTTTGGACGGCTTCGTTGTAGTTGCCCTCGAATTCCGGCACGACCTCATACTTGTGTTGCGAATGGTTGAAGTCCTTGACGAAGGTGTCCAACTGTTGCTGGGCGGGCCCCGTCATCTCGTGCCAAAAGACGATCCGTGTGCGTTTGGCGCCTTGGGCCTGGGCGGCGGGCTTGCTCATGACCGACCAGCCCACGAATACGGCCAGTACGGCCAAGAAAAGCCCACCGAGTGCTAAGAGCCGTTGACGTCCTTTCAAATGTGTCATTTCGTGGCCCCCTCATTTAACCCATTCTTGAAGTAATGTTGTCCCACGAACAAGACGATCAGCGTCGGCACGACCACGATGACCGCACTGGCCTGGATCATGCCCCAGTTGTTGAAGGTTTCTTGCGATTGCAGCTGCCGCAGCCCATCTTGTACAGGGCGGAACTTGTCGCTAAACGTGGTCAGCATAGGCCACAGGTATTGGTTCCAGCTTTCCAAAAAGCTGTAGGCCGCCAGCGTGAACAGGCTGATGCGCGCGTACGGCAGGGTCACGCGCCAGTAGAATTGCCAGTGGTTGAGTCCCTCGACGTCCGCGGCTTCCTTTAACTCCGGTGGGATCTGGCGAAAGGCCTGACGCAACATGAAGATGCCAAAGGCCGAGGTCAGAAACGGAATCACCATGACGCCGTAGTGGTTCAGCAAGTTGAGCCGCCGAACCGTGGCGAAGTTGGGGATGACTTCCGCTTCAAAGGGCAACATCATCGTGGCCAAGATCAGGTAAAACAGCAGGTCGCGGCCCTTGAAGGACAGGAACACAAAGGCGTAGGCGCCCAGCGAACAGAACAGCAACTGGGCGGCCATGGTCAGCGTGGAAATCACGAAACTATTGAGCAAATACCGCAAGATGGCCGTTTGCTTGACGGCTTCCGCGTAATTGGCAAAGGAGATGTGACTGCTCCACAGCGCCCCTTTGGCAATGTCGGCGGTCGGCAGCAGGCTGGTCCAGAACCCCAAAATGAACGGTCCTAAAATCACAATAGCTAAGAGAATCAGGACCAAATAGCGCAGGGGCTTTAAAGTCTTGGTTTGAATCATCAGTAGGTCACCCGCTTCTCTAAGAACTTGAATTGTAGTAACGTAAACAGCGCGATGATGACGGCCAAGATGACCGATTCGGCGCTAGCGAGGCCGTAGTTGCCATTTAAAAAGGCATCCCGGTAGACCTGGTAGACCATCAGGTTGGTGGCGTTGTTGGGCCCGCCAGCCGTCATTAAGTCGATCAGCCCGAAGCTCTTGAACGCGCCAATCAGTGTGACGGTCGAGGTGAAGAACAGCGTGGGACTGATCATGGGCAGCGTCACGTGAAAGAACTGATACCACGGCGATGCGCCCTCGATGGCCGACGCCTCATACAGCGGCTGGGGCACCATTTGTAGCGCGCCGAACAGAATCAAAAACGTGAAGCCCAGGTTCATCCACACCGTCGAAATGATGACAGCCACCATCGCCGGTCCGGGCGTCGTCAACCATTGGACCAGCGGTAAATGCAACAACTTGCCGATTTGGTCGAACAGACCCACGGATGGACTGAAGATGAAGAGCCAAAAGATGGCGGCAACGGAGACGGAGACCCCCATGGTGGCGGAGAAAATCGTCCGGAACCACTGGATCCCAGCCAGTTTGCGCACCGCCATTTGGGCCAGTAGTAAGCCGAGGACCAAGGTGCAGACCACCACGCCAATCACGTAGACGGCCGTGGCTTGCAGGCTGGCCTGGTAGGCGCTAGACGTTAACAGGTTCACGTAATTTTTCAAGCCGACAAAGACCGTGGGCCGGCCGACGTTGTTGGTTAGAAATAGGCTCAGATACAGCGTCCGCAACATCGGGTAGAACACGAAGACGCCCAAGACCAGCAAAGACGGTCCCAAGAAGGCCAACGCGTAGTACTTGTCGTTGACGTGCAGGTTGAAGCTACGTTGCTTTTCTCGCTCGGCGACTTGGGGCTTAGGCGTGGACTGCGGCTTTGGTGTTGACATCATTTCCGCCATGGTGCACGCCCCCTTCCACGATGAATTGGGCCTGACCGGCGTGATCAAAGACGTACGCTTTGCCAGCTAACGCCACGGTCAAGCGGTCCCCGACCTGATAGCTTTCCTCGGCCGCCGTCATCAATTCGATCGGCGTGCCATCGGCCATTTGTGCCTCAAGTAAGATGTCCGAGCCCAAATACTCGACCGTCTTGACCTGGGCGTTGGCCGCGTCCGCTGACGCCCGCATGACGCGCAGGGCGTTGGGCCGCAAGCCGACCACATAATCGGCCACCGGCAAGTCACTCGGCACCGCTAACCGCAGCGTGTCGGCTAACAACAGCTCCCGGTCACCGACGACGCGGGCCGGCAACAGGTTCATCCGCGGGGTGCCAAAGAAGCTGGCCACGAAGGTGTTGGCCGGTTGGTTGTAAATTTCTAGCGGTGTGCCGATCTGTTGGATCGCGTGGTTGTGCAACACCATGATGTGATCCGCCATGGTCATGGCTTCGACCTGATCGTGGGTCACATAGATCACGGTCAAGCCCAATTCCCGCTGGAGGTTCCGCAACTCGGTGCGCATCTTGATCCGCAATTGCGCGTCCAGGTTAGATAACGGTTCGTCCATCAAACAGATCTTCACGTCACTGGCAATCGCCCGCGCCAAGGCCACCCGTTGCCGTTGCCCACCAGAGAGGTCACGGGGCTTGCGGTCCTTGAACTCGTTTAAATTGACCAGGTCAATGGCCCGGTCGACACGTTCCTTGATCTCCGCCGCCGGAAATTTCCGGGCCTTCAACCCAAAGGCCACGTTGTCGCTAACGGATAGGAACGGGAACAACGCGTAACTTTGAAAGACCATGGTCAACTTGCGATCCTTGGGGGGAAGATTGGTGGCCACTTGGTCATCGATCTTCAATTCACCCGCAGAAATCGGAATCAACCCGGCAATCATCCGCAGTAGCGTACTCTTGCCACACCCGGAAGGCCCGACAATCGCAAAGAACTCGCCACTGTTGATGTGGGCACTGACATTTTCCAGCACCCAGTTGCCCGCTGTATACTCTTTGCCTAAAGCATTTAATTCAATCGCCATACTGCCACTCCCCTTTTTATGAATCTGTGACTAGTCTACGTGGCCCACGTAATGAGATGATGTTGTCCTTGTAAATAGTGTGTAAAGTTCTCCGGGAACCCCTTTCAAACCGCAAGTTACCCGCTAGTGCCAAAAGTTGCCGGATTAATTTCAAACCAACGCTAAGCAAAAAAGTGACCGAAGAAATGGCGGGGGCATTCCTTCGGTCACTTATCTAATTAACCTATCTTTTTAATTGCGACTGCTAACTAACTTGCAGCGCCTGCCTAATCCTCGTCCCAAACCTCATCGGCCACCTGCTTCACCAACCGCAGCTTGGCCCACTGCTGGTCTTCGGTCAAGATGTTGCCCTCTTCCGTGGAGGCAAAGCCGCATTGCGTGGAAATGGCCAGGTTAGCCAGGGGCACCTGCTTAGCGGCGTCAGCAATGCGTGCCTTGACCGTCTCAACGTCCTCCAGTTCGGGGAACTTAGACGTGATGAGCCCCAGCACCAGACGCTTATGGGCATCGTGGTGCCAGATCTTCGCCAGCGGCGTGAAACTGCCGGCCCGTTCGTTGTCGTATTCCAGGAACAAGCCGTCATAATTGAGTTCGCCCAGGTAGTCGGCAACATCATCATAACTGCCGGAGAACAGGTAGGTCGACTTGAAGTTCCCCCGACAAATGTGAGTGGTCACGGTCAAGTCGTCCGGCAGGTCCTTTAACAGGGTGTTGATCACGTGGACCGCATCTTGCGCCAGGTTGACGTAGGTCTGATGGGCGGTCACGTCGTCGGTCGTGGCGTTGAGCTTGCTGATGAGAAAGGCCCAGGTCGTATCATCCAGTTGTAAGTAACGACACCCCAGTTCATAGAAATGCAAAATCGTTTCGTGGTAGGCCTTGGCCAGGTCATCTAGGTAGGCGTCCCAGGTCGGGTAAAATTCGTGCCAGTTGTCACTGCGGTTGTCCCGGAACAACATGGTCGGTGACGGGATGGTCTGCTTGACCAGGACACCCGCCGGCACCAGGCTCTGTAAGTATTGGAAGCTCTCAAAAAACGGGTGGTTCGGGTTAAAGGCCACCTTGCCGACCAAATCGGCGTTGTCGGTCCGGGTCTTGCTGCCGTGGAACTTATAACTTTGTTGATAATCATAGTGGCCCACCCCGGTCAGACCCCACAAAAAGTCGAGGTGCCACCAGCTGCGGTTGAATTCGCCATCGGTCACGGCCTTGAGGCCCAGGTCGATCTGTTTTTGCACGACGCGTTTGGTCTCGGCGCGCTGGACTTGTTTCAACTGTTCGGCGTCGAT
This sequence comes from Levilactobacillus sp., assembly GCF_022646225.1. Classification (NCBI taxonomy): domain Bacteria; kingdom Bacillati; phylum Bacillota; class Bacilli; order Lactobacillales; family Lactobacillaceae; genus Levilactobacillus; species Levilactobacillus sp. The sequence goes on from NZ_JALCJA010000003.1 coordinate 296,608, forward strand.
GGCCCCCTGGGCAAACTCGGCGCGGGCTTGTTTCAGCGGGGCTGGTCGCAAGAGACTGCCGACGACATCGTAACGGAACGGAATCTGTGTTTCAGTAAGTGTAGTCATATAAATTCCTCCTATATTTAAACCTAGACAGTGTTTTCCAATCATCAGCTAACGCAAAAACGCGCTCATCCCCAGAACTAATTGCTTAGTTCCAGGGACGAACGCGTCGTTTTACCACCCTCATTTACAAGGCCCTCACAGACCTTGCCTCACCGGTACCATTGATACCCGGAAAGTTAACGGTTCCTACCGACCAAGCAGCGTGAACCGCTTGATAGCTGACGGGAGTTCATCTTCACGATTGGTCGTTGACCCGTTTGCACTGACTCGGGCTCACTGCGCAACGACCTGACCGTTACTCTTCTCCCAGCTTTGTTTATGAAAAACTGATTAGAAATTAATGATAGTTTAGTCTTCTGCTGTCCGCCTGTCAAGGTTAATTTCAGGAAAGCTCGACGACCTTGCTGAAACTGTGTTGCCTGACCGATGAGAGCATCCGTCGCGCGTGAACACCTCCGAGTGATTGCGTCCGCATACTGATCATCTTTTTCTAATCCAACAATCCGTGACTCCTCAGGTAGTCTCTGGCCACCGTGGCGGCCTTTTGGTGCTTGACCGAGACCTGATAATTCATCTTCTGCATGTCCGTGGTCGTGACCTTGCCAGCGAGCTTGTTCAGCGTTGCTCGCAGCTCGGGGTGGGCCGTCAACAGCTTTTCCGTCATCAACGGGGCACCTTGGTACGGCGGGAAGAATGCCTTGTCGTCCTTCAAGACGACCAGGTGGTATTCCTGGACCTCCGGATCGGTGGTGTAGCCGTCGACCAGGTTGACCTTGCCGTTGGCGATGGCCTTGTAGCGAATCGACGGCTCCATGGTCTTGACGCTGGCAAATTTCAAGCCGTACGCCTGACTCAAGCCGGGATAGCCATCCTTTTGTTGGTGGAAATCGGGGTCAAAGCCGGCGTGGACCTTGTCTTCGACGGCGACCAGGTCCGAGATGGTCTTGACGTGATATTTCCGGGCAAACTGTTTAGTGACCGCCAAGTCATAGCCATTTTGATACTTCATCGGCTTGAGGTAAGCCATCTGAAACTGCGACTTCAGCGCACTCTTCGCCGTCTGGTAAGTCTTGGCCGGGTCGTGGCTGGCCGATTTTTCCCCTTTGACCAACGATTCCAGGACGGTCCCAGTGAACTCGGGATAAATGTCGACCGAGCCCGACTGAAGCGCCTTGAACAGGAAGGAGGTCGCGCCAAAGTTGGCCTTGATGGTCACCTTGATGTTCGGGTGGTCGTGTTCGATCAGGTCCTTGTACATGTTGATCAGAATCTCCGGTTCGCTGCCGAGCTTGCCGGCCACCGTGATGGTCGTTTGTGGGTTGGCAAGCTTGCGGTAACCCGCGAAGCCACCAATCAAGACGACCAACGTCATTAAGATGATGCCGGCCTGCTTAAATGACAACTTGCCCAGCCAATCGATTGCGGCGCCAAAGACCAACGCCAGAATCGCCGAGAGCACGGCCCCAATGATCAGCAGAGCGTTGTTGTTGGTTTCGATTCCCAACAGGATGTAAGTCCCCAGCCCACCGGCACCAATCAAGGCAGCCAGCGTGGCGGTCCCAATGATCATGACGGTCGCAATGCGGATCCCCGAGATGATCATCGGTAACGCTAAGGGCAATTCAATCCGAAATAATTTCATCCGCCGTGACAATCCAAACGCCGTCGCCGCCTCTTCCAAGTTGGGGTCGATGGTCGTCAGTCCGGCATACGTATTTTGAAAAATTGGCATCACCGCGTAGATGACCAGCGCGATGATCGACGGCACGGTCCCGATTCCGACGATGGGAATCAAAATCCCCAATAACGCCAGGCTGGGAATCGTCTGGAGGATGCTGGTGATCTGCAGCATGACCTTGGCCCACCGGTCGTGGTGCATCAATAAAATGGCCACGGGAATCGCGATGACCGCCGCAATCAGCAGGGAGATCAACGACAGCCCAATGTGTTGGCCAATCGCGTGAAGGATGTCGCCACCCTGGGTCTGCAAAATATGGTTAATCTGTGACAACTAATTGGCCTCCTTTGTGGCTAAGTAATCCAAGAGATCGGCCGTGGTGAGCTGGCGCACGCCCTGGTCCGTGGTGACGGCCACCGCCGTTTGGGTGCGCAAAGCATCCGCCAGTTCACTGATGGACGCCGTGGCCGGTAACGTGGCCGGCGCACTGGTCGTTTCCCCGTAACCTTCCAGCAATAGATCGTGAATCGCGGCCGGTCGCGGCGTGTGTTCATTTTCAAAGAAGCCCTGCACGAAGTCGTTGGCCGGGTGCTGCATGATGGCCTCGCCCGTGCCAATTTGCTGGATGTGGCCGAGGCGCATGACCGCGATGTGTTGGCCCAACCGCAATGCCTCGTGCATGTCGTGGGTCACGAACACAAACGTCATTTTCAATTCCTGATGGAGGTGTAAGACCAGGTCCTGGAGCTGTTTACGTGAAATCGGGTCCAACGCGCTAAACGGTTCGTCCATCAACACGACCTTAGGCTTGATGGCCAAAGCGCGAATGATGCCGACCCGCTGTTGTTCCCCACCGGACAGCTCGCTGGGCATCCGGGTGGCGTATTGGTCCGGATCCAAGTCGACTTGTTTGAGCAGCGCCCGGGCCCGGTCAATGCGGCGTTTACGCGACCAACCCAGCGACTCGGCTTGAATCGCGATGTTGTCTTGAATGTTCAAATTGGGAAACAGGGCGATATTTTGTAACACGTAACCCATTTGTTGGCGCAACTGTTTTAAATCATAATCAATAATCCGTTTATCATCGAAGTAGATGTTGCCGTCGGTCGGTTCGATCAACCGGTTCAGCATCTTTAATGTCGTGGTCTTGCCACTACCACTGGGGCCGACCAGCACAAAAAAGTCCCCGGTCGGAATCGTCAAATTCAAGTCGTCTAGGGCTTGATTCCCGGCGTAGCGTTTACTAACGTTCTTAAATTCTATCATGACGACCTCCGTCCTGTTACTTTGTTATTAACAAGAACTATCTCACTACTGAGATAGTTCAAATAGTAGTTACCGTTTAATTATACTAATCTTCACCTAGATTCCTAAGCAAACGGCTTACAAATTTCCTAATGCAATGACCTCTACTTTACACGCTTTGAGTAGGACTGTTAATATTAAAACCAAAGCATTGGCCCCCTAAAAACTTAGAAAACAAGGTGTTTACCATCCCAGACGAAATCGACATGGCCATCATCAAGGCCCTAAATCGCGACAGCCGCATCAAGACCAGTCACCTGGCCAAATTGGTCCACCTGACCGCCCCAGCCGTGGCCGCCCGCATTCAACGGTTGACCGATACCGGCGTCATCACCCGTTATACCGTGGAAGTGGACCTCGACAAGTTGGGGTTCCCCCGGCAGGTCTTCATCCAAGTCGCGGTCCAAGAACAACAGCACGCCGCTTATTTGAAATTGGTCCACCACTATCACAATGATATTCGCCACCACTACCGCACGACCGGTCAGTTCGCCTACATGATCGAAGGCGCGTTCCCGGACCGCCACGACTTGAGCGACTTCCTTCAGGCTTTGAGCAAGCTGGCGACCTACCAGGTGATTGACGTGATCGACGATATTTGAGGCCTGGAATGATAGTATTCTAACACCTGAAATTGGTTAAACCAGGCGCCTACGTCAGCCAGGGTTCCGCCTGCTCTGGGGAACACCTCCAGCCTGAGGAACGGGCTTCCGGTTCGCTTGAGAGCCTGACAAAGACCGCCAGTCTCTCAAGTCGTCCCACGCTGTAACCTGGCAAGCAACGCCAGGTAACACCGCCGACACAGCCGGCTCCACCCTGGCTGCCTCCGGCAAGGTTGATGGCTATCAGCAGCACAGTGTTAATGAAAGACTAGTCGTCAATGCAGCTGCTATCCGGGGTTAAGACGACAGTTTCTAGCATGACGCGGTCAATAACTACTCCTAACACCACGCACCTAGCTGATTTTATCTTTCAATCTTTAGACACCTGCTACTATTTAAAAAGCGTCAGAACAATTGGGTTCTGGCGTTTTTTACTAGTTATCTAGGTCAACCAGCGTAATCTCAACTTAATCATTGTCCACAAACACTTGTCCCGGCTCGCGGCTGGCCATCACGTAGCGGTGCGCCTTCTGAATCTGGTCTGCCTACAGTATCAACTGACAGACTAGTGGCAACGTCGCTGGCAACTGGCCGTCCGCTTGCCCCTATTTTTAGTACCTTCATCCTGCACAAAATCAGCCCGCATCACTTCCCAGTACATTTGCCACCCTCACCCCAATTCGCCGCCTGACAGTCTTGACCCCTCCCGCGAAAAGTGCTGTAATCAGGTTGAACATCATTTCTCTGCTTAATCAATGATAACTATTCGTGGTCAAACTAAACCTAAGGTGGAATCAATTATGGATGAAGTAGTTCAAGCACTAAGCGATATTATTCAATTAAACACGGTCAACGGCCATGAAAAATTGGTCGCCGACTACCTGGCGAACCTTTTGAAACAACACGGTATCGACAGCAAGGCGGTCGCCTACGAACCGGATCGAGTCAGCCTGGTCGCCGAAATTGGCGATGGTCACGGTCCCGTTGTTGGTTTTGATGGTCACGAAGACATCGTGGCGCTCGGCGATGCCGCTAAATGGCAAGTCGAGGCCCTTTCCGCCACCATCAAAGACAACAACATGCTGGGTCGCGGGACGTCCGATATGAAGTCCGGCTTAATGGCCGGCGTCTTTGCCCTGATTCATTTGAAGGAACAAAACGTGCCGCTTCACGGAACCCTGCGTTTGATGGCCACGGTGGGCGAGGAATACGGCCAATACGGTGCCAAACAACTCGCCGAAGCCGGCTACGCCCAGGATCTGGACACCCTGATCGTCGGCGAACCCAGCGGTGTCAACAAGCAGTTACTCTTGCAAAAGCAGATTCAATACATGCTGCAAAGCGATGAAGCTGGCGCCAAGGACCTGTTAGCGGCCAACCAGACCAATGAACAACACTTTATTGAACTGGCACACAAGGGCTCTTTGACCTACACGGTGCACTCCAAGGGTGTCGCCGCTCACAGTTCCATGCCCGAAATCGGCAAGAACGCCATCACCCCGCTGATGACCTTCTATCAAAAAGAAGAAGCCTACTTTGACAGCATCAAGGCCTACCGCAACCCGGTCTTGGGCCCGGTCACGCCCGTCGTCACCATGGTCAAGGGCGGCGAACAAATCAACACGGTGCCCGCCAGCGCAGACTTGTCCGTCAAGATTCGGACCATTCCTGAACTGGCCAACGCTGACATCACCGCGTCCATCAAGCAAATCATTGCGGAAATCAACGCCCAAGGGGCCGACCTGAGTCTGGAAATCCACAGCGACTTACGGCCCATGCACACCATGGACGACACGCAACTGGTCACCGTGGCCAAGGCAATCGGTGAGGACGTCTTGCAACAAAAGCTCCCATTGATCGGCGTTCCCGGCGGCACCGACGCGTCCTCCTTCTTGGCGGTCAACCCGAACATCGACGTCATCGTCTTCGGCCCCGGCAACATCACCGCGCACCAAGTCAATGAGTACGTCGATCTGGACATGTACCACCGGTTCATCACCATCTACGAACGGTTGATCACAGAACTGTTGAAATAGATTGGCGATATTGGTTACGGCGTGCGGAGCTGGTCGCCTTGCCGTCCGGCCAATCTGAGTTGGAACGCGGTGGACGGACCGGCCGAGCCATGAGGCGGTCTCGTCCTCGCTTTGAGCCGAAAAACACGTCTCAAAGTGGCCTCATGGCCGAAACGTGCGCCAACAGGCAACTGGTTCCGCTTAACAGGGCTAGGCAAATAATCTAGGACCAGGATTATCCGCCTAGCACCGTTAATGCTCGCCAGTTAACCGCCTGTCGTCACACTCTTGTTAAGCGGCTGAACCCATATTTGGCGAACTCTCGGCTAAGGTTGTGCATGCCAGTAACAGTCGTCTTAAAACCAGATTGTAGCTGCGTTGACGGCTAGTCTATCATTAACACTGTGTTGCTGATAGACATCAACCTTGCCGGAGGCAGCCAGGGTGGAACCAGCTGTGTCGGTGGTGTTGGCTGAGGTTTTTTCTCAGCCTACAGCACGGGACGACTTGAGAGACTGGCGATTTTTGCCAGGCTCTCAAGCGAACCGGAAGACCGCTTCTCAGGCTGGAGGTGTTCCCCAGAGCAGGTGGAGCCCTGGCTGACGCAGGCGCCTGGTTTCACTAATTTTAGGTTCAACCTTCAATTCACCATCATAAAAGCGCAGTCGTCTCGTCTCCCACCTTCACAGGGAGCGAAACGACTGCGCTTTGCTTGCCTCTAACTATGCCGCTGGTCACCACGTCAACCCGGTCACATTAGGTTGGGCTGTCGTCGCGCCAACTGGTCGTCTTTAGCCGGTCGCTGACCGCTAAAGCGTACCTGTGACATTCCGTTAACGCGGTGGTCATTGCGGCGCATCGGTCAGCGCCCAGGTAATCGTGCCCTGGTACTGACCGCTAAGTGAGGCGCTTTGCACGTGCAATAGGACGCCGGTGTCATCGCGCCAACCACCGGCCACATCGACCTCACCATCGGCCACGCTATCATCCGTCACGTGCGAATACACTGCGGTAGGGGTGGTCAAGATGGGGATGCGCTGGTAGTCAGTGACGTAGACCGGCTGGCCCACCAGTTGAGCGCCGTGCGCGTCCTTGGCGATAAAGGGGGTCGCCGCCGCGGTCAACGTCCACCGCTCACCGGTCCCGCGGGTATCCCGCACCGCGAGTTGCCACTGACCGGCACGTTTGACCAACTGGCTTTGCCCCGTTAGTCGCGTCGCTTGGAAATTTTCCTGTGGTGAGACCGTTGAAAATTTCAGCTCGCCAGCCACCGCGAGGGTGACGGTAACCGGCGCCGATTCATCCCCCATCGCCGTCACGGCTCGCAGAACCAGATTGTTGGTCCCACCCTGTAGCTGCTTGGCCGTTAATGGAAGCGTAAACTGGCCGTCCTTGACCGACACGTCCGGTAAGGCCTGACCGTTCAACACGGGCTTGACCCGCAATCCAGTCAACGCCGGACTGACGGTCCCGGTCACCGTAGTAGCGGTCCCGGCTGCCAATTTGGCAGGATTGTCGCTAGTCACCTTCAGGTCCAGGTCGGCGTGCGGGTTGATGAAATACTTGGGACTATCGACCGCACACGTCTGCGTGGTGGACGTAAACGTACTGGTGACCGGCGCCACGGGCGTGCAGGCCGTCACCGTATCGACCTGCCCAACAACGCGAACGGTAGCTTGGCGATTGGCGGTGTTGAGCGCCTCACGCAGCCGCATCGAAAGCCGGTGGTCCTTGACATCGCGCACCGGTACCGTCTGTGGTGGCAAGTGGGCATCTTGGTAGGTGATGGTAATGGCTTCGGGCGTAAACGCCGTTGGCAGGGCCAAATTGGCCAAAATGTTTTGCCACGGCTGACGACCATCCACGTATTTCAGCTGATAGTCGAGCTGGAGGCGATCACCGCCGAGCACCTGGCCGTTGGTCGTGAGTTCGCGGGCCTGCGACAGGTTGGTGGCCGTCAGATCGGCGTTCGCACTGACCAGCCCCGGGATATTTTCCAGGACCACCAGGTTGTTTTCCGCCTGACTGCCACTGGTCGCGGTGAATCCCCAACGCACCTCCCCCGTTTGGTGGGGGTCCAGCATGAAGGGAAAGACGCGCGCCTCATCATGGCGGCCCGGTTGCCGCTCGCCCGTGACCGGGTTACGGTCATCAAACGCGTACGACAGCGTTTCGGCGCGATAGTCCCACTTCAACGTCACATGGTACCACTGCCCGTTCGCTAGGAAATTCGGGTGATTGACGTCCTCAATGACGCCGTGATGCGTCATGTTGAAGTAGTAGTGCTTATGGTTCAGGAGCCCTTTGTCAAAGACCCGCTGGGTATAAGTCCGAGGATCGGCGGGAAAATTGTTGCCGATGTGGGGACCATGCTCCGCGCCGTCAAACGCGTTGGCCTGACCGACCGCGGATTTCCCCCAGTCGCCGTTGTAGCCCGTGTCAAATTCCAACGCCCAGCTATTTTGAATAGCCGTTTCGGCAAGTGCCTTCGGTTGGGACTGGTGGCGATCATTGTCGATGCCCCAGACCCCTACCGTTTCCGCTGGGATGGCATCCTTACTCTTGACCGGCATGGCCCCGATGCCACGCCAGTCATTTTGCAGGACAAAGGCTACCCCGCCGGCTGACTTGACACCCTGGTCTCCCAGGTAGAGCCACGCCGAAATCGTCTGGTCGTGGTACAGGCTAAAGCTCCCCGCATCCAAGGACCACAGCGACCCGAACTGGTGCGTCCCGGACGTTAACGCCGCAACGTCGGTGCCGGGCGTCGCTTCATTTTTGCCATCCATAACGGTGGCTGAGCTCTTCTTTGTCGTCTCGGTTGTGACGAACGCATTGGTTTTGTCGAGGACGATACCCTGCGGCGCCGTCGCCAATGCGTGATCTAAATCACTATCGGCGCGGGCAACAATGGGCGCACTCCCCAGACAAATCGCCAGTAACAACCAGCCAGCGCTTAACCACCGTTTAAACAACACACTTTCCTCCTATTGCAATGACTTTCTCTGTTGACGATTGCGGTAAATCAGGTAGCCGATGACGGCCAGTAAAGCGACAATGATGAGCCCCAAGACCAGGTACAGCCAGTAGTTTGGCCGCTTAGTTGGCGTAATCACCGTCTTATTGAGCCGTTTGACCGTCTTCTTGGCAATCGTAAAGTTGCGGGTGAACTGCCAATTTTGTTTGCCCGCCTGAGCCGTTAAGTGCAGGATGTACTGGCCCGCCGGCAGGTCTTTGTTGCCCCAAGGGATGGCGAAGTTAAAGTTACTGTTAGGCGCCATACCCATGTGGCTTTGTTGCTGGCTGATCAGCGGTTGCAATTGGCTTTGCCCCGCCTTCATGACCTGCGCATTGACCTTCAAGCCAGACATGATGCCGGGTTCCGGATTTTGCAAATTGGCCGTGATGAAGTTACGACGGTTGAGCTGGGTCGCCCGAACCTGGTGTAAGACCAGATTAGGCTTGACCAGCGCACCCTCACGCAATTCCACCCCGATCGCGTAAGCAAACGCATTTCTGATGGAAATGGGAACTTTCGGTTTAGCCGCCTTGCCTTGCAGTTGCGCCACATAGACGCCGCCGAGCAAGGTGCCCCGCACCGTTTTTTCAGGCATTTGTAACGTCAACACGACAGTTTTTTGCGAGTTGGCCGGCACCGTCACGCGTTGGCCGCTCGCCTTGGTGAAGAGTTCTTTCATCCCCACCTGAAGCGTTGGATCCAACTTAGGGTCGCTTTGGCTATAGTCAATGACCCCGTTGTCGTTGGTCACCGCCTGATTGACGCTGACCGCGAACCGTTGCGTGGTGTTGCTGGTATTGCTGATGACGATCTTGAGCTGCTGTTGTTGACCCGGTTGCGTGTGCAAATCAAAATAGCTGACCTGCTTGCTCAACTGGTCGCTAGGCAACTCCGCCTTCACGGTATAGCCCACCGAACTGGCCGACGCGCTGGCCAGTTGCGCACCCCACGCCAACATGGCCACTAGTACTGCAAACAAAATTTTAAGTCCCCGCTGCATACTGACTCCCCCAATCAATCAGCGAAAAAGTCCTAACTCAGTTAACCTCATTGTGGCGTGTCACTTAATTGCCACGTCAACGTTGACGTGTAGGTCCCTGGCAATTGCCCTGAAGGAACCGTCAAGTTGACATTGTCCATCGCGTAACTGGAATCCCAAATCCCTAAACCGCCTTTAGCAGGGGCACTAAAGACGACTTGGTTGTCACCAGACCCAGTCAGTGGGGCACTGTCTTGGGTTGGTGCCGTTGAAGGGTTGCCACTGTTACCAGCAGCGACGTCAGCGGTCCCCAAGGTCAATTGGGCCCCGCCTAACGTGTCACCGTCAGCATCCGTAAATGGCGTGTTCTTCAACTGAACGGTCCACCCGGAAGACAGGCCGGGATTAGAAACTTCTAGGGGTGCACTCAACGTACTTGCCGTGTAACTCCCATTTGACTTGCTGTTAGGCGCAATGTTGGCCCCAAAACCAATGTCAGGCGCCGAATCCAAGGAAATCGCCGCATTGGGACTCATGTCAAATTCCGCCGTGGCAGTCGTGCTGTCACTGGTGACGGCCGATGAGCTACTACTGCTACTATCGCTGCTACTAGACGTGTCCGTCGTCGCAGCCAATGCAGGTGCAGCGCCCACTAATCCAACACCAATACTCAAAACAGCCAGACTACGCAGTAAAGTCACTTTTAATCTGCGTGTCATCATGCTCACCTCTCTAAAATAAGTGCTACACTCCTCGCGCGACAACGCATGATATCGTTTAAAAATGTAGTCCATTGATTACCGGCTTTAGTATAAACGAATGACCCTGGTAATGGCTGAGTCACCCAGCAAATGACCACCTAACTTGTTCCGTGCCGGCCACTAGGTTCGCCGACCTTCATTCTCTATGATTGCTTTACGGACCAATCACTTGATCCAATTAAGATAATACCTGCTCCCAACAAAAAAGACCAGACTTTAGCTGGCCTTTCGTATCTAGTCATTTAATGGTGGTGACCGCTCACGGTTAAGGCTAGTAAGCCGTTTAACCATTCACGGGTCTGGTCATCGGGTGTCCCCTGAATCTGAAAGCCCATGGGTTCAAACAGCGCGTCGACGGCGGACCACTGGACCTGACCGTCTTGAAAGAAGCTCTGGGTTAACCGCTCGCGTTGACTGGGCGTAATCGGCGTGGCCATCACGGTCAGTAAGTTCACCGCCAATTGGTCGGCAATGAGGCCCGCGTACGCCGTAGCCGTCAGGGGTTTGACGATTTGCCGCCGGGTCGCCAACGGGACGACGGGCCCTTCGCGCAACAGTAGCTTTTGCCAGCGCATGACCTGCCCCGCTAACACGTAGTAAAATTGCCACGGCACCTGATTGCCAATGCGCTTGAGCGTCACCGCCGTCGTGGCCGCAATGTCCCACTGCACCTGCTGTTCGCCGGCGGCCATGGCGGTGGTCAGCCACTCGCTAAAGAAACGCTGGACCGTCGCGTCGACTAGCGGCGGTAACTTGCTGCCCTGCACCAAGTGGTACCGACCCAACAGAAAGTCTGCTACCTGGTCCCAGTTGATGGTATTGCCCGCTTGTTGTTGCTTGCGCCGCTTGAGTTGACGCAGTTGTTTCAGCCGGCTTGACTTGCCGTAATTGCCTGGACGACTCATGTTTGTTCGCTCCCTTTTCCTTTAGTCATGACAACATCATACCGCAAATCTGGCGGGATTTGAACTGCTGGCATTGCTGACTCTGGCTGACGGGATAGTGGGGAGCTGGCCGCCTACCGCGGCGCGCAAGATGCGTTGGTACGCTGTGGGCGGACCGGTCGAGCCAAAGAGCGGTCTCGACGCCTCGCTTTGAGCCGGAAATCACGTCTCAAAGACGCCAGTTCCCTAAACGGCATGGCCCGCGCCGTTAAGGGAACTCCCACGGCTGAACGCATCTTACGCGCCGCTCCCGGCTCCGGTGGTGGTTGGCAGTAATGCTGGTTTAGGTCCCCGGATTGGCGGCTGTGGGTTGGCAGTCATGACCATTGGTGATGACATGACCAAACCAGCAGACATCGCATCATCTGATTGCTGCCGGCACTGGTTTCGTCAATCCCAACAGCTGAAGGTTGAAAGACAGAAATCAGCTGGAGCTACTGCTAGCATGCGACTTATAGCGTCAAAAATAGTCGTTTACAGCCACACAATACGAACTGGCCGGCTACGGTAGTGCGTGTTAGTAACAGTTGCCTTAACCCCAGATAGCAGATGCATTGACGACTAGTCTTTGGTTATCACAGTGTCACTGATAACCTCCACCTTGCCGGAGGCAGCCAGGGTGGAGCCAGCTGTGTCGGCGGTGTTGGCTGAGGTTCTTTCTCAGCCTACAGCGCGGGACGACTTGAGAGACTGGCGGATTTTGTCAGGCTTTCAAGCGAGGCGGAAGACCGCCCCTCAGGCTGGAGCCGTTCCTCAGAGCAGGCGGAACCCTGGCTGACGCAGGCGCCTGGTTTCACCAATTTTAGGTGTTGGAACGCCGTCGTTGTAGCAATCAACGCGTTAATTTTACTTTCAACCTTTAGCCCAACAGTAAAAAAACGACCGGGACACCTAAAGTCCCAGTCGCTCATCTTACTTATTTATCATTATTCGCAGCCTTTTCGCGAGGCTGGTATTTCTTGAAGTAGATCACGGTCATGATGGCCAAGAAGACCACGCCGACCAGGATGGAGACCCGCGTTTCGGGGTTCAGGAACATAAAGATCAGCGTGATGGCCAGGAATGCCAGCGTGATGTAGTTGGACCACGGGGCGAACGGCATCTTGAACGGATGCTCGGCCATGTGCTGCTGGTTTTGCTTGCGGAACTCGATTTCGCTGACCAGAATCACGAACCACGGTACCATCCCCGGCAAGACACTGGAACTGTACACCATGACGAAGATCTGACTGGCGTCCTTGAAGAACATCGGCAAGACCACGTTGAGCACGATCCCAATCGCAATCCCCAGTGAAATCGCGATAACGGAGTAAAAGGGCACCCCATGACGGTTCAGCAGCGTCACCTTGCGTGGCAACTGCCCCTTTTCCGCCAGGGTAAACGCCATCCGGCTGGCACTGTAAATCCCGGAGTTAGACCCGGATAAGGCCGCCGTGATGACCACGAAGTTGATGATGGAGGCCGCCGCGGTGATCCCAATCTTGGCAAACGTTTGAACGAACGGTGAGCCGATTTGGTTCAGTTTATCCCACGGGTAGATGGAGACGATGACGAAGATGGCCCCCACGTAGAAGATCAGGATCCGCGCTACCGTCGAACGAATCGCGGACACCAGGGTGTGTTGCGGGTTTTCCGCTTCCCCGGCCGTGACCCCGATCAGCTCGATACCTTGATACGACGCCAACACGATGGCCAGCGCGAAGATGAAGCCCTTGGCGCCACCGGTGAAGAAGCCGCCGTGCGTCCACAGGTTACTGATACCGACCGCGTGACCGCCGTTCCCAAAGCCAAATAAGATGACGCCCAACCCAGCGATGATCATTAAGATAATGGTGACCACCTTGATCAAGGCAAACCAGAATTCGAGCTCCCCGAACATTTTAACGGAAATCAGGTTGGCGACACACAGGAAAGTGATGGCGATCAGGCCGGGAATCCAATCCGGCAGGTTCGGCCACCAGAAACGAAAATACCCGCCCAGCGCAATCATTTCACTCATGCCGACCACGATGAACTGGAAGATGTTACTCCAGGCCGTCAAGAAGCCAAACACGGGATGCATGTATTCGGAAGCAAAGGTCGCAAACGACCCAGTGGTGGGATGGACGTACAACATTTCGCCCAGCGCCCGCATAATTAAGTAGAGAAAAATACCAGAAATAATGTAAGCGATGAGGACGGAAGGTCCCGTCCACTTGATGGTGGAACCAGACCCCATAAATAATCCAACGCCGATTGTACCGCCCAACGCAATCATCTGCATTTGGCGGGCACTTAGTTTTCTCTGCAATCTAATTCCTTCTTTCTATGATTTGGATAATTAAAACTTCATGAGGAAAGGTTACCTGATTTGGCCCCTTTCCGCAATGTTTTTTTCGTAAATTTAGTAAGACACTGTTTCAGTATGCCGCAAAACCAGTTGGCTTTCAAACGTCTCTCGACACAAAAAAGGCCGTTAACGGCGATGTACCGGTAACGGTCTCGGGTGATTTTTTTAAAGAACTTTTTCGTAAACGAAGCAGACATCGTCTGGATGGTAAACGCCGACGATTTGGCCCGCCTTAACGAAACCGAATTTTTCAATCAGATGTTGCATCTTGGCGTTGTCGCGGTGCGTGTCGATCCGGATGCTTTCAGCTTCGGGATGATTCTCAGCGATGTAATCGAATAAGTCGCGGAACAACTGGGATGCGTAGCCCTTCCCTTGATGATGGGAGAAGATGGCGACCCGGTGAACCGTCACGTACTTATCGGTATCCTTTTGCCATTCACCTTGCAGCGTATCGTAGGCGTGGTCTGGCGCTTCGATGACGGCAGCGACACCCAACGTTTCGTGGTCATCACTGTTGTAAATCACTGCCCGGCCGTCTTCGATATCACCCTTGATAACGTTGCGGTTCGGGTATTCATTTTGCCATTGGTCGATGCCGGCATCGGCGAGTTGCTTCTTGCCGTCTTCGATAATGTCACAAACTAAGTCTAATTCTTCAATCTTTGCTTTCCGTAAATACATGGTGGTCTCACCTCATCTTAAATTTTTTCTTACTCAACTGAAGGTTGCAAGACGAAAATCAGCTGGCACTGCTGTTATCATGCGACTCATGATGCGAACTGGCCGCCTACCGTTCGCCAAATATGGGTTGGAACCCTGGCTGACGCAGGCGTCTGGTTTCACCGATTTTAGGTGTCAGAACACCGCTGTCACGGCAGTCAACGTGCTAATTCTAGTTTCAACCTGCAGTTACTCAGCCAAGCTAGCTAAGACGCGCTTAGCCAGTTGGTCGACGCGGGCCCAGTCGGCGTCATCGGGATCTTGATCGATCTTGACCGAATCGGCGACCTGTTCGCCATTGCTGGCATTCAGCTGGATGGTCAGGTAATCCACGGCCCGGCCAAAATGGATGTGCTTCTTCGAGCTGGAACCCAGCACGGCAAATTTTGTCCGCGCCAAGTCGACTTCTTTCAAGTCAGCAAAGAAGTCTTGGGCTTCATCCGGCAGGTCGCCGTCGTGGAACGTGTAGCTGACCACGATGACGGCATCGTTAGCCGGTAAGTCAAAGGCATCGGCTTGCGATACCTCGGTGACTAACGTCTGCGCCTGAGAAGCCAGTTGCGCCTGCAAATGACCGGCAATCGCTTGGTTGCGGCCAGATTGACTGGCGTAAATGATTTGAATGGATGGTGTCATAAGTTAAAAGTCCTCTCGATTCCACCAGCCTCCCCACAGTGGGCAAACTGGAAACTGCTAAGTATTATAGCCCTTTTTTCTCAGATTCCCTAGCAAAAAGCACCGTTTCTCGCCAATTTTTAATTGATGGCGGTTGCAAGCAAACCCCGGTGTAGCGCTACCAATCCCGCTCGTTCGTTGTGTCAACGACCTTTCCGACCGGCGCACCCAATAAAAAAACGACACCGCGGTGGCAGTGTCGTTTGAGCACTTGGCTAGTCTGTGGCTAATTGCGTAAAGGCGTCGTGGTCCATGGTGTCAGGCACCCCGGGAACGTCAAAACCGTTTAACTGGCGAAATTCGCGCCGGAACTGTTGGTACCCGGGCATTGTCGTGCTGAAATGATCTGGCGTCAGCTGGGGCAACAGGTCCTCGACCGCACCCTGGACTGCCGGCGACAACTCCGCGGCGTCGGGCCGCAACCGACCACGGCCATCGACGACCCGTTTCGTCCCGTAGACCATGTCGCGGAACAGCCGGTCGATGTGAGCCACGGGTTGTTCATGGCCGCCGCGTTGCTGTTCGACTTGGTACAGCGCCATGCAGTAGCGCGAGAACCCCGGAATGACCACGGACGCCTTGGTGGTCACGGAACGGTTGACGCTAATCAGCGCCTCGCCGCCCGTCTTGGCCAATTTGGCCTGAATCTTGTGAGCACTGGCCTCGGCCGCACGCTTGGCCTGTCCCAGCGTCCCGTCGTGGTAAATCGGCGCCGTGACCCGCGGGCCTTCGTAGGAAAATAGAATCGTCTTGAAATTAGGCGCTAAGACGCCGGCAGCCTGCAGGGCGTCGACCCACAGCTCCCAGTCCTCGCCGCCCATGACGTGGTTGGTAGCGGCGACTTCTGCCACGCTGGCGGGTTCCAGTGTCGTCTTGACTAGACGCTGATGTTCCAGGTCGACCGTGTAGTCGGTCACCGGATTGCCCAGTGGCTTGATGACAGAACGCCAAGCCTCAGCAGGGTTGTCCGGATTCTTGCGTTTCGGCGCCGCAATCGAGTACACCAGCAGATCTAATTGCCCCCCAAATCGGTTGCGAATAAATTGGATGACTTCCTGTTTGGTTTGTGGCAGGAACACATCGGCATTTAAGTTGTTGGCAACGAGCCCCGCTTGAGCGGCCTGTTGCTTAAAGAACCGCTGATTCCACCAGCCGGCCGTTCCCAAGAAATCGGGGCGCGGTGGCCGCTCGTAGCCCACGGACAAGGTGGCGGCCCCCATCCCAAAAGCCGCGGTGATGCGGCTGGCCAGGCCATAACTAGAGGAGCCGCCAAGAATCAACGCGTGCTTGGCCCCGGTATAGTGCGGTTTTTGCGCGACCGCCGCAATCTGCTCGGCCATCATCCGTTGCAAGCCCAGTGGATTCACCGAACGCGCCACGTTGCCTTCAATTTTTTCCGTAAACGTCAGCTGTGTCATACCATTTCACTCTCCTAGGATCTTTCCTCTAACTTACCACTTCTCACCGGTGGATTGATAGAATTTTGCCCGAAGAAAAGCGTGGGGATTTCATCAAAGCTGGTGGCGCTTGCTTTAGCTAGCCGAAACGTGGGCCAACAGGCACCTGATTCTGCTTAACCAAAAAAGCCACGCCATCCCCGCGGACAACGTGACTCGTATTTAATCCGTAAATTCGGAAGCCGCCAACAACTGACGAACTTCGTCTGTCGTGTGCGTCTCCATCATCGCGTTCCGCAGGCTAGCGGCGTTGCGTTGGTTGCGCACGTAGATCTTGAAGAACCGCTTCAAGGATGCGAATCGTGACGTGTCGAAGCGTTTTTCGAAGTCGTCGTACAGGTCCAGCTGGTAGTTCAACAGGCCCAACAATTCCTTGATGTCGTGTTCTTGTGGCGTCTTTTCAAAGGCAAAGGGACTGGTGAAGATGCCGCGGCCAATCATGATGCCATCGACGCCGGGGTGTGCTTGCGCCAGCTTGACGCCTTCCTGGTAATTTTCGATGTCGCCGTTCAGCTGTAACAAAGTGTGTGGCGCCACCTCGTCGCGGAGCTTCACGATGTCGTCGATCAGCTCGTAATGGGCGGGCACGCGGCTCATTTCCTTTTTCGTCCGCAGGTGAATCGTCAGCAACGGGATGTCTTGTTCAAATAAGAACGTGAGCCAATCGCGCCATTCATCCAACCGGCTGTAACCTAGCCGCGTCTTCACACTGACGGGCAGGCCAGCCTCCTTGGCACCGGCAATCACGGCCGCCGCACTGTCGAAGTTGCGAATCAAATCGCTGCCCCCGTGGTTCTTGATGACCGTGGAATCGGGACATCCCATATTCAGGTCGATGGCCTCGTAACCCAGGTCCTTGACGGCCACAGCCGCGCGGGCAAAGGCGTCATGGTCGTTGCCCCAGAGTTGAGCGACCGGCATGTGGGCCTCTTCGGGAGCGACGTACAGCCGACCTTGGACGGTGAACTTAGCCTTGGGGTGGGTCACACTGATGGCGTTGGTAAATTCCGTAAAGAAGACATCGGGCGCCGCGGCCCGCGCCACGACGCGCCGGAAAATGGCGTTGGTCACGGCCTCCATCGGTGCCAAGCTAAAGAAGGGCCGGTTTTCCGCCCGTGCGTGGTCCGCAATTTTTTGCCAGTAAGATGAATCAGACACGATAAAATCTCCTTGTGTAGTTAAATTTGATGTTTAGTCCGGTTTAACGCAGTCCATATATTTTACCACGTTTGCCGAGGAAAGCCAGGAAAACCGATTAGCGCGGGAGTTTGTGTGGGTGGTCACGATTGAAGAAGTGACGATTGATTTGTTGGCAAACACCGCAACAACTCCTTTCCACGACCAATCTAACTGTCTGGTTTTCGGCTCTGTGAGAATCGGTTAACCTCGCCCCTAATACCCTCAAATGGTCTTGGGGTAAGGGCCACACAGAGTAATCAAAAAGAGGCTCAACTCGTAAGTGAATTGAACCTCTCAGATTCTCGGTTAACCAACGGCCACTTTTCCAGCCCAATGATTAGCGTAATTTTGCATAACTCATTAATGACGTCGACGGAAAATAAATGGTACGGCCAACAATGTCAACAGCAATTCACCTAAACGAACCAAAGAACTCTCATTCTCTTGTCCCGTTTGCGGTAACTTCTTTTCCTGCTGACCATGCACACGCTTAGTTTCTGCGAGATTACGCGTATGTCCCGCGTTGGAAATTGTTGCAGACTGTGAGTAGCGATCATTCATTTCATTAGCAGTTTGTCGGGTAAAGAATGGGACTGTCCCAGACTTATCAAATTGAACAATAATAACGCCACCATTATTATCTGACAAAATTGTACGCAAGGAGCCGGGAGCAACGGCTTGTTGTTCAATAAGATAACCATTTCTCAGTTCACGAATGAGTCGTTTAGTCGTTACGGGATCATAGGTATAAATTATCTTACTGCCATCCGGCCATTGTTTGGTAATCGTCACGGGTTTCTCAGGCTCACTCGTAGATTCATCGGTTGGTGTGTCAACAACCACATTGTGACTAGCTGGATAGTGCGTAATCGTTGGCTGCGTATCAGATTTATCAATCTTAACCACGATTGTACCACCATTACCATCTGGTAAGGTCACACTCGAATCACCAGGGTCAAACGACTTGTCACTAACAATTTTGCCATCCGCTTGTTGTTCCGTGACCTCTCGCTCACCAGTCGTTGGATTCGTTGGATTATAGGTGTATGTGGTGATACTCCCATCATTCCACTTCTTGATAACCTTAGTGACATTCCCAGTTGAATCTTTCTCAGTAACCGTTACGTTACCAGCTGAATCAACATCGCGTCCTAAGACCTTCAGTTGACCAAGAAAAATTTTCACCGCATAGTTTGAATTGTTGGCCGTTGCGCCAATCGTGTAAGTCCCAACCTCCTTACTATCTGGTTCCACATAATGCAAATCTAATTCGGAAAGTGACTCCCCATTAATCAAAGTCCCATTAACCAACTTAGCTTGATTTTCAGGATCCTGGTGACCTGCGTACATCGTCTGATCGACCACTTGAACGCTAATTTCGCGTCTATCAATGTTTAATTGTCCAGGATTAACCGTAACCTGGTAGTTTTGGCTGTCTGCCGAACCACTAATCGCGTAGGAACCAACATTTTCTCCAGCCTGACGGGTTAACGTGACCCCCAAAGCTTGCTCCGAATCACCATTAACTAGTACTTGGTCGCTAGTCTTCGTCAGACTTAAAGTGGGATCACTGTCGCCATAGATCTTATGTGGACTATCGGCGGTAACTGTTACCGGCCGCTTAGTCACCGTTAAAACACCATTTTTAATGGTGACTGCATAGTTGGCATTCGTTGTTGCTCCCGAAATGACATAGGTGCCGACATTTCTAGCAGTTCCACAGCTCAACTGCAACTGTAAATCGGCTGGCTGCTGCGTTTGTGGTAAAGGCGTTTGCGTACTTACTTGCCACGTCAACTCAGGATTAGCGTCTCCATAGACTTTTGTTTGATTGTCAATAGTGACGGTGACTGGTCGTGGATCAATTAGAAGCGTGCCACTATCAATGCTAATGTCATAGTTCTTAGAATTTGCGGAGCCACTAATCATGTAACGGCCAACGTTTTCACCTGACTGTCTCTGTAAGGTAACCTGCAAATCTGATGGTAAATTCTTAGCTAGCAATGGCGTTGCGCCCGAAACCTGCCATGTCAATTGTGGATCGTCTTCCCCATAAACTTTACGCTGGTTGTCTACCTGAATCACGATGGCTCGTTTGTTAATGGTCAGTTTAGCTGTTGCTATTACAAAAGTATAATTATTACTCTTGGAAGCTCCGCTAATCGTATAAGTCCCAACGTCTTCTCCAGAATCACGCGTCAACGTTAATAAGTCTGATAATTTTTGACCAGCTGCAAGCGTTGAACCATCAGATAATTGACAGGTCAATGTTGGGTCTGCTTCGCCATAGATCTTCTCTTGAGGATCAACTGTGACTGTAACCACCCGCGGATTAATCAAGAGCGTTCCATCGATAAACCGAACATCATAATTAGGATTATCAAATGTTCCCGTAATAGCATAGTGACCAACTTCTTCACCAGCCTGCCGCTGCAAACTAACGTTTAGCATATCGCGGGTATCGTTCTTAGTTAGGCCTTCTTGAGAAACAATCTCCCACGTCAAATCCTGATCGGTTGAAGCCGTACCATCATAGGTTTTACTCTGATTATCAATCTGAACGGTAATCGCCCGTTTAGTTATCGTAAACGTTCCATCTTTCACCGTCACATTATAGTTAGACGTCGCAACATCTGATCCTGTAATTTTGTAAGTTCCGACTGATTCACCCACATCTCGGCTCAACGTAAAGTCCTTATCGGTTAATTGATGCCCATCAACAAGTGTATCAACTAATACCAGTTGTGGGTCATCATCACCATACGTTTTCGACAGGTCCTTGGCCTGCACCGTCACTGGCAAGCGGGCAATCGTGAAAGTCCCTTTGTTGACCGTAATCTTATAATTACTGTTAAGCTGCGAACTCTCACCTTCAGTAATGTCATAAGTACCGGCATTTTCGCCAGCAGCACGGGTCAAAATCACACCAAGTGAATCGAGCGTATCGCCATTCACCAGGCCATTTGCGGAATCACTAGTCAAATCAAGTATAGGATCACCAGCCGTACCAAAAGTCTTACCGTGATTGTTCGCAGTTACCATAATCTGACGCGGCGTAACCGTCAGCTTAGCTGTACCAAATGACGTGAACGTATAGTTCTGGTCTTTGGCTAATTCAGCTTGAGCTTTCTGCGTATAGCGAATCGTGTAATTACCATTGGCTTGTAACTTGGTAATGTCGGTAACGACATTGCCACTTCCATCGACAACTTCAAAATCAGCCGAACTTACAGTGTGGTCTGCATCGGCCGTACCTAGACTACCCGTGAAAGCTGGCCAAGTACCCACCGTACCGTCAGCCGCATGACCACCGCCATATTCAACCGTAGCTGCGTCAACAGTTGCTGCAGTTTCCACCGGCTTGATTGTCAGCATCGCTGAGACATAAAGCCCGATCTTGTCGTTATTGGGGTTCAAGCTCTTTAAATAAGCTCGCCCAGCATCAGTCAATTTAAAGAAATAGTTGCCAACTGCCTTGGGGGTAACTGGGGTCCCGTCAGCCGCATCAGTACTGTAAAAGGCATAGTAGTCAGGATTGTTAAAATCAGCTGATGTCTCTGTTCCGTTAGTCCAGAAATCAGGGCCGAAGCTGACGACATCAGCTGGAATCGTAATCGGACTGCCATAATCTTCACTCCAAGATTCGAACGTTGCCAAACTGCTTGCCGCATCTGTATTGTTATTATCCAAATTTGTCAAATCAGCTTCAAACGATACCAGCAGGTTTTGAACTTTTTCCAATGAAGCATAACCATTTTGGCCGTCTTCATAAATATCGTTCGCTGCCGTGGCACCCTTAGCGGCTTCAAAATCCGCTTTGGCTTCCCCATTGGCTACAGAAATGTTGGTATAAATATCACTGACCGATTGCAGTAAGGCTTGCGCATCATCTTTTTGCGCCTGTGTCAGACCAGTAATTTCCATGAATTTATCGTACATCTGCTGTGCTTGCGTTTTATAAGTATCCGCTTTTGTCTGGTTATCCGTTGCTTGTGCTTCCCAATAATCTAAAGTACTGGTCGTTGGTAAGAGTAAACTCCCACCGGCTTGTGGATTGGCTTCATCCGTTGAATCTGTAGCGCCGGCGTTGCCAGTCGTAGACCAATAGTAATCACTACTAGTAATCGTTTTACCACCACTGGTAACGGCCTGACCGTTTGAATCAACTAATGGCTGTTGATTGAAGTTATCGGAAACGGACTGCCCTGTCCCAGCCATGACTGTCCCGGTCGTCACCGTCTGGCCATCAACTGTCTGGCCAGTGCCGACATAGTAATGGCTAATTGGTGTGGCTGTGTCATTGGTCGTTGTCGTATCCGTTCCCGTATTCGTTGACCCTTGATCAATCGGTAATTTATCATCGGCAACTTCTTCGCCAGCCTCTGGTGCAGCCAAAGTGACCTTTGTTGGCGTATACCCTGGTATTTGCACTAAAGTTGGCTCCCCATCCACTGCGACCACCGTTACTGGATCTAAGCCTGCAATAGGTTGTCCAGTCTTCGAATCAACCGGGGTCACCTTAGCTTTAAAGGCTAACCGCACGGGAATCGTCACTGACTGGTCATCTCTATCTTGGACCGTATAACTGTAGTACGTATTATCAGCAACGCCCGAATTGTCAATTGTCTTAGCCGTTCCCGTACTGCTAGGGGTCTGAGCGCCATCAATGACATACACGTTGCCGGCACTATCAGTCGGCAAAATGGCAATCAAATTAGGATCGACTAATCCCGCTGCAACCGCTCTTGCCGCTGCTGCTTGCGTGGAAAAAACCGAAACCGTATCCCCAACATTGGCGATTGCTTGTACTTTTGCCTGATCAAGTAAGGCTCCCTGATCGGCGCTATCCACCATTTGATAATCTAATGGCATTGTCTTGGGCGTATAGGTAAATTGGTCGATCCGTGCAGAGTAATCGTTCTGGCTCCCACCGGTAGAAGCAGCAATCGAGATGGAATAACCTTGGCTCGTATCCGAAATTTGTCGCACAAACGTCTGACCACCAAGCGTAACTGTCAACGTCTTTTTGGCCGCATTATAATCCATCGTAAAATCGTTTAACGGATTCGTCGACCGGTTGTTTAAGTTAAGCCTACTTGCTAACATCCACTCACTGGAGCTCGCTACGCGTTGCAAATTACCATTGCTGTCAGTCGTTCGCCAACCAAAATAAGGTGTAGACGGATCATTCTTATCCGAATTAGGATATTCGTCAAAAACGAAGCCAAAGGCGTTGGCCAGGCCACCAATACCCAAATCACCACCGGAACCACCCTCAGTGGCTTTCTCTGGGTTACCAGGGGCAAAAACAACCCCGACACTGTCAGCACCACCACTAGTCTTGGTCCCAATTCCTAACGCACCTGACAACGAAAAGTCGTGGCCAAAGTCAATTTCATGTTCAAATGAAACGTGGGCAACTTGATGCCCCGTTATGGAGGTTTTAGTGCCGTACTGTGAATAAACATCATGGGCATCATTTGATGTCAACGCAACACTGCCGTCTTTGCCAATCGTTTGGACATGCGTGTTTTTAGTTGGATTAACGTTTTTATCGTTATTATCCCGATCCACGACCGTCGCCGTAAAATGATCGGCAATCTGGTCAGCTGTCAAATGAACCTCGGTATTGTCGACACCAATTTCAGTCGTCCCATCCTGTGAAAGAACTGGGTACTGACTGCTACTATCCGAAGTCTTGTCCTCAGATGTTCCGTTCGTCGAGTCATCTGCTGCTGAGGGTTCTGGTATAGTTGGCGTCAGTGGTTCACTCTCAGAGACCGGCTGCTTGGTCGCATCTTTAGCTGCGTCGTCATCGGGTGCCGTATCCGGATTTAAGTTTTCATCTGATTCCTGGCTAGCTGGCGCAACCGGAGCTGCACTTGACTTCACGCTTGACCGCAAGGCTACTTGTGATGACGGCTTTTCTGAGTCTTTCACCGTCTTAGTCATCTGACCAGTTGCGGTTGAATCCTCGGTCGCTGCATGCGCATCCACTGACCCACTCCCCTCGGCCAAAGTTACCGCCGATAAGGCCACCACTAGGCTCCCAAAGAGTCGTGTCTTTACTTTCCAACCCGTATGTCCTTTGTACAGAATAAAGTTTTTCTTGAACCCTTGATTTGCCATTTTTTGTTTCAAGACTTAACTTCTCCTCTCGTATCCTCTAAAATCCGCAATGACTATCCTGGCCGACTGTCAAGAATCAGCCACCGCTTGCTCTTGCGCCAGTTCGTAGTATTCAGGCGCAATAATTTCATGTTCTAAGTATTGGGGACTCCCCTGCAGGCTCAAAGCACTCTGCCACCAATACAAATCCCGTTTATCAAAAAAGTCCGTGAATCCTTCCGCTAATGCGCCATATTGGTCGCGCTCGATAAACAGCAGTAACTTAAATAAATAATCTAATTTCGTTTGAGACTCTATGTACAAATCACATGCCTGACTTCTGGTCAGCTTGTCGTCGAAGAGGTAAGGATGCAGTTGTGGTCGAAGAACCTTTGGTAAATTTAATGTATTTTGAAGAGACAGCAACGTCTTACGTAGGTCTTCCATTCGACCGTTAATATTCGCAAGAGTCTTTGAATACGCTTCACTGTAATCTGTCATAAAAATCCCCCGTATTGTCTATAGCTCAAAACCATGCCGTTCTTCACGACCAGAGCCGCTTAATTGGCATCGTTTTTTAGCTGTAGCATTGTCAAATCATTAAATAAGTTGACCACTAACATTGCAGGACTAGATTATCACTATAAATTTCCACTCAGACTCTTCCTGCAGGAACTCAAGTGGTTGGCTAGCGTCCCATTGCTCAAAGCCAATGACCAAAATAGGCTCTTCGGGTTAGTTTGAAAACAATCATAAAATTACTTCTAAATATAATACAGAAATTATAGTATTAATTCAGCAAATGTTCAACATGTAAATATTAACTTATTGTTGAATGTTACTCATGTAATCGTTTGTGCACATTCCTCATTGCTTCTTCCTTATTACCCGACTTATATACTCTTGATTTTCAAGTTGAATGTTCTTTTTTTACGGAAAATGCTTATCGTTAAGTTTTCTTCGCAGCTCCTTCAATATCACGAACTTCCCGTTTACTATCACGAATCGGATTTTATGCCGTTCCATCTACATCAGCTGATCCCTGCTGCATTACAAAACTGATCAGCAGGCCACGTATTTTTAAAAATAATTAAACGTTTACGTTAAAAACAAGCTCAATTGTTTAGCCTTGCTGCGCGGTCAGTTCTGAATAGAAATCATCTTTTTATCTCAAATATACAAAACTATCAGCACCGCCATCCCGATTATTCAGATTAAAACTAGTGAAATTTTAATCAAGATGGGAAATCTGTCCATGATTACATCTAGTAAAAAAGGACTTTCGTCTAAAACCTTTCCAACCGCGATCAAGTAGCCGTTGGGCATTGTGTTGGATATCTTTTTTTCTGAACATAACGTGTCGTCGGCCAGCTGATAGCTACCGAAACCATTGTGACTAACGACCGCAAGTCAGAAAGTACACGTGCTTTACTGTATACAAGACACCACGTGTATGATTGCATCGTCTGAAATATAATCTCCGTCACCGTAAGTGGCCGACCAAAGAGCAATCTTGACGTTAACGTCTCGAGCAGGCGGTTACCCGTCAAATCAGTCTTTATCACAAGCAAAGATTCTGCCAACGACTGCTTTTCTACCGTACTCAAAAAGGCGACTTCGCCTCCCAACGAAATCGCCTCTCAACTCATCTTCTAAAATCCCCACTACTCCGCACTGACCGTCACATCCCCGTCTGCTGACGCCAAGCGATACTGGGCAGCGGCCTTGGGATGGCGCTGGTAACCGCTGTTGTGGACCTTGCCGAAGACCTTGATGTCACCCATATCGGGATCCTTGACCGTGGCCTTGACCCCGGCCGACGGTGCCACGTGAGCGGTGATGTCGCCATCAGCCGTCTTGGCCGTCAACAGGCGGT
The DNA here is from genome assembly GCF_022646225.1 of Levilactobacillus sp. Taxonomy (NCBI): domain Bacteria; kingdom Bacillati; phylum Bacillota; class Bacilli; order Lactobacillales; family Lactobacillaceae; genus Levilactobacillus; species Levilactobacillus sp. The sequence goes on from NZ_JALCJA010000003.1 coordinate 322,366, forward strand.
CCAGGCGGTTGTTCAACAGGTGGATATCCCCGTCATCCGCTTGGAGTTGACCGCCACCAAGGGTGTTCTTGATTACCCGCAGGTCGCCGTTGGCCGCAGACACTTGATTGTGCTGGCTGGTCAAGCGACTATTGTTCAGGCCCACGTCGCCATTTTCGGCCCGCAGCGTCAATTGCCGAGCGCGCAAATTGTTGACCCACACGTCGCCGTTGCTGGATTGCACGTCCACATCACGATCCACCGTGACGTCGTAGAGATGCAGGTCATCACTGATACGCGCGTCAAGGCGTTTGGCCCGTAGCGATTGCATTGATACGGACCAGCCGTGTTTGACGGTAACCGCCGCCAGCTTTTGATCGCGTGGCACGGTGATCAGCACGCCTTGTCGGTAATCGCTGTCGCTAAAGCCAAAGATGGTGTTGCTGAGGTGTTCGGTCGCGTTGCTGCCACTAACCGTCAACGTGCCGTGGTCCACCTTGGTCCGCAATTGTCCTTGGGTATCGCCGAAGCGACTGATCCGCACGCGATTGGTCTCTCCCGCTTCGATAGTCACCGGGGCGTGCGCGTCAATCACGATCTTGTCGTAGGCCGCCGGTTGATAACTTGTCGTGCTGTGGCGAATCACCTCAAAGCGCCGCGCCTGACTGGACCACGCGATGCCCTTGTTGCCGTGATTGAGCCAGCCGATACCCATTAAAATGGCCCCCAGGACCAGTAAGATGATGGCAATTTTTGTCGTTCGTTTCATTGTTTACGCCCCCGTTCTGCCCGACTCCGTGGAATGAAGCGGTTGTAAATCTTCTTGGCCGCCCAGGTTAACGCCCAGGCAATCTTGCTCCCCAACCATTTCAACAGGAGCCAACCAATCCAACTGGCCCCTAATGCCGCCAGGCCGACGCCCAGGTAAAAGATTCCGGTCCACGGCGCCTGCCAAATGGTGGCGATGCCGACGACCACGCCAGCGACGCCGACTAAGATGATACTTAAAAAGACAGCCAACGCCGCAACCAGTAGACTAAACACGACCGCTGCAAACGCGATGAATAGCGCGCCAATTACGATCAAAATCGGAATCGTCACCGGCGTCGACAACAACGCTAAGATGATCAGCCAGACCGTCTTCACGTTGGCCTTGGTCGCCTGGACGGACGACCGTGATTGCGCGGTGTCGCCTTGGTCTTGTTCCGTGAGTTTGATAGAATAATCCGCCAGGACCTTGCGCGCCAGCGACCGGGGGGTGCCCAGCTCGTCGACGGCCTGTTCGTAGGTCGTGATGCCTGCGTCCAATAAGTATTCCCGATAGTATTCGACGACTTCTTGTTGTTCCGCCGTCGTTAGCTGGCCGAGTAAGCGTTGCACGGCCTGAATGTAATCATTCATCTTGGTTGCCCCCTAATAACTTGGTGATGGCCTGGTTAAAGTCTTGCCACTCTGCTTGAATCTCCGCGAGTCGCTCCCGGCCACTGGCGGTCAGCCGGTAGTAACGGCGATTGCGGCCCTGAAAGGGTTCGTCGTAGGTCTCCAACCAGCCATTTTTCTTCAATCGGCGTAAGACCGGGTACAGGGTCGACTCGGAAATGGGAATCAGCGCCCGCACTTCTTGGGTCAGCGTGTAACCGTAATGGTCTTCGCGCGTCAGTAGCCCCAGCACACTGCCGTCTAACAACTCTGTTGGTACCTGAATGGCCATGTGACTGCCTCCTTTTCTGATACTATATCGCGTATAATATCAATTCACTAATAATATACGATAGCGGGTAGCGGTTGTCAAGGTGAAAAATGATTGAGGATGTGAAAAGCGCCTCACGGGTTGGCGTGAGGCGCTTGCTGGTAACTATTCTACTGTAAATTTTGACTTTATTTTGCTGCTCGTCGGCTAACTTACTTGGCCAAGCACAGGCCATAATCGTTTTGAACATTGAAAGCTGTATTGATCGTCCACGGATAGCCGCTCTTAGCCGCACTAACGCCGGTATTATCATTCATGTAAATGCCCAGCTTATAGCCTTGGTTGATCAAGCTGGCAATTTTCTTTTGCGTGTAGCCGTTTTTGACTAAGATCTTGTTGACTTGCTTAGCCTTCTTCGCGTTGCTGGTCAACACCGGATCCATCAGCGCATCCTGAACATAGGTATCAGTGATTGTCCGCGACGTGGTCACTTTAAAGTGTAACTTGGTTAAATCAATCACGTGCTGGTAGTCTTTCAGCGTCATGGCCTGGTAGCCTTTCAACGGCGTGGCCTGGCTGTTAACGTATTGACCCGCAGCGTGTCTGGTTAACGTCAGGTCAACCGTCGCGTTCGGAAAGTACTTTAAGAGCGCTCGCGATAGCTTCTGCGATGGGTTCGTCTTTAGGTATTTAACATACGCCTTATTCGAAGTGAAAGATGGCAAATCCCTGGAAATCGCTGGCGTTAGGTAGCCGTGCCAAACGTACCCAGATACCTTGCCGCCGTACACTTTGTAGTAGACCTTCCCGTTGCGTTTAAAGGATTGCTGAACGTACCAAGTGTGGTAAGGAAAGTTCTTCAGATTGTGCGTTTTCTTAGTGAACTTCTTATTCCAAATGTACGCGGACTTCTGCGTCTGCTTGACCTTGGTGTAATAAACTGGTGCGGCATCTTTGGGCTGCTTCCAGGAATAATTCTTCTTCAACCCGTACTTCCATGGATAGGATGCGGTTATTTTGGCACTTGCTTGCGTCTCCGATTGCAGTAGACCAATCCCCGTAGCCACAGCCAGCAACATCAGCCAAATGGCACCTCTTCTGCTGATTTTAAACAATCACATTACCCCCTAATCTATCATTGTTGCTCGTCTAGAACCGTTTCTCGTTGCTTAATGAGTTCTCTGAGTTCTTGCAGATCCTCCTGGGTGGCCTTATTGCGAATAAAACTACGTGCACTTGATCTGGCACTTAGATACCGCATTCTGTCTTTATTCTTTTCGTTCCACTCTTTATTGGCCTTGGCTCGTGCCTCAGTGTACGCGTTCTTAGCCATAGCGGTTCACTCTCCTCATCCGTTCATTCAAGTCCCCTTTGCGCTAAAATCAGCTACTGCAAATTGGCAATGTACTTTTGCGCGTCCGCCGGCTTAACCGCATTCTCAACATACTGGTCGTTCTTCGCGTTGCCAATGTACGTTTCAGCGATATTCCCCAGGTTAACATAAAAGCTCTTCTTGCCAACCTTGACTGTTATTCTGTAGCCGCCCGGATCCAAATTATAGTTATCATAGCTTCTGAAAACATGGCCTAAGGAGACTTTCAACTTGTATTGGTATGCCTTGCCGACGCGAACCTTCTTAGCGCCGAAGCCCTTCATTGGCTTGGCCAGGTAATAGGTAAAGTTGGTCTTACCGCGCTTGAGCTTTTTGATTTTGACTGACTGCGAGTACTTGCTGTAATTGACTTTCCCCGACTTACTCCGGTAGTTCGTGTAGTCGTTCAAGTAGTTATCAGCGGTAACCGTTAAAAATGGATTTCCAGTACGGTCGCCGTCAAAGTACGATTGCAAATTTTTACTCTGCAAGTCCGGTAGATTTTGAACACCCCGGTATGAAAAAGCCGTCTTCTTGGTGTATGGACCAACAGCAGTCTGATTCTTCCCTTCAAGAACGAAGTAGGCGCTTGGCTGTACTTTACTCAATGATTTAAAAACCCGCTTCTGATTCTTCTTACTAAGATTTTCAATTGCAATGCCGAAGCGACTGGGGAAGTCTGGATTCAAAGTGTACTTGCTCCCCAATACAACGGACCCTTTAGGTAACGTCACTGACTTCTTACCCCCGACAGAAATCTTAACTGCCCGCGTCAGCTTGTGTGTACTCAAGGCCGCCGGCAAGTCCGTGGGTAACTCGCCATTATTATCGTCTTGCATTAATGCACTGAGATTCTTCACACCGACTTGATCAAGCGCTGCATCAATCTGACGACTAGTCGCTGTTTTCTTGTTTTCCCTCTTTTTTAGCATTGTCAGGGTCTTTTTAGTCCCTTTACTCATGGCTGATGCGTTTGTTACGGCCATGCTCCCCGTTACAGCGCCCAGCAACATCAGCCAAATGGCACCTCTCCTGTTGATTTTAAACAATCTCATTACCCCCTAATCTATTTCCTACCTAATAATTGTAACTCAAATTAAAATGGATTAACATCCACCTCGTGGGAAAGACAGCCACCGCCCGCAAAACTACTTGTGTACAATCATTGTAGTGTATTGATTGTTATTTCGCACTAATCTAATTAGCCTGATAGTCGTTACTTTCTGATAATAGCAGCCGTTACAGGGGGCCACACCTTCACAAACTAACTAGTATTACAATTCTTATAGACCCGTTAAGACTCCGTTGCCTTTACTTTTTCACGCTTTACCACACCAAATCCTGCCGGTCATCCCGACACCACAGTTAGTCTTATTAAAAAAACGAATAACGTAATCCGTTGACTTCCCCACCCGGCTTCGGCATACTAGTGAAAACGACTGAAAACGGGGGAATTTTCATGACTAATCAAGCATTGTTGATCATCGATTATACCAATGATTTCGTAGCGGACCAGGGCGCCTTAACCTGCGGACAACCGGGGCAAGCTTTGGCACCTAAGATCGTCCAATTGGCCGAGGAGACTCACGAAAAGGGCGGCTGGGTTCTATTGCCAACCGACGTCCACACGCCCAACGACCCTTACCATCCCGAGACCAAGCTTTTCCCACAACACAACGTTCGCGGCAGTTGGGGGCGGGAACTCTTTGGGCCGCTCAAGGAGTGGTACGCCACTAACCAGTCCGCCGATGACGTCTGGCAATTTGATAAGACCCGCTACAGCTCCTTTGCGGGCACCGACCTCGATTTACGCCTACGCGAACGCCACGTGGACACCCTGATCCTTACCGGTGTTTGCACAGACATCTGTGTGTTGCACACGGCCGTGGATGCCTACAACCTGGGCTACCGCCTCATCATCCCCCAAGACGCCGTGGCCAGCTTCGACCCCGCCGGCCACACCTGGGCGTTGAACCACTTCAAGACTTGCCTGGGGGCGGAATTGATTTAAACTTCATTCAAAAAGAACGGCCACACCAGCATCCAGAAGATGTTTGCGTGACCGTTTTGCTTACTGTAATTTGGCCGGGATAATCATCTTATCCGGCGCGACCTGTTCACCCGCCAGTTGTCGGAGCATGAGTTCTGCCGAGCTGGCACCCATTAAAAAGGGATTTTGGGTAATCAACGTCAGCTTTGGTTCCATCCGGCGAATGAAGTCCGTGTCGGCAAAACCGGTGGCCGTCACGTCTTGATTGTCGATCAGACCGGACACAATCAGATTGGGGAAGAATTCCAGCAACCAACGTTCCTTTAGGGCAAAGACCACCGTCTTCTGGTCGCTCTTGGTAATCAATTGCGTCAGGCGTTGGTGCACGTCACTGTGGTTGTAGGATGTTTCGGATACCTCCAGCACATCCACGTTGTCGGCGGCCGCCTGAATCCCGCGAAACCGTTCCTGCCGCGTCCGACTAAGGGCCAGTTCGGACGTGACCACGACCACGTGTTGGTACCCTTGCTTTTCAAAATACGTCGTCGCCGCCTTGGCTGCTTCGTAGTTGTCCGTGATTACTTGCGGCCACGGGCAAGCGTCCATTTCCCGGTCAACGCTGACCACGGGCATCTGTTGGTGCAAGATTTCCCGCACCGTTTGCGGATTACTAAAGGACTGTAGAATCAGACCGTCAAAACCGCGCGAGCCAATCGCCCGTAACAGGGTCTTTTCCCGCTCAATATCCGCGTTGGCATCCAACAGAACACCGATGTAGCCTTGGCTTTCCAAAATCGAACTGATCCCTTTAAAGAGTTCCGTCGAGAAGTAATCATCCACGTTGGCCACCATCACGGCAATCAGCTTGCTGGACTGGGTAATCATCTGTCGCGCGACCGAATTGGGCACGTATTTCAACTTGGTAATTGCGTCTTGGACCTTATCCGCCGTAGTCTTAGACATGCGGCCCAGATTACCGTTGAGAAAGCGGGAAACCGTCGCAATCGACACGCCGGCCAACGCCGCAACATCCTTGATATTTGCATTTTTGTTTGCTTTCCGTGCCATCGCCTAGTTCGCTCCAATAAGTTAGTTTATGTCGATTACCCCGTTTATCGGGTAACATCATTCATTAGTTTAGCATGGTTTGTCCGTTCCGCGCAAAATTCCGTTTAACAAAAAAACAACGAACCGAGGCCCGTTGTTTTCCGCGTGGTCATTTCTATTCCATATTACTGTGAGTCGCCGCAGCCGAGGCGTTCGACACGTTGTCACGCCGACTTAACTTCAAACACAGAACGTCTAACGTCAAATGCACGCTTTGATCAAATAGCGTACTCAGGAGTTGAATGGACTTCACACCATCCCCACCCTTCGTGGCACCAGGTACCACGATCACGGCTTGGCCGACCTTGCCCAGCGGTGAATCGGCGTGGCTGGTGACGGAAATGACGGTAACCCCGTTAGCCGCAGCCTTTTCTGCCAGTTCCAGGATGCTAGCCGTCTTACCAGAACCAGAAACGGCCAACAACACGTCGCCTGCCTGAACGGATGGGGTAATCGTTTCCCCAATCACAAAGACCGTGTAGCCGATGTGCATCAACCGCATCGCAAACCCTTTGGCCATTAAGCCGGACCGACCCGCGCCCAGTACAAAGATGCGTTTATCCTTTTGAATCAGCTTTTCTGCCTGGTCTAATTGGCTTTCGTCAATCATCCCCATGACTTCATTTACTTCTTGCGTCACTTGTTCAATCAGTGTCATTAGTGCATAACCTCCATAAATTTTTGAGCAGCGGCCACGGGATCGGCCGTCTTGACGATGGCGCTCCCGACGATAACGGACTCGGTAATGCCCTGCGTCGCCAGTTTTTGCGCCATTGCCAGGTCGATACCCCCGGCCACAGAAATGTGCTTGACCGCCGGATACTTGGCGTGGAAATCTGCCACCGTTGCGGCCGCATCAAAACCAGCCCGTGAATCCTTAGCGTGGTGAATTCCGTAGATGGCGTCCGGATGGTCCACGATTTGGGCCGTCTTGGCGTCGGTAATCTCCATCATGTCGATGAACATCTGCTTGCCCCGCGCCTGGGTCAGTTCGTAGACGCTGGTCAGGGTATCTGGCGAAGCCGCACCCATCACGGTCAAAATATCACCGACTGCGAAACCCTTGTCAAATTCATACTCGCCTTCGTCAATCGTCTTTAAATCCAATAACAGCTTGGCGTGCCGCAATTTCGGCAACTGCGCGTGAATCTGTTCCAAACCATAGTCCTTGATCAAGGACGTTCCCAACTCAATAATATCAACCTGTTCGTCTAGCTGGCGAGCCAATTCCACGGCTCGGTCCAAGGTGACGCGGTCAATTGCAACTTGTAAGTCCATTACGCTTCTGCCACTCCTTCTCTTTGATAAAATGCCTGTAACTCTGCTGGAGTCGGGTACCCGTCGTTATCGCCATAAGTCTGCACCTGCAAGGCCCCGACCGCATTGCCGCGCATGACGGCTGACTTCAAGGACTTGTGTTCTAGTAATGCCGTCAAGACACCCATGGCAAACCCATCTCCGGCGCCAACCGTATCGGCCACGTTGTCGACCTTAAAGCCCTTGACCAAATAACTATCGCCGTTATCACGCTTGACGAAGGCGCCCGCGGGTCCGACCTTGACGATGACCACCTTGGTCCGAGCACCTTGCAAATAGAAGTCCGCAATGGTCTCCGGATCAGCGGACCCCATGAGGATTTCCCCCTCTTCAACCCCGGGTAACACGATGTCGGCGTGCCCCGCGAGTTCATTTAGCGTGGCGACCATCTTCTCATGACTAGACCACAGCGTTGGCCGTAAGTTCGGGTCAAAGGTCGTCAAAATATCGGCGTCTTCCAACCGTTGCAAGAGCGTCCGAAAGGCGGCTTCTGCGGTATCGGAAATGGCTGGGAAGATGCCAGACATGTGAGCCGCCTTGACGTCTGATAAATCAATTTGGTCCACGACCGCTGGCGTTAGGTGTGCCGCTGCGGAAGCGCGCCGGTAGTTGTGCGTGGTCGGATTGCCTTGGGTGACGCGGTCCTTCAGCTGAAAGGCCGTCCAGTTTTGCGAATCGCGGCTAATGTAACGCGTTCCCACGTGATGGGACTTGATGGTCTTGATCACGTAGTCGCCCAGGGGCTCTTCGCCTACCTGAGAAACGTAGTCCACGGAATGACCCAGCCGCTGGGCCCCAATCGCAACGTTCAGCTCAGCGCCACCCAAAATTTTATGGAATTCCAGGGCGTCACGCAGGGAAACATCCGGTTCTTTGGAGGCAAACGTCACAATTGGTTCGCCCATCGTTAAAATTTCACTCATCTTAGTTATCCTCTTTTCGAAATATTTAGCCGAAGAAGCAGTACACTAGCAATTCGTTAATAATCGACACGGCCCACATGATGGGTACCCCGTGTTTCAGGAAGTCCTTGGTCTGAACCTTCATATAGTCCAGTCCCCAGACGTTCCAAGACTGGGTAATGTCGGTGGAAACGGCCAGCAAGGTAGGCACGTACAACAGCGGTAGGAGAAAGGCATCGCTGAACAAGCCAATCCCAGACAGAACTGCCGCCGTGGCAGCCCCGGCACCCCAAACGTGAAATGGTCCACGGAACAACGCCAGCGGTGCCAAAATCCCAAAGGCCAAGGCCAGGACCAACATGTTGTGTGGCAATACCGCTTCAAATAACGGCCGGAACCGCACCGCATCCATGGATGCCGCCCCACTGAACATGATTAGAGCCATCAAGAACATGATCAGACCGGCAATATCGCTGATGGCCTGCTTGATGGTGCTGTTCAAGAACGTGACAAATTTTTGATATCCCTTGAATTTGCCGGTCAACAGCATCGCCAGCAAGGTGGCCAGCGTCAGTGCCGGAATCGCATCCCATTTGAATAACATATTCATCAAGACGGGGACGATTGGCACGATGAAGGCCAACTTAGGGACCTTCACGTCGGCAGCCTGTTTGGTCTCCGCGCCGATGATCCGCAGATTTTCGTCGGCCTTGCTGGGGTCGATCTTTTTACGGTGCCAGAAGACAAAGATCATGACGGCGACCAATTGTACCAATGTGGCGCAGACTCCAAAGACCAGATAAGTCCCGCCGTATTGGGCCTTGGGGAAGAACGCCTTGATCTGGTTGTAAAGCACGACGTTTAAGTACATCGGTGCCCCGATGGCCATGGAGAAGGCCGACAGCGCAATGTCGCGAGGCAAACCCACCGACAACATGATGGGCAGTAAAATCACCCCAATAGCAATCACAGAGCCCACGCCGTAAGCACTAACAAAGATGAAAGCCGTGACGATAATGACTAGCAGAATGGCCAACAATGGCCGTTTTTTCCCCACTTGATTGGTGGCTTCGGAAATGGCTGGCGCAATCCCACTGTCGACCAATACCCGGCCGAACCAAGACCCGAAGACAATGTAGATGATGGTCGGCCCGTAGTTCAAGGCGGGTTCGGCGAAGACCTTTTGAATCACTTGGTCCGCCGGAATCTGACCGATGATGGCCCAGAGAATCGCCATGATGAAGAAGCCAATCATCAGGTTGCCACCCTTGACGATGTAATAGATGAAACCAGCGAACGTCAGCAATAATAGGATGGCGCTAATCGTTGAACCCATGCTAATCACCTACTTCCGCCCGCAGCAAGTGTAACTGCTGGGTAATCTCGGCGTCGGTCGCCATTGGGTATTCCAAGGCAAAGTGAACGTCGTGAGGCAGGAGCTTTAGCAATTGGCGCCAATCATAAATACCCGTATCCAGGTCAGCTGTCGTCTGCAGCTGGCCATTTTGGTCACTGGTATTTTTCAAATGAATGTAATGCGTTTCTGCCGCTAATGCGCGGGCAGCCGCGGCGGCATCCCCGTGGGTAAAGGCCCAGTTGCCCAGGTCGTAGACGTAGCCGATGTTGGCCGTCGTGGCCTGATGTGCCGCTGTCAAGAAGGCCTGAATCGCCGCCACTGTGCCAGAAACCGGCGTTTGGTCATTTTCCACGTTCATCTCGATTTGGTCGAGTGGCAGCTGGCCTAATGCCTGCGCCAAGTCACCCGTGAAGCGGTCGAAGTGGCCCGTGTTGAATTTGATTTTAGCAATGCCCATGGCCTGGCCTTCCGCAAAGTAGGTTGGCAGTTGTGGATTCAACCGTCCGTCTGGCAAGAAGACCTCGTCGGGCACACTGTAGTTGACGACAAGGCCCAGCTTCTTAGCCAATTGACCGACAGCGACGGTCTCGTGGGCGATGTCCGTGAAGTATTCGCGCCGAACCTCAATGCCATCGGCGCCCAGGTCGGCCACCTTCTGGGTCAATGCGACTTGTGACGTTCCTTGCTTGACCAACGCTTCAAACACCCACGTATTTAAAATAACTGTCATGATTTTTCCTCCATCTCAGTACTTATTGAGCTGACTGACTCGCTCAAGTAATTGTTCAAAACTCATATCTTTAAACTTAACCGTTTTCATTGCGAAGTTTTGGGCCTCCGCCTGGTTAAAATCGTTAGCCAGGTAAAATGCCGTGAGGTAACTTAACAGGTAACTCTTGGCCGCCGGGGTAATCTGACTGGTCGCAATCCCCGCCTGCGTCGCCGCATTGGCAAATCCACGGGCAAACGCCGCTGAATCAATGACTGTTCTATCTGCCATTTCTGAGACCTCCATCATCATTTCTTTGTTCAAAAGCCAGCTGGTGATTTCATGAGGTTATGGTAAACGTTTTCCCAATCCTTGTCAAACGTTTTTCGCTGGATTACTACGGCTTTAAATCGCATAGGTTGGCTGGACTCCTTGGTGCTACTGATTTTCTTAGGTAAACGTTATCCTAAAAATATTTTTTTCGTTATTGCCAGTGATTCTCCTAAATTGCTTTTAAAAAAACGGGCCCCATCAGCTCAAAATCCGCTGATGAAGCCCGTTACCTATTCATTTTTTCCAATTAATCTTTCAAATCAAACAGTTTCGTCTTGTAAGTCACATCTTGCTGATGCGCAATGTTGCTAATCTTAATCGTGTAGGTATGGTTCCGCTTAATTTTAACAAACGACGGTTCATAGTAAACCGTGGTCCCAAACCAGCCGTAAGCATCCCCACTAATGCCCACCTCAGAAACATGAACATTCTTATGGATCGTATCATCCGTCACCTTAACTGTTGGTTTCGCAGCATTTGATCCCAAATCATGGTCAAATGAGACGGACCAAACCGTATCCGCTGCAGCCTGCTTCGGAAAGACGCCTGCCTTAGGGAAGGCCACCGTTGACGGTGAATAATCACCGTCGTGACTACCAAAGACCTTCAAGTCATTATAGTCACCGACCTGACCAACGCCGACTTTGGCGATACCACCCAAGATCCACTCCCGGTGTCCCGGAACCATGCTTGTCATGTTGTTGCCATCGTTTACGTACCCTAAAATATTGTCGTATGGCTTAGTTAATCCTTCACTCAAATTACTCGAATTCGTCGCATCGGCCCCGCGTTGCCAGTCAGCCTTTGACACGAAACTGGGTCTGTTGAGGCCGACCAACCCGTGAGACAGGCCTTTTCCTGCCGCAGCCAACGTCGCTGCACCATATTGGGCCTCGGTGTTCCACCCAGCATCGGCCGTCACGGGTGACAGGCCGTACATCTTACGGTAAAAGTTAATCGAATCGACCGTCGCGTTCACGTATTTGGCACTCAACTTACCTGGAGCAAAGTGGCCCTTTACGGATGGCTTCTGCACATACATTCCCTTGGTGGTATTGGCAATCTGTTTAAGTTGCTTACGGTACGTCGCAATCTGTTTGCGTTCACTGGCGGTAAAGGCCTTCTTTTCAGCCGCTTTGGCCTTCTTGGCTTTTTTCACCTTCGCCTGATAAGCCGCCGACCGGTGATCGCTATCCTTTAAAATTTTGACATGCTTCTTGGCAACGTAACCCACTAGGTGACCGTTCTTCTTAGCCAGCTGACGATAGCTAACGTGTTTCCCGTTGGTCAATTTTAAGGTATACATGGTGTCAGACCAAAAGATTTTTTGTTTGGTCTTGGACTTCTTCTTCAAATTTAACGATTTATAAATCGGGCCCTTCGTCACGACATATTGCTTCGCCCATGGCGTCGATTGCCAGCCCCAGCTACTGATTTTTGCCTGCTTTTTCGCCTGAGCCGGTGTTGCGCCGCCGACACTCCCGACTGCCAGGGTGACTAAGCCAGCCGCGATGATTCGCGTGTACCATTTCACGTTAATCCCTCCGAATTTCTATGTATTAATTATTTTAACAACATCCTTAATCATACGAGTCTTACTGCCGAAAAGCCATTGCGCCTTGCACACGACACCACACTGAATTCTGCCTGACCATCATCACGTCAAACGCCGCCATCACGCCAATTTGCGGCCCAGGTTCTATTGCAATTCTGCCCTAGCAGCGGTAGAATTGTCCTTGTTAAAACCATTATTCAGGCGGATTATCCGCTCGTGAATGATATATAAAGGTGGCCTGACACATTGTTTTTCGGCTGTGGAAGCGGTAAAATAATCCTTGTTAGGGTATCTATACAGGCATATTATACCTCATCATTACATACAAAGGTGGACACCTCTATGAAAAAGTTAATTGGCGGCTTGGCTGCGCTCAGTCTGGGCCTCTTGCTGGGCACGGCTCCCAGTGGCTTGGCGTACGCGAAAACCGCGTCATCCAGTGCTGCGACCACGACCAGTCAAACGACCACGACCGACCAGAATGCTAGCAGCCAAGAGTCTGAGTCATCCTCGGCATCATCTGAGTCCAGCGCCGAGTCCGAGTCGACGACTAAGCCGAAACCCAAGCCTAAGCCAAAACCGAAACCGACTTATCGCAAGATTTTGAACAAGCGGGTCGTCAACTACTACACCAAGATTGGTGCCAATAAGAAGCATAACTACAAGGTCTACAAGTCCGGTGGTGCCAAATCCTCGGCCAAGAACATGAAGGCCATTTCGACTGGGCGGCATTACGCCAATCGGAAGGTGCACATCACCCGTGAGGAAACCATGGCCGATGGCACCTGGCTGAAATTTACCTACAAGCACACGCAGACCGGTTGGATTCACCGCAACGGGACGGTCAAGTCTTACCGCTGGCTGAATGTTCCCCTGATTGCCCAACGGCCACAACTACCGACCGGTTGTGAAATCACGGCCACGACCATGATGCTGAAATACGCCGGCGCCAAGGTCACCAAGATGTCGTTAGCTAAGGAAATGCCGCGCAGTTCGAACCCGAACAAGGGCTTTGTCGGCAGTCCCTACTCGCGGTCCGGCTGGTGGATCTATCCCAAGGGCCTCATGTCGACCGTGAAAGCTCACCTGGGTTCGGCCAAGAATATGACTGGCGCCTCATTTAAGAAGATGAAGGGCCAAATCAATCAAGGCCATCCCGTTGTCATTTGGGTCGCGGGCGTCGATGGTTTCGTCAACCACGCCATCACGTTGTCCGGCTACAGCAGTAAGCGGGCCTACTACAACGACCCGTGGACCAAGAAAAAGACTAGCATGACGTTGGCCAATTTGCACAATCACCGCAAGCACGACGCTTATCGGGCGCTGAGTTATTAAATTTAAGGAAGCGAATCTCATGAAGAAAACCTGGCTCACCACATTACTCGTCATTGCCGGTTTAGCTAGCGTTGGGGTTACCACCTCTGCACAAGCCAAGACCAGCTACTACACCAAGAACCCCGGTATCATTCGGGTCAAGCAGACGGTCGCCTACTACAAGGACGCTGCCAAGAAGCATCATTTGGCCACGATTCACAAGGGCCACTATGCCAAGATTTCCAAGGTTGTGACGGTCAAGGGTCACGCCCCCGTTTTGAAGACCAACACCGGCAAGTACGTCACGGCCAACAAGGCGTTTGTCGCCAAGACCAAGGGCTACCAAAACCCCAAGAAGTACTACCAAGTCAACTACAAGCAGATCAAGCCTTACGGTAAGGTCGGCTACACCGTCAAGCGCGGCTACGAAGGCATCAAGACCTGGAAGATCATGCGCCGCTTAGGCACGGCCAACGGTTATAACAAATATAATTCTGTGACGGTTTACGCCGTAAAGAATTTCCAACGCAAGCACCACTTAAAGGTCACTGGAACCGTCAACAAAAAGACCTGGGTCAAATTAGGCTTCTCCAAGTCCAGCTGGACCAGCATTGATTCCTACGTGGCCCCACTGGGTGCGCACGCCTGGAATGGCCGCAAGGAACACGTCGAAGCCATGATCAAGCAAGCCTACAAGTACAAGGGCAACCCATATTTGGTTGGCTCCTCATCCAAACCTATTTACGGCACGGACTGTTCTGGACTGGTCATGCAGGCCTTGTACGCTGGGGGCATCAACCCCAAGCCAGTGAGCGCCATTCACCACGCCTTCCCGGGCAACGAATGGAACTCACGGAACCTCTGGGCTAGCAAGAAGTTCCAGCACGTGGCCTACAGTCACAAACGCCGCGGCGACCTGGTCTTCTACTATCAACCAGGGACCCACACGATTTGGCACGTGGCCCTGTACTTAGGTAAGGGCAAAGTTATCGAAAGCTGGCCACCACGCATCATGGTCCAACCGATCAAGAACGGACAACGTTCCTACGTCGCGGGCATTGCGCGGGTATTCCACTAAAGATTAATGATTAAGCGGTCACACCTATTGGGGCGTGGCCGCTTTTGTTGTGGCATTTATCTACCTGAGATAGTTCTCATAGCGGGGACTGGCCGCCTCCAGCTCGCCAAATATGAGTTGGAACGCGGTGGGCGGACCGGACCGAGCCTGAAACCCGGTCTCGGCCTCGCTTTGAGCCGAAGTTCACGTCTCAAAGACGCCAGTTGCCTAAGCGGCATGAATCGCGCCGCCAAGGCAACTCCCACGGCTGAACTCATATTGGGCGAACTTCCGGCTACAGAACCGATGCCAATAACAATTTGCTTAGCCTGTGATAACTATTAGCTGGCCGACTACCTTCTAATAAATCGATCTCGCTAAGAACAACTAGGATGGGTCCGGCTGCATCAGTGCTAGTGTCTGGCATTAATGAGTAAAAGCTAATTTCAATCTTTGAAGAGTATTTAATCATCATCAATCGTTATTCTATGTTATTCTACAGTAACGAGCATTATCGGTTCTACCATCCCTAGAAAAGAGGCCGCTCATGAAAATCATCAACCACATTACGTCAACCGATATCACCGGCAATGAGATTGCCTATACCGTCATCGCCGTTCAAGAGACTGCCATGATTGCCGGTGACCCACTGGAAAATACACACTATTACTGGGTCCCGGCCGGTGCTGACCTAAACGACACCGCTAATTATCTGGAACCGCTGGATCAGATTGACCAGAACTTTGACACTGATTATCAGCTTTACCGGGAACAATATGGCTTTTTGTTCCCAGAAGAAATCAAGGCCGCCCGCGCGGGACTGGGATTAACGCTCCGTGAAACGGCGTTGTTGTTGGCTATGAGTTTTAGTACATTATCCAACATTGAGAATGGCCTAGTCCTACAGTCGCTCGATCAAGAAATCAAGTTACGCCTGCTCACCCAACCAGCTGCCCTCACCCAGCACGTTCGCCAACACCAGCAACTGTTTGTGTCACGGGCCACGCGCCAATCGCTCGATGCTAGAAAACTTTTCGCCAAATTACACCTACCACTGCCCCAATGACGGTCCAGCGAGCCGCCCATCCCACCTTTCTAAGAAATTCTTATTTAACACTTAGAAAACGGCAATAGTTGTGACCCGAAATTACTTGTAAACTACGGGTAGGCTGGCGGTCGTCATCGGCACCGCCTCCCTTTAAACTTGTCATTATTGCCTAGGAGGCTCATTTTCATGCAAAAATCTGTTGCCCTGTCCCCCGCGCTTCCGCCAAAACCGAAGTCGCGGTCCTTCTCATTTAAAGGGTTCTTACCATTTTTGATTCCCGTGCTCGTCGTCGTTATCTGGCAGCTCAGCAGTAGTCTAGGGTGGCTGTCGACCAACATCTTGCCGTCACCGTGGGCCGTCTTAAAGGACGGTGTCAAGCTGACGCAAACGGGCGAACTGCCTAAGAACATGAGTATCAGTCTGTACCGGGCTACCTTAGGGTTGGTGATTGGTGGTGGATTGGGCTTCATCCTGGGCTTTTTAAACGGGATGTCCAATACGGCACGCCTGCTGTTCGATTCCTCCATCCAAATGGTCCGCAACGTGCCCCACTTGGCGCTGATCCCGCTGATCATCCTGTGGTTGGGGATCAACGAATCCGCCAAGATCTCGCTGGTGGCCATCGGGACCATGTTCCCGGTCTACATCAACACCTTCAACGGGATTCGTAACGTCGACCCGGACCTGATTGAAATGGGTAAGTCCTACAATTTATCCAAACGTGAACTATTTCAAAAGATTATCTTCCCCGCAGCCTTACCACAAGTGCTGGTCGGCGTGCGCTACGCCCTGGGTGTGATGTGGACCACGCTGATTGTGGCCGAAACCATTTCCGCCAACTCCGGTATCGGCTACATGTCGACCAACGCCGAAGACTTCGTGGACATGGAAACGGTCATCTTGTGTATCGTGATCTACGCCATCCTCGGGAAGATTTCTGACCTGGTCGCCAAGAGTTTTGAAACGCTCTTCCTCGACTGGCAGACGCTGGGAAGGAGCAATAACTAATGACCACCAAACCAGAAATTACCATCGACCACATCGGCAAGGATTACGGCCAAATCACCGCGCTAGGCGACGTCAGCTTTAACATCGAGCCTGGCGAATTTCTCGCCCTCGTCGGCATGAGTGGTGGCGGGAAAAGTACCCTGCTGCGGATGATTGCCGGCTTGGAAACGCCCACGCGCGGCCAAGTCCTGTTCAATCACCAGACCCGCGAAGACTCCGCAGTCGTCATTCGCGTGATGTTTCAAGAAGACCGGCTGTTGCCATGGATGACGGTGCTCGACAACCTGTCGTTTAAGAGCCACGACGCCCAACAACAGGCCGAAGCCAAGAAGCTCTTGCACTTGGTCGACTTGGACGAATACGCCCAACAGTTCCCCAACCAGTTATCCGGTGGGCAAAAGCAACGGGTCGCTCTGGCCCGCGCCTTGATGTCGCATCCGCAAGTCCTGTTGCTCGACGAACCGCTGGGCGCCTTGGACGCCTTGACTCGGCGGAAAATGCAGGACCTGATCCTGCGCATCTGTGAGCAACAACAGCTCACGACCATCCTGGTCACCCACGACGTCAACGAAGCCGCCCGCATGGCGGACCGCATCGTGGTCATGAAACACGAGACCAACTACGCTGAATTCAACGGCCCCGCCGACCGTCACGACGCCGGCCAAGTCGGCCTGGTCGCCGAAGACGTGCTCGACGCCATCTTGCACGACAAGGTACCAGAATCTTAAAATTGCGATGAAAAGTCCCAGTCACGGGTTGCGCCGGTGGCTGGGACTTTTTTGGGTGCTATTTAAAAATAGCGATCTCACGCAACGCATGCCGCAAGTTAATCGCGTCCCACGGCATGTGCTCGGCAATGCTGAAGCCCACGATGTCTGCCTGTTGACTGACATCGTGCATGACCCGCACGATTTGGCGCAGCGCCATTTGCCCAACGGCAGCACCGAAGTCACTGATAGCCGTGTGGGGTTGGGCCGGTAGAATCGAGCGGAAATCCGCCGGTGTCAAGACATCGAGGTCAAAATGGACCGCCAGATGTGTCAATTGTTCGGCTGCCAGCCAATCCAGAATCGACTGACTGTCGCTGGCCAGGTCTTCCGGCGTGGCGTAGCGAATTCCCAGCGCGTCGACGGCCTGATCCATCGGCCGCAACGCCGCGTGGTCCAAACCACCGTACATCAGCTGCCGCGGCAAGATAGGGTTGGCAACGGCCTTGCTGAAGTCAGGGTCGCCCTTGCCCAACAGGTTAGCCACCACCATTTCGTGCACGTGTTGGGACGTGCTGGGGTCGGCGATGTCCGGGTGCACGTCTAACCACAGCACACCCAGGCGCTCGCCGTATTTGCCGCTGAGATAGTCAAAAGGCGCTTCTGAGATAGAGCAATCTCCGCCGGCCGTAATCACGCGGTCCGGTTGCTTAACGTCTAAAATCGACTTGGTCTCGGCCATCTGCTGTAACAGCACCGGCTTGCCAGCCACGCCATCAGTGGCCGTTTGGCTGGCCGCCAAGTTTGTCGACACCGGCACGTGAATCGTCTCGACCTGGTCGTCTGGCGGTAAGACCTGCGCCAACAATTCTGCCCCAAACAAATAATCTGGATTGACGCCACCTTGCCATTGCGGCAAGATCAGCCGCACGGTTCGTTGCTCACTCATCAAAATTCCACCCTTCTGTGAAGTCTGTCACTAGCTTCAGTTTAGGGGTTCAGGGCATCTTTGGCAATCGTTTCCACACAAAAATCCGTTTGACCACAGTGCGGACAGGTCAGCTTGCGGGTGCGTGGACTGTGGCCGGCCCAAAAGGCTTGCCAGAAGCGCGGTTGAAAGGTCGTGTGGCAGTGCGGACAGGTGTAGGCCACTTGCAAAAAGTAGTGACGCGTCAGGCCAATTGCCACCAGTACGGCCACGAGCATGGCGCCACCAAAGACCCACCAGTTGCCGGTCAGCCAGGAATAGACCAACCCAGCAATCTCCAAGGCGTCCATCACCAGACCACCACCCACCAAGCGTAAATGAACTTGACGTAAAGCACGCTGATTTGCCATTAGTCGATCCATGTCCTGAATGGATTTGAGGGGTAAATCGGCCGCGCCGGTCAGGCTCTTGCGGACTGCCGTCACGGTTTTCAGCTGCGCCACCGCCTGGTCACGGTCATGTTCCAGCCGCTGGGCCTGTTCCGCTAACAGGAGCTCCAACACCGGTTGGGCGTTGTCGCTGGTCAAAATTTCCCGAATCGCCGCCAACTTTAAGCCCATACTCTTCAACAATAAAATCAGCTTGAGCGTCGCGGCATCGTCTGCCGTATAGATGCGGCGGCCGCCTTCACTCGTGGCCGTGGGTTTTAACAGGTCCTTTTGATCATAGTACTGTAGCGTTCGCACGGAAATACCGGTGCGTTTGGCTAATTCCCCCGTCGTGTAAGTGGACATGAATCTCACCTCCTGAGTCTAGTTATAGTGGATGACGCGGCGTGATGAGCAAGGAAAATGTATTTATTTCCCGGGTTAAGTTGGTAATGTCCCACCATTACCGATTTATTTCCCGGGTTATTTTCCCAATAGGAACGCTCGCATGGCCGTCATTCCCGCCTGGGCCAAGAGTTCAGGCGTTTGGGCAATAGCCCGGGCAACCGACATCGGCGCCATGGTCGAGGACAGGACCAGATCGACCCCGGCGGCGTATACGGCCGCGAGGTCTTTCCCGACGCTACCGGCTACTAAAATGACCGGCTTGTCCTGCTGCTTGGCTAGCCGTGCGATTCCGATTGGCGCTTTACCCATCAGTGACTGGCCATCGATTTGGCCTTCCCCACTGATGACCAAGTCCGCCGTCGCGATTTTTTCCGCCAAGTGGGTCAACCGCAAGATTTCCTGAATCCCCGGTTCCAGTCGACCACCCAAAAAGGCCAATAACCCAAAACCAATCCCCCCGGCGGCACCAGCACCGGGAACCGCGCCCCAATCCGTTCCCAACTGCGTTTGACACAGATGCTGTAAGTTTACTAACCCGGCATCGAGTTGGGCAACCACGGCTGGCGTCGCACCCTTCTGGGGACCAAAGACGGCCGATGCGCCTTGCTGGCCAGTCAATGGATTCGCCACATCCGTTAAACCAATGATTTGTGTGTCGGCCAGTCGGGCATCAAGCTGACTCAAGTCAATGGTCCTGATATTTCCCACTGCCGCACCAGTCTGGTCGATCAGCGCGTGCTGGTCATCGTAAAATCGCGCACCTAGGGCTTGAGCCAGGCCTACACCGCCATCGTTGGTGGCACTGCCACCGAGGCCCAGATACAGCGTCGTCGCCCCCGCATCCAGAGCCGCTTGGATGACCTGACCGACGCCATAACTCGTAGTCGCCAGTGGATCTAACTGATCACGGGAAACTTGGGTAATGCCGGCACCCTCCGCGACTTCTAAAATGGCCACGTGATCGGCCAGCAGGCCCCAATGTGCCGTCATGGGCTGGCCCAGTGGTCCTTGAATCGGCGTCGTCATGACCTGGCCCCCAACAGCGGTCAACACACTGGTAACCGTCCCTTCGCCGCCGTCCGCAATGGGTACCGCCTCGACCTGGGCCGTGGGTGCCACCTGTTTAATGCCCCGGGTTAAGTACGTCGCCACTTCTTGGGAGGTTGCACTGCCCTTAAACGAATCCGCCGCTATTACGATTTTTGTCATCCTACGCCACTCCTTCATTAGATAGCCCCATTATACCGCATTGCCTCCTTGCATCAGCTACGCCTTATCCCACCATCACCAATCACCAAATACCCTTAAGTATCCCTTAATTTTCCCAAATCCCCCGCACAAACGCCCCACCAATTTCGTTAGTACCAGTAGACGCCACTTTTTGGCAACGCCAAAAAGGGCCGCCAACTCACAGATTGGCGACCCACATGTCCCAGCGAACTGACCCTACTTCAGGTAGGTCACAGCGCTGCTAACATTAATTTTTTTGGTTGTAATGCCGTTCTTATAGAAGTTATCGGCCATTTCTTGTTGTTCCTTGATAACGCTGGCGTACATGCCCCGAATGCTGTAGCGGCGGCGGTCAACCATTTTCTTGACCACTGACTTCTTCAGCTTCAGCGACTTACTGAGCATGGTCGTCAATTGCTTGTGGTGCGTATCGGCCCAGCGCATGTCGTCTTCCAGGTATTTGACCAGATATTTCGACACGGTCTTGTGCGACTTGGCGTAGGATTGCATCGATAAAATGTAGTCCCGGTTGTTACTCATACCGACCCCATTGCTCAAGGCCTTGGCATTTTGCGTCAGCTCGGCTTGAGCCGTGTACGGATCCCAGGTGACCCAAGCATCGATCTTACCCTTAGCAAAGGCGACACTGGCCGCCGATTGGTCCATGTTGACCCAATCTACGTCATTGACTTCCAGACCGGCCTTCACCAGCAGCTGGAGCAGCAGGTATTGCGAACTGGTCCCTTTGGTATAGGCGATCTTCTTGCCCTTCAAGTCCTTCAGCGAGTCGATGCCGCTGTTCTTCTTGACCAGGATGCCGGACCCCTTGGCCTTGGTCGACCCGACGCCGACATAGGCCAGCTTGGTTCCGGCCGATTGGGCCGTGACGGGCGGCGTATCCCCGGCCCGGGCATAGTCGATACTCCCGGACTTCAGGGCCTGCATCAGCGCGTTGCCGTCTTGGAATTGCTTGAGAACCAGGCGATAGCCCTTAGCCTTCATTTTCTTGACCAGCTTGCCGCGTTGCTTGGCGATATCAAAGGGATCTCCCTTTTGATACCCGACCGTGACCGTGGTTAATCCGTTGGTGTGACTGCTCTTGGCGCCGTCCGTTTGCCGGTAGCCGTAATAGGCGACCCCGACCCACAGAACCAGCACGATACCGACCAGCCATTTTAAAAATGTCCGCTTGGTCCGACTCATGCGCTAGCACCTAATTTCACCGGATCGTTTACGACCAGGTCCCGTAACTTCGGCCGCAAGACCTTACCCGTGGCGTTGCGCGGGTAATCGCGAACGAACAGCACGTGCTTCGGTTGTTCGTAGCCGGCCAAGGACTTCTTGGCTTGGTCGAAAATGGCCTGTTCTTGATCCGCTTGGCTGCCGCTGTTCGGCCGACTGATGACGACCGCCGTGACGGCTTCACCGTACAGGTCGTCAGGCGTGCCAATGACCGTGACTTCCTTAATGAAGTCCAGTTCACTCAAGACGTTTTCCACCCGGGCTGGGGCGACCTTTTCGCCACCCACACTGATGATATCCTTCTTCCGACCGTTGATGTAAAGGTAACCATCGTCGTCGAAGTAGCCCAGATCCCCGGTCAAGAACCAGCCGTCCTTGAAGGAATCGGGGTGCGGATCGAGGTAAGATTTGATGACGTGATCGCCCCGCACCGCAATCTCACCGGATTGTCCCGGCGTCGTGGTGAATTCGCCGTCGATCAAGATAGCCATGTCGGTACCCACCGGCAAGCCCACGGAGCCGACCTTCGGCTTGTCAAATGGGTTCAACGTGCATTGACTGGCGGTTTCGGTCATGCCGTAGCCTTCCAAGATGCGGGTGTGGTAGGTGTCTTCGAAGTCCGTCAACTTTTCTAGCGGCAAGGAGAACGACGAGCACCGGACGAAACGCAAGTGGGTCTGGTCGTTGTAAGCGGCCTTGGCCTTGTCGTTTAACAACAAGATGTTGATGATGGTTGGTACCACGGAGGCCCAGGTCACGCCGTTATTTTGGACCTGTGGCCAGAAACGACTGGCTGAGAACTTAGGCGTGATAACCATTTTACCGTCGGACAGGCGCGTTGATAAGACGGAAACGACCTGCGCGTTGATGTGGAACATCGGCATGGTGATCAGCGTCGTGTCGGCGGCCGTCAACCGGTGAGCGTCGATGTCGTGTTGGGCACCGTGACGAATCAGGTCGTGGGTCAACCCCACCCGCTTCGGCTTCCCGGTGGTCCCGGACGTGTGCAAGATCAGCGCCAGGTCCTCTTCGGTCGGCGTCGCAGCCACGTGGCCGGCAACCGCCATGTCCCGGATGACCGTCAACTTATCGGCGGTGTTGAGCGTCAAGTCAGCGCGTTGCGTTTGCCGATCTGCCAAGACAGCGTCGACCAGTTCGTCGGCCACGATGACCGCCGCGTAGTCGTGTTCCTTCAGGTCAGCCAACATTTCTGCCGCTGGCGTGTTGGCGGAAACGGGGTTCATGATGGCCCCGATTTCCCAGATGGCTTGCGTCAAGACGGGGTACATCCCCGAGTTCGGCAAGCACACGTAGATGACGTCGCCGTGGCCCACGTGCAAGCCGCGCAGTTGATCGTCGAGTTGGTCGACGTCGGCCGCGAGTTCCGCGCCGGTGTACCACTGGTCGCGGGCCTCGTCTTTAATGATCTGGTCATTAGCATGTTGTTTTAATTGATTGGTTAATTTAAGCGTTACTTTTGACATGTGAACGTGCTCCTTTCGAGAACAGGTGCCATTGTGGCCGACCAATCAGGATACCAAATGGCGGTACCTTGAAGCAGAACCACGAAATCAGCAGAGCGCCACCGGCCACGAACAGGTAGCCAACGGGCAGCAAGAGTAATAGCAGCCATGCCGGTAAGCTGATGTGGGCCAAGATGGCATTTAAGGCAAAAATCGGTAAACTTTGACACAGGTAGATCCCGAAGGAAACCTTGGAGAAGGCTTGGATCAGGTTGTCTAGCCAGTCTGGTAAGCCGTGTTGGCGCGCCTTGGCGTACTGCAGACCGAACCAGAGAACAAATAAAATCATAAAGCAGTCGTAAATGAAGATGAACGGCTGGTGCACGGAGAAGATGGCCTTGCGACTCAGCTGCAAGATGTCGCGGTCCCCGAAGAATAAGAAGACCGTACCGATGGCCATCAACCCGGCCATCCAGTTGATGAACTTGTGGTGCTTTTCAATAAAGGCGACCACATCGTCGTAGTGAATGGCGACAAAGCCCCCGACCACAAAGTAGAACTGGTAGACAAAGACGTTGTTACCATACGCGCGGAACCACCAGAGCCAGTTGCTGGTGTCGATGTGGGGCAACCAATATTTGATGCCCGTGATCAAGAACAGCTGCACCCCGGCACTAATGCCGATAATGGCGAAATGGTGATCCGGAAGTTTCTTAAACATATAGACGATCGCGGGGAACAACAGGTACAGCTGGAAGGTAACCACAATATAGTACATGTAATACTCATTCCCATACTGCAACGCGTTGCCCAAATGAGCCCAATACTTCGGCCAATCGATGCCGCCGCTGGCAATCAACGTCGCGACGATCATGATGATGGCGTTCCAAGCAATGTAGGGGACCCCGGAACTGATGTAGCGTTTTTTCCAAAATCGTAACCACTGATGATCGCGGTTGTAATAATTCAGGACCAACACTAACCCGGTCATGAACATAAAGCCCATCCGCGTAAAATGCAGGGCCAAGTGGGTCGCTTCTAACAATAATTGACTATTCGTGGTATCGACCAAGCGGTTCTCAAATGCCGTCGTGGTGTGATTGAGCAACACCCCACCGATGAACATGACCCGCATGAGATCAACCTCATGTAAATACCGCCGTTTTTTCCGTTCGGCCACGGTCTCACCTCTTCTAACGGGTCGCCCCGTAATTAATACGCCTTTAGTTATATCATTCGATTAACCCTGACGTCCTGATGGTTTTCTAAACAGAAAATAAGAATTTCTTAGATAACCTCATTTCTGGCTTAAAAAGACCAGTCACCGTTTACATTACACTTGATAATCCACTAGTTATAGTAGAATTCATAAAGTTCACAACTTGTTCACAAAAAAGTCAGTTTTTATTAACAAAGCTCCTTCGGCAAAAGTGTTATATTGTTAAGTGTTACATAGCAGTTGGGGGAGCTTGGTCTTAGTGACCACTCCCCCTTTTTTTCGACAATTTTTAAAGGAGATGGCTCATTTGCAATTCAAACACCCCCGGATGGTAACGCTTGCTATTGCCTCCCTGGCAGTTCTGACAGTCGGTTTGGCCGGTTGTTCTAGTTCCAAGAGCTCGTCAAGCTCATCGGCGGCGAGTTACAAGATCAAGACGAACAAGTCCGTGTTGACGGATGCTCAAATCAAGAAGAATTTGGACACCAAGATCATCACGACGCGCCAAGACAGTCAGAAGAGTTTGACCGCAACCTATAAAGCAGCAGCACAAAACAGTAAATACACGTTGGACAACCCCTACGTCAAGGTCAACCCGTACAAGACGTCCCCGCTGTCCGCGTTAGTCACGTTCAAGACCAGTGACGCTGAAAAAGTTAGCTACACGGTCGTTGGCAAGTCGGATAAGACGTCCATCACCAACACCGTCAAGGGTGGCTACACCACAACGCACCAAGTTCCCGTTGTGGGGCTGTACGCCGACACCAACAACACGGTGAAGATCACCGCTACCAACAAGGATGGCAAGACGACCACCAAGACGCTGAAGATGCAGACCGGTAAATTACCGACTTACGTTGCCAACGCCACGATCACGACCAAAAACGTCGACAAGTCCAAGATGGAGATCGGCAAAAACAAGCTGACCATCATGAACCGGACGACCAAACAACCCTTCGCCATTGACGCGGACGGCGCCGTGCGGTGGTACAGCACCAACTACTCCCAACACACGATTGAACAGTGGTCGGGTGGCCGCATCATGATGCTGTCGAAAAAGGACGTCAACTCCGACGTTTATAACGATTTAATTGAAACCGACTACTTGGGTCGGGTCTACAAGGAATACAGTTTCGCGGCCAACACCAGTAGTTCCGATGCAGCCAGCATCAGTAAGGCCGCTGCCAAGGCCAACAGCGAAACCACGGTCATTCACCATGACTTGGTCGAACTGCCGAACCACAACTTCCTGGCCACCGTTTCCGACGGGTCCAAGTACAAGGAAGACACCATGGTCGAGGTTTCCCACAAGACTGGTAAGATCGTGAAGGTCATCGACATGAAGAAATTGCTACCGAAGTCCATGTGGACCAAGTACGCTAAGGGTGCCGATGGCAAGATCGACTGGCTCCACCAAAATGCCGTGGACTACGACAAGAATGACAAGTCCATCGTCATTTCCAGCCGGAACCAAGACATGATCATGAAGCTGGATTACAAGACCGACCACATCAAGTGGATCTACTCCGGTAAGAAGGCTTCTACTTGGCCTAAGGCTTACCGCCCTTACTTGTTGAAGCCGGCCAAGGGCACCGTCGTCACCGGTGGTCAACACGGGATCTACCTGCTGAACAACGGCGGCAAGAACTCCGCCAACAGCGAAGACTTCCTGTTGTACGACAACAACATTGCCGTCACCAACGGGAACAAGAAGACGTCCGGGAAGTACTCCCAAGCCGTGCAATACCACGTCAACGCCAAGGACATGACCATTAAGACGACCTGGTCTTACGGAAAGTCCCTGGGTAAGGACAACTTCACCTACGTCATCGGTTACGCCGAACGGCAAGCCAATGGCAACACGCTGATCGACTTCGGTTACAAGCACAATGGTGCGCAAAGTAACGTCATCGAAGTCACCAAGTCAGGCAAGCAAGTCTTCAACGCCACTATGAAGAGTGCCGCGGACAAGGCCTACGCCTACCGGGCTTACCGGGTACCGTTCTACAGTGCCGATTACCAATTCGACGCCACAAAATAGACTTTTGTTCCACGTGAAACACCCCTGAGAACTTTTCTCAGGGGTGTTTTTTGGGTTGGATTGCGATTTACTGAAGGTTGAGCCTAAAATTGGTGAAACCAGGCGCCTGCGTCAGGTCCGCATGCTCATCGAACAACGCGTTGGCGATTTCCAAGATGGTTGCTCTAGCCGAATCGACCTTTCTAAAGGTCACTTCTTTGCCATCCGGAGAAATGCTCTTTTCAAAAACCGTTTCATCATCTGCGCCTATGTCACAATCACTTTTCGAGAGCCGAAAAGCAGATGAATCGCCGCTTTTAACTAACTTTACTGGTTTCAGATTATGACCTGCCCTTCGTTCGTGGGTCCATTATATCGCCTCGAATACCCAAAAACTATTGATAATTCTGCCAATATCGTCAGCCGTCAGGCCCAAATTTACCCACCGTCTCAGTGTTTCCACCGCCGCCGATGGTTCTGCTGGTAAAGCCAAGCAATCAAGGCGACCACCAGCAAGATGGGCACTAAGATGGCGTAGCCGGCCAACAGGTGGCTGAAGGCCGCAACCAAAACGGCGCCGGCGATGAAGCTGCCCAGCACGGCGAAGGTGTCTCGGGCCCTGCCACGAGCTTCTCGGTCATGATAACGCAGGCCGTCGACCAGTGATTCCGTGGCCGTGCGCAGGTTGCCAGTCATCATCAGCGGTGTGAACGGCGCCCCCTTGATGCGGCGAAATTCCTGCAACTCCACGGCCGCCGCCAGAGACAGCAATGCGGTGGCTGCCCAGTCGGGAATCACGTTGGTCGTGATTAAGGTAACGATTAAAATAGCAAACTCAAACCACAACGCCACGCTCTGTGGGCTCACCTGGCGTTGGGCTAACCAGTGCTGCAACAACCGCGCCACCGCCGTGCCCAAGGCAAAGGCCAGTAGCGCCGTCAAATACCGCCCCATTTGGGCCAATTGTAAGTGGCCGAAGTTAATCCCCAGTAAAATGAGATTCCCCGTTTGCAAGCCCGCAAAGACGGCGCCGTGTTCCAAATAGGAATAGGCATCGAGCGCCCCGGCAATCATGGTCAAACCACTGCCGAAGATCAACTCCTCGTGGGCAGGAAAAGCTTTCTGTCTCACAATATTCACCTCTACACAAAAATTTCGTTCTTCCAGTATACGGGAAATTGTTTAAGTTTTTCCAAGGACGACCAAAAGGCCCACCAGCAACGGCGGTCCGTCACTGATGGGTCAAGGGTTTACGTGGCTAGTTAAATGTTTCTAAAGACGTGGTAATCAGCCGAATGAAGGCGTCTCGGTCGAGGTCCAAGAGCACGTCGGTATTCTTGGGCTTGCCGGTCAGTTCGTAATAATCACAAACGGTTTCGCCTCGTACCAGTTCACCCTGCGTTTCGACGTCCACGTTCATCAATTCGCTGTGGAACATCTCTGGATGCAACAACCAGGCAATCGTGCACGGATCGTGTAGTGGCGCGCCTTTGAAGCCCCATTTAGGATTTTCATGGTACAGCTCAAAGAAGTTCAGCAGGCCGAAAAAGGCGTGGGCCACGGGATTGTCGATTTGGCCGATAGCGTCGATCTCTGGCTTTAAGATCTGCGCCTTGTGAGTGACGTTCAAGGGCGCCATCGTCAACGGAATGCCAGCGTTGAGCACGATCTTGGCGGCTTCCGGGTCGACGTAGATGTTGAACTCAACGGAAGGTGTCCAGTTGCCCAGCCCCATGGCGCCGCCCATGAAGACGACACGGGCGATTTTGGCTTTTAACTCGGGATAAACGCGCAAGAACAGGGCCAGGTTGGTCATCGGTCCGGTCACCACCAGCGTCACCGGTTCAGCGCTGTGTCGCAAGGTTTGGGCCATCAATTCGATGGCGGTCAAGTCTTGGACCGAAAAATCCGGGTCAGGCAACTCGGCACCGTCCAATCCACTCTTACCGTGAACGTTGCCGGCCGTTTCTAACGGCTTTAACAGCGGTGTGCGGTTGCCGCCAGCCACCGGGATCTCTTGGTGGTGCATCAGCGTCAAGAGCCGCATAGCGTTGTTTAACGTCTTCTCCGGCGTCTGGTTTCCGGCCGACGTGGTCACGGCCAACAGGTCGATTTCTGGGTTGGCCAGTGCCAG
Source organism: Levilactobacillus sp. (assembly GCF_022646225.1). Taxonomy (NCBI): domain Bacteria; kingdom Bacillati; phylum Bacillota; class Bacilli; order Lactobacillales; family Lactobacillaceae; genus Levilactobacillus; species Levilactobacillus sp. Next base: position 350,883 of record NZ_JALCJA010000003.1, read on the forward strand.
CATCATGGCTAAGGCGTCGTCGTGGCCGGGGTCGCAGTCTAGAATAATCTTCGTTGTCATTATCGTTGTCTCCTCTTCAGGTCATTAGGTCCATTCTAAACGAAAATGGCAGCGCTTTCTACCGGACACAAAAAAATTCTCGCCACCATGACGAGAATTCACGTTCAGCTATTCGATTGGGCTAGCTGGGTTCGAACCAGCGCATCACGGGATCAAAACCCGTTGCCTTACCACTTGGCTATAGCCCAAGAATTGTAGTCATCACTGACCCAACAGAAATAAATTTTATCATTAAGTAGGGGGATAACGCAAGTCTTTTTTGAAATTTTTTGCCAAGAGATTTAGTTGCACCGGTCAAATCAAACCGTTACCATGAATTGTGTAAGCAAAAAGTTGCCGATAACCATGATTATTAATATTAATAAACAATTATTAATTATATGAGGTGAAGACATTGACCGGAAAAGTTACGATTAAAGATGTTGCCAAAGCAGCGGGAGTTTCAGAAGCGACCGTTTCACGGGCGTTAAGCCACAGCCCGCGGGTCAAACGTGACACGAGTCAAAAGATTCAAAATATTGCCAGCAATCTGGGCTACCACCCCAACGACCTGGCCCGGAGCATTCGCGTCCAGCAAACGCACACCCTGGGGCTAATCATCCCCGACATCCTCAATGCCTTCTTCACCCACCTGAGTCGCGCCATCGAAGACGCGGCGTCGCGAGCGGGCTACGACGTGATCTTGGTCAACACGGATGAGAACCTGGCCAAGGAAGCCAGCGGTCTGAATTTGTTATTAGAAAAACAGGTCGACGGCGTCATCATCACCAGCGCCGGTGGCCCCACCGACTACGCCGCCATCTTAGGGCCGACGCCGGCCGTCTTCGTGGACCGCATGCCGCCGACCCCCAATCACGCGCCTTACGACCGGGTCCTGGTCGACAACGTGCAGGGCACTCGCGCCATCGTCTCTCAACTGATTGCCCAGGGTGCGACCCGCGTCGGCATCATCAACAGCGCAGTGTCCTTTACCGCCAGTGAACGTTTGACTGGCTACCAGGAGGCCCTGACCGCGGCTGGCATCGAACCGGACGAGGCCATCGAAGCCACCGCCCGTACGGACAACAGCAACGTCCAGCAGATGACCCGCCAGCTATTGATCAATCAAAAATGTGACGGCCTGTTCGTTGCCGACAACACCATCATGCAAAGCGTCTTGCGCAAGCTCCCGGACCTCGACGTCCCCCACCTGCAACTCGGCGGCTTTGACGACCAGGACTGGTTCGACTTTCTCCCCCAGCCCATCGTCACCGCCCGTCAGCCGATTGCCGAACTGGGGCAAACGGCCATCGATCGGCTGGTCGCCAAGATTGAAGACCCCGACCTGTTGCCGGAGGAAATTCGCCTGGCCGCGACCACCATTTCACGCTAACGTAATTCCCAGGAACAGCCGGGCCAAATACGCCGCCTGCGTTTCATTGAACCGGCAGTCACGGACCGCCCAGTCGGACACCCGCAGTGTTTCAAAGCGGCAGGTGCTCAGGTCATGGTGTTTCAGTGAGGTGCCCGAAAAATCGGCCTGGTTCAGGTCGCAGTCGGTGAATTGGCACTGTTTCAGCGTACTTTCCCAGCAGTTCAGTTCCGTGAGCTTGCTGTGCTGAAACGCGACCTGGGTCAGCTTGGTTTCATTAAAATTCGTCAATGAGCCGTCACAGTCCACAAACGTGACGGCTTTTAGGGTGCCGTGATCCAGGGTCGTGCCGACCAACTTGCAGTTTTCAAACCGGACGCGAAACAGGCTAATACCCGTGAAATCACAGTTGACCAGCGTGCAGTTGCGAAACAGCGTATCGGTCACCTCGAAACGATTGAAGGTGTCGCCCATGAACACCATCCCCGATAACGTCGACTGGTCGATCAGCGGGTGTTCCAACTGCTGTTCCGTGATGGTTTCTTGTTTCATAGCCACCTGGGCCAACAGGTGGTCTTCGGCTTGGGTGATGCTCGTGAAGGACTGGGGAATCAGGGCTTCGGTGGGAATTTGGGGTGCTTGCATGGTGTTTCAGCTCCTTTTAGGGGTAGTATATCGCAATACCAGGCGACTGAATAGCATGATAATCACGCCATCGTCAACCTTTTTAGCACAAGATTATCCGCTCAATCAACCAATTCCAAGTGATTCCATCTCTGCTTGTCATCCCCCAATTCATCCCGTACACTAAAACTTATCAGGAAAATTCTCGAAAAAAAAACGAACCACCCTGGCTGGGGTAGCTCGTTTTTGCTTTACTCGCCAATCCGGCCACGCGAAGGTAGTGGCGGTACTTTTCACAAGATTGATGAGGTGCTTGGAAAAGGATTGGTGAGGTTGTTGCTGTTGATTGTGGATGGGCGACTTTTTGCATGGACAAGAAAGACTTGCTCAGGCAAAGGCAGCTCTCGCCCCGTCTACCCGGAAACTGGCGGCCTCCGAAACGTGTTCCGCGAGCCAGACTCCTGCGCTTAACCCAGCCAAGAAGATTTCCCAAGCCCAGGGTGGATTCTCCTTGCTGGTAAGGTTCGCTCAGAGCGTTGCGGCCGCTCTCGCCCTGTCTATCCGGAAACTGGCGGCCTCCGAAACGTGTTCCGCAGGGCAGCTGGTTCCGCTTAACACCGCTAAGCAAATAACCCAAACCCAGGGTTATTCACTTAGCGCCGTTAATGCTCGCCAGCTTAGCGCCCTGCTCCACACTCTTATTTTAAAATCTCACAAAACTCAATCGTCTCATGGTTTGGTCCCAAAATGTTAAAGAACCGAATGCCCTTGTCCCAGAATGATGGGATGGATTGGATTTCGTCGTTGACCAGGTCTAAGCCCTGTTCCTTAGCGGCGGCGAAGGCCTTGTCGACGTCCGTGGTGTTGAGTGAGATGTGGTTGATGGCGCCGGCCGTTGGGTTGGTCGGGTCGCCTTCCCAGGTTTCAATCGTCAAATTGCCTAATCGCATGAAGGCACAGCGGTTGTCGCCATTGGGAAATAACCCAGCGCGCTCAAAGCCCAACGATTCGTAAAACGCCATCGTCTTGTCTAAGTCTGCCGTGGGAATTCCCACGTGTTGAATTCCAGTAATAAAGTCTTGAACTGCCATTTTGCATTAGCTCCTATTCAATCTTTTGTCCGACGTCAACGGCCTGGTGCTTCAGCTTCGGGAAGATCACCTTGTCGGCCACCCCAGTAATCCCACCTTGAGCGAGGAAGGCAAAGACCGTCCCCAACCCGAAGTTGGTAAATTGCCGCGTGATGACCAAAGCGATGATTGCCATGATGGTCGGCGGAATGTAAGACGCCCACATGGCTTTGGCCGCTTGCCCCTTAAAGTAGCGGAAACGCAGGATCTGCATCAAGTCATCGGCCGGGTGCAACACCAAGTTGACCCGTTGGTAAATGGAAATGGCGACCGCGATAAACGCGACACCTAAGAAGTTCAGCGCGACGTAGAGGATGACCATCCCCGTACTGCGTGCCTCGGGAAGGCCGGCAAACAACGCCGGGTATTTCCCATCAAAGAAGTCCTCAAACACTTGAATCAACGCAGAGAACGGGACCATGAAGACCATGTTGCCGGCGATTCGTTTCCAATCCCAGTGGTGAATCAAGATGGCATTTAACACCGCCGTCAAGAATCCCATGATCAGAAACGCCCAAAACAGGTTCCAATGAAAGGCCGTTCCCAAGTTGGCTTCGGCTGCGGACCAGTAGGCCGCCCCCAAGAAGGACGGGTGAATCTTAGCGCTCGTGACCAACGTCAACACATTACCGGCCGAGTTGATGACCAGTGACAGTGCGAAGTAGGCAATCGCCTTGGACATGGAAATCGTCCGTTGGTTACTTACCGTAACGTCGGCACCCGTATTCAAATCGCTTGCTGCTTCAACTTTCACAATAATCCCTTACCTTTACTAGTCGCTCACTTTAACGACAGCCTTGCTGACACCAGCAACCTTGCCGTTTAAGACATCCTCAACTTGTTCCAAACTTACTTCGTGGCTGATCAAGGATTCCACATCCAATTGACCGCTGGACAACAGGGCGATCCCGTCTTCGAAGGCGTAGGGGTTGATGAAGGCCCCTTGGATCTTCAATTGCTTTTGGTAAACTTCGTAGGTGTTCATGGAGAAGGTCTGATTTGGCTTCCCGACACCGAACATCAGGACTTGGGCGCCCTTCTTCGTAGCTTCAACGGCTTGTTCTTGCGTTTGTGGCAACCCCACGGCTTCAATCACAACGTCGTAGTCGGCAGGAATGCTGTCACGCGTGGTGTTGTAGGTGTTGGTAACGCCAAATTTTTCCTTGTTGAAGGCTAATTTTTCGTCCACGATACCGGCAAAATCAACTTGGTGCACCCCGTAAGCTTGTAATAATTGCACAAATAATTGCCCCATGAAACCATCGCCGATGACCAATGCCTTTTGGTAAGGCTTAACGCTCAGTAAGCTCATGCCATGAACCGCACAAGAGATAGGTTCAGTCGTGGCAGCGGCCTTTAAGGACACGTTGTCAGGAATTGGGTAAACGACGGATGAAGGTGCCGTGAAGGATTCTTCCAAGCCACCATCGCGGGTCACCCCAACGGCGGACAGGTTGTCACACAGTTCTGGGCGGTCGGTCCGGCAGTATTCGCATTGGCCACAGTAGATGTTGGGGTCAACGGTAACCCGGTCGCCGACTTTCACGTTGGTAACGTCACTACCGATAGCGGCAACGATCCCGGAATTTTCATGGCCCAACACGATTGGTGGCACAGCGTCAGCAGACCCTGGCAAACCGGCGTAAAGGGCCCGGTCAGTCCCACAGATGCCAGCGTAAGCGGTGTTGACCAATACTTCGTTGGCTTTAACCTCTGGCTTGGCGACGTCTTGGATCTCCATCTTTTTGGTTCCCGTTAAAACTAAGGCTTTCATAAGTTAAAATTCTCCCTCTCTTACTTGTTGTACTCGTTAAGTGCTAAGGCAAAGTCCCCTAGCGTGGCTGAACCATTGTCTTTGACGGCCGGCATCACGATGTAATCCGTGAGCTTGCCGACGTTGACATAATCATTCAATAACTCAGCAAATTCGTGCCGCACCTTTTTCAAGAAGGTCTCGCTGACGACACCGCCACCAAAGACGATCTTATCGGGCCGCATCATCAACGTGACTTGCAGAGCTGCTTGTGCAACGTAGTAAGCCATGATGTCCCAAACGTGGTCGGTCAACGGCACGTCCTTACCGGGTTTCCCCAGCCGCGCGTCGAACGTGGGTCCGCTGACCAGACCTTCCAAGCAATCCCCGTGAAATGGGCAAATGCCGGCGAAATTCAAATCGTCGGGGTGGCGCTTCAAGCGCACGTGCCCCATTTCAGGATGCCCCAAGCTGCCGACGAAATGCCCGTTAATGACGGCACCGGCCCCCACGCCGGTCCCAATCGTGAAGTAAACTAACGAGTCGATATTTTCATTGAACAGCGTGGACATCACGTACTCGCCATAAGCGGAGCCGTTCACGTCGGACGTCCAGTACATCGGCACGTCTAGTTCCTGCTTCAGTCGGCCCACGAAATTCGTGTTGGCCCAGCCGGGCTTCGGCGTGTTGGTAATGTACCCGTACTTCGGCGAGTTGTGCCGCAGTTCGATGGGCCCAAAGGATGAAATGGCAATCGCCTTTAGTTCCGGGAACTGCTTAAAGTACGCGATGGTCTTGCTTAAGGTTTCTTCCGGGGTCGTGGTCGGAATCCGCACCTTGTCCTTGGTCTGATAATCTTCGTTACCGATTGCACAAACAAACTTGGTTCCCCCAGCTTCAATACTTCCGAGTTGCATAGTTGCTACCTCCATATTTACGCCGGGGGCCGTGACCCGCGGCACCTTTTATCTAAGTTATGATGACTGATACAGTCATTTTTAAATCGTTTTCAGTATAGCAACCTCCCAGCGAAATTTTAAGGCGTTTTTCCGCATCGAATTTTCAGAAAAGACGCCAAAATCGCATGATTATCGAAATACAAACGATTGTATTTATCGTGAAATTAGTCACTTATTCGACAAAAAAGGGCGTTTTGTTCAGTTTCTGGTAACGCTTTCATTATCTTTCAGCCCTGAAAAGCGCCCCGCCAATTGCGACGGGACGCCTCTGGATGATGCTATTTTTTCGGTTGGTGGTGCTGCTGAATGCACTACCGCAACGTGTGCCACTGGCCCGACTTGGGCACGCCGCCTCACTAACCCAGCGCCCCAAGACCGGGGGCCGGTCACGACCTGGTCAACGTCGCCCGCAAGACGGTCAGCACCTGTTGCTGGGCCGGGGTCAAGACGTGTGACGACCGGTAAACGATACTCGACAGAAACGCGGGTTGCTCGTCATCCAGCAATTCTAGCCGCGCCACATCGGGACGGTGCTGGTCAACGATGCCCGTTAGGAAAGTGACCCCCACATTTTCCGCGACTAGATTCATAATCGCATGGGTATCCGTCGCCCGGAAAACAACGTCTGGTCGGAAATGGTTCCGCCGCGTTAACAGATTAAATGCCGTGTTATGCACAAAACTATGATTAAAGAGAACAAACTTTTCTTGCTTCAATTCACTAAAGTAAATCCGTTTGCGCTTGGCTAACGGGTGCGCCGCCGACACAAAGATGTTGAACGGTTGGCGATCAAATTCTTCGGCAATCAACGACTTATAGGCAAGCGGTGCCGTCGACCCTAATAAGGCCAGGTCCGCCTGCCCATCACGCAGGGCATTCCGGAGCCAGACCGACCCGCCCGTCAAGGTTCGGATATCTGCCAGCATCCCCCGTTTCTGCAGGGACGCCGCCACCTGGGGAAAGTAGTAATTTTCGATGATCGGTGGGAGCCCCAAAACCGTCTGATCCTGCGTTAAGTGCGTGATTTCCTGGTGGGCCAAGGTCAACTCCTGGAGCACTGATTCCGCGTGAACGGCCAGCTGCCGGCCACTTGCCGTCACCACCAATTCATGATGAACCCGGTCCCGCAAGACGAGTTTCGCCTGAAATTCGGCCTCTAATCGCTGAATCGCCATGGTGATCGTCGGCTGGGTGACCCCAAATTCGTTAGCCACCTGCGAAAAGTTTTTTAATTTAATTAGGCGATCGAAATAGGCCAAGTCTTTTGTGTTCATTTTAACGCCCCTTTATCACACTGATTGTAGCCCCATTATAAATTATTTTTATAGTCACTGCCACATTTGACTATACCCGCCTCCCGCCGCTATGCTGTTTCTATAGAGTTAATCAAATAACTGGAGGCATCATTTATGAAAAACGCAGATGCAATTTTAAATAACCCCTTTCTAAACAAGGGCACAGCCTTTACGCAAGCCGAACGCCACGCTCTCGGCCTGGTCGGCACACTACCTGCCCACGTCCAAACGCTGGCTGAACAGGTCACGCAGGCTTACGCGCAGTTCCAAAGCAAGTCCAGTCACTTGGAAAAGCGCCTCTACCTGATGACCCTGTTCAATGAAAACCGGACCCTCTTCTTCCGCTTGATGGCTGACCACGTCGTTGAATTCATGCCCATCGTGTATGATCCCACGGTGGCAGATTCTATTGAAGCATACAGTCACCTCTTCACGGATCCTCAAAACGCCGCGTTCCTTTCCGTTGACCACCCCGAAGATTTCGAAGCTTCCCTGAAAAACGCTGCTGGCGGCCGTGATATCCGCTTGGTCGTCGTCACTGACGCTGAAGGCATCTTAGGGATGGGCGACTGGGGCGTTAACGGCGTCGACATCGCCGTGGGTAAGCTGATGGTCTACACGGCCGCAGCCGGCATCGATCCCGCGCAAGTCCTCCCCGTCAGCATTGATGCCGGAACGAACAACCAAAAGCTACGCGACGATCCGCTCTATTTAGGAAACCATCACCAACGGTTGACTGGCGACCCATACCTGGACATCATCGACCAATTTGTGACGGCCGAACGGAAGCTCTTCCCTGAATCCTTACTCCACTGGGAGGACTTTGGCCGGGCTAACGCGCAGGTTATTCTTGACAAGTACCAGGACCAATTTGCCACCTTCAACGATGATATTCAGGGAACTGGGATGGTCGTGTTGGCCGGAATCTTAGGCGCCTTGAACATCTCTAAGGAAGATATCAAGGACCAAAAATTTGTCACGTTCGGTGCCGGAACTGCCGGCATGGGCATTGCCAACCAGATTCTCGATGAATTACAACGCGCCGGCCTATCTGAAGCAGAAGCTCGCAAGCATTTCTACGCGGTCGACAAGCAAGGGCTGTTATTTACGGATACGCCGGACTTGACCGCCGCACAGCAGCCCTTTACGCGCGAGCGCTCCGAATTCACTAACGCTGACGACTTAACGACTTTGGCCGCCGTGGTCAAGACGGTTCACCCGACGGTCTTGATTGGGACTTCCACCCAGCCCGGAACCTTTACGGAAGACATCGTCAAGGACATGGCCGCCCACACGCCACGGCCAATCATTTTCCCCCTGTCTAACCCGACCAAATTGGCCGAAGCAACCGCTGCCGACCTCATCAAATGGACGGACGGCAAGGCCCTCATCGCAACGGGGATTCCCGCTGACGACGTCGATTACCAGGGCACGACCTACCACATTGGCCAAGGCAACAACGCCTTAATGTACCCCGGCTTGGGCTTCGGCCTAATTGCCGCAACGGCGAAGGTCTTAAACGGCGAAACGTTATCTGCCGCTTGCCACGCCCTTGGCGGTATCGTTGACACGACCCAGCCCGGTGCGGCGGTCTTACCACCTGTTTCTCAATTGACGGAATTCTCACAAAAATTGGCTGAAATCGTGGCCCAAAGTGTCCTGGACCAACAGTTGAACAAAGAACCCATCGCAAACGCCAAGCAAGCCGTTGCGGCCATAAAATGGGTGCCGGAATACCGGACGATCGACTAATCTGCTCGCTGCCGATTGAAACGGGAGCCTGTGACCGCGCTTGGCAATGGTTAACCCAACCACTAAAAAAAGACTTTTTCAGAACGACTAAAATTCTGAAAAAGTCTTTTTTGATGATGCCAGCTATTTGTTTCACGTGAAACAACATTGGGCAGTCAAACCACTCTTGAACGCGCCGACCACCTCACCGAATTTTCAAACGGGTTCAACCTGGCTATTTCTGCATTCTTGCCTGATAAGCCCGACTGTACGCATCGACCCCACGCATGGCTTGGGCCACGTCGTCTGGAGTGACTTCGAATGGCATCCGGTCCATGGTATCTGCGGGTGCCGTGGCTTGTTCGCCGACCTTTAAGAGTTCTGCATCCGTAACGTCTGGAATCTTCAGGTCTGCTAAGGTCGTTGGTAATCCTAATGACAGGTCAAAAGCCAGGTAGCGGTCGAATTCTTCTTCAGTCCGACCTTCCAAGAAGAGTTGGGTCAACGTGCCGTAAGCCACCTTTTCCCCGTGGGTCAGTTCGTGGATTGGGCCGTCTAACGCGGTCAACCCATCATGAATGGCGTGGGCCGCGGACAAGCCGCCACTTTCAAAGCCGACCCCACTCATCAAGGTGTTGGCTTCAACGATCTTGTTCAAGGCATCGGTCACGGCGTGTTGCTTGACGGAAGCCAGGGCCAACCGACCGTACTTGAACAGCGTATCTTCACATTTTTGGGCAATCGCGTTACCAACCAAGGTCTGCTTGGCCCCCAACATGTTGTCGCTGTTCCCCTTGGCAACGGCTTGGGCTTCAACGTTCGTCGCTAAGGCGTCCGCAATTCCGGAAGCCAATAAGCGCGCTGGGGCCCCAGCAACCAAGCGAGTATCGATCAGGACCAGGTCAGGGTTCTTGTCATAGAACCGGTAAGCCTTGAACGATCCGTCTTCGTGATAAATAACAGACAACCGCGAGCAAGGCGCATCGGTCGAAGCCAGTGATGGCAAGATGGCCACTGGCACCTTCAAGTTGTCGGCGATGGCCTTGGCGGAATCCAAGGTCTTCCCGCCGCCTAACCCGATCACAACGTCGGGGCCAAAGTCGCTACCGATGCCCGTGATCCGGTCGATCTCTTCCGGTGAGGCCTCTCCGCGAAAGATGACCTTGTGGACATCAAATTTGTTTTCGGTTAAGTAGTCTTTAAATTGGTCACCGACAATTTTGTAAACGGCAGTATCCGCCATTAAAATGGGTTTGCGGCCTAATTTTTCTAAGTATTGAACACTATCAAACAAAACACCTTTACCTTGAACATATGAAGCGGGACTCCCAAACATCTGTGTCATTAAAAATCGCTCCTAACTGTTTTTGTGATAGTTGTGATTGGTTGAATACTGGTTTGTGTGTGATGTTATTCACAACACCTTCTATTATAAAGATGAAACCGGTTAACATCAAACATTTTCCAACACCCCTTGCCCCAATTTTCCGGATGTGCTAAACTAGCGCTACCGTATCAAACTGAATACTTTTGTTCTCTAGGGTTCCGCCAATTGGGTCTGGTCCGAGAGAGAACCTGTGGCTTAAGCCGCAGACACGGAAGGGAAAAAGCCTGGGAGATTTTGTCAATGACTGACAAAATTTCTCGGGCTTTTTCTGTATAAGGAGGATCTTTTTATGTGGCAACATTGGGTGACCGTCGTTCTCGGCGCGGTCTTTGAAGTCAGCTGGGTCGTGGGGTTTAAACACGCCACGACACCATGGGAATGGTTAATCACTGGCATCGCTGTTTATTTAAGTTTTTATTTTCTGATTCGGGCCAGCCGGCACATCCCCGCCGGTACGGCCTACGCTGTCTTCGTTGGGTTGGGAACCTTGGGCACCACCAGCGTGGGGATGCTGGCCTTTGGTGAACCCGTCAGCCTGGCTAAGCTTGCCTTGATTGGGCTCTTACTCATCGGCATCGGTGGGCTACAATTTACCACGAAAGGAGGCCACTAATCATGGCTTGGCTATTCCTAATTTTTGCCGGGCTGAGCGAAATGCTCGGCGTGACCTTCATGAACTGGGCCCTGCATGCGAAGAAGTTGTGGCTGTGGCTCGCGATGATTGTCGCCTTTACCCTCAGCTTTGGCGGTCTGGAACTGGCGCTTAAGACGCTGCCCATGGGGACCGCCTATGCCGTCTGGACTGGGATTGGGGCCGCCGGTGGCGTGATCACCGGGATGTTATTTTTCCACGAGTCCAAGGACTGGCGCAAGCTGGTGTGGGTCACCGTCATTTTAGGGGCGACGATTGGCCTCAAGCTAATCGGTTAATGGTAAGACCAGGTTGTACCAGGTCTCGCCCGCATGCGTCGACGCCGAGACACCCTCGTTAACGTAGCCATTGCGCTCGTAAAACGGGACCAGGCGCTGCAGGCAGGTCAGGGTCACGGCTTGGCGGTGTTGGTGGCGCGCAACTTGTGCTAACGCCGTGAGCAATTGGCTCCCCAATCCCGATTGACGGTAGTCCGGACTAACTGCCAAGCTCAGCACCGTCTGGTAGGAATCCGTGGCATTGTTGGGCGTTGATTTCTCGAATAGGGCGTCGGTCAAATAGCGCTGGTCAAAAGCGGGACCGACGATGTATCCCCGCACCATATCGCCTTCCTTGGCGACCAAAAAGGTATCCGCAATCAGCCGAATCCGTTCGGCCATGCTGGCTTCACTAGCCGCTTCGGCGGGCGTGAAGCCAGCTTTTTCGATGGTCATGATTTGGGCTAGGTCTTGCGGTTGCGCGGAATTAATGGTGATGGTCATGGGTAGTTCCTCCTAAAGATTGTCTGGCATCAGTATAGCATGTGCCAGACAGCGGAGAAGCAACCACCTCAAGTTACTGGTTAGCGAACCGCTTAGCCGTCGCCTTACTATGATAGGCATACCCATCGGTTTGAATGTTACGGCCATGAGCCATTTGTAGAGCGGCGTAGTTTTTTCCATTCAGCCGTCGATGTTGCTTACCATAATAACTGCCATACCCCATGGTCTGGTTCCAGTCAGAAGTCCACAGCCACTTTTTGCCGACCGTCGCAATGATCCAGTGTTGGTGGCGGGTCGAATTGGGATTTCCTGTGGCGGACACTGACCGCGAGTGAAGCCGATAGGTCCAACCATCAGACCGCATCGTTTTGGCCGTGATTTTTATCCGATGGTACCGACCGCTATCGTAGGTATACCAAGTCCCCCGAAACCGCTTGGGAAAAGACCGCAGCGTCCGTTTCCCCTGAGCCATGGCAGGTTGGGTCATGGTGAGACCGCCGCCCAGGCTCACTAGCAATAACAACATGCCAATCGATCGTTTCATGCGCCTATCCTTTCACGTGAGTCGTCAGCTTAAACCGGTCGGGCATCGCAAAGTTATTGTGACGATTCTGCACGAAGTAAAGGCTGTGGCCTTTCTTCTTCAGGCCAAATGTCACCTTGCCACCCAGCACAAAGCCGATGTGCTGGAGTGTGCCCTTGAACTGATAATGCCCATGCACGTGTTGATACTTGAGGTGCTTCACTAATTGTAACGGATTGTTCGAGATGTTCAGGCTAAACGTCTTGGCTTTGACCTCAATCACCGGCGCAAATCCCGCCGCCGAGTGCTTGCCAATGGGCGTGGTCGATTGATACATGCCCCGTAAGTGCTTCGGTGTGCCGTGATGCCAGGTAGCCGCCTGCGCCCCGGTCGGAACCCCCACGCCACCTAACATCGCCATCAATAAGCTTAACCACATGATCCGTTTCATTTGCAATCTTGCCAGCTCCTCTCAAAATCCTATTCCAACAACCTTCGATGGTTACTATCTTAAGTGATTGGTCGCCCATTAGCAAGCACTTTCACTCCATAAATTTTATAATAATCCGGCTATTAGTGAGATTAGTATTGAATATAAAAGGCCGGTATCATCCGACCCATAAATTTCTTAATCATTCAGTTAAAATGTCCGCACAATCCGCGTCACAACGCACCGGCCACCCAACAAGACCTCACTGAGCTGTGCTTGCGGCGCCGGCGTATCCCAATACCGCTGGGCTTGGGCGAGCTGGTCGCGCACCGCGGCCCCATCCGTGGCGGGCAACAGACCGGCATCCCCGGCAAACGTGGGCCCGGTCGTGGTGATCTGGACCATTTGCAAGACTTGCCGGCCATTCTTTTCAAACAAGTCACGCCAGGCCAGCGCGTGATCATAGGTCCGGGCGGCAAACAGGCAGGCCAGTCGCGACGGGTAGTCGGGGTGGTCGCGCAACCGGACCAGTTCCAACACCGTTTCCCGCAGTGCGTGGACTTGACGGTCTCGGTCGCGACGCAACTGCGTGGTCTGTGCCGGCGTCAGCGTTAGCCGCGGCGTTTTTAACAACTGGTCCCAGGGCAATTGCTCGCCGTGGCCCCAAAAGACCTTGGCCTGGACGTTGGCCTGACCCTGTGAAAAATCAAAAACCTGCCGCTCATGGACGGCCTGGCGCGTGATCAAATGGTAGAAGACTGGCATACCCCTCACCTCACTGACAGAATTAATTGAAGGTTGAAAGACGAGAATCAGTTGAAACTACTGTTATCATGCGGTTCGTGACGTCAAAGATAGTCGTTTACAGCCACATAATGTGAACTGGCCGCCTACCGTTCGCCAAATATGGGTTGGAGCGCTGGGGCGGACGGGCCGAGCCAAAGGGCGGTCTCGACACCTCGCTTTGAGCCGAAGTTCACGTCTCAAAGACGCCAGTTGTCTAAGCGGCACGAACCGCGCCGCTTAGACAACTCCCACGGCTGAACCCATATTTGGCGAACTCTCGGCTACGGTAGTGCTTGCCAGTAACAATTGTCTTAACCCCAGATAGCAGCTGCATTGACGACAGGTCTTTCATTAACACAGTGTTGCTGATAGCCGTCAACTTGCCGGAGGCAGCCAGGGTGGAGCCAGCTGTGTCGGCGGTGTTGGCTGAGGTTTTTTCTCAGCCTACAGCGCGGGACGACTTGAGAGACTGGCGGTTTTTGCCAGGCTTTCAAGCGAACCGGAAGACCGCCCCTCAGGCTGGAGGTGTTCCCCAGAGCAGGCCCCACCCTAGCCTGACGCAGGCCCCTGGTTTCGACAATTTTGAGTGTCAGAATACCGCCGTTACGCCAATCAGCGCATTAATTTCTCTTTCAACCTTCAAGAATTAATCTCATTATACACAAAAACGCGGGCCAGCTGTCTGGTCACGCGCTTTTATGAAGCTATTTATTTGGCGAGCTTAGCACCCTTGTTAGCGTAGTACATGGAGCCAATGTTACCAGAAACGCTGAGCTTACCGTTCTTGTAAACCAGCTTAGTCACGGAAACGTTCTTCAGCGGCGTGCCTTTGTACTTCTTGGTGACCGTTGAGAGGTATTCGTTGATGGACATCCCGGAACTAACGACCAGCACGTTACCGCCGCCGCGCTTCTTGGTTGCCTTGGCAATGGTCTTCATTTCCTTAGCCATCCGCTTTTCAACTTGCTTGGAACTTTCAGCCCGGTCAGCCTTGACCAATTTCGTCTTTTGGCTGTTCTTCTTGTCCAGCTTGTAGTAAGCGTCTTGCAGCTTGGTCCAGTAGTTCTTGCCTTGCTTGGCCATCATTTCGTCACCGTTCTTGAAGCCGTAAACACCGGCGATCAAGGCGTTGTCTGCCGCAATGCTGTCCCCTTCAAAGCTACCGTAGCCGCCTTCACGCAGGTACTTGGAAACGTTGACCTTGACCTTCTTGTTGCCAGAGTACTTCAGGGCGTGCTTGGCCGTGACTTGTTGGCGCGTCAGGTTCCCCGCGTAAGCCGCCACAAACTTCTTGCCCTTTAACCCGCGGCCGAGGTCATTGGCGACCTTGGTCCCGTTCTTGGTCAGTGGGAAGTCACTCCAGCCTTGGACCCGGCCCATCACGTTCCCAGTCGTTTCCCCATGGCGGGTCAAGTAAATGGTCACGGGCTTGGTCGTGGTCTTCTTCTTGGCTTGGGCAGTGGTGGTGCCACCGATCATGGCAACGGCCCCCGCTGTAACTGCTAAGACGCCCAGAACTTGCTTACCGAACTTCATCATGAATCTCCTCCGTATATGTATAAAATTATAAGGCCTATCACTAAAATTGCCGGCTTAGTCAGCCAGGTTAAACGTTTTAGCAAGCGCTTACAAGTATAAATTTAGCATAAAGTCTACCGGAGCACAACGCCTATTTGTCAAAATTTCTGCCCGCCGTGGCGCTTCCAACTCGCCAAAAAACGTGTGTAACCAACTGGGCGTTGGCGACACACGTGATTAACTGCACTTAAAATTTTAATTCATACTCAAATTTCAATTTTTTATAATAGTCTTGTTCAATCAAGTCCGTCGGGCGAACCTCACCCGGCTTCATGTCGAAGTAGGCCACGCCCGCCTGTTTGAGCATGGTGTAGACGAACTGCGAACAAAACATGATGTTGGGCTTGGCGGAATGCTTGGACACCAGCCCGACCATGTTGTAGGCGCTGCCCTCACGGTTGATTTCGGCAATCTTCTCGGCAATGGCTTGCTTTTGGGCCACCGTCACCGGCAAACTGTAGACCAGCAGGGACGCCCCCGCCTTTTGGTGGAAGAACTCCAGCGTCTCGGCGTTCATGCCGGGGGGATAGACGTTATCGCCGCCGTTATAGCTGATGATCGTCTTCAAGTCCCGGTCAAACGCCAACGACACGTGATTGAACTGCTTGCGCGTGAACACCGAGATCATCTCGCTGGCCGCACTCCCAGTATTCGAGACGGCCAAGTAGATGCGCGCGTCCGTCATCGTGGCCTGAACCGCCGCAAAGTAAGCCGGGGTCAGGGTGCCGTGATTGATGTAATGAACGGCGCTGTGTCGCGGCAGATTCTCAATGATCGTCTTCACGTGGTCGACGGAGACCTTTTCCTTGGCCTCGGCGGCGCTGTTGAGGAGGTCGCTGAGTTTGTCGGCACTCTGGCGCAGCTCATCAAAGCTGACCGTCGCGGCCTCTTCGACCGTGGGAAGGTAAAACGCGGTCTGGTTGTTGGTCGTCACGAACCGTTCGACCCATAATGGCAAGACGACCAGCATCACGCCGACCAATTTAGCCACCAAATAAGCCGGGAAGAGTCCCCGCAACGGAAAGACCCCGACCGAAACGAAGACGATCTGAATCACCATCAGGAGCCCGTACACCACGGTCAAGCCAATCTTGGCCGGGTGAGGAAAGTTGGCCAGCCAGGTCCGCAGCACCATCACCGCCGCGATGTAAAGGTAAACGATAATCAGGAGGGGTGGGTTGGCGAATAAATATAAGCAACCTAATAAAATCCAGCCCATCCCCCGAATCTTAATGGACTGGAAGTAATTGATAACCTCGTTCATGAAATGGTAGTCCCCTATCTCAAACGGGACGTTCAACACTAGCCGTCTGATTTTTCATGCAAATAGTATAGCATATCTGGCCTGGATTACCAGCTCACCTCGTGCTAATTGACTAGGAGACCAAAGCAGCCACCCCCACGACCAACCTCGCGAGAGCAGCTGCTTTTTCAATTCTATTCTGCTTGATGCCGGCCACTAACTGACCTTTTCCAGGGAAACCAGATGACCGTTGACGCTGACGCCGTACGTCGGAATGGGCCCGCTGATAACCGTCACGTTGGTCGTGGTGGCCGTCAGTTCGATCTCCAAGACGCTTGCGGCGATCTTCATTCGGTAGGTCAACCGTGTCAGTTCCTTCGGCAAGTGATTGGTGAAGTGGACCACCTCGTCTTGGACGTAGAAGCCCGAAAAGCCGGCCACCAGCGCCAACCAGCTACCGCCGAGATTGGCCAAATGCAGACCGTCGGCGGTGTTCTTTTGGAGGTTGACCAGATCCATTTGCGCCGTATCCATGAAGTAGTGGTAGGCCTTTTCCGTGTCGCCCATCCGCGCCGCTAGAATGCTGAAGATGGAGCGTGACAAGGATGAATCGTGAGTCGTAACGCCTTCATAGTAGTGGTACTCGCGTTTTAATTGCGACAGCGACAGGTCCTCTGGGAACAGATAGTCCGCTAACAACGTGTCGGCCTGCTTGGCAATCTGGTAACGGTAAATGGTCAACGGGTGGTAGTGCAGCAGTAACGGGAAGTTCTCCGGTGCCGACTGATCGACCGGCCACCGCGGCTTGCTCAAGAAGCTGTCATCCTGTTCGTTGATCCGCAATTCTTGACTGTAAGGCAGGTAAACGTGTTGGGCCAGATTGTCAAAGACGTCCAAGTCCGCGGAGCCGATGCCAAATTTTTCGAGGCCGTGCGGGTCATCCTTGAGGATCTCACGGGCCAGGTAGGTGACCAAGTTAAAGTTATGCTTGGCCAACCGATTGGTGTAGTAATTGTTATTGACCAGCGCGGTATATTCGTCCGGTCCGGTCACCGTATGAAATTCAAAGCGACTGTCCGTCCCGACCTGATGCCAGGACCCAAAGGCTTCCCAGAAGTGGGCCGTTTCCAAAACCATTTCAAAGCCACACTGCTCAATGAAGTCGATGTCGCGGGTAATCTCATAGTACTTGCCCACGGCGTAGGCCACGTCCGCATCGATGTGATACTGGGCGGTGCCGGCCGGGAAGTACGCGGAGGCCTCTTCACCGTTGATGGTCCGCCAAGCAAACAGCGCGCCTTGGGTCACGCCCAACGCCCGTGCCCGTTGCCGCGCCTTGGGTAAGGTCTGGTAACGGTACAACAGGAGCTGCCGCGCCATTTTTTGATTCGTGTAAATGAAGTACGGCAACATGTACATTTCCGTGTCCCAGAAATAGTGGCCCTCGTAGCCAGAGCCACTGAGCCCCTTAGCCGCAATGTTGGTGCGCCCATCCCGGCCAGCCGCTTGATTCAGCTGGAACAGGTTGTAGTGGATGGCCAAATCGAGTTCGTCGTTGCCCCCGACCGTGACCTCACTGCGGTTCCACACGTCCTGCCAGAATTCACGGCTGTCTGCCAGCAAGGCCGACAATGAGTTGGCCATGAACGGCGCGGCGGGATCGATGGTATTTTGCTGGCCCATTTCACCGACATAGACTTCGTAGGTCAGACTGTGCGTCCCCTGATCACTCAGGTCAACGTTCTGGCGCAACAGGCTGGCCCCTTCCGTCAGAATGCCCAGGTAAATGGTCACGGCCAGCTTGGTCTGCCGTGTCTTAACGTGGTAACGTTGGAGGTCCCGACTGACAAAGGCCGTTTCGCAAATCGGCAGCCCCGCCATCCGCGTCTTCCGTGGGTCAGCGGAGGCAATCGCTTCGGCTTCGGCCGGCACCGCAATGGCCTTGCTGACGACGAGACCGCCGGCAAAATTGCCCGCCGAAAAGCTGTAGTCGATGGCCCAAAATTCCGTCTTGGTCTGACCAATGGCTGATTTGACGGTCATCTTGATGGTCTCGCCCTGCAAGGTCTGCAGCGTATAGTGCTCGACCAACGCGCCGGTTGAGAGGTCCAAATCGACGCCGGTCCGTTCGCTGTTGGTGAAGTCATGCCCGGTGGCCGTGGCCACGTGCAAGTGCCGCAGATCGGGCAAATTTAAAATCGTCTGGTGCTGCGTCGCGTAGCCGATACCGGCCTCCCCATAGGTGATGGGGGCTGTTTCATAAAAGCCATTGATGAGCGTCCCGGTAATGGGATTGCCCGTAATCGGGTCGTTGGCCCGCACCCCAAAGTGGCCGTTTGCCAAGGAGAACACCGTTTCCAGGTACTCCGGTTGGTGGTCCGCTACGTCGTTTAACGTTAAATGATAGTCGCGTAAAGTCAAAATAATCTCCCCCATAACTCGTAACGTTTAAATCAGTCGTGCCGCCGTGGCCAGTGCGTCTTCCACCGCGGGCACGTTGCCCGTGAAGTTGAGAAACGCGTGGCTGATGCCGCCATACCGGAAGTACGTGGCGTCGTCATTGGCGTGGCCAACCTTCTTGATAAAGGCCTCGTCTTGTAATCGGAATGGGTCGTATTCGCCGACCAGCACCGTGACCTTGTGGAAGGTCTCCGGATCCGCTAGTAACGGCGACAGCAGCGGTGCCGTCAGATCGACCGGCTGATCCGCCACGTAATACCCACTCATGATGGTATCGAGCTGTTCAAACAGTTGGTAACTGCGGTGCAGCGCATCCCGTTGCTCATCGACGATAGGAATGCTGCGGTCGTCCCACAGCGGGCCGTTGAGATCCGAGCCCTGAATCAGCGTCGGGTAGAACAACAGGTGACTGGCAATCGTGCAAATGCCCATGGACTTGCACAGCTGGCTGACCGCCAAGGCAATCGACCCGCCGGCAGAATCCCCGCCTAACGAGATTTCCTGATAATTCTTGGTCATGGCGGCCACGACCGCTAAGCCATCGAGAATGCCCGCTGGATAGGCCTGTTCGGGCGCCAGGGCGTAATCCACGTTGTAGACCACGCAGTTGGCTTGTTCCGCCACAAACTTCAGCGCCAGCAACACATCTTCGGGCGTCCCACCGTAATAGGCGCCACCGTGGAAATAGATCAGCGCCTTATCCGCGGTCAACCGGTCCATTCGGGCGATGCGAATCACCCGGACTCGCCGATTCATGGAGACGATCTGTTGCATTTCAATCTTCATTTCTACATGCGTCAGATCCCGCTGTCCCGAGGTTTCGGTCCCTTGCCGTAGACTGAACAGATCCGTTGGCAGCTGCGGATTCTGCTCAATGCCCGCCACCGTCTCCCAAACCAATGGCTCAAACGTGTGAATCGGATCACGTTCCTTGATCCAGCTGGTGACCCCATCCTCAACGCTAGAAACGTGCATGGCTTGCAGTCGTTTCAACTCATCGTCGTACCCCAAAGACTGCTTGGTTGTCGTATCATTCAACATTGTGATTACCCCTTTTCGTGAAATGCCGTTACTCCGAAATTTGATGCTGCAATCACTGGGCTCTCACCGTCCACCCGCGCGTCATCCCCATGGCGCCCGGGGTTACTGGCTACGTTTTAGCACCAATCCGGACTGATGTAAACCCAGCTGTTTTCCGTAACACAGTTCTTACTTGCCGCCTACCAACAAGCGTCTACTTGACCCGCAGTGGGCAGTTAACACCTGCCTTAACCTCGTCCTCCACCCGGCCGGGCAAGCGCCCCTCCTAAATCAAGCGCCGTAGCCAGGCCAACTGGTCGGCAAACCAGGTGGCTACCGTGGGCTCGACGTAGCGCTCGCCGAACGTGGCGTCGTGGTCTGCCCCGGCGGCAAATGCCGTGAGGGGCCGCGCCAGGCTCAACGCGTGGGGACCGTGCGGATACAGATGGAACCGGACTGGCACCCCGACGCGTTGTAGTGCCTGTACATAGTCCTGCGCATTTTGTGGCGGGACCAGTTCGTCCGTTTTCGTAGTCCAAATAAACGTCGGTGGATTTTGGCTCGTGACCAGTTGGTCGGCCTCCGTCAGGTCCCAGTCGCCGCTAATGGCTTGCCGGGTCGCCGCATCTGTCGGCCAGCCCAGCCGCAAGCCAATCACGGGATAGGCCAACACCACGGCTTGGATTGCGCCCAGCGTTGCCGGCAAGCCACACGTTTGCACCAACTGGGGCCACAAATCGGCGTACAAGGCGGCCACGTGACCCCCGGCCGAGAAGCCGACCAGCAAGATGCGGTGCGCGTCGATGGCGTAGGTCGCGGCGTGTCGTTGAAACGTGGTGACGATTTGGGTCAGCTGATACAGCGCGGTCGGGTAGACCGGTGGCTGGTCAATTAACCGGTAAGCCACCACGGCGACGGCATAGCCCGCGGCCAAATACTGAAGGGCCACGATCTCATTTTCCCGGTCACTGTAGAATTGGTAGCCGCCCCCCGGCAGTAGAATCACCAACGGCCGCCGCGGTGGCTGGTCGAAGTCAGCGATGGCGGCCGGTTGATAGTAGGTGACGGTCACCGGAAAGTCCGGCTGGCCGAGCGTTAATTTAAGCGTCTTCATCGTCTAACTTCTCGGTTTCTAGTGCTTTGGCCGAAGCGATTTCATCTTCATCCAATTGGTAGAAGAAGAACAGGATGACCAGAATCAGCAAGGCCAAGACGATTGGTAACCAAACGAAGCTGGTGCTGATGGCCGTCAGTGCCTTGGCGCCTTGAATCTTCGCGGAGGCTTGGAAGCCACCCCAGGACAACAGCCAGCCTGAAACTAAACCACCAAAGCCCATGCCCAGCTTGGCACCGACCATTGGCACGGAAGACAGGATCCCGGGTTCGTCAATGTGCATTTCGGACCGCGCGTATTCGACGGTGTCGGCAATCATGACGAAGGAAATGGAGAACGCCGCGCCCATGGCAATCAGTGCGATAATATTGCCGGCAAACAGCAGCGGAATGCTCTTGAAGTGCATGATGGCTTCCCCAATCGCGAAGACGGCCATCGACAGGATCATGACGTTGCGGTGTTTCATAAATTTACTTAAGAACGGAATCGAAATGTTCCCAATCACGGCGACGATGACCAGCCCATTGAAGGCCCCGACCAGGTCTGCCCGCCGGTAAACGTAAGTCAGGTAGTAGACCGCCGTTTGCATCCGAATCACCCAGAAGGTTTGTAGTAAGATGAAACTCAAACTCAAGATGACCCACGGCTTGTTCTTGGCGGCACCCTTTAAGGATTCGCCGATGGACAAATGCCCCTTGATTTCCGGCGCGTCCGCAGATTGGTCAACGATGTCATCTTTTTCTCGCAAATTGGCAAAGGCACCGAAGAACAGAATGATGATGGCCAAGCCAATGATAATCCCCCAAATCATCCAGCCCTTTTCGGCATTCTTGCCACCTAATTTGGCAACCATCGGCAGAGAAATCGCGCCAATGACCGCGGTCCCGATGTTGGTCATGACCATCCGAGCACTTGCCAGGTTGGTCCGTTCGTCAGGATCTTTCGTCAGACTTGGTAAAATAGCGGTAATTGGTGTGTTCGCACCGGAATAAACTAAGCTAAATAACGTGTAAACCAATGAGATCCAAGCTAATTGAAAGAACTTGCTGCCACCAAATGATGGATTAAAGAACAGCAGCATGGTGAGAATCCCCAGTGGAATCCCAAACCACAAGAAGTATGGCCGCGCCTTGCCGTATTTTGAGTGCGTGTGGTCGATCAAGAACCCGTAAACCACACCATCAAAGGCGTCGATGATCCGCACCACGAAGAACAGGGTCCCAACAAACGCCGGTGAAATCCCCATGACCGTGGTGTAGTAGAACAGCAGATACAGTCCAACAATTTGCCAAATCAAGTTCCCAGCTAAGTCGGTTGACCCGTAGAAGAACCGTTGTTTCCATAACTGAGCTTTACTCATGATACTTACCTCCCCCAAAACTTTTTTCAACTATCTAGTTTCTTGTAACCGTTTACATCTAAAGCATAACGGCTAAGACCCTTGAGCGTAATCCTAAATTATGACCGCCCACTTACCTTTTCTAACCACCTCTTACTTATTGACCAATTGGTTAACCCGAATTGACTAACCAACCATTGGGTTCGTCCCTATCATACGCGATATTTGTCCTAATCAGTGGTTAGGGGCCTTTATTAGTTATCAATTTTAACCAATTGGATATTAAATTAACCTATCAACGAACGCCGTTTAAGCCAAAAAACAGCCACCATTCCGACAACACGGGGAACGGTGGCTGTTTAGGGTCAACTACTGCGGGCACTTAGGCCTTCGTCAGGTAGTTGGCCTTGATTTGTTTGATTTGGGCGGGGGTAATCTTCAAGCCCTTCTTGATGTAGTTGTTCATGGAACCGTATTGGCCCTTCACTTCGCTGTAGAACAGGTTCAACAGCGCTGGCTTGGCCCACGTCACGTTCAATTGGGTGTTGGACAGTAAGTAATCGCGTTGAATGTCCTTCTTGCTAACGCCCAGGATGGTGTAGAGAATGGCGGCAGAGGTTCCCGTCCGGTCCATCCCGTGGGAACAGTGGAATAACAGCGCGCCTTTCTTGTTCTTAGCGGCCGCAACTAAGAACTTGTGGTAGCTCTTCTTAGCGGCGGGCTTGTTCGCCATATCCCGGTACATGCCCTCATCATCGTTATCGTAGTTGGACTTGGTCCCTAAGATGGAGGAGCCTAAGTATTTGGCACCAGCAATCTTCACGTCTGGTTTTTCGGCAATCTGTGCCTTGGTTCTTAAGTCAAAGACTTCTTTGACATGGTACTTCTTAGCCAATTTCTTGGTGTCAGCCTTCGTCAGTTTGTCTAGCGAATCACTCCGCAATAACCGGTCCTTCTTCACACGTTGACCGGTCTTGGTCTTGTAACCACCCAGGTCACGGACGTTTTCCGCTCCCTGTAATTTGATCGGTGCATTGACCTTCTTGGAAATTGCTGGCTGTAAAGCCGCGTCTGCTTGGGTCGTGGCTGCTTGTGCGGGAGCGACTCCTACCCCGAGTAAAACTAATGAGCAACTAATTGAAGCTAACATGGCACGAACTTTCATAGAAATTGATATCCCCTTTCTGTGATAAGTTCACTTTACCAAGGCTACGTAAATTTTTCGCAAGCTTCTTGTAAATTTTGTGTATTAATTGTTGTGGGTATTATTAATATTTTAATACTGAGGGATTTGTGCGTGGCAAATGTTCGTGAAACAGTTCTGTCGCTGTTTCATTAATTACTTGGTAATAGTAGTTAATCCGCTCGACCGAAGATGGCTTTGTTGGCTGGATGCTGATACTTTCTTTAAAAATCCATCAATGATGTTAACATCCCATCCGCATCGTAACCATTTTAAACACACAATTATTGCTAGTTAAATTTATAAAAATGATTTTTTTAGAAACGTCTTTCTCAAAAGAAACTATCAAAAAGGCCAACTCACAAAAATCTATCGCGAGTTAGCCCTAACCATCCATTTTTCTATCTTTACAACAACCAATTCTTATCTAGCGCATACAAATTGCCACTCTCAAGGGACTAGAAATTTAAGCACCAATTATCAATTATTCAGATATGAAATGGCGTCAGATATATCATTGAGCAAATCAAAACCTGTTGACCAAACTGACTGGCCATTACGTCCATTTAGCGCATCATCGAAGTCATTATAATCATTTTGAATCCATTGATTTCGACTGCCATACCGTCCTTTAAATAAACGATACGTTTTCAAGATGCCTTGAATATCAGATGATTCATTATCATCATAATTCAGAGCCATGTTAGAAACAACGTTATATAAATCTCGGCCACTAGCACCATCATGATAAGCAGCCTTATAGCTCATGTGTGGGAATAACCCCAACGTATTATCCTGCACCTCTTGTGACATCCCCATCACAATTTTCTTCATCGCCGCAATATCTTTCTTCTGCCGCGAGTAAGTGGGTTGCTTGACCAGGTTCTTGTGCCAGACCCAGCCCTTCACGTTGCCGGCCTTATTCTTCACGTAGTAGTACTTCACGACCTTGCCGTTGCTCTTGCGGATCTTGGCGGACTTGTAAGTATAGAAATTCGTTCGCAAATACTTGCTGGCCTTGTGGACCCGCTTCTTTAGCTTGGTATTCTTGTAGAAATACCCGCCACTGACCTTGTAGGCCCGTTTCTTCATCTTCTTGGTCTGCAAGACCCGCGTTTTGGCCTGAGCTGGCACCGTTTCGGCGGCCGTGGCTCCCATGGTCACTAACGCTAAGGCTGCGACTAGCACTGTTTTGACTCGCATCTATGTCTCCCACTTTCCTGGAAAAATTTTAAACCAATCCTTTTCCCAGTATAGCGACCCACCCCGGCCGTTAAAAATACGGTGGACGGGCAACGTGACGTGCCGAGTTACCCGGAAATTTCCGCAAACAAATAGCCAGCCCCCAAACACTTAGGCTGACTGACTGTTTAACGTTCTAAAGATTGAAAGACGAAAATCAGCTAGAAGAATTGTTATCACATGCTTCATGACATCAAAGATAGTCGTTTACAGCCTCACCAGGCGAACTGGTCGCCTACCATTCGCCAAAATAGTGCCAGCCAGTAACAGTCATCTTAACCCCAGATAGTAGTTGCATTGACGACTAGTCTTTCATCAACACCGTGCTGCTGATAGTCATCAATCCTGCCGGAAGCAGCCAGGGTGGAACCAGCTGTGTCGGCGGTGTTGGCTGAGGTTTTTTCTCAGCCAACACCGCGGGACGACTTGAGAGACTGGCGGGTTTTGCCAGGCTTTCAAGCGAGGCGAAAGACCGCTCCTCAGGCTGGAGCCGTTCCCCAGAGCAGGTCCCACCCTAGCCTGACGCAGGCACCTGGTTTCATTAATTTTAGGTTCAACCTTTAGTTAACGTTCTAACAACTGGTTCAACCAGTCGACGTAGTACTGTTCGCGCCCAATCGCGTGGTCCAAGATCAGGTAGTGGCCATACGCCTGGTCAATGGCGGTCTGGTCGGGAAAGACCGTCTGGCGCCGCTGCTTGAGGTGGGCCAACTGGGTCCGATGCAAGACAGCTTGTTCCTGCAACATCGGCTGGAGCCGCGGGTCGTCGGCCGACTTGATAAAGTAGAGTTTCAAAATAAATTCATCCTTGGTCGCCGCCAGCTCCGGTGAGGGTTCGCTGACCCAGGCCACCAGTTTCTCGTGACCGGCCGGCGTCAAGGAGTACTGTTTCTTTGCCAGTTTTTCCCCGGCAATCGTATCTTCATGGGTAATCTCCCCCGCCGTTTCCAGCCGCTTGAGCATCGGGTAGATTTGGCTGTGCTGGGCCTGCCAAAACTCGCCAATTTCATTTTCAAACGCCTTCGCTAGGTCGTAACCCGTTTGAGGGCGCTGATTCAAAAGGCCTAAGATGATGTATTGCAATCGATTACGCTGACCGATGATTGCCAGCTCCCTTCTATGACGTGTCGTTCTCTCTTCATTGAACCAGTTCCCCCGCAAAACTGCAAGGAAAATTCTTGACAAGTCGGCGTATTGCCGTTATAGTAATCAAGTAAATTAAAACATGTAATTAATTACATGTTTGCTCGCAGAATAGAAGGAGATTTTCACATGACTAAAACATTTAAAACGCTTGATGATTTCTTAGGCACCCACTTCATTTACACCTATGACAACGGCTGGGAATACGAATGGTACGCCAAGAACGACCACACCGTCGACTACCGCATCCACGGCGGCATGGTCGCTGGCCGCTGGGTGACCGATCAGGAAGCCAACATCGTGATGCTGGTTCCCGGCATCTACAAGGTGGCCTGGACGGAACCCACTGGGACCGACGTGGCCTTAGATTTCGTCCCTAATGAAGGCAAGTTAAACGGGACCATCTTCTTCCCCAAGTGGGTCCAAGACCATCCCGAAATCACGGTCACTTACCAAAACGAACACATCGACGTGATGGAAGCCGCCCGGGAAAAGTACGCCACTTACCCGAAGCTGGTCGTCCCTGAATTCGCCAAGATCACCTACATGGGCGACGCTGGCCAAAACAATGAGGACGTCATCAGCGAAGCGCCTTACCCTAGCTTGCCCGACGACATCCGCGCCGGTAAGTACTTCGACGCCAACTACAAGCGGATCAATAAGTAACTAAAGGTTGAAAGCGTTGATTGCCAGAACGGCAGTGTTCTGACACCTAAAATTGGTGAAACCAGACGCCTGTTGGCGAACGATAGGCGGCCAGTTCACATCGTGAGGCTGTAAACAACTATTCTTGACGTCATGTGGCACATGATAACAGTAGTTCCAGCTGAATTCCCGTCTTCCAACCTTCAGCTCCTAATCAGTCAGCGTCAAAAAACGCCGTCACCACGATAACTGGGACGGCGTTTTTTTAGCGCGTGATCCCCCTATTTTGCGGTATACTGAGGGCAAATCCCTCAGAAAGTAGGTCATAGACTGATGGCAAATTATATTAAGGAAATTCGCGAACTGGTCGGTCATAAGCCGCTGATTTTAAATGCGTCGGCGGGCATCGTCGCCAACGACCAGCAGGAAGTTCTGCTCAATCTGCGGACGGACACCCACAACTGGAGCCTGCCCGGTGGCTACCTGGAATACGGCGAGTCCTTTGCTACCGCGATGGTTCGCGAGTACAAGGAAGACGCCGGTCTGGATGTAAAAGTGGTCAAGTCTCTGGGCATCTTCGATCAAGGTTTCACGAAATACCCTAACGGCGACGTCACCCAGGTCATTTCACAACTCTACTTGGTTCAGCCCATCGGCGGCCACACCCTAGATGAGGCGACAGACGAAACCTTGGATTTAAAATACTTTCCGTTAGACCAGCTGCCCCCGCTGCTGAATCAGCAGACGGCCGACATGTTGGCCGCGGCCAAGACTTACTTTGACCAGCTATGACTGGCATCATGCTCTGCAAAAATAATACTACGGACGTATCGACCGCTTTTCTCTTATTTTTCAAAGGACCAATCCCTAGCTTTGACCCTGCTTGCCATCCCCCAATCAGATGTGATTGATTCTATCACCGAAGTTGCGGATGTAATGAACAACAGTAACCCGTCACAGGTGGTACCGTTGACGCCTTTAAACGGAAATTAAATTCATGACACATAGTCTATCTTTCATAATTGTTTTCATAAACACGAAACCCCCTGTAAACATCATTTTCCGTTTGCAGGGGATTTTAGTGCACCAAGCATCGGTTACAATCACTGCCAGCAACTCGGCTGATCTACGAAATCTGCTAGGCACTGCCGATAACGGCCCCACACCTGTCAACTCATTTGTGAAAACCAACCACCCACTAGACCGGGATTGGCGTATAATAATAAACGTAGCAAAAACTTAAGAACCCATTTGGGTGCGGGCGCCAAGTATTTTCAGCGAGTCCGATTAACGTCATACATAGTTGCCCGACGCCCGCCCATCAAGGAGTGAAGAAAAATTATGAAGACTTGTCCCAACTGTCACCAGAAAATTGCGGCAAACAGCATGTTCTGCGAGCACTGTGGGTTTGACCTCAGTCAGACGCCGGCCAAGCCAGCTCGCCGGCAACGACATCACACGTCGTCTAAGTCGGGTAAGCGGTCTAAATGGCTTAGCCGCGGCGTTTGGTGCATATTGGCGGTCGCCGCGATTGCCGTCATCGTCTTGGGCGTTTCCTTTTACAACAAGCAGGCCGGTAAGGAAAAACAGGTCGCCACGATCACGGATTACATCACGGATAACCAGAGTGATGACTTGGCGGACCACTTAATCAGTGACAATCCCAATCTCAAGATTACCGGAGATACCGTCCAGCCACTGTTGACGTACGCCCGGACCCATCCCAACTACGTCAAGGAGATGAAGGCGGACCTGCAAAAAAATGGTGAGACGCGCGACCACACCTTTTCTTTGGTCACAGCCGGGCACAACCTGCTGGTCTTTCCCATTTATAAACTGCGGGTCACGACCATGCATCCCGTCTTGACGACCAACGTGGCCAACGCAACGTTGATGGCCAACAGCCATGCGCTGGCCACCTCGAAAAATGACCACTACACCTTCAAGGCCGGGCCGCTGTTCCCCGGACATTACACCTTTAAGCTCAGCGGCAGTCGCTCCCATGCCAAGGCGACGGCTAACCTGATTGCCAGTAACGATGTTTCCAAGCACGTCGACCTGATCGCCCAGTCCAGTCGCCGGGCCCACGACACCACCAATGCCAACGACGATGAGGCCAGCGTGAGCGACGCCACCAACGGGACGGTCACGGACAACACGACCCATGATGATGACGATGACTACGACGATAATGATGATTACGATGACCTGTCCGTCAACGCCCAAACGGCGGTCGATGAGCTTTATTATAACGATTACATTGATAGCGAAGACGATTACACCTACACGGAATCAGAGGCACATCCGGACGTGACCGAGGTTAAGCTGTACGACGCGGATACCGGCGACCACTACAGCACCTACCGCTACGATGATATTCACGACATCCTGTCCGAATACAATTCCAGCACTGGCAAATTTGAGACTGTCGACACCGACGACTAACAGAAAGGATTTTTCCCAATGAAACAAACCTACTACCGGATCTGTTCCAACTGCGGCAACCAAAATGCGGCCGACGCCAATTTCTGTCTGAAATGTGGCACGACGCTTTCCGCCGCAGATGAATACGCGTTGATCCCCCACGCTGCGGACCAGACCTTCCCCCTGATTGACCTGGAGTTGACCCCCGACGAGGTCGCGCAAACCAAGAACTTCAAGATCACTGAAGACCAAAATATCCCCGCGGGCTACCGGTCGGCCGGCCTGATCTTTGCCGAAAGCGACGTCGCCCCACGCGCTGGCGCCAAAGCCGCTTGGGAAGACTTGTTCAAACATGTTTACGCCCTGCTCCTGGCCAAAGGCTATGCCGGTGTGGCGCGCGTGTCGATCCAGCCGGAACCGATGCAGCCCAGCCAGCTTTGCCTGTACGGCGAGGCGCTGGTCGTGGATTCACCTTCTAGAATGGAGGCGCGCCCATGACCCCAGTAACATTTCACGCTCCGGCCAACAATCAACCGGGGGCCCAGGCGAATTTCTGCCCCAACTGTGGCCAACCGGTCGCCCCGACTGACACCTTCTGTCCCAACTGTGGCTACGACCTAAAGGCAGCAGCCCAAGCAGCCGGTCAAGTGCAACCGACGCCCACGCAAACGCAACCCACCAATGCCTCAGCCCCCGCAACGCGACGGCCCCGGCAACCCTGGTCCAAGAAAAAGAAACGTCTCTGGTGGGGAATCGGCGGCCTCGCCGTGGTCCTAGTGGCCTTCTTCGTTTGGGGCAGTAGCCATTACTCCCGTGCGGCCACGCTCGACCGGACCATTAGTGACATCAAGAGCGGCCAACATTTAACGGCGGACTTCACCAGCGCCAGCACCGATCTGACGCTCAACAAGCAAAAACTCCTGCCGATCAACCGCTACTACAGCGACCACGCCCGCGACCTTAGTAAACTAAAGGCTGACCTCGCCAGCAGCGGCCGGTCCAGCGATGGCAACTTCGTGTACGAACAAACTGGTCGGCATTTCCTATTCTTCCCGAAATACCAGATCAGCGTTAGTCCCGTCTACCCGACCGTGACCACCAACCACACGGGTAACGTCATTTCGCTAGACAACCATAAAATTGCGACGGCCACGACCGACAGCTATACCAAGAAACTCAGTGCGCTGGTGCCCGGCGAGTATCACCTGCAATCAAAGGGCCGAATTGGTGGCCACAATTTGACCAACAGCGGCGACTACCACATCACGTCGAGCAAGACCTACGACCTGCAGCTGACGACCATCACCGTGGACCTAGACACGGTACCCGGATCCGCCGTTTACCTCAACGGCAAGAAGCTGGGCACCGCCGACAGTAGCGGAACTTACCGGCTGAAGAACGAACCGTGGTCCTCCGACATGGCGGTCTACGCGGCTTACACCTCTGATATTGGGAAGGCCACGACGGCCACGACCAAGCTGAAAAAGAGTGACGACGGCAGTTACGTCGACTTGGATTACAAGGATATGATGGCCGAAAGCGACGCGGATGAGTTGATCAGCAACCTATTTGAAGCCGCCGATGGCCTGGCTAGATTTGGCGGAATCGATGATGCGACTGATGACGATGGCGACCCAATGTCTGACTTCTTCGTGAACGGTGCCAGCAATGCCTACTACGTCGACCTCAAGAAGATGGCCAAGGGGTATAACGATAATGACGACCTGGACGGCATCGGCATGGATACCAACGTCACAGCCGTCAAGCCCGGCCCCAACGGTACCAGCATCGTCACGTTTACCGTGGAGTATACCTTTGGTTTGACCAACTACGATTACGACCACGTCCAAGACTTCCAGTACACCGCCACCGTTCAACCGGCAGGCAACGACAACTCGTCTCAGAGCTATGAAATCGTGAAATACGGCCACGCGGTCAAGACCGACGACCGGCACGAAGACGAAGATTAAGGAGACGATACCATGACTGATCAACCCAAATTTTGCCCACACTGCGGCAATGAACTAAAACCAGACGCCCAGTTTTGTCCCCAATGTGGCTACGCGGTGGGCGCGGCGCTAAACGAAACGGCCCAACCGGACCCCACACCAGCCGCCCAACCCCAACCCGCACAGACTGAAACACCCACCCCGACGGCCCGGCGCACGGCCAACCCGTCCGGCAACTATTTTAACTGGTACTTCGCTACATTGCGGCATCCCAGTCAAGACTTGCCCGGCACCAACCGCTTTTTCGGCCTGATTTCGCTGGTCGCCGAAGCGTTGTTGCTGTCGCTCACGCTGGTCATGCTCAGCCAAAAGCTGACGACGATGGCCATCCGGACGATGGACCAATACGCAGCCGCCGAACTGAGTCGGGTGCTCAACGTCAACGGCTTGATCTTTAAGACCGGCCTGACCCTGTTCTTCTTAGTCATCATCGGCTACGCCATCTACGTGGGCATCAGCTACGCGTTCCGGCGCATCATTACCGGCGAAGCCCAGAACTTCTGGGACTTCCTCAACCACTTTGCCGGGGTGACCAACCTCTTGTTGATCTTCAACCTGATCACCTTCTTGTTGGGCCTCATCACTGGCGCCGGCAACCTCTCCAGTTTGAGCATCTTCTTGCTGTTCCTGGTGCCCGCCAATATTCTGATCAGCGCCGCGTTTATCTTCATCATCATCGACGACGTGCCCACGCCGCGGATGGACAAGTTCTACGCGGTCCTGCTGGCGGAATTGGCCCTGGCAGTTGCCTTTGCCATCTTCGGCTTCATCGCGGCCAATTTGGTCGGCGGCTCGATCGTCAGCTACGTTGAATCCCTCTATAACAGCGCGCTTTAGGTGCGGAAAGATCGGTTGGGCTGCGGCCTGGCCGTTTTTTTTGTGCGGTCTAGCGGGCGGTGACAGTCTCGGCTGGGACGTACTCCCCCTTGGGCGGACGGTAAGCCAGTAATCAGCTATCCCTTCGCCTGCGTTTAGTGGTATCCTAGAGGTTATTCTAAACGAAACGGTGGCGGACAATTCATGAGTTTAATCTATATCAAACGGGCGACGATGGCCGATATTCCGGCAATCATGACCATTATTGGCAACGCTAAGGCCTTGTTGAAGGCCGATGGCAGTCCGCAGTGGCAAGACGGGTATCCAGACGAGACGGCCATTCGGCGTGACATTATGGCCCAGTGTAGCTGGCTATTGATGATCGACGGGCAGATTGCCGGGACCGCGGCCCAGGTGATTGCCGACGACCCGAATTACCATGAAATCGCGGGTGCGGGCTGGCAAAACACGACCGACCCCTACGCCACGATTCACCGGATTGCCCTGAGCGCGGACTTCGCGGGGCAACACCTGAGCCATTTCTTCTTCTCGAACCTCATCAGCCAGGCCTACCAAGCAGGCATCCGCAACTTTCGGATCGACACACATGACTTGAATAAACGGATGCAGGCCATCGCGACTAGCCTGGGCTACCAGTACCGCGGCATCATTCACGTGGCCGAGCCCGGCGACAATGCCCGCCGCGCTTACGAGTTGAATTTAGGGGTTAAGCCGACCAATCTGTAACACCACAGGGCGTGGTTGACAGTCACTTAGCGGACGACCACCCGGATTTGACGGGACAAATTGCTAAAGTCGTGCATCTTTATGGCTATAAAATAATTTCAGGATGATGTATAATGGTCAGTGCTGATTGTAACTGCATTTTTTACCCAGAAAGGGGATTTTCTGTTTAATGTATCGATTTTTCGTCCAGCCACAAGTGAACGTGGCAACGCAGAAGTTAGCGGGCTACGAGCTGTTATTGCGCTCGTATCATCACAATTACTGGGTGACGCCGACTGATTTCACCGCGCTCCCGATGGACCAGCAGGTGTCCCTGTCCTATCAAGAAATCACCAACATCTTGAAGGACCACACCGACAATCCCGAGATCTCGCTGAACTTAAACCGCGAGCAATTCTCGGACCGCCAGACGATTGGCCACTTAATTCACTTAAAAAAGTCCATTAAAAATTTAAACCTGATCGTCGAATTGACCGAGGCGCCTAGCCTGGAAGAACTCCACCGCTACGTGGCGTTGTACCGGTCATTTGGCATCAAACTGAGTCTCGACGACGTGGGCACCGACAATCCGTGGGGCCCCCACGTGCAAGACGTGCTGCCCTTCATGGACAGTATCAAATTCGCCATGCAAAATTTCCGCTTGCAACACCGGCAAAAGGAATTGCTGCCCAGCTTAAAGGCTTGGCGCAAGATTGCCGACATGTACCAACTGGGCTTCACGCTGGAAGGGATTGAAGACCCTAGCGACGTGGCCCTGGCCAAGCAGTACAACGCGGAGATGACACAGGGGTATTACTATAGCAAACCTGTGCCTTATGCGGCTGGGTAGTTGTGTTTTAGGGTATAGGTAAAGGGAACGCTGGCTTTGGCTGGCGTTCTCTTTTTTGGCGTCTTCTGACCACCGCAACACCGTTTCAAAAATTACTTACCACGTATCACCCAAGGTGCCTTACAGAGTCTGGTTTAAACCTGGCTGAACTACCCAAACAAAAAAATACCTCGGTACTTCAGAACACGATAAATAATCAAATGGGTTTCGCGCAAATTAAATTTGCGCTATTCTAACAACCGCCAATGCAAGTGATAAATAATCAGACAATTTGAATAAAATTCATGCTCTGTCTGGTTATTGGGTAACTAGTATTTATTAGCAACTGTCCTTGGATTTACCGAAAACATTCGAAATAATCAAAGCTACGTACCCCATCGAATCGCGCAAAGATTTCCATCATTTAGTTATTAGACAATCCAGTCCATTTCATCAGTTAGTCTCATCCTATGCCGGCTTATCCAGCTTGTCTATACTTGTTTCAGCTGATTATTATCTATTTATAATGGAGATGCATTTTAATATTCACGTACCGCGTTTTACCCCGTATAATTATCCAAAAATAAAAATGTGAAAATCATGATAAATAAAATTATATTCCGTCCCCATTTCTCCGTTTCTTTCTATATATCCCACCGAAATCACCGCCACACAGCGCAACCAACCATTTTAAAATTCTCTGTTGACAAACCGAACCGACCTCGTTATTATTAGAGCCATATTAGAAATACACGAACGCATCGCCAGGAAGAGTAGTGACTCCCGCTAAGTTCAGAGACCACCGGTAGCTGAAAAGGTGGCTTACAACGGAGTCGTGAAGATGAGCCTGGTTGCTAACAATTGGTGGAAGCTGATTGTTCGATTTGAAGCCCGTTACCGCTTCCGACTTTTGGCAACAGAAGTTACGGAGATGGTGGATGTGAGTCCCCCATAAATCAAGGTGGTACCGCGAGTGAAATCGTCCTTATGTTTAACTAACATGAGGACGATTTTTATTTTGAGGAGATGTTTTGGATGAAGAAAAAGGGAACGATTTTAACGGTGGCGGCCCTGAGCCTCCTGACATTAGCTGGCTGTGGGAGCCAATCCAGTGCCAACAGCGATGGTGGTAGCGCCAAGTACGCGGCTGACCAAACCTTGAACTGGACGGAAACGTCTGAGCTGGCCACCAACGACCTGGCCAAGGCCACGGACACCTTGAGTTTCACCGTTTTACAAAACACGCAAGAAGGTCTTTATCGCTTGAACGACAAGGGAACGCCGGCCAACGCGTTGGCCACCAAGACCAAGCTGACCAACGGCGGCAAGACCTACACGTTTACCCTGCGCAAGGGCGTCAAATGGTCTAACGGCGATCCGGTCACGGCCAAGGACTTCGTTTACTCCTGGCAACGCACGGTCAATCCCAAGACTGCTTCACAAGACGCCTTTTACTTCTTCCAGGTGAAAAACGCCGAGGCCGTCAACAGTGGTAAGAAGCCGCTGAGTTCGCTGGGCATCAAGGCCGATGGCGACTACAAGCTGACTGTGCAGCTGACCAAGCCTGTTTCTTACTTCAAGAAGTTGCTGGCCTGGCCGCTCTTCTACCCGGTCAACCAAAACGCCGTGCAAAAATACGGCAAAAAGTACGGGACCAGTTCCGCCACGACCGTGTACAACGGGCCGTTCCGCTTGACCAAATGGAACGGGACCAGCACCACCTGGACGTTGGCCAAGAACAAGACTTACTGGGACAAGCAAGCCGTCCACCTCGACAAGATCAACACGGTCGTCACCAAGAGCACCACGACCAGTTACAATTTATTTAATGCCAAAAAGACCGACGAGACCTTACTCGACGGCCAACAGGTCAAGAACAATCAGAATAACGAAAACTTTGTCAAACGCCTCCCTACCGGTACCCAACGCCTGAGTCTGAACCAAAAGACGGTACCCGCCTTCAAGAACGTCAACGTCCGCAAGGCCTTCTCCCTGGCCATCAACCGGCAACAATTGGTCAAAAACGTCTTGCAAGATGGTTCAACCGTTTCCAAGGGCTTCGTTCCGGCTGGCATGGGCAACAACCCCAAGACCGGCGAAGGCTTTGACCAGGAAGCCGAGGTCAGCTCCGCCGTTTCCTACAACCTGAAAAAAGCCAAGCAACTGCTGGCTAAGGGGTATCAGCAAACGGGTAAGAAGTCGTTAGCCGTCACCCTGTTGGTTTCCGACACCGACGCCAGCAAGCAAACGGCCGAGTTCTTACAGAGTTCATTGCAAAAACTCCCCGGCGTGAAGGTCTCCATCAACACGATTCCTTACGTGCAACTGATTACGCGCCAACACAACAAGAATTATGACTTGACGCTCAGTGGCTGGCAATCCGTTTTCGCCGACCCCATCAACTTCTTGGACGTTTACGAATCCAACTCCAGTTACAACACATCTAGCTGGTCCAACAAGCAATACGATAAGTTGCTGGACGAATCCGAAAACCAAGACGGTAATCAACCGGTCAAGCGGTGGGCTAAGTTGGTCCAAGCCGAAAAGGTCCTGATGAACGATCAAGGGACCATCCCACTGTACCAAGCCGCCAAGTCGCAACTGTTACGGAAGAACGTCAAGAACATCAACTACAATCCCGCTGGTGTGCCTTACGACTTCAAGACGACCTACATCGCCAAGTAAGCTAGCCGCCTCAGCGCTTCGTCCACCACCGGCCAATCCCCCTAGTCGTCGGTTGGTGGCAGGCTTCATCAGCCAGCACCACTTGTCAGTTCCCATAAATGTCTTTATATAGTAGAAACAGGTCCCCATCGGCGTTTGAAGTGCGCTTCGATGGGGACCTGTTTTGTTGTTCATCCTAACCTACTTCCGATCCCCGTTCAGGCGCCGGACGCTCTGCCGGTTCACCAGCTGGATCGGCGTGATCTTCTGCGGTAGGGCTTCCTTGGCCCGCAGCTGTTGAACCCCGGCAATGCCCATTTCATAAAAATTCTGCGACACGCTGGTCAGTGACGGTTGGACCAGACTACACAATTCCGTGCCATCGATGGCGATGATCGACAGGTCGGTCGGCACCGCCAAGCCCAGGTCGCGGGCCTGGTTCATCACGCCGATGGCCGCCATGTCACTGGCCCCGACGACAGCCGTCAATGACGTTTTTGCGCCGTACGCCCGCATGGCCGTTTGCCCGGCGGCGTAGCTGTAATTGCCCAGCTGAACCCAATCCGGCGCCGGGGTGATACCGGCATTCTTCAGGGCCTGCGTGTAGCCAAGCACGCGCAACCGGCCGGTATGAAAGTCGCTGTCGACGCCCGCCAACCCGATGCGGCGGTGCCCCTGGTCAAGCAGCGCCTGGGTGGCCAGATAGCCGACCTGCCAGTCATCGGAAGTGATGTAGGGCAGCCGTTCGCCGTCAAAGGAGATCGACAAGAAGCAATACGGAAGCTGGGACTGCTGCAACAACGTTAAATTCTCCGCCGCCAGGTCCACCGACAACAGTAAGATGCCCATCACCGGCCGTTCAATCACGGTCATCAGCGCCCGCCGTTGTTGCTCGGCATCGGCATCCCCCGCGTACAAAATGATGACGTTCAAGTCGTGCCGATGGGCCTCGGCCTGGATACCCTCGATGATCTGGCTGGCAAAATTGGTCTTGGTCGAATTGACCACGGCCGCAATCACGTGGCTTTGCCGGGTAACCAACTCAGCGGCCGCCGTGTTCTTCTGATACCCCAAGGTTGCCGCCGCGGTCTGGACCTTCTGGGCCGTGGCCGCACTAAAGAAGGCGGTCTTATGGGCCAACACCCGTGACACGGTGGCCGTGGAGACCCCCGCTAATTTGGCAATGTCTTTAATCGTTGCGGCCATCTCGACCACCTCGCTTTCAACTGGTTTTGCATCTGTTCTTATTCTACCGTTAATCGGGAAAAACCACAAAGCCAATCCCGTCAAAATGGGTAAATTTACACAAACGTTTGCTTTATTGTTTTAAAGCTATTGTAAACGTTTGCGTAAAGTGCTAGAATTCAAATTGTAAGCGGTTACTTAATTCATTCGATCGATGTATGGCACTTATTCTAGCTTTCATTTTTGAGGAGGAATCACTATGGCGCAAAATACCGCCTTAGATGGTGAGCCCGCCACCACGACCACTACCACGGTCGCCGACAACTCACTACCCAAACTACCATTAAAAACGATCTTCGCCATGACGTTTGGCTTCTTCGGCGTCAACATGGCCTTTTCCCTACAGTCGTCCCAGATGGGGCGGATCTTCCAGACGATCGGCGCGGACCCGACGAAACTCGGGTTCTTCTTCCTGTTGCCGCCACTGGCCGGGATGGTCGTCCAACCCCTGATTGGAAAATATTCTGACATCACCTGGAACCGGTTCGGTCGGCGGATGCCGTACCTCATGATCGGTGCTCCCATCGCGGCGTTGGTCATGATCCTACTGCCTAACGCCGGATCCTTTGGCTTTGGCTACGCGTCACTGGCCGCCCTGTTATTTGGGGCCGTCGCCATCTTGTTCATGGACCTATCGTCTAACGTCTGCATGCAACCGTTCAAGATGATCATTGGCGACATGGTCAATGAAGACCAAAAGGATCTGGCCTGGTCTTGGCAACAATCCTACTCCAACTTGGGTGGGGTCTTAGCCACCATCTTCCCCTTCGTTTTGACCTGGTTTGGCGTGTCCAACGTGGCCGCTAAGGGGACCGTGCCGCTGTCCGTGCGGTTGGCCTTTTATATCGGCGCCGCAATTCTGTTGCTCACCTCAATCTACACGATCATCTCGGTCAAGGAATACGACCCCGAGACCTACAACCGTTACCACCACGTGAAATCAGAGGCCAAGCAAAAGACCGCTAGCCTCTGGCACTTAGTCAAAACGGCACCTCGAGCCTTTTGGGAAATTTCCTTCGTCCAACTCTTTGACTGGTTCGCCATTCAATACCTGTGGACTTACGGGACCGGCGCCATCGCCGACAACGTTTGGCACACCGCCGATGCTGCTTCTGCCGGGTATCAAGCCGCCGGTAACTGGTTCGGAATTCTGTCTTGCATCCAGTCCGTGGCCGCCGTTATTTGGGGCTTTGCCGTTCTGTCACACACCAAGCCAAACCAACGGAAATTCTGGTTCCGCATCAGCCTCATTATGGGTGGTCTGGGCATGATCTGGATCTACTTCATTCACTCACAATGGCTGCTAGTCTTGCCATTTTGCCTGATTGGTATCTGCTATTTAACCATGCAGACGCAAGCCATGTCCCTGTTCACCGAATCCTTGAACGGGAAAAACGAAGGGGCCTACCTGGGCCTGTTCAACTGTGGTATCTGCTTACCGCAGATCATCGCATCGCTCGCCAGTTTCGCCATCTTCCCGGCCATTGGGCAATCCATGCCCGGCATGTTGGTCATCGCCGGCATCGCCTTTCTCTTAGGCGCCGTCGCGGTGAGTGTTATTCATCCCAAATTATCCGAAAATTCTGTAAACTAAAGCTAACGTATTTCTATAGGAGGTTTTATCTTATGTCCAAGCAATGGTGGAAAAACGCCGTCGTTTATCAAGTTTACCCACGCAGTTACCAGGATAGTAACCACGATGGGATCGGGGATCTCCCCGGCCTGACCCAACGTTTGCCTTACATCAAAAGGTTAGGCGCCGATGTGATCTGGTTGAACCCCATTTACAAGTCACCCGACAAGGACAATGGGTATGACATCAGCGACTACCGCAACATTCAAGACGTCTACGGCACCATGGCCGACTTCGACACGATGCTGCACACCGCCCATCAACAGGGGCTCAAGATCTTGATGGATCTGGTGGTCAACCACACGTCCGACCAGCACGACTGGTTCGAACAAAGTCGTCAGTCCAAGGACAATCCTTACGCCGACTACTACATCTGGCGCGACCCGGTCGATGGCCACGCGCCGAACAACTGGGGCTCTTACTTCAGTGGATCGGCCTGGACGTTTGAACCCAAGCGTCAACAGTACTACCTGCACCTCTTTGCGCCGGGCCAACCCGATCTGAATTGGGAAAATCCCCAGGTTCGTCAAGAGATCTGGAGCCTCATGCGTTTCTGGCTGGATAAGGGCGTCGATGGCTTCCGGATGGACGTCATCAACCTGATCTCCAAACCCGCCGGTCTCCCCGATGCGCCGCAAGCCCCTGGTGCCCCGTACGGTAACGTCGAACCCCTGGTCTCTGATGGCCCGAAGCTCAACGATTATCTGCGAGAAATGAACACCGAAGTGCTTTCTCACTACGACGTCATGACCGTCGGCGAAATGCCGGGGTCAACGCCAGCCGATGCCATTACCTACACCGGTTTAGACGCCAACGAGCTGAACATGGTCTTCCAATTCCAACACGTCGGTCTTTCGCCTAACCCCGACCAGCGGCTGGGCAAATGGAACGACGCCCCAGTCAAGTTGACCGAATTAAAGGATGCCCTGTCACGCTGGCAAAAGGCCTTGGACGGCAAGGGCTGGAACAGCCTGTACTGGAACAACCACGACCAACCACGGGCCGTTTCTCGCTTCGGTAACGACACCCCCGCCTACCGCGACTTATCCGCGAAGATGCTGGGCACGACGCTACACATGCTGCAAGGCACGCCGTACGTTTATGAAGGTGAAGAACTGGGTGAAACCAACGTCCACTACACGTCGTTGGACCAATACGAAGACCTGGAGAGCCTCAACGCCTACCACGAAATTGTGGATGACGAAAAGCTCATTGAACCTAAGACGATGCTGACCTACCTATCCCACATGTCCCGGGATAACGCCCGCACGCCAATGCAATGGGATGACACCACCAACGCCGGCTTCTCTGATGCGCAGCCGTGGTTTGCGGTCAATCCCAACTACACCACCATTAACGCCGCGGCCGAAGTCGACGACGACCACTCTGTCTTCAACTACTACCGGCGGCTGATCGCCCTGCGCCACAACAGCGATTTGATTGTCCACGGCACCTACGAGGAACTCGATCCCGACGACGACCAAGTCTTCGCTTACCGACGCCACTACCAGGGCCAAACGTTACTGGTCATCAGTAACTTCACCGACCAAACGGTGACCCGCGATTACGACCAGGCCACGGCCAGTGAAAAGCTCATCGGTAACTACGCCGACGACCAGGGAACCACGTTGCGGCCTTACGAAACCAAGGTTTACCTGTTTAAATAATCAATTTTGATATATCTGAAGGTTGAAAGACAAAAATCAACTGGACCCATTGTTATCATGCGATTCGTGACGTCAAAAGTAGTCGTTTTCAGCCTCACAATCCGAACTGGCCGCCTACCGTTCGCCAAATATGGGTTGGAACGCTGGGGCGGACGGGCCGAGCCAAAGGGCGGTCTCGACGCCTCGCTTTGAGCCGAAGTTCACGTCTCAAAGACGCCAGTTGCCTAAGCGGCATGAACCGCGCCGCTAAGGCAACTCCCACGGCTGAACCCATATTTGGCGAACTCTCGGCTAAGGTAGTGCTTGCCAGCAACAGTCATCTTAACCCCAGATAATAGCTGCCATTGACGACTAGTCTTTAATTAACACAATGTTGCTGATAGACGTCAACCTTGCCGGAGGCAGCCAGGGTGGAGCCAGCTGTGTCGGCGGTGTTGGCTGAGGTTTTGTCTCAGCCTACAGCGCGGGACGACTTGAGAGACTGGTGATTTTTGCCAGGCTTTCAAGCGAACCGGAAGACAGCCCCTCAGGCTGGAGGTGTTCCCCAGAGCAGGCGGAACCCTGGCTGACGCAGGCGCCTGGTTTCACCAATTTTAAATGTCAAAACACTACTGTTACGGTAATCAGCGCGTTAATTTCACTTTCAACCTTCAGTATCTAAAAACATCAGCCCCTCAGCGACTGCGAGCGTTGAGGAGCTGGTGTTTTTTGTCTAATCCAACGGAAACAGGGGCAACTCCGCCAAATATCGGATATCTCGCCGCGAGACCGCCCCGCCTTCGGCCAAGATGGCCAGCTGGCCCACGACCGTTGCGCCGGCCTGTTCGATCAGCGCACGGGCGGCCGTCAATGATCCGCCGCTACTGATGACGTCATCGACGATCACCACCCGCTTGGCCACTAACCGATCGGCGTCGGTGCCGTCCAGCACCAGTTCTTGCGGCGCACTGGTGGTAATGGCGTTGACTGGCAACTTGATGGGCGCGCGCATGTAGTCTTTGGTCGACTTGCGTAACACCACGAATTGCGGATGGTCGGTCAACCGACTCAGTTCCTGGGCCAGCGGAATGCCCTTACTTTCCAAGGTCACCAAGTAATCAAAGTCCGCCGGCATGAATGCCAACAATTCTTTGGCGGCGTAATCCGTCAGTTCCGCATCCCCCAACAGCACAAACGAGGCGATGGCTAGGTCCTGGCTAATGGGAATGATTGGCAATTGGCGCGTAAGTGGTCCGATCTTCAACTGATATGTTTTCACAACTTAAACCCCCAGTCCGAAAAGTGGCAAGACAAATTTCAACACGCCGCCGGTCAACAGACCAGCGAATGGGTCGACCGTGGCCGTCACGACTAACGTCAACGCCGCAATCGTGGCATCGGCACCGTGCAAGGCCGTCGTCGCATCGGCGGGGAAGATGACCACCGCTCCCAAGATGAACAGAAAACCGGCAATCGAGGCGCTGGGCACGTACTTCCCCAACTTGGGCAACCAGCCGACCGCTAGAATCGCCGCCATAATCAGCATCATCATGATGCCGGCTACGACGGGCTCCGGAGCACTGGCCGTGGCCGAGATGATGGTCTCGACTGGCGCCCCACCCAGTAGACTCGTCCCCATGTCGGCCAGCGACTGCGTGATAGTCAACAGATTCAGATTTACCGGATTGGGCTTGATCCCGGTCATTTCACCGGTGATCAACCCGTATGAGATGTTGGCGCCAATGTTTAAACACGCCAAGCTCAAGGCTCCGCGGATGACCCGGGGATTGACGGTCGGCTTGGTAAAGACGAACCGGCGCGCCGTCACGTGAGCCGGCAGTTCGGCGCGGTAGTGTTGTAGGCTCACCGCAGCCAGGCTCGCCCCCACGACCGACACCCCGATGGTCCACACCAGATCCTTGGTCACCAAGTACGTCAGGGCAGCTAGGGCCACGGAGACCCACCCGGTCAAGCGCTCATTTTTCGCCATCCCCAGGGCAATTCGGACCAGCATCACCCCGACTCCCGCCATCATCCCAGCCATGATCTGGTCACCCAAGATGGCGACGATTTTGGTCAGGGTACCGGTCACCCCGATCAGCAACATGATCATGGAGCCCCCGAGGATGATCGACGTGCGTTCCCGCAGATCTCGCCCCAACTTGCCAGTCAACGCCAACGACTCGGCTTGAAAGGACAGCGGCGCCACGGCCCCGAAGACCCCATTGACCCCCGACGCAAAGAGAAATGAAAACATCGTTGGAAAAATGGCAAAGCCCAACGACATCGCCATGATGCCCTGTGGAATGCCGTTTAAGACCACGCCAATCGCCGCTAACAAGTCCGCCAACCAATGCACACCTGATTCCCCCACTCATTTAAAATTCGTATTTATTTCATCATCATACGGGACAATCGCGAAAAAGTCTACTATTTTTCTCAAATATACGAACATTTATAATTAAAATCGTTATTAAATTCGCGTATGGTTTAGGGATTAAAAAAGTGAGCCACGCAATCCATCGTGGCCCACATCTTTGTGGGTTGCATTTAATTAGTCCCGATGTAATTGCCGTTCCGTCCCGGCTACTCGCAACAACTGCCAAGCTGGGGGCAACGTTAAGGCTGTCAGGTGCCCCGTTGTCAGAGCCACCGCGTCTTGCGCCAATTTGCCAGCCCGCGTATCGCACCCTAACGGCACGTACGCGTCACAACTGGCATCTTGGTCCAAGAGCTGGTGGAACAGCTGCCGCAAGACCGTCACCCCCGCCGGCAACAGCAGTTGATGTTCCGATAGGCCAAGTTGTTGCAGCCAGCACTGCGCCTGACCGGCCATGCCGTTCAACCGAGCGGGGGACACGGCGGCGTCCTTGTGCTGCGCCACCATCAAGGCCACCAGGGCTCCTAGCGTGGCCAAGACCGTGGCGTGGTCCATCGCGGCCAGGTCGACTAGCAGGTAGGTGGCTGGCGTGGTGGGCGCCGTGGCGCTTGGCCAAGCCGCGGTCACCTGATCGGCTAAGCGACCGTAGATGCTGTGGGCTACCCGGTCCAGTAACGTTTCGGCCGAGAGTTGTGGCACGATTTTAAGCGCATCGGTAGCCTCATCGATCACCAACAAATCGCGCGCATCCGGGCCACTCAATGCCGCCGCGCTGATTGTCGGATCCGTTGACCACGCTAGCAGCGGCTCGAAGTCCGCCCCGGCACGTTGCACGTTAAACTGTTTCACACCCCCACCACCTTTCTTCATCCCGTAGTGTACCCCCTTCGCCCTACCTGAAGGCAACCCCTTTGCTTAAATTTCCAAGACAAATGCTTGCGCTAGTCAAATGAGACGCGTATGATAGATAGCATCACTTACAGTTAGTCGAACGCTAACCCTTGAAGGAGGAACCGGGCATGTCTTACACCATTCACGAAGTCGCCCAAAAGCTAGGGATCTCTACTTATAGCATCCGGTATTATCACGATCACGGCATGTTGCCGTACGTGCAACGCGATGAGAACAACAACCGCGTCTTCAATGACGTGGACCTCGAATGGCTACACGTCATCGTTTGCCTCCGGGGCACCGGGATGCCCGTTGAACGGATTCAACACTATCTCGACTTGGTCCAAGAGGGTGACAGTACCATTCCTGAACGCTACGCCATGATGCAAGCGCAACAGGAACGGACACTAAACGAAATCGCTGACTTAAAGCACCATCTTTCAACCATCAATTTCAAGGTGGAGCACTATGCGACCATCATGAAAAACCACGAACCCGATAGCTTTGTGCCGTCAAATTTGCGCGACACAGCCGCTGACCAAACGGTGTAAGCTTGACCGGCTCCCACTAGCATGCATCACAATAACCGCACCAAATCAGCCATGACCTCCGCAACATTGGGCCATGGTTTTTTGTTGGTCGTGGGTCCTTGTCGGCTAGCCGAAACGGCGGATAACCCGTCATCGGTGCCGCTTTCATTTCCCGAGTCAAGTTTCTTGTCCCCCCTTTACTAATATGCTA
This sequence comes from Levilactobacillus sp., assembly GCF_022646225.1. Taxonomy (NCBI): domain Bacteria; kingdom Bacillati; phylum Bacillota; class Bacilli; order Lactobacillales; family Lactobacillaceae; genus Levilactobacillus; species Levilactobacillus sp. Next base: position 395,296 of record NZ_JALCJA010000003.1, read on the forward strand.
ATATTAACAGCCTGTGAAGCATTTATTGCGTATTTTATAAAAGGGGGGATAACCCTTGGAAACAACTTTACTTCCGCATTGGCGGCGCAATATTTATTTATTTTTAACCAGTCAGTTTCTGTCCGGAATCACCAGTATGGTCGTGCAATACGCCATCATCTGGTATCTGACCAAACAGACCGGTTCGGCCACGGTCCTCAGTCTTGCCACGTTGCTAGGCATGTTGCCGATGGTCCTGCTTAGTCCGTTCGTTGGCCCCTTCGTCGACCGACTCAACAAGAAAGCCTTGTTGATCGTTCCCGACGTGGTCGCAGCCATCTTTGCCATTATTTTGTCCGTTGTCGGGACGCTACAGGCGACCTTTCCGCTGTGGCTGATCTTCATTTCACTCTTAGTCCGTTCCATCGCGCAGACCTTTCAGATGCCCACCATTCAGTCGATTCTACCGACCATGGTGCCCGCTGAAGAACTGACGCGCATCAACGGCCAGCTGGGCATGGTCCAGTCGGCCAACATGATTATCGCGCCAGCACTCGGGGCCTTTCTATTTGCCATCATCCCCATGAATTTCTTAATTTTAGTGGATGTTTTGGGCGCCATCATTGGGATTAGCCTGTTGACCTTCGTCATGATTCCGGAACATCCGGTGATCGACGAAAAGGTCCACGTCCTGGCCGATGCCAAATTTGGGCTGGATAAGCTCCGCCACACCCGCGGTCTGTGGGCCATCACCATGATCGGCGCGACATTTACGCTGATGTTCATGCCCGCCGCCAGCCTGTATCCGTTGATGACCATGGGTTATTTCCACGGAACGGTCGGCCAGGCCGGGCTGATCGAAGTCATCTATTCGGTCGGCATGCTGGGCGGGGGCGCTATCATCGGCCTGTTCGGCAATTGGCGTGACCGCATGAAACCCATCTTTTGGGCAACCATCGCCATGGCCGTGACCTTTGGCGGCAGTGGGCTTTTGCCCGGCAATCAAACCGGCTTCGTTTGGTTTGTGATTTTAAACGTTCTGGCCGGTGCCGTGACGCCATTTTACAGCACCTTACTGATGGCGATGATTCAACAGAGCTTCCCCGCTAACGAATTGGGCCGAGTCCTGGGTGTCTTAAACTCCCTGACCAGTATCGCCGGGCCCGTGGGCCTGATCTTTGCCGGGCCGATTGCCGACGCGATTGGCGTGGAAAAGCTGTTTATCATCGGCGGCGTGGGGTCTTTGATCTGTGGGTTAGCCATGTTGGCCATGCCTAGCGTGCGCACCTATGATCAGCAGTTACAAGCCCGCTTGGCAGCCGAAGCTGAGCCGGTTGTGGAAGAGTCGTTGGAGTAACCACAATTTTTTAATCTTTGAGACGCCTGGTCACGGGACTGGGCGTCTTTTTTGTTGGCCAACTTTCTCAATCTCTCTTCTTGACAAAATGAATGAATTGTTTTAATATTCATTCAGTAAGGAGGACCTCACATGGACGATAAACAACAACGTTTATTCACGGCCGCCCGCGACCTTTTCTTGGCCAACGGCTTCAAGGCCACCAGTATCGCCGACATTGCCGCCCGGGCCAACGTCGCGGTCGGCACCTTTTATAATTTTTATGATGCCAAGTCAAGCATCTTCCTAGCCGTCTACAACGCGGAAAACGAGCGGGTCAAACGGGCCATTCTGGCCAACGTGGACCTCACCGCCGACCCGGCCACCGTCTTGCGGACCGTGATTCGCCAAATTTTCACGCAATCCGCAGACAACCTGATCTTACAAGAATGGTTTCAAAATCCCAAGCTCAATCGCCAGATTGCCCAGGCTAACCAAAACGTCGTCGCCGATAGCGTGGTCTACGCCACCCTGTTGACGCTGATCGACCGCTGGCAGGCACAAGGCCTACTGGCGCCGACCATGACCAAGGCCCGTGCCGTTAGCCTATTCAACGCCCTCACCGTCATGGATTTCCATCAAAGCGAGATCCAGACGGACGATTACTTTCAGGTGCTCAACGACCTGATCACTGGGATTCTCAAAGTCGTTTTAAAATAGCCAGTGCGGTTATTTTTTTATCAATAAAAGTGAATGAATTTAAATAATATTCATTCACACTCACAAAGGAGTTAATATGAAAAAAATGTTAATCACGATCAGTATCATCATCCTCGTTTTGGCCCTCGTCTCTGGCGGCCTGATTGCCTGGGCCAACGCCAGTCATCACCGCATCAACGTCAACCGGCTGACCGTGCGCTCCCTCACCGACCGCCAAGTCACGCTGACCGCGGCACCTAAGGCCCTGAATCTGCGTGTCCAAACGGCCGTGGTCACCATCCGTTCCGGCGCCCAAAACCGACTGGACCTGACCAACGTCGCCGCCGACCAGTATCACCTGGACCAGCAAAACGACACCCTCAGTCTGACCGAAACGGCGGCGGATCGCCACCAATTGACACTGGGACGGTCCGCAAAGATCGTGCTCACTCTGGCCAACGCCGATGACCTCGACGCCGTCACCATCCATCAGCTCAACGGCACGCTCAACCTAACCGACCTGACGACCCACCACCTCGAGATCCACCACCACAACGGCACGACTCAGGCCCACCGTCTCACCGTTACGGGTGCCGGCCGATTGATCAAGGACAACGGCAGCACCACGTTGACCCAGCTAACGAGCGCCGGGTTGAACGTCGCCGTAAAAAACGGCCAGGCTCACCTCAACGGCCGCCGCGTCGCCACCAGTAACCACAACTACACCGTCGCCGGCCAACATCCCCTGACCATCACCAGCGGTTCCGGTCAGGTTAAAATTACCCAATAACCAAAAAACTTGCCCACTCCCAGGAGAATCCTCCCAGGTTGGGCAAGTTTGCTTTAACAAGTATTTTCTATTCGCGAAATTAATATCGAAAACGGCCTACATTTTCTTCTCGAAACCTTCCATCGGTGCCGCTTCATTTTGGTAATCCACCGCCGTAGCGGGATCCGTGGTGAAGTGCATCACCGAGTAAAAGGCCCCTTTTAGGTAGTATTGCATGGCGACTGGAATCTTCAATTCGGTCATTTCCGATGGGGACAGCTGGTAGCGGATGCTGGCCTCATCGTGGTCCTCGACCTTTTCCATCCATTGCGGTTCGCGAATCATTTCGCGGCCCATCGCCACCAGATCGGCACCCATGGCTAAAACGGCTTCGGCATCGGCGGGGGTTTCCACGGACCCGACACCGATCAACGGCTTACGCCCAGCTAATTGGGCAACAAATTTCTTCATGATCGGCTCGTGGTCGGACTTGTCGTTCAATGAGGTCCGTAGAGCGGAACCCATGGACATGTGGACGTAATCCACTGGGGAGTCCGCTAACATCTCCAGGAAGGCCAAGCTGTCGGCCAACCGGATACCGGGCGTTTCGATTTCTTCCGGCGAGATGCGGTAGCCCAGTAAGAATGGCCGGTCCGCGTAGGTATCGATGGCTTCGTGGACGCGGGCAATCACGGCCTGGGCCAGTCCCATGCGCGCATCGCGGTCGCCACCCCATTTGTCGGTCCGGCGATTTGAGTTGGGTGAGAAGAATTGCTGGAGCAAATACGTGTTGGCCCCGTGCAACTCGACGCCGTCAAACCCCGCCGCAATCGCCCGCCGCGTGGCCTCACCAAAGGCTACGATCAGCTCGTCGATTTCGTCGGCCGTCATTTCTCGTGGCGTCTGGGAATCGGCCGGAAAGACGGCCTTCACCGCGCTGGCACTGACCGGTTGTTGGCCACGCAAGATGCTGTCGTTAGACTTGCGCCCGGCGTGGAAGATCTGCAAGACGGCCTTGGTCCCATTGCGCTTCATGGCATTGGCGAGCTTACTGAGACCGTCAATATCCGTGTCGTCGGCAATCGACAGTTCCCCTTCAAAGCCCTTACCACCGGGCACAACATTGGCAACTTCACCAATGATCAGCCCCACACCACCAGCCCGGGCGCTGTAAAAGTCGATTTCATCATTGGTCACGTGCCCGTCGTAAAAGCTGGACATGGTCGTGGTGGGTGACATGACCACGCGGTTCTTTAAGGTCACACCGTTCGCAAATGCATAAGAATCCTGAAAATGATAAGTCATGGAAGTTTCCGCCTTTCTTGATCACAGGTTTGGATTGCGTTTAAAATCGGTCGAAGCGTCTCGCCCGCGGTGGTCAACGTCCAACCGTGTTTCACGTGAAACATAATCAGGTGGTGGCGCCACAATTGCCACAGGCCGACCCCGCATTGGCGCCGTTGCAATCGCGGCAATTGGCGTCGCAACCGGCTCCCGAATTGCGGCCCGTCAGCCAGCAACAAGAGCAAGTGCCATTGCGTGGGCGTGCCGACCAGACTGTGCGTCACCGCCAGGCCCCGAACTGTTGGCTGCATTGGGCCACCTCCTTAACGAGACCTAGCATAACCGGCTTGGCCAAATAAAAAAAGAAGGCACTTAAAAGTACCTCCTAGGTCAAGTGTCTGAAAAACTGTGCTCCAGACGCTAGTTCGTCGTTAAAATATGGCTAAAGCCGCTGTGATCATGGGTGACTTCCATGTCCGGCACCTCGCTGGCCCGGCGTTCACCCCACACCGACATCTGCACCAAGATTTGGCCCAATGACCGGCCCAAATCCGTCAAGGCGTAAGTCACTTTAAAAGGGGCCCGCTCACCGGACACGTGCCGGACGATGATGCCGTCTTGCTCGAGCTCGCGGAGTTGTTGCGTCAACACCTTTTGCGAAATGGCCGGCAATTCCCGCCGCAGGTCACACGTTCGTTGCGGCCGATTACCCAGGTGGCAGAGCAGTTGCGGCTTCCATTTACCGCCGATGACGCCCAGCGTTGCCTCAACCCCATTGTCATATGACTTCTTCACGTGATGACCTCCCAACTATTTTTCCCTATTGTACGCCCTAACCGCCCATTTGGGGAGTAGGCACCTTTTGGTAAGTATACTTGGTTCATCAATTATTAATAACTAATAATTATTAATAATAACTAATAGCAAGAAAAATGATTGGTTACCGACATCTCTCCGTAACCAATCATTTTCAGTGAGTCACTATTCTGCTGGCACCGCCATCACGTTGGTATCGACGACCCCGAATTCGCGGCGCATGGCCGCTTCGATCTCTTCGCCCAGGCGATAACTGTCCTTGACTTCCATGTGCGGGTCGACCGCGATGACCAGATCGACCGTCACCACGTTGCCGTTGTAATGGGCTTTCAAATCCGCCACGTATTTAACACTGGGAAACCCAGCCGCCGCTTGTCGGAACTGGTCTTCGACTTGGGGGTCAAAGTAATCCGCCAGATTCAAACTGCTTTCGCGGAAAATCTTGATGCCCGCCGTCAAAATAAAGATCCCGACCAACAGACTGGCGACCCCATCAAGCCAAGTCAGCTGAAACGCTAGCGCACCGCCAATAGCGATCATGGTGCCCAGGCTGGTCACGGCGTCGCTCAAACTATCTTGGGCCGCGGCCGTGAGGGCAGCATTTTTCAATTTCCGCCCGGCGCGCCGGTTCAACCACCAGACGCCCAGCATGATGACCGTCGCCACGCCGGCCCCCAGTAAGGTAATCGGCTGGGGAATCTCCTGGTCGCCCGGGTGCATCAGACTCTTGATGCCACCATAAATGACGCTGGCCGCAATCGCAATCATGACGATCCCGGTGATCATGGTGAAGACCGTCTCGTAGTGAAACCGCGTTAACTGAAGCCGTTGACCGCTGTGGCTATAGTCCTCCGGCAGCGGTTGGCCCATCAGGTCGTCGTCATGAATGTCACGGGCAATGTAGATCCCAATCAGCAACAGGACCGAGGAAATGATCCCCGACAAATTATTAAACGCATCGGCACGCAAGGTTTGTGAATGGCCGATCACCGCGAGATAAAACTCGATCACGGAAATCGCCAAATACGCGCCCACGTTCAGGTACAAATGGCGTTGCGCGCCCCGCAGCTTGGCCAATTCTGCCTGTTGCCGGGCTTTCCAGGCCGCCTGCTCGCGTTGCCAATGTGCTTGCATGTCTTCTTTCATCCAATCAACCCTCTCATCCGCTTAGCTAGGTCCATTATAGCCCTTCGACTGGCGAGCGAAACGTTTCTTGGCAAGGATTCGGCGGTTAAATACGGCCACCTGCCACAACCAGACGAGCCGATCACTTGGCCGTAAAGACCGCGTGATCGACCTGTTGGCCTAGCCGGTTCATCGCCGGAATCTGTTCGGCTAGATGACCGTGTTGCGACAGTACCACGACCACCACTGCGCGCTGACCGTGCGCGAAAATCGCGGCGTCGTTTTCCACCCCGTAGGTGTCAAACTCACCGGTCTTGTTGTAGACTTGGCGACTGGCCGGGACGTTCGCCGGTAATTTGGTGTGATTGGTATTATCCGCCAGCAACTTAAGCATGGCGGTATCGGCTGTCGGCGAGATCAGTTGATGGTGCCACAATTTCATTAATAATTGGCCTAAATCCCGCGCCGAGGTCACGTTGTCTCGCCCGGCTGCCAAGGCTTTTTGGTCCATCATCAGCCGGCGTAACCGCGTCTGGGTCGCCCCCAGCCGCTGGATCTCGCGATTGACTACGGCCCGCCCACCAACTTCGCGAATGATGATATTGGTGGCGGTGTTATCACTCACCGTCATCATGGCCTTGAGCAACGCTTGATTGGTGACGCGGGTACCCGCCGGTTGGGCTTGTAAATTACCGGTGCCACCGACCTTATCGGCTTCCCGTAACGTATACGGCGTGGCTAGCTGAAAGGTCCCCGCCGCCACCTGTCGATAGACCGTGGCTAGAATAAATAACTTAATATCGCTGGCCGCTTTTTGCGAACGATCGTGCCAGCTCAGTGTTTGGCCAGCAGTGGTCTGGATATAGACCGCATTTTGCCCGGTCAACCGGCCCACGGTCCGCTGGGCAATCGACCGCAGGGGCAGCTGGACCCGGCTTGGAGCTGATTTCGGTTTAGCCGCGGTGTGGCGGGCTTTGCTCGACGTCGCTGAGCGCTGCGTTTGCGAGTGACGCACCGCCGACGACGCCGTGGTGTGCGTGGCGGGATGCGCTGCTACTGGGCGTTGACACCCCGCTAAGGCCATCCCCGCGCTGATTGTCAGGCCAAAAATTAGCCACCATCGCCATTTCATCAACTTCTGCCTCCTCAAAAAATGAGCCCGGGACAAAAACCTCCCGGGCCCGTTCGCGTCACCTTTACCTAGCTGAAACGTGCGCCAAACGGCAGCCGGTGCCGCTTAAACCCGACAACCCAACAATCCCAGCCCGGGATTATTCGGTTAGCAGCCTTAATGCTCGCCGGCTAATCGCCTTTTGGCTCACCCTCATCTGCCTATTCTACTGAATTACTGCATCCAAACTTCGTTGACTAAATCGCCATCGTAGGAATTACCATCGGTCAAGACAATATCATCATCGTACGACGTGTAGCCGTAGTAGGCCTCGTGCTCGCCATTGCTCCAGGTCACGTCGATCTCAACGTTGGCGTCGATGGTCTTGGTATCGTTGGTGCCGGTCGTCACGTCATAGGACAGCACGCCGGTCGCGCTGGAGTTCTTGATGGTCGCCGTTCCGTGGAAGGCTGAACCGTCATTGTTATTTTGAACCACGGTCCCATCCCCGTGAATCGTCAGGGTCTCTTGTTGCCGGTCGCCGTCGTCATCGTTGTAGAAGTAATAGTCGCCGGTGTACTTGCTGTAACCATCAAAGCTATGATTCGTGGTCGGCGTCGTGGTGGTCGTGCCCCCGCTAGCCTGGCTGGTCGTGCCACTGGTTCCCGTGGTCTTGCCCTGGTTTTTCTTCAGCAAAAACTTATCATTACTCTTCTGTAAGCTGAAAAATTCCGTCTTGAGCGCGCCAAAGCCCTTTTTGTTCAAATCGGTCAGGTTGATCGTACTCAATTTTTGATTAGACTTTTTATATTTGCCGTCAGCGTTCAGTTCCTGTGCGGCCTTGATGATCGACTCGTCCTTAGCCGTTTTGCCGCTGGTCTTCTTGCTCGATTGCGCCTGTTTGAGGGCATCCTTGACCTGATGGCCACTCAAACTCGATGAACAACCCGCCAGACCGCTGGCCGCCAATCCGACTGCCAGTAAGGTCAGCCAGTGTGTATGCGTCATCATTTAACTCCGCCTCCATTTAAAAGATTACTATGTATCCTAAGGTCAAGTTTACGGCAACTAGTCAACAACTACAACGGCTAGCAACCAATATAACTAAATAAATAAACAGTTTTACCCCAACGTCATTTGGTGTCGTTGCGCAAAATTGCAGCAGGGGGTTCACGACCGGCTGAAACCTCCTGGCCCACCCGCTGACCGGGTAAAATCACACTTAAATGAGAACAATTTGTTTAGCCTTTCATTAACCCGACAGCCAATTTGTAAGCGCTAAATTAATTTTCTTTTAACCCAGCGAATGCTATCAGAATAGCGATACCGCCTGGTTTTATCGCCCAACTAACCAACTCTTTTTCGAAACCAGTTGCAAACTGTAAATTTTTTAGTTATAATTGCTTTGTGAAATTGGTACCAATGATTTTCAAAACTTCCGAAAGAAGGCATTTGTATAATGGCTGAACGTAGTTATGATTTTCTTATGCCCAGCGTCAACTTTTTTGGCCCTGGCGTAATTAGCAAGATTGGTGACCGTGCGAAGATGTTAGGGATGAAGAAGCCCGTCATCGTAACGGATAAGTTCCTTGAAGGAATGAAAGACGGTGCGGTTGAACAAACGCTCGACTCCTTAAAGGCTGCTGGTGTTGACTACGTTGTCTACAACAACGTTGAACCGAACCCTAAGATTCGGAACATCAAAGAAGTTAAGAAACTTTACGAAGAATCAGGCGCCGACTCCATCATCACTGTTGGTGGGGGCTCTGCTCATGATACTGGTAAAGGTGCCGGCATTATCCTGACGAACGGTGACGACATCACCAAATTAGCCGGGATTGAAACGCTGGACAAGGCTTTGCCACCATTGATTGCCGTTAACACAACTGCTGGGACGGGTTCAGAATTAACTCGCCACGCCGTTATCACGAACGAAGAAACTCACTTGAAGTTCGTGGTCGTTTCATGGCGGAACATTCCGCTGGTTTCCTTCAACGACCCAACCTTGATGTTGGACGTGCCGAAGGGCTTAACGGCCGCAACTGGGATGGATGCCTTCGTTCAATCCGTTGAACCATACGTTTCCGTTGACCACAACCCGATCACCGACTCACAATGTATCGAAGCCATCAAGTTGATTGAAACTTCCTTACGTGAAGCCGTTGCCAATGGGCACAACCTGGAAGCGCGGACCAAGATGGTCGAAGCTGAAATGTTAGCCGGGATGGCCTTCAACAACGCCAACTTAGGTTACGTTCACGCCATGGCTCACCAATTGGGTGGTCAATACGATGCCCCTCATGGTGTTTGCTGTGCTTTGCTGTTGCCTTACGTTGAAGAATACAACATCATCGCTTGCCCAGAACGCTTCGCTGAATTAGCTAAGATCATGGGTGAAAACACCGATGGCTTGTCTACGCGTGACGCTGCTGAATTGTCCATCAAGGCCATGAAGCAATTGTCCGAAGACGTTGGTATTCCACACTCCATCAAGGAAATCGGTGCTAAGCCAGAAGACTTCGAACTGATGGCCGAAAACGCCTTGAAGGATGGGAACGCCTTCTCCAACCCACGTAAGGGGACTAAGGAAGACATCATCAAGATCTTCCAAGCTGCTTACGACGCAAAATAACGACAACTTGCGCGACGATTGCGGCCAGTCCCGTAACCACTCGCGATACTCCTTGCAAACACAAGGGTTGGGGTTAACCGCCCAACCGTAAAATCAACGACTCACTGGTTACCCCCTTTGAGTCGTCACCCAAAACAAGATTGATTGCGTATGACAAACATCCCCCTGGGCCGCGGCTCGGGGGGATGTTTTTGTATTCTAGGTAATTGTGGTACTGGCCACCTTACCGTTCGCGCGAGAGGTGTTGGCACTCCAGCGACCGGTTTCACCAATCGCAAGTGTCAGTATGCCGCCTAATCCCGGGGCCGCACCCGGTACCGCAACACCGTCTTGGCCTTCTTTGGTGCGGTACGGCGGGGATCGGTCAGGTAGATTTCGCGGTGCCAGTATTCCCCCATCGTCGGGATCACCTGCAGGTCGTTTTCAGCCACGACCTGTTGGAGCTGGGCAAACGTTTCGGTCTCCGTGGCAAACGGCCCATGATGAATCGCCTGGATGACGGTGCCCTCCGCGTACGTTTCCCACTGAAGGTCCGCGAAATACGGATTGGTCTTCTTGGCCAACACCTGGTCGCGCGCCGCTTCAAAGTCCGCGGCGGTCAGGCGGTCCGGTTGGCGCAACATGATCTTGTATTTGAGCGCCGCCTTGTTGAGTGTGGCTCCACGCGAGCCGTCCGTCGTGGTCCAAACGCCCTCCAACGGGTACACGGTGTATTCGTAAGGGTCACCCAGTTCGCCGCGTTTTAGCGCCATTCGCAGTTGATAGGCCACGGGATACAGAGCCGCCACGTGCTCGCCAAAGGCCGGTTGATTGGGATCACCGGCCCCTGTGAGCGTGATGAAATTCAACTGGGGCAACGTTAAGCGCGTAGGAGACTTAGGCAAATACCACCCTTTTTCTGCTCGCCGCCATTCGTGTTTCATGAGTGTTTGCCCCCTTACTTCGCTACCAGTGGCACCAGCATTTCGCCGTGCACGCCAGTCTCATCGCTACCGGTCACGTAAGACGTATTGGGGCCACCGACGTAGGCGTAGTCGGTCAGCTGCGGCAAGATTTCACCAAAGGCCGGGCCCTCCAGCGTGTTGTACAGCCCCATTTGGTCCGCAGCGCTCCCGGTGATCACTAGGTACTTGCCGGCCGGAAAATTGATCAGCCGTTGCCCATCAGCCGGCGTCGTGTCTGATGCGACCTCGCGTCCGGCGTAGTAGTGAAATTCCCCGTTGATGGCTTCGTTGACGGCAAAGGGATAGTCGTTGAGCCCGTCCAACTGGGCCAGCGCGTTTTCGGCGTTGATGCGTTGCCAGAAGTCCGTCTTCTGTTGCCCCATCGCGGGAAAGTCGCCGGTCAGAATCGTGCCAATGCCCAGGACCGTGAATGCGGGTTTCGTTTCAATCGTGTAATTTGCCATGTGTGATGGCCTCCTTTAAGTTGATGGCCCTAGTATAGGGTATAATGATGTCAAAAACTGACACTATTTAGGAGGGGTTCCATGAATAAAACGGCCCGGGTCAACACCATGATGCGCTATATCAATAACCGACAATTCTTTACGATTCGCGAACTAATGACCCACTTTCACGTCTCGCGCAGTACAGTCATCCGCGACCTCAATAACATTCAGGAGCTGGGCATGCCGCTGACCGCCAGCGTGGGGCGCGACGGTGGCTACGCCGTCTTGCAAAATCAACTACTGCCGGCCGTGCAATTCAACAGTGAGGAGCTCAAGGCACTGTTCGTCAGCTTTTTGGCAACACTCAACACCCAGCTGCCCTACCTGCAAAATCGCAAGACGTTAACGGAAAAATTGGTGGCCATCGCCTCCCAGACGCAACAAGACGACCTCTTGACGCTCCAGGAACTCCTGGTCTTCAGCCATACGAATCCCGCCAACACGCGCTTGACGGAGCTGACCGACTTTGCGCCGCCGATGTTAAAAACGCTGCTCAACACCTGCCTGACCAGCCGCCAGGTCCAACTCACGACGGCCAGTGCCACCACGACCGTGTGGGTCCGCCACGTTTACAACCGTCAAGAAAATTGGTTCGTCGACGCCTGGGACCTGACGCACCACCGGTTCCAAGAAATTGCCGTGACCGCGATTCAAGCCGTGGCACCGGTCGCGCAGGAACAAACGCTAGACCCCGCCGCCATCACGGCTGCCATTCAGGCCGCCCGACCGCGCCCCAACGTGGTCATCCACCTGCAAGCGGCGGCTATTCAACAGTTCCGCCAACATCCCCACCCAACGGCTCCGCTGCAATTCCTAGACCCCTTCCAGCAAACTGCCCGCCTGGAGTGCGCCCTCGACGTGACCCAACCCCACCAGCTGGCCGACTTCACCCACTGGCTGCTCTACTTAGGCCCGACCGCCACGTTGATCCAGGCGCCGACCGCCTTGAAAACCGTGATTCGCCGGGAATGTCAGGCGCGTTTGGCGCAATTATCTTAAGGCAAAGAGTGGGCTAACAGGCGGTTAACCGGCATTGTGAGGCTGTCAACGAGCAATCCTAACGCCATGAGACGCAAAAAAGCCCGGGATTCTTGTCTCTCCCAGGCCCCAATTGACCTAATTCTCATCCAACACCGCTTGATTCAACAGCGGCTTGCCTTCAGCGTCGACCAGCACCGTCATGCCGGAGCCCAGCGTCGCGTACATGCCTAACAGGTACTGCACGCCGGTCTCCTTGTCCGTGATGACCTGTACCGTTGTGGCGCCTTTGACCTTGGGGGTGTCCACGATGAACCGTTCCGTTTTTGCCAACTGAATCCCTCCCTCGTGATACCCCCAGTTTACCATGCCAGCGAGCAATTCACCGGATCAGGCGACCGTCATTTGGCCGTCCATGATCTGATAGATTCGATCGGCGAAGTCGCGTAACCGCAGATCGTGGGTCACCACGACGATGGCCTTATGGTGTTGCTTGGCGAGATCGTGCAGGAGTTGGCCGACGACGGCCACGCGAGCACTATCTAACGCCGCCGTCGGTTCATCGGCCAAGATGATGTCCGGATTTTGGTACAGCGCGCGGGCAATCGCCACCCGCTGCGTTTGCCCACCGGATAGCTCGGTAGGAAATTGCTGCGTCAACTGCCCGATGCCCAATTGGTCGAGCAAGGCGCTCAGGTCGGCGGCGGACAGGTTGCCCTGTGGCTTCACCCGGTCGACCAATGAGAACTGGTCTTGCACCGTCAAATATGGCACTAGGTTGTAGGCCTGTAAGATGAAGCCGATTTTGTTCAACCGTAAGGCGTCGCGGGCTTTGGTCGTGAGCTGGCCCAACGACTGATCTTGGACCTGTACCTGACCGGTCGTGGGCGTCTGAATCCCGCCGGCAATCGTGAGAAAGGTGCTCTTCCCGGAACCGGATGGGCCCAGCACCAGGCTGACTTCCCCGGCGGTGGCGCTGAAATTAATATCCTCGAGGACCGTCACTTGGTTGGTGGCGTGCCCAAACTGCTTGGTGACGTGGGATAACGTTAATGCTGGCATCATTTAGCCTCCAATCACGCTGACGGGGTCAACGCGCAAAATCAAACGGACGGGAATCAAAGCGCCAATCACACCGGTCAGTAAAATGCCGACCGTCACCCCCGCCAGGAGCGGTAGGTTAAAGCTCATCGGCACCCCGGCCGGTAACGCCAGGACGGTCGCCGCAGTCAGTAGTGCACCGATCACCAGGCCACTGACGACCAGCAACATGGCTTGGCTGATGGTGGTCTTGACCAGGACGCTGGCGGGGATCCCCTGCGCCCGCAACACCGCATAGTTCGGCAACTTTTGCATGGTTAAAATGTACAGGAACACGGCGATAACGACCATGGCAATGACCATCAAAAAGGCAATCATAAAGGTAAAGGTCGTGTTCTGTGCCGAGTAGCCCGGCAATTTATTAATAAACTGTTGGCGCGTCAACGTCTGGACGCCGGCCGTTTTCGGAGCAAAGTGCGCATCGTTAGAGACCACCCCGCTGGCCTTGAAATTGGCGGTCACGTGACTCAAGGTCCGCCACGTCCCCAGTGACCCGTAGATCACCGGCGCCACGCTCAACTTGGCATTGTGGGTGAAACCAACGATAGTGTACTTGCCGGCAGTGGCGTTCAACTGCACCCGGTCGCCCAGGCGATAACCGTTGTCGTGAAAACTGTCATCGACCAAGATCTGCCGGGCCGTCGTCGGCCGCTGACCACTGGTGACCTTGAGGTTGCGGGCCACAAACTGATGGGCTTGCAGGCCAACAAACTGCGCGGACAATTTCGGCTGACCGGCGGCCTTGGCGACAACACCCGTCTGACCAATGTAGGCCTCGTGGTCGGACAACGCCAACTTATCCGTCGTGGCCGTCGTCAATAGCGACTGCGACAGGCTCTCGTTGGCGTCGCTGTTGAGGGCGATTTTGCTGGCTCCCCAGCTACTGATGGCCTGCGTGTTCTGTTGCGCCAGGCCGTATGCCAAGCCGCTCAGCACAAAGACCAGGTAACTGACCAAGACGACCATCCCCACGATGAGGCCATAGCGTAATTTTTCGTGACGAATTTCCCTTAAGGCTAAAAACATGGTTATTCCCCCTTCGCCAGGAGCCGTAACGCCTGCTGGAAACGGGCCAGCTCGGCCGCTTGGGTTTGCGGTCGCAACATCACGGCCTTAATCGTGGCGTGGCTGAGGGTCATGGCCGCCCAATCCGCCGCCGGTAAATCGGTGGGCACGGACCGCGCGGGCAACAGGCTTTCGTTTTCCCCGTAGTGGCGCCGAATCAGCTCGTCATATTGGCTGCCAGTAAAGTGCGTCAAGAAGGCTGTCACTGCCTGGTAGTAGCGCTGCGGGTCAAAGGGTCCTTGGGGGGCGGTGGGCACACCCTGGTGCACGGCAGTCATGGCTGCGCGGTAAAGCGTTTGGTAGGCATCCGTCAGGTCAGCAAAGTATTTATAAAATGCTCCGCGTGCAATGTCTGCAGCGGTAACGATCCGTGCCACCTGGGCATCGGCGAGGCTGTGTGCCGAAAATTCCTGTAGCAAGGCCGCCATCACGCGAGCCTTTTTTTCGGGATTTAAATGATCAAATGTAGCAGTTGGCATGGATTTTCGCTCCTTTTTACGTTAGAAGTGACATCGTGTCACTTTGATTGATGACTGTAGTCTAGCACGCAGGTGACACGGTGTCAACTTTCGGTCAAAAGAAAAGAGCTTGGCAACCATCGCCAAACTCTTGAATTTTCCTTTTAAATGGCCAACCCGTGCGCTAGTCTCGCTCACCGCCCGTTAGGCCACTCACCTGCCTTAATCCGTTGCCAAATGCTTGGGTTCGCCAATGATGAAGTGCCCGGCAATCGCAATCACCAAGAAGACGACCGCCACGCCGCAAACGCCTAGCCAACCGGCATGACTCCAGGCCCAAGTGGCCGACAGGGTGCCGGTAGCCCCACCCAGAAAGTAGCTAAACATGAAGACGGAGTTGTTCCGGCTACTCTGCTTGCGGTTCAGGGATTGGACGATGGCCTGGCAAGAGACCTGGCTAAATTGCGTCCCCAGGTCCAACAAGACGATCCCCACAATCAAGCCGATGAGCCAGTGACCCATCAGCCAAAAGATCACGAAGGCGACCCCGGAAAAGATCATTCCGAGACTGACCGTCAATCGTGGCGAACGTTGGTCGACCATGTTGCCAATCACGGGCGCCGCCAAGACCCCGGCAATGCCCAACAGCCCTAATAGCCCGGCCACGTTACTGCCCAAATGGTATTGCGCGGCCAGATAAAAGGCCAATGTGGACCAGAGCACGTTGGACATGCCAAACATGCAAAAACCATTGATGGCTGCCCCGCGCAAAGGCCGTTGCGTGGCGAATAACTTCGGCAGCGTCTGAATTACCGGCCAATATTTCAGGTCCTGATGTCCCCGTTCGTCATGCGGTAGTTGAAAATGCACGATGATCAGGAAAATCAAATCGATTCCCGCGGCAACCAGGTAGATGTCTTGCCACGGCATGATGCTCCCAAGCAGGCCACTAAACGACCGCGACAGCAAGATCCCGGTCAGCAGCCCACTGAGCACGATGCCCAAGACCTTGCCGCGTTGCAGGCCCGGCGCCAAATATCCGGCGTAGGGGATGATAATCTGTGGAGCCACCGAGGTGATTCCCACCAGCGCCGTCGCCACGGCAAACACCCCGGCATTGGACGCCCAGTGGGCCAACAATAAGGACCCAATCGACAGAATCATCATGAATTGAATCAAATGATAGCGGTCAAAGATGTCACCCAGCGGCACGATCAGCAGTAAGCCAAACGCATATCCCAACTGCGTGACCATCGCCAGCATGCCGACAACCGCCTTGGACAGGTTAAAGTCCGCGGCAATCAGGTTTTCAATCGGCTGGATAAAGTTCAGATTGGCGACGATGACCCCCGTCACCACCGCCATTAGTAAAATGGTTTTCTTGGATAAAGTTGCTTGTTCTTTCACGTCAGAAATCCCTCCTAACAAAAGTTTAGAACTTTTGTTAGGAAATGGCCACCACCATTCGCCGATGGTACCGTTTACGTATGAAATTTGCTATACTAATGCCATCGGAGGGGATTACTTTGCACAAACTACTGACCGGCACCATCCTGACGCTCGGCTTAGCCCTGGGTGTCAGCGGCACGACCACGGCGCAAGCGGCGAAATGGACCATGGGGACGCCCCAGATCATGCGCGGCGTGTGGTACGCCAAACCACGGGTCCAACGAAAGGGCCACGACACGACCGTCACCAACAATGCCATGGTACTGACACCAAAGTGGCTGTACGTCATGTACGATTACGGCAACCATGATTATGGCGGCAATCGCCTGGCCTACCGACGTTCTGGCAAGCAGTACCGTTTGCGGGCCTACGACCGGTTGGACAAGACCTGGTCGTATACCAAATTACAACGGTCGGGTAAACAATTGACGTTGCAAAAATACGGCACCAAGCGCACTGGCAAGCGGTTCACGGCCAAATCGGGTAAGACCTATCAGCTCGAATTTCAAGCCAAGTTCAGCGCCCAGTTGCTTGCCAAATAAGCTTTTCACTTAAGAGCCTGGGGAAACCTCCCAGGCTTTTTGCGTCACCTCTACCTAGCCGAAACGTGCGCCAACAGGCAGCCGGTTCCGCTTAAAACTGCTAACCAAACAATCCAAAACCAGGATTATTCGGTTAGCAGCCTTAATGCTCGCCGGCTAATCGCCTTTTGGCCCATTCTTTTTTACTTCCCCTGTAACTTACGCAACCGCGGCGCAATCACGGTTGGCCACATCGCCTTTAACAACGCGTAGCCCACGATGACGCCGACCAACGCACTCATAAAAAAGCTTGGCAAGAACAGCCAAACGGCGCCGGTCGTGCCCATCAACCAGGCCGCCACCGGATAGGCCACAAAGGCCCCTAAGATGCCGGAACCCACCAGTTCGCCCAGCGCGGCCGCCAACAATTTACCCGTTCGCTGGAACAACCAACCGCTAAGAAACGCGCCAATCATACTGCCGGGAAAGGCCAAGACGGTCCCGGTCCCCATGATATTACGAATCAGCGAGGTCAAAAAGGCCTGAGCCAAGGCCCACCACGGCCCCAGCAAGACACCGGTCACAACATCGATCAAATGCTGGACCGGCGCGACCTTAGCTACCCCAATGGTAAACGAAAAGGCGCTACCGCCAATCACGGCGAGCGCGACCAGCATGGCGGTCAACGTCATCGGATACACTTTCTTTGACACACGACTCACATCCCTACTTAAATTACCAAAAAAGTCCCCCGTTCCCCACGACGACGGTTTTCCTGATCATTCAGTAGACCGACCACTTTCCTACGCGAGTGTTAACTCAACAGGTTCGAAGGGATTGGATTGTCATCCATCTCAGCCCACGGGCACCCCTAGTGTCTTTTTTAGTTGTGCCCAACTATACCGGGTCTGGCCGTCGTTTGCAACACATAATACGCTGCACTGATTCGGGATTAATGCGATTGTTGCGCCGAACTATTTTCGGTCTGGTATACTGAGAAACGGGAGGGATTCGATGCTAAAAAAGATTGTCACCATCACGGCCGCCGCACTGTTGGGCGGTCTCATTTTACCAGCCACGGCGCAGGCCAGTCGCTATACAATGGCCGACCACATCACGTTTCACACCGGTGCCATGTACTACCACAACAAGAATCGGCAGTCGCACGCCATTTGGAACTGGACGCACTCGCGCAAACTACATAATCTTAAAAATTATCCGCACACGACCTGGGTCGTCAAACAAACGGCGCTGTTCATTCACGGCACGCACCGGGCTCGCTACTACTACGTCGTCAGCAAGAATCGGCGGACGGCTGGGTGGGTCTGGCACGGCTTCCTACAGTCTGGCACTTACCGGCGCCAACAACTCACAACTGATGGGTTAACCTTGTCGCCCCAATTGACCAGCGACGATGCCACCACGCTGAATCATTTTATCGTCACTCAGCTCCAAAAGGATGGCTATGACTTCAACAACCACTTGGCCATGATGAATGACTACTACTGGTCCAATCACCTGACGCCGGCCCAAATGCCCTACGCCGCTGTCATCAAGCTGGTCCGTATCAAGGGACTCGACCCCACGTCAATCTCGGATGCCAGCCAAGACAACGTCGCACACCTGGCCAAATTGATTGATCCGAAGCGGGGTGACACGACGTTAGAGACAACGGGAAAGGGGCAGTTGGGCGTTCAGCTGGTCCGGACGATTGAGCAAGCCTTGGTAGCCCATCATGCCAAAACCTATGTCTTAAACATTAAGCTGAGCGGGAATCTGACCGCCGGCACGCCTCATTTACAATATACGTTATATATGAGCTAATTAACAAAATGATGACGACTTTTCGCAGTCGTCATCATTTTTTATTGCTATTATTATGGGCGTTCACGCCAGGATTACCGGTCGATCAAGCCGCTTTTCGCCCAATCGCCACCCCCAGTGACCAATTAGCCCCCAACCAGATTACTAGTTAACGCACCCCACAAACGATTGACAGTCTGGTATACTGAACCAACCAGCTGTTCTCACCCCTGGCGGCTGGCTTGCCTTCCTTACCCAAACGAGCCTGGGACACAACCTCCCAGGCTCGTTCGCGTCACCTTTACTTAGCTGAAACGTGCGCCAAACGGCAGCCGGTGCCACTTAAACCCGACAACCAAACAATCCAAACCCGAGATTATTCGGTTAGCAGCCTTAATGCTCGCTGGCTAATCGCCTTTTGGCCCACTCTCGTCATACCTCTAAAATTCAATCAGCTTATGATGAATCGCATACCGCACCAGATCCACGTGCGAATCCAGTTCCAGCTTGCGCATAATGTTGGCCTTGTGGGCCTCGACCGTCTTGGTGGTGATGTTGAGCTTGGCCGCCACTTCTTTGTTGGAATAGCCTAGCGCCACCAGGGGCATGACCTCGCGCTCGCGTTTCGACAGCGGGCTATGGCCCCACAGGTTAGTCTTATCCACGTCGGTCAAAATGTCCTTGATGTCTGACTTCAGCAAGATGACGTTTTCATCTACGTAATGCCGGCCATTGACGATGGTCGTGATGGCGTTGATGATTTCCGAATCCGGCGAACTCTTCAATACGTAGCCCGCTGCCCCATTCTTGATGGCTTGGTCGACATAGTCTTCTTCACCATGCATCGACAAAATGAGGATCCAAATCTTGGGATACTGGTTGTGAATACGTTTGGTCGTGACCAGACCGCTTTCACCCGGCGGCATGCTCAGATCCATGATGATCATGTCAATGTCGCCGCGACCAGCCCGCACAAACGTGTCGTTGCCGTTAGCCGCCTCAGCCACCACCTGGTAGTCCGGCTGCTGGTCAATGATTTTCTTCAACCCTTCACGCACGATGGCGTGGTCATCCGCTACTAAAACTTTATACATTTTGCAGACTCCCCTTATCCGTACAAACGGGGAACTTGACCTGCACGGTGGTGCCAGCCCCCGGTTGTGAAATTAGCGCAAAGACGCCATTGAGCGCCTTGATACGATCATGCATGTCACTGAGGCCGAGTGAATGGCCGTTGAACTGGGTGTGCTGACTGACATCGAAGCCATCCCCATCATCAATGATCTGCAATGTGATGAAGTGATGGTGCTCGACCAATAAAATCATGATTTCGTGGGCGTTGGCGTGTTTCAGCGCGTTATTGATGGCTTCCTGGGCCACCCGATACATGGCGCTTTGAATCTCACCGGACAATTCTTCGGGCAACGCATTGCCACTCACCGAGATCTGAATCCCGGTGGTCGCCTGCAGCCGGGTGGCCAAGGCGCGCAAGGCCGCAAACAGCCCAAAGTCATCCATTACGGACGGCCGCACGCTCAGCGCCATGTTCTTGACCTCCGCCAAGGTGGCCTGGAGCTGCTTGGTAATGGCCGCCGCCTGGTCGGCTCGCTCGGTCGCGCTCAACGCATCGTTTGCCAGGCAGTTGACCCCGGTCATCGCAAAATACAACCCCTGCGCAATGTTGTCGTGGAGGTCCGCCGAAATCTGATGACGGTCGGCCTCATTGGCCCGCACGATGACGCGATTGATCTCGTCGTGTTGGGCCAACCGCAAGCCCCGATTGACAGAACTACAACTCTTCAAGGTTAAGGAGGTGATGTGCGCCGCGTCGTCCAGCGTTTTATAAAACATCAAATAGCCCGCATCGACCGATTCATCCCCCTCAGCCAATACCGGGACCACCACCTCTTGGGTTTTTTTCGCAATCTCACAGGTTGGGCAATCCGTCACGGGACGTCCTTGCCGGTCCACTGCCGCTTGCGCAATTTCATATAGGTAATGCGGATCAAAATTGAGTTTTGCTTTTAAACACCGCGCCGCCTGATTACACGCTAGCATCTCATCTTCTTGGAACAAAATAATGGCAACGGGGGCATTTTCAAAGTAACGCGTGATCCACTTCTCGTTCTCATTCAAAGCCCATCCTCCTGTCCTATTTCTGGTTAACTCTTTGAAATATATAGACTGCTGTTAATCAACAACAATCATAACCGTTTAGCGGTCAACCTTCCTATCCTTGTAGTATAACATATCGTCAGTAAAGCGGTTACAGTTCTCAAGGATTCTTGTGCTACTGCACACAAAAAGTGGGCGTTTTGTGCGAGCACCCACCTTCTGGTTCGTTATGATTCTTAACTAATTGCTGGCCTTGCCTCACCCAAAAAGCGCGCCGCCAACAGCCAGCACGCTTCCTTGCGGCAATCGCCCACACCCGATTGCCTCACTTATTTTCCGCCATCTGCCGGTTGTACTGGCACTTCAATGCGGCCAGCTTGACCTCGATGACTTCATTTTGATTGATTCGGGTAAAGGCTAACGTCTCATCCATTAGCCGCTGAATCGTGGCCGGTTGTTTGCCCTGGTTGACCGCATTTTGCGTCGCCAGGAACTTCAGCCGGGGTAAGTAATAGGTCACCCGCTCATCGGAACACAGTTGCACACCGGTGTCGATGAGTTGATTGCTCAGCCGATACTTCTCTTGGCCCGCGTAGAATTCGGCGGTAAAGAAAATCAGCGTCAGCATGCGCAAGTAGTATTGATTGGGCTCATCCAGATGGTCGTCCGGGTGGTAAGCCTTGATGTGCTGGTAGACCTTTTCAAAGTAAAACTCGGCCTGCTGCATTTCCTGGTGCCGGGCGTACATGATGCCGGACCCCAAAAATGCCAGCTGGGTAAAAATCGTTTGGTGCCGCTCGTCCAGGTCGTTTAAGATCTGAGCAAAGTCAAAGAGAATCTTGTCGGGTTGCTGATTGACTAACGCGTTCACGCACCCGCGCAGGTAACAGAACTGCATCTTCACGTTGATCTCATCGATTTGGTTGATCTTGATCTTCGCCAAGCGTTTCAACACGTCCTGATAATTTTCCATCATCAGTTCCTTTTCGATGTTGTCCAGGTCGTGGCGCAATTGCACCGCCGTTTCCGCGCTTTCCTGGTAGAGATCATCCACCGTTAATCCCAGCCGCACGCACAGCTTGCTCAAAATCGTTAACGACGGGACACGATTATTATTTTCAAATTTACTGAGCGTCGCCTGCGTGCAGATTCCCGTACACAGCTTGACTTGGGAAATCTTGAGGGCCTTGCGGCGAGCCACAAAGATGCCAATATTCATTTACCTCACCCTTATTCGTGAATACCTAAAGCGACTTTGGCGTAGCGGGTCATCTTGGCCATGTCCCACGCCGGTTCCCAGACCAGGTTGATCTCGCAGTGCTCCACGCCTTCGACGGCCGTGACCACTTGCTTGATGGCCTCGTCCAAGACGTGCGTCAACGGACAACCCATAGTGGTCAGCGTCATGTCGACCCGGCAAGTATCCCCCGTCACCGTTACGTCGTAGATCAGGCCCAGGTTGACCAGATCGATTCCTAATTCGGGGTCGATCACCATTTCCAACGCCTTCATGACCTGGGATTCTGCCGGCGTTAACTGTTTATCTTCATCCAATATCATCCGTTGACCCTCCTCGTTTTCGTGGTCCGGTTTAACCGATGGACCCTTCCATTTCAAAACTGATCAGGCGGTTCAATTCGACCGCGTATTCCATAGGTAATTGCTTGGTAAAGGGTTCCACGAAGCCCATGACGATCATTTCGGTCGCCTTGGCCTCGGAGATCCCGCGACTCATCAGGTAGTACAACTGCTCTTCGGAAATCTTAGAGACCTTGGCCTCGTGTTCCATGGAAACGTTGGCGTTTGAGATCTCGTTGTACGGAATCGTATCCGATGACGACTGGTCATCCATGATGATGGTGTCACATTCAACGTGGGCCTTGGAGCCATCCGAGTGGCGGCCAAAGCGCACCGTCCCGCGGTAGTCCGTGGAGCCCCCGGTCTTCGAGATTGACTTGGACACGATGGTACTCGACGTGTTCTTGGCGTTGTGGATCATCCGTGCGCCGGAGTCTTGGTGGATGTTGTTGCTGGCCACGGCGATCGATAACATGGTCCCGCGCGCGCCTTCACCGTTCAAATAAACGGATGGGTACTTCATCGTGACCTTGGAGCCCAAGTTGCCATCGACCCATTCCATCGTCGCGTTTTCCGCGGCGGCAGCCCGCTTGGTTTCCAGGCTGTACACGTTGTCCGACCAGTTTTGAATCGTGGTGTAGCGGCAGTAGGCGTCCTTTTCGACGTTGACTTCCACCACGGCCGCGTGCAGACTGTCCGACGAGTAATTCGGGGCGGTACAGCCTTCCACGTAATCGACGCGCGCGCCGGGTTCCACGATGATCAAGGTCCGTTCGAACTGCCCAGAGTTTTCCGAGTTCAATCGGAAGTACGACTGGATCGGCGTCTTGGTTTGGACACCCTTGGGCACGTAGATAAATGAGCCGCCGGACCAAACGGCCGCGTTCAAGGCCGCAAACTTATTGTCGGTTGGCTTGACCAGCTTGCCAAACCACTTCTTGAACAGTTCGGGGTATTCCCGCAATGCCGTGTCGGTATCCGTGAAAATGATGCCCAGCTTGGCAAAGTCATCGCGCATGTTGTGGTAGACCACTTCTGATTCGTATTGCGCTGATGAGCCGGCCAGGTATTGCCGTTCGGCTTCCGGAACCCCCAACCGATCGAAGGTCTTCTTCAGGTCGGCCGGCACATCGTTCCAGTCACGGTACTTTTTGTCCGTCATTTTCTGGTAGTACAACATGTCCTTGAGATCCAAGCCGGACAGGTCCGGACCGTATTTGGGCATCGGTAATTTCTTGTAAATTTCGTAGGCGTTGAGCCGGTATTCCAGCATCCACTGGGGTTCGTGCTTGGCCGCGGAGATCTCGCGCACCGTTTGTTCCGTTAAGCCCCGGCCCGTCGAATAGGCGGGTTGAATATCATCGTGGAATCCAAACTCGTAGTCCTTATCTTGGACCACTTCTTCTGGCATCGTTGACATTATGCTTCCTCCTCATCTGTCGGCGTCTCTTCTAACAACGCCCGCTGTAAGGCCCACCAAGCTAGCGTGGCACATTTGATGCGGGCCGGAAAACTCATGATACTGGACAAAATGGCGGCATCCCCCAATTCATCGAGGTCTGCTTGCGGGTGCTTGGTGCCCATCACCATGTCGGAAAAGGTCTTGGCCATCCGCAAGGCGGTCTCCTTGTCCTTGCCCATTACGGCATCGGTCATCATGCTGGCGGAGGATTGACTGATGGTGCAGCCGTCGCCGCTAAAGCCGATGTCTTGAATTTTCTCCTGATCGTCCAACTGAATCGACAGATTGATCACGTCGCCACAGGTGGGATTTTTCAGAGTAATGGTATTGGTACTTGTTGCGAGGTCGTGCTTGTGTCGGGGGTGATCCGCGTGATCCAAGATGACTTCCCGGTACAAACTATTCAGCTTTGACAGCCCCATGATTGAAGAACTCCTTTGTTTCGGCCAGGGCGACTAGTAAGCGATCAGCGTCCTGCTTGGTATTGTAAAGATAAAAGCTGGCGCGGGCCGTCGCAACCAATCCTAAATAAGTCATTAGTGGTTGCGCACAGTGATGCCCGGCGCGCACGGCCACGCCCTCCATGTCTAAGGCGGTCGCAATGTCGTGCGGGTGAATGCCCTTGACGTTAAAGGCAATCACGCCGGTATGTTTGGCGGGATCGTGTGGGCCATAGACTGCTAGGTCCGGATCCGCCACGAGCTTGGGTAATAAGTAATCGACAATCGCTTGTTCGTGAGCGGCGACGTTGGCCATCCCGATGTCACTCAGGTAGTCCACGGCACTCCCTAAGCCCACGGCGCCAGCGATGTTTTGGGTGCCAGCCTCGAACTTATACGGCAGTTGTGCCCAAGTACTGTCCTGTTGGTGCACGAAGTCGATCATTTCGCCCCCAAATTGATACGGTGGCATCTGTTCTAACAACGCGCGTTTGCCGTACAGCGCGCCGATGCCAGTCGGGCCCATCATCTTGTGTCCGGAAAAGGCGTAGAAATCAACGTCTAACGCCTGCACGTCGACCGGGTGATGTGGCACGGCTTGGGCCCCGTCGCCCACGATGATGGCCCCGTGTTGGTGGGCCAATTTGGCCAGGTCTGCCAGGGGATTGAGCGTCCCCAAGACATTGCTGGCATGGGCGATGGCCACGATCTTGGTCTTGTCGGTGATCTTGTCAGCCGCGTCGGCCATGTCAAGTTCACCGTCGGCCGTCAGCCCAATGTACTTGAGCGTGGCGTGTTTTTTGATGGCCAACTGTTGCCAGGGAATCAGGTTACTGTGGTGCTCCATGATGGAGATGACGATCTCATCGCCAGCCTGGATGACCTGCTCGCCATAGGTGCTGGCCACCAGGTTCAGGCCATCCGTGGTCCCCTTGGTGAAGATGACCTCGGCGGATTCGGCCGCGTTGATGAAGTGTTGGACCTTGACCCGAGCGTTCTCATAGTCCTCGGTCGCCCGTTCGGCCAGGGTGTGCACGCCGCGGTGGACGTTGGCGTTGTCCGTCTGGTAGAAATGGATCAGGCTGTCGGTCACCGCCGTGGGCCGTTGTGCCGTGGCGGCGTTATCCAAATAGACCAACTGCTCATCGTTGACCTGTTGATTTAAGATGGGAAAATCTTTGCGAATATCTAAGGTGTTAGCGGCCATTTTCAAGTTTCCTTTCAATGATAGCAATTAACTGTTGGCGAACGGCCTGGGCCGGAATGGCACTGAGCACGGCCCCCAGGAAGCCCCGGATGACCAGGCGTTCGGCCGTTTCGCGTTCCAGGCCCCGACTCATCAGGTAGTAGAGCTGTTGTTCGTCGACCTGTCCGACACTGGCGGCATGACCAGCCATCACGTCGTTTTCATCGATCAACAGGATTGGGTTGGCGTTGCCGTGCGCCTCGCTCGACATCATCAACAGCCGGTTTTCCTGTTCGGCCTCGGACCCCGCGGCCCCGTGAATGATGTCGCCAATCCCGTTGTAGACCAGTTCGGACTGCTCTAAGATGACGCCCCGCTGCAGGATGTTGCCGTTGGTATGCTTGCCGCGGTTGGTGATCTTGGTGTTCACGCCCATCCGTTGATCGTGGTCGGTGATGGCGATGACCTTGGCGTCAGCCTGGGCGCCGTTGCCGTTCAGCTCCGTATCGAAGTTGCCGATCGTGTCGCCTTCGTTCATGAACCCGACGGCCCAATTGACCACGGCATTGTCATCCGCGTAGGCCCGGCGTTCCACGTAAGCCAGCGTCTGCGGTCCCAGCTCATCCAAGGCCGCGATAGTCACGTGACTGTTGGCGTGGGCCACGACTTCCAGCAGGCAATTGGCCAAGTTGGTCTGGTCGCCCACCGTCGTCAAATGCTGGTTGATTGAAAATTCGGCGTTGCGGCCGGCCACGGCCAAGACGTGTGAGACCAGCGGCTGGTCTTGTGTGTTGTCCTGGACCAGTTGCACGTCGACGGGGTCGGTGATCACCACGTTATCCGGAACGTACAAGAAGACCCCGGCGTTCAGGTAAGCCGTGTGGTAGCTGGCCAAACGGTTTTCGTTGGCCTGGATGGCTTTGGTCATGAAGGCCGCTTGGACCAGGTCCGGATACTCGCGGGCCGCCGTGAAGATGTCGGTCAAGATGACGCCTTGTTCTTGTAAACTTTCGGGCAAATTGACCCGCACCGTGGTCTGGCCGACCTGCACGATCTGGCAGTCACTTTCAGCGGTAGCGGCCAGCTCAGTAGCGGACTGTCGCCAAGCCAAGGTGTCAGGCATCATGGCCCAGTCGCGGTAGTTGAAGCGTTGGACCCGCGGCATTGGCAGGTCTGGCATTTGCGCCAAGGCCGCCAAGCGTTTGTGAATCAACCACATGGGCTCATTGTGTTGCTGGGCAGCGGTTTGGATAGCCGTCGCCGTTTGCGATTGCGTTTCCATGGTATCCATTTTGCCACCCCCTAATCTTCATCCACGAGGGCTACGTCGATGTTCAAATCATCACGTAACCCGGCGTAACCTTCCTTTTCCAACCGTTCGGCCAATGAAGCGTCGCCGGTCTTGACGATGCGCCCGCCCATCATGATGTGAACCACGTCAGGGACGATGTAGTTCAACAGGCGTTGGTAGTGGGTGATGATCATGGACCCGAAGTTGTCGCCGCGCATGGCGTTGACCCCTTTGGAGACCACCTTCAGCGCATCGATGTCCAAGCCCGAATCGATTTCATCTAGCAGAGCAAATGACGGCTTGATCATCAACAGTTGGAGAATCTCGTTACGTTTCTTTTCCCCGCCGGAGAAGCCTTCGTTCAAGTAACGTTCCGTCATGGCTTCGCTCATATCCAAAATGTCGAGGTTCTTATCGAGTTCCTTCAAGAAATTCATGACCGAGATCTGGTCATCCTTGGGCCGCCGGGCATTGACTGCCGCCCGTAGGAATTCCGCGTTGGTGACGCCTTGAATCTCAGCCGGATACTGCATCGCCAGGAACAAGCCTTTGCGGGCCCGTTCATCGACCGGCATGTCCACGATGCTTTCACCGTTCAACAGAATGTCGCCTTGCGTCACGTGGTAGGCCGGCTGACCCATAATGGTTTGTGACAACGTTGATTTACCAGTCCCGTTCGGCCCCATGATGGCGTGAATCTCGCCGGTCTTCATGGTCAAGTTGACCCCTTTTAAAATTTCTTTAGCCGTTTGGTTTTCCTCATCGGTCACTTCAACGTGTAAATCTTTGATTTCTAGTGTTGCCATTATCCATCAACCTCCATTAGGTATGAAATTCACTGTTAAGGCGTCTTGTCATTGACGGCTTTGTGCGATTTTCACAAATTATGCCCGCATATTCCGTGAAGTGTGCATAAAATTATTCCAGAGTGTTTCGCTCTAGGCCGCTCTTTGTAAGCGCTTGACATTATTATAGGCAGAATATTCCTGGAATAATATTAGGCATTTCCCTAATATATGTGAAAGTGCTTACATGGTAAGCTAGAACCAATTAATCAGAAAGTATTTCATTTGAAAGGCCTGATGAGCATGCAACTCCGTTATTCAGAATCAGCCTATCCGATCGTTACCGTTCAGCAAATGCGCCAACTCGATGGTCAGACGGCCCATCGTTTACAAAACCTCGGCATCCATCCCGGCAGTCAACTCACTGTTTTGCGGGAATATCCGTTTCACGGCCCCGTCATCGTCGAATTCGACCAACAGAAGATCGGCATTCGCTACGTCGTTTTCCAATCACTACTAGGGGGGCAATAGCATGACCACCGTTGCCCTCTTAGGAAATCCAAATACTGGCAAGACCACGCTCTTTAACGAGCTGACGGATAAATACGCCTACGTCGGTAACTGGGAGGGGGTCACCGTGGACAAGAAGCTCGGCCGCATTCGCCACTCGGAAATGGTGGTGGTCGACCTGCCGGGCATCTACTCACTGACACCGATCACCAAGGACGAGGCGGTGGCCTGTAACTACCTGCTCAACGACTCGCCGGATATGATCTTAAACGTCACCAACGCCAGTCAGCTCAAGCGCAACCTGTTGTTGTCCATTGAGTTGCTGGAATTCGGCCGGCCGGTGGTCCTGGCGTTGAACATGATCGACGACCTCAAGGCTAACGGCATCAGCTACGATTTCGCCGAACTGGCGAAGCGCCTGGGCTGTCAGGTGCGCGCCACCAACGCCCGGAAGAAATCGGGCCTGGATCAGCTGCGCCAAGAACTGTTGGCCACGCCGCCGACCGCCACGCAACCGCTACACCTGGCCTATCCCACGGCCGTGCAAGCCGCCATCACCCAGGCCAGTCAGGCACTGGTCACAGACTATCAGCTGACGCCGGCCTTCGCCAATTGGCTGGCGATCCAGTATCTGAACCGCAACCAAATCGTGCGCCGTTACGCCAACAAGCACCACTTACAGCCCTTGTTGCGCCACCAGCAAGCCTACGACGACCAGAACTTTGAGGAGCAGATTTTCCAAACACGCCTGGCCTTCATCGACGACACGCTGACGGCCACCACCAAATACTTACACGAGGTGTCCAACGCCAATCTCACGGCCAAGATCGACCGCATCGTGACCCACCCTGTCTTGGGCTTGCCCATTTTCGTGGGTATATTCCTGTTAATGTTCAAATTATCCTTCGATTGGATCGGCACGCCGCTGTCGGATGGGCTGGACGCCTTTATTTCCGGTCCGCTATCCGTCACAGCCAACCAGTTTCTGACTAGCGTCGGCGCCATCCCCTTCCTGAAATCCCTGATCGTGGACGGCATTATCGCCGGGGTTGGCGGGGTCTTGAGCTTCATCCCACAAATCTTCGTCTTGTTCGCCTGCATCTCCGTGCTGGAGGATTCCGGCTACATGGCTCGTGCGGCGCTGGTGACCGATCGGCTGATGCAGCTGATCGGCCTCAACGGCAAGGCCTTCATCCCGCTGATCATCGGCTTTGGCTGTAACGTGACCGGTATCATGGCCGCCCGCACCATCGAACAACCCAAGGAGCGGCTGGTCACCACGCTGATTTCGCCATTCATGAGCTGTTCGGCGCGCCTGCCGATCTACGGCCTGTTCGTCGCCGCCTTCTTCCAGCGTAACCAGGCGCTGATCGTCTTGTCTTTGTACTTCTTGGGCATCGCGGTGGCCCTCCTGATGGCCAAGATCTATCAGTGGGTCTTTAAGATTCGCGAAAACACGGTCTTCATTATCGAGCTGCCCAAATACCACGTGCCACGACCGGACATCATCGCCATGGGCACCTGGGAAAAGGGCAAGGGCTTCATCCGCAAGGCCGGCACCGTCATCTTCGGCGGCACCGTGCTGATCTGGTTGTTGTCCAATCTGGGGCCTAGCGGTATCGTGACCAACATCGACCAAAGTTTCTCCGCGGCAATTGGCCAATTCGTGCTACCCCTCTTCCGGCCCATCGGCATCACCTCGTGGCAAACGATCAGTGCCCTGATGACCGGTGTGCTCGCCAAGGAAGTCATCAGTTCCAGCATGATCGTGCTCTTTCATCTGAGCGGGCAAACGGGCCTGATCGCCACGTTCAGCTCGCTGTTCACCCCGCTGTCGGCCTACGCGCTACTGGTCTTCATCCTGATCTACGCCCCGTGCTTCGCGACGTTGGCAGCCATCAAGGCCGAGACCAACTCGAAGAAATGGGCGCTGTACTCGGTGGTCTCCAGTACCGTGATCGCCTACCTGGCGGCGCTACTCATTTACCAGGTCGGTTCACTGTTCATTTAAAAAAGGAGTCCTGACTATGTCCTTGTTCCTCAACATTCTCATCGTAGCCATCATCATCGGCGGCGCGGGCGTCGTGCTCTACCGCCACCTGAAAAAATCCAAGGCTGGCAGCTGTCCGGCGTGCGAGTACGATTGCGCCGCCAAGCAGCAGTTGAAAAAACACCAAATGGAACAGCATCACTCATCATAAACAAAGCCGTCGTGGCCGCATCCCGGAAGGATTGTGGTCACGACGACTTTGTTGTTAGCGGTTAAATGATTACCATGAGACTCTTGACGTTAGCACTCGTTGTTGACCACTTCGTAGCGGGAACTGGCCGCCTACCGTTCGCCAAATATGGGTTGGAACGCTGGGGCGGGCCGAGCCAAAGGGCGGTCTCGAAGTGGCCTCATGGCCGAAACGTGCGCCAACAGGCAACTGGTTCCGCTTAACACTGCTAGACAAATAATCCAGGACCGGGATTATCCGCCTAGCACCGTTAATGCTCGCCAGTTAACCGCCCGTCGTCACACTCTTGTCCCGTGCCAACTGCTGCTGATAGTGCAAGAACAGCCCGGTGAACTTGCTGTCGCTGGCCGCTTCCCACGGCTTGGGCGTACCGCAGTAGTGCAGCACCACCGTGTGGGCCATCACCCAGTGAATCTCGTGGGCGTTCAGGCTGCGGGTCTGGTAGACGACATATTTGCGCGTGTCGTAGTTCCAGATCTCCTCAGGAATCTCCAAAATGTCCGCACCGTACAGGAAGTTTAGAATGTCTTGGTCCGGCAAGATCAGCTCGCTTTCGTACTGCTGAATCGCCGCGGTGATGTCGCCGAGCTTGATTTTGGCTCGCGCCTGGTCGAGGTCGATCACCAGCACGCCAGAATTGAAATAGGCCGTCGTCGTGCCCAGCCGCAGCTGATTCAGGCCGTCCACCAGCTTGGTCACGCCGCGATGGACGGCCGCCGCCAACATCTTCCCTTGCAAATCAAGCGTCCACAGTGGCCGCAACGGGTTGATAACCAAGACGTCTGGATCCGAGTAGATCACGCGCTTGACCGTTGGCGGCAAAATTTGCCCGCTCAGCAGTCGAAAGTACATTTCCTTGGGGTACCGCTTGATCAAGGGCACCCCCGCCGCAAAATCCGTGGTTACTTGTTCATTGCTGAACGACCAGCCAAAGCTGTCCGTGAGCTGCCGCACTGACGCCACTTCCGACGACGTCAGTGACGCGTGCAGTAACCACAAGTGAATCCGTTCGCCCGGGTTATTGGCGTGTACCGAGTACAGCATCACCTTCAGCGGCGCCAAGTAGCCCGCGTTCAGGGTCACCAGTAAATTCATCTCATCCGTCAAGTTGTCCACCGACCTTCACTTAGTCTATCCGATTCCATTTAACCACAATCCCCCGATTTCCGCTGGCATGAACGCTCCGCTCGCCAAAATATACCCACTCCCCCAAAACCCTGCATAAATCCAGGAATAAAATGCCGCCAGTATTTTATGCCAAAATGACATGGAAAACTTTGCCAATTTTCGCTAAAATTCGGCGAATCCTTGTTAAATCACGTTTTCACGGCATTTTGCCGCCGCCAACTATTAGGCAAAACCCTCAATTATGCCAAATGGGGGTGTTTTTTTAATATAGAATCGTATATAAAAACCCGGTATTTTCACGAATATCCGGGAGAATTGCCGGGAATTTTTTACCCGAGTTGCGAGACATGCTATTCTCTAAGTGTTCAAGGCACGTGAAAGAAATAACAAGGTACTTAACCAAGTTCATCCCAACCGTCACGGGCCTCATCATTATGGCAATCAACCAAATCAAAAAAAGATAGTGAGGGTATCAGCATGACTAAAAAATATGAAACAGAAGCCCCAGGATACACTATGACCACGGTGATGGAAGAAGCTGCGCGTTGCTTACTTTGCCACGACGCACCATGTTCCAAGGCCTGCCCCGCTGACACTGATCCAGCGCGCTTCATCCGCAGCGTGCGCTTCAACAACGTGAAGGGCGCTGCCGAAACAATTCGGGAAAACAACGCCTTGGGTGCCATTTGTGCCCGCGTTTGCCCGACCGAAAAATACTGTGAACTGGCTTGCTCCCGGACCGGCATTGACTGCCCCATTGATATTGGTGGGATTCAACGCTACGTCACCGACTTTGAACAAGCCGCTAAGATGGATATCTTAAAGCAAGGCAAGTCCAACGGCCACCACATCGCCATCGTCGGTAGTGGTCCTGCCGGCTTACAAGTTGCCACGACCATGTTGACCAAGGGTTACGCCGTTGATATTTACGAAAAAGCAGAAAAGGCCGGCGGTTACCTGACCTACGGAATTCCTGAATACCGGCTGCCAAACGACATCGTTGAATACGAAATCAAGCGGATCGTCAACTTGGGTGCCAACATCCACTACAACACCACGGTCGGCAAAGACATCATGATGGACGAGCTGAAGGCCAACAATGACGCCGTTGTTATCGCCGTTGGGGCCAGTGAAAGCAAGGTCTTACCGATGTTTGCTGACAACGAAAACGTGGAAACGGCGGTCGGCTTCTTGGCCCGCGTCAAAGAAGCCAAGGGTAACATCACCGACTTGCCAGAAAATGCCGTTGTCGTTGGTGGTGGGGACGTGGCCATGGACGTGGCCACAACCTTACGTCGCTTAAACGTCAAGAACGTGACTGACATGGCCTACGAAGAATTTGACGAATTCAAAGCCTCCAAGAAGGAACTCAAGGGCACGCGTGAAGCCGGCGTTACTATCGTCGACGGCTACGTACCAACCGCTGTAAACGGCAATGAAGTCACCTTCAAGCACCGTCACATCGATAGTGAAATGACCATCAAGTCCGACAAGATCATCTTGGCAGTCGGCCAACGCGTCAACGCCGCTAACCTGGGCATCACCATCGATAAGAACGAAGAAGTCCCTTACGCTGGTTACGGCACCGCCGATCCAAAAGTCTTCGTCACGGGTGACATTGCCCAAGGCGACAAGACCGTGGTTTGGGCCGTTCGCAAGGGTAAGGAAGTCGCAGAACAAATGGATAAAATGATTATGGGTTCCGCAAAAGAAGCCGATTTGGTAGGAGGTAACGAATAATGATTAAAAAAGACTTATCCGTAGATTTCTTAGGCGTACATTTTGAAAATCCGTTTCTCCTATCCTCTTCACCAGTAGGTAACTGTTACGAAATGTGTGCCAAGGCCTTTGATGAAGGCTGGGCTGGAGTCGCGTTCAAGACGATTGGCCCTAAGCACTTTAAAGTTGATGAAGTGTCGCCCCGGTTTGACGAACTGACCAAGGAAGGCACCCCGTTCGTTGGGTTCAAGAACATGGAACAGATTGCCGAACACTCCTTGGAAGACAACCTGCATGACCTGAAGAAGTTAAAGGAAAACTACCCCACCAAGATCATCATCGCTTCCATCATGGGGACCAACGAACAAGACTGGGAAGAACTGGCCCAATTGGTCACGGAAGCCAAGGCCGACATGATCGAAATGAACCTGTCTTGCCCGCAAATGACCTCACACGAAATGGGTTCTGACGTCGGGACCAACCCTGAACTGGTCAAGAAGTACTGTGCCGCCGTTCGTCGCGGAACTGATTTGCCAATCCTGGCCAAGATGACGCCGAACATCACCGACATGGTGCCCGCTGCCAAAGCCAGCCTAGATGGCGGAGCCGATGGGATTGCCACCATCAACACCGTGAAGTCCATCGCCAACTTAGACATCGACCGCAAGACGGCCTTACCAACGGTTGACGGCAAGGGCTCCATCTCCGGTTTCTCCGGGAAAGCCGTTAAGCCAATCGCCTTACGCTTCATCCAACAATTACGGGAAGCTGCCGGCATGGAACAACTGCCAATCTCCGGGATCGGTGGGATCGAAACCTGGCAAGACGCCGCTGAATTCCTCCTGTTAGGCGCAACCACCCTGCAAGTCACTACCTCCGTCATGCAATACGGCTACCGGATCGTGGAAGACATGAAGAACGGGTTGATGCACTACATGGAAGAACAAGGGGTTGACCACCTGTCCGACATCATCGGCGTGGCCAACAAGAGCATCGTACCCGTTGAATCTCTGAACCGGGACTACAAGGTTTACCCAAAGATCGACTGGGACAAGTGCATTGGCTGTGGCCGTTGCTACATCTCTTGCTTCGACGGGGCGCACCAAGCTATCCAATGGAATGAGGAAGCCCGCCGCCCAACGGTCGATACCGACAAATGTGTCGGCTGCCACCTGTGCAACCTGGTCTGCCCAGTGGGCGCCATCTCGACTGGTGAAGTTGTGATGAAACCAGGCCGCGAAGGCAATCCAGAAGACATCAAGGTTGAGTCACCACGCTTGACGCATTTCTAAAACGTTAACCGCGTCATACCCGCTGTCCGGGGGATTAAAAAATTGAGTGATTGGGGTGTGACGCTCCTAAAAGAGGCTGGGCCAAAACCAAGGGGTTGAAGGCCCGCCTCATTTTGGGTTTAAACGTTTTACCTAAAGTCCTTGCGCTGTTTCCTAGAATCAGATACACTGTAACTCTGACTACGAAATGGAAGCGCTAACTAGTAAAGGGGAAATCACATCATGAAAATTAGTAAAAAAGTTTGGTTCGACTCCATCGGCGTTGGTGGGTTCACCATCGTTTACAGCTTGATCATGACTGGCTTTTCACTGTGGATGGGTGCTGCCGCCTTCATTGCGGTCTCCTACTTCTTCGGTGCCGGCTTCCCGAAGGATAAGATCTGGAATATTCTGTTGAGTTTCTGCCTGGGCCTCATCTGGGGGCTGATGGCCTTCTCCCTGCTACACGTGTCTTGGATCTCTGGGCTGGTGGCCTCGTCCGTGATGTTTGGTATCTTGACGTTTGCCGCCCTCTTCTTACAGGGGACCATCCTGCCGTTCACCGAGGTGCCGGCTTGGCTGATCACTTGGGGGACGACCATGCTGATCATCTCCAACATCACCATCAAGAGCTGGCCGATGTTTTGCTTTGAACTGCTGGCCTCAATGTTCATGGGCATCTTCGTCATCGGCTACGCTTCGGACTACTTCAACAAGGTCATGTTCAAGTTGTTCCCGGAAAAGAAGCCCAAAGACGACGACAGCCAGGACCACGATACGGCTGATAAGGGCGAACCTGAGGACCAGTTGGGTTAAGGATTTGTGGTAAGTGAAAACGTCACAGTAACTAGACGACCAATCGTTTAGTTACTGTGACGTTTTTTAGTTATCGTATATTCATTTTACCCGTAAATCTCAGTCACTACTTCGCGCCGACCGTGTTTCCCCGGAAAACAGAAACCTTACGTTCCGTGGTAACGGTAATCCGACCGTTCTTCAGGACGTACAACCGATCTGGGATGTCGATAACAGCATCATTCTTGACCTTAGTATCAAGAAGTACCAAGTCAGCGTCATCGCCTTCCTGAACACCGTATGCTGGCAAATGCAGAATCTTAGCCGGATTATTCGTCAACATATCCAAGACAGTTGGCAAGTCATCCAAGCCACCTAAGTGAGCCACTGGCACTGCTAAGAAACCAACTTGCATGATATCACCATTACCAAATGGGGTAAATGGATTACGGATGTTATTCGTAGATAACGCTACGTTAACACCGCCATCCCGCAATTTCCGGATTGGAGTGACACAACGCCGTACATTGTAAGTATCAGTCCGACCGCCCAGATGAAGGTCCGTTTCTGGTAATGAAATGACATTGACCTGTGCCTTATGAAGCAGTTCGATGATTGGCTTTAACTTCTCTGGTGGAACAGCCGCTAAAGCAGTTTCATGGCCAACCGTGACCCGACCTTCCCAGTGCTCTTGAATCGTCTTCTCAGCAATATACTGAACAGTCAACTTATCAGCATCATCAAAGAAGTCTTGGTGGAAGTCCACGTCCTTATTGTATTTCTTAGCCAATTCAAAGATATAATCAATGTGCTGCTTAGGGTCTGGATCAACGTAAGGAATCCCGCCGACAACATCGGCCCCCATCTGCATAGCTTCATCCATCATCTTCGTCATTCCTGGTAATTTGAAGATACCATCTTGAGGGAAGGCCACAACCTGCATGTCCAACATGTCCTTGTACTCTTCCTTCAATTGCAAAATCGTCTTGAAACCATCAAATCCGGCTTCAGGTGAAAATTCTGCATGGGTCCGCATACTTGTAACCCCGTGTTCAATTTCCATCTCCAAGGCCTTCTTAGCCCGAGCATAGATATCTTCACGCGTGAACGTAGGCTTAGCCTTAGCTGTTACAGCAATAGCTTCCTTTAACGTCCCTGACTGGTTGTGTACCCGATTCGAAATCAATGCTTTGTCCAAGTGAATGTGTGATTCAACTAATCCTGGAATCAGAACATGCCCATCCCCTGCAATCACTTTGTCTGCAGGTTCATTAATCTCTGGTGCAATCTTAACAATCTTACCATTGTCGATGGCAACGTCCTTCAACGATTCATTATCATTTAAGCGAACCTGTTTAAATAAAATGTCCATGATATATTCACTCCATTATTAGGATTTTAAAGCCTGTTGAATACAGTTACGAACCAATGTTAAGCGCTTACATTATGTGTTCATTTTCACACATACTCGTTATAAATACATTAGGAGCCTTGTATAAGTTTCCTATTAATTTTTATCCTACTCAGACAACCTAGCTGTTAAACCAGTTGCAAAGCCGAATAACGTATCTATTCCCGACGTATGCCCAAAATTCTCAACTGATTGAATTGCAGCTAGTATGTCAGTTGTTGAGCCTTGTTTGAGTGCGGCTATCAAGTGAATGAGCTTCTGTGAAGCTACTCGCTCACTAGCCGCTCGTAAATATGCGACAGATACACTAGTCGTCACGTTCTGCTTAGCTAACATTGCTAACGTTTCTCGCCATAATGCTGCTCGCGGATCTTGAAAAGCAGTCAGAGCCGTTGTAAAACCAACCATGATATCGTCTCCGCTGGGGGTCAGGCCACGACCACGACCCACTAAATGACCAGCAACGGCTTGAATATCGGCTGCCAAATTCGCCGACAGTAGCTGATTGCTTAACCGACTAGCTTGCTCCATATTGGCTAGCCCCCATTTTTCCTGAAACGGAATTCGCTGAAATTTAGCCAACGCTGCTGGTAATAAGGTTGGTGACAGATTCGTAGGTACTGTCAAATTAACCTCTTTCAGCGTCATTACAGGCACTGCTAACACCGTCATTTGCGTATAAAGGTAGATAGTTCCATTGATAAATCTAGCCTGATCATCAACGCTTACCTGCCGTAGGATTGACATAACTTGATCATCCGGCAACGTAATCCCTAAACAAGACAGTGTCTCCGTTTTCCTGCCCAAGTGAAATAATATTCCTGAAAACTGAATATTCAGACTGTGCTTAAACAGGCCCGTCACTCGGCCACAATCGTGGTTAAACAAATAGAGAGACAGCCAACTGCTTCTCTCTCCATTTGCAAGGTCATTATCAGTCATCAACGATAACCCCTTTATGCTTCAACTAATTCTTTATCCATAGACTTGGCTTCATCAGCTTCAATGAGCCCCATGTGTTGGGCATAAGCTACTAATGCCTTTTCAAAGCAAGCCAATGGTGCATGAACCGTTCCGGCACCAACTTGTCCAACACCCGCAACTTTGCTGGCAATCCCGGTGTTAATCACTGGTGTAATTCCTGTTTCAACCACCTTCACAATATCGATTCCCATAGCAGTTCCTTGGAAATCCCAAGTTGGAATCGAGAAGTTTGGATTACGGCCTAGCGTGATCTTAGCCATTTGGTTACTAATCTTTTGGGCATCCTTGAAACCACCCGCACCAACGAATCGGGTAACACCCGGTGCAGCAATCATAGCCATGCCACCAAAGCCAACTGTTTCGGCAATGGCACTATCACCCATATCTGGATTAGCGTCATCTTGAGAGAAACCTGTGAAGAACAGGCCTTCTGGCGTATTGACTGGAGCCGTGAACCATTGATCACCTAATGCACTGATACGAATCCCGAAATCTTTCCCATTTCGAGTCATGGTCGTCACGACAGTTCCTTTATGATAAGTCCGAGCTGCGTCAACCATTGACTTACCAGTTGCCATCATGATGCTTAGGAAGAATTGATCCGTGTCTGCTAAGAATTGAATGACTTCTTGCTTGGTCTTTTCGGCAATATCCAACGACACAATCAACGGCGCAACTTCCTTGAGGAAGACTAGGCTAGCCGCGATATTCCGTTGATGGAATTCGTCACCCATAGTGATTGCTTTGGCCATCATGACGTTCACGTTTAATCCGCCATCTAGCTTCTTTAACGCCGCACTTAACGTCGGTGCTAAGACATTGGCCATCCAATTCAGTCGGTCAATGACCTCTTGGGAATAAGCACCAAACCGCAGGACTTTACCAATTCCTTCATTCATCGTGCAGTAGGCATCGTTGCCTTTCAGCTTATTTTTAATGACTAGGACTGCCATATGTTCTGAGGTAATCCCACCCATAGGGCCTACAGCGTTGACATCATGGTTGCAGAGAAAATCAATTTCCTCATTTTCTAACATCCGCCGTGCTTCAGCTTCATCCTTCGCCCAGCCTTCAAACAAGACTGCACCGATGCAGCCACCTTGCATTGGTGACGTCATCTCAGCATATGTGATTGGTGAACCAGCATGTAACAACGTGTGATGCCCCTTCAACTCTGGAATCACACTTCCTGCAGGAACCACGTCCGTTAAGAATGGTGC
This sequence comes from Levilactobacillus sp., assembly GCF_022646225.1. NCBI lineage: Bacteria > Bacillati > Bacillota > Bacilli > Lactobacillales > Lactobacillaceae > Levilactobacillus > Levilactobacillus sp. The sequence goes on from NZ_JALCJA010000003.1 coordinate 434,007, forward strand.
CGCCTGCTTCAAATCTGTCATCACGTGATTGTTTTCAGTTTGCCGATCTTTTAAGGCCTTGACCCGCTTGATCAATTTAATCATCTTAGGATTACCACCGGCAATTGGTTGCCAGTCAAACTGAACGCCAGTACCACCGAACTTCAGAACCGGTTTCAAGAACTCTGCCACACCAACATTTATAACCCGAGGCTTAGTGTATAACAAGTCCAAAAGAGACTCGCTGGAGGCCGGAACAGGTGCTGTCTTCTGCGTGTAAGGTACAACTGCTTTATCAGGTTCATTGACATCCTTACCAATCAGGTTCAGGGCAACACGTACAGCTTGAGCATTGCTATCACAAACAATTGCACCCGCCGCTGCTAATAGTTTCCGCGCTTCTTGGTAGTCTTGCGGGTCTTCATTGGTCCCCACAATCGTCGTCACAAATTTAAGTTCTGGTCGCTTAGCTAATGCGTCCTTAACCGCCTTAGCTAATGCGTCAGCCATCTGATCATCCGTTCCATACCCCAAGACATCATCCAACAAAATGACACCCGTATCTGATTTTTCAGCATACTCATTGATCTTTTCAATTCGAATCCGTGGATCAATCATCGGATGTGGCCGGCCTTGGGTATAGATATCATCACCTAAGTCGAGAACCTCGTTGCCATTAGCCCGCAAGACATAGCCCTCATCAGAAATAATGCCACCTAAGTTCAGAGCTTCTGAGATCAGCATTCCTGCTTCATAGGCTAATGTCCCTCCAGAATACAAGCCGATAACTTTCTTACCAGCTAGCTCTGGTTCTGCTGCTTGTAATGGCTTAGCTGCATAGTAATTAGGCTTAACCGGTTTATGATCCGCTAAATCCATCGCAATCCGAGCGGTTTCTTCCAACGTATGTGCCAAGTAAACTGAGCCTTCATGATGGTCTGGCTTTTCGCCCAAGAAGATGGCCACGACAGGCTTATTGATACTGTGCAACAACTTTACAACATCATCGCGGACTTCTTTTGCCGGCGGCTTGGAAATAATCCCAACCACTTCTGTTGGGTCATGATGTGCCAATCCAGCGATTGCATCCTCCATGGTAATTGCACCAACCGGATCCGACAAGTCACGGCCACCCGTACCGATCGCATGAGTGACCCCGCCGCCTAGTCGTTCAATGATTGTCGTAACTTCTTGAATACCAGTCCCTGAAGCGCCAACTAAGCCGATGTTGCCTGAGCGAACCACATTGGTGAAGGCTAGCGGTACGTTACTAATGATACCAGTCCCACAATCAGGCCCCATCACCAGCAAGCCTTTCTTATGCGCCTTTTTCTTTAAACGCGTTTCATCTTCTAGAGAAACATTGTCACTAAAAACAAAGGCATTCAGATCATTGTCCAGAGCATTATCAATTTCGTCTGCCGCATAAACACCGGGGACTGAAATCAATGCCAAATTTGCATCTGGCAATTGCTTCTTAGCATCTTCCCAATTAGTCACGTTCTTAGAGTCAGTACTGTCATCATCAGATTTAACTGATAAATCGCTTAGGAAATCATCAGTCGCACTAAGCACTTGATCCATGACACTAGCGTCGTCTGAATCCAAGACAATCATCATATCATTGGGCTGAGCCGCTTTAGCTTCTTCAGTTAACAATCCCGCCTCATCAAAAATATCTTTGTTGGCGGCCGTTCCCATCATGACTTGAACCTTGTTAACACCTGGCATATCGCTAATGTTATTGGTCAAGAGCATCAAGTTGATGGAATCTTGATAGCTATTTTTCTTAATTACGGTATATAACACAATCTCTACCTCCTTGGTTACCTCAATTACAAGTCCAATCATAAGGAACTTCAGTAAAGATTACATTGCCCTGACCAGATAAGGTCGTTTCGAAATCTTTATCTTCTGAGGATAAAGGAAAGCGCTGCCTATTCATTGAATTTTATCTTGTTGAGAGTAATATATGGGTATAGCTTACCACGATTAACCAAAGGAGGTTTATCATGTCAGTTACCATGAAAGACGTCTGTCACATTGATTCTCTTCAATCTGCTCAAACAATTGCGGGGTACCAAGGACAGGACAATCTCGTTAATAACGTCATGATCATGGAGGCACCCGATGTTGAGCGCTGGATCACCCCTCACGAATTGCTGATTACTGCTTTACCTGGTTTCGATCAGTTATCCGTGACTGAACTCTCCAAGTTTATGGAGACCCTTCACAAAAATTCTTGTAGCGCATTAATCGTTAAAATGACCCGATTTATTACGCAAATTCCCCAGACCATCGTAACCCAATGTGACCATTACCAGATTCCGCTAATTCAGATTCCAGAAACAATTAAGTACAGTGATATTTTACTGCAGGTCATGCAACTACTCTTCAACGAGAAAAACCGATTGTTGGATCAATACAAGACCATCAACCAGCAATTCGTGAATTTAGCTATTCATGGCGGGTCTATGCAATCTATCGCCGATATGTTAGCAACTTTGATTCATAATCCCGTCACTATTTTCCAAGTTAAAGACAACGTTGAGCAAACCATAGTACATAGTAAAAACTCAACAAACGACTCAGCTCTCTTTCAGTTCACGAAACGCCAGCCACTTCCCAAGAAAGGATACACCAATTATCAGTATTACCAAGCCCCCCTCATGGATTCAACCGTACAACAGCTCATCGTTAAGATTCCACAAAGCCGTGTCGATGAGGTCTATCTGGGTATCTTTATTCAACAAGAACCCATTCGTGATATTGACTTTATGGCTATTGAAAACGCCGTTAACTTTACCCAAATGGAGGCACTCAAGCGATCGGCGGTTAAACAAAGTATGCGGACCTATGCCAATGACATTATTGACGACTTAATCAACGGTAAAATCACGACGCAAGAACAATTCGATAGTACCCTAGCTCATTTTAAATTAGTAGCCAATCAGGACTACCGAATCACCGTGATTCAAACGATCCAAGACGGTCAATTGCGGCCTGAATATTTCACCGATCATCCCAAAGAGGCTGATCGCATCGTCAACTTGTTCAAACGCTACTGGCCAGAAACCATTTATCGTATTCGCCAGAATCGGATTATCCTAATCTTTGAAAACAAACCCACCTCTATTCATCAAATCAAGGTCCAGCTAACGCAAATTCTGGACCATCTGCAATCTGAATCACAGAAACAGTACTTTCAGATTGGTATCAGCGAAGCTTGCCATCCTAATCAATTTAAGGATTATTCTCTTCAAGCCCTTAAAACACTGCAGATTGCGAGCGGTTTGTATAAGCGATCCTTCACACTAACGTACAATGACTTAGGATTCTACCGATTCTTATTTAATACAACAGACATCAATCAACTACGAAGCTTCATCCCCGAAGAACTGATGGAGTTGTACGAAAATAAGCCAGACCTCTATCAGACGTTGCAAGTCTATTTAGAGAAGAACCAAAATACCAAGGAAAGCGCCAACGCACTGTTTATTCATCCCAAGACCATGAGCTATCGTCTGGCTAAGATTAAGGAACGAACCGGTATTAATCTTGCCAACGTAGATGAGGCCTTTCGTATCAACGTTGGTATCCGCATCCTAACGATTTTCAATAACCACACGTTACAAGGAGATGAGTTCTTTGCTAACCACTGACTTTTCAATTAATACAGATAAATCACTACAAGCTACCTTTTATCCCAGCGATGATTCTAGCAAACCAACGATCTTTTATATTCACGGTGGCGGCTTGATCTACGGCAGTCGTAATGACTTACCACAGCAATATCTCAATATTTTTCACCAAGCCGGCTATCCTATTCTGACTGTTGACTACTACCTGGCACCCGAAAGTCAACTACCCGAAATCTTACGCTCACTACAAGCGCAGTTGACAAATCTTCTAGAAAACTTTGCCAAATTGGGGCTCAAGGACAACGCTTACGTTTTATTTGGTCGTTCAGCTGGCGCTTTTTTGGCCATGCAGCTCATTCGTCAAGGTGCCAAGCCTATAGCCTTTCTGGACTTCTATGGATTCCCCAACCTCTCAACTAAAATGACACAACCCAGTGCAACTTATTTGAAATATCCATCAGTACCCGACGCTACGGTTAAATCATTGATTCACCCACACCCTGTCAGCAGCGATCGCTCTGATGAACGTTTTTTGCTCTACGTATACGCGCGACAAACCGGCCGATGGGCTACCTTACTAGGTGCGACAAGTTTGTCAGCTCTAACGGCAAAAGAGTTTGCTGAATTTCCGCCAACCTACATTTGCCAAGCTACGGCAGATCCTGACGTGCCATTTATGAACGCGATTCAATTAAAAGCACGGCTGTCCCAAGCGATACTTAAAACCGTAACAGCCAAAGCCCATGACTTTGACCGTACGCCTACCACGGAGAATCAAGTCATTTATCAGACCGTTACGAACTGGCTCAACAACCAGATAGACCATTAACTTATCTGTGATAGATAAGTTAATGTAAGCGCTTTTATCTAAGCCGGTCAATGGAATTCATCACAAATTTATCTATCATAAGCTGTGAGGATGTCGCTCATCTTTGAGCAAATAATTACCCAAATTTTTCTACACAAAGGAGCGTTTTCATTATGAAACGGCGATCACTTGTAGGTAAAGAAGCATTGTATACAGCCCTCGGTATTGGTATTTTCACTTTCTTCTATGGATTACTTTCTGGTTCGTTAGAATTTTGGATGGCACCTGTTGCCTTTATTACTTCAGCCTTTTATGCAGGATTCGGGGCTCCCAAAGACAAAGCCTTAAACACAACACTTAGCTTTGGAATGGGTATTCTTTGGGGATTAATTGCTTACAACCTCTTCCAGATTCCTAACATGAATATGTTGTGGTGGACCTCCGGCGTCTTCGGGACTATGGCCTTCATCGCTATCATCCTGCAAGGAACGATTATGAAGTTCACGTCAGTTCCAGCCTGGTTGTTAGCTTGGGGGACCTTCATGCAGATCTCACTAAATACGACGATTAAGAACTGGCCTCTGTTCGTGGTTGAACTCGCAACCTGCATGTTATTAGGACTCTTCTTCCTCGACTTCGGCTCGGACTTCTTTAAGAAAATCATGTATCAATGGTTCCCTGAAAAGAGCGACGAACTCCCACTAGACCAACATTCAAATAACTAAGCAATACACAAAAATGACAGCCATATTGGTTGTCATTTTTTGTGTATTGCTAATGTCGCCTAATAAAAAGGCAACACCATTTCGGGTCGCCTTCCCATCTATCGTTCAATTATCGTTCCCATATCCCCTGTACCATAATACTTCAAATTATCTAGACTAGTAATCACTGTACGACCATTTGGACGGCTAGTCACAAAATTTTTGGCGGCAATCATTTTTGGTAACATCGAACCAGCTGCAAATTCATGTGACTTAATTAAATCCGTAACGTTAGCCGCTGTTACTTGCGTTAATTGCCGTTGTTCTGGCGTTCCAAATCCGGTATAAACATGATCCACAGCCGTCAAAATCAATAGCTCATCAGCCTCGACCTGCTCAGCTAACTTCTCAGCCGTAAAATCCTTATCAATGACCCCTTCAAGGCCCACCAACTTTTTCTGACGACGGGCAACGGGGATGCCACCACCGCCACCAGCAATCACTATGGTCCCAGCCGCAACCAATTGTTTAATAATTGGAATTTCAGCAATTGCGATTGGCAATGGGCTTGGAACCACTCGCCGCCAGCCACGACCAGCATCCTCTTTATAAGTCAGCTTGGGATTCTGTGCCATTAGCGTCTGCGCTTCTTCGGCAGTATAGAACGGACCTACTGGCTTGCTTGGTGACTTAAAGGCTGAATCAGCCTCATCTACAATTGTCTGGGTGACAATCGTAGCCACCTGAACGTTACTATCCGATAATGCCGTTTGCAATGAATTCTGCAGCCAATAACCGATACTCCCTTGGGTCATGGCGCCTAACGTATCAATTGGCAGTGCAGGATTTTTCTTCGAGTCAGCTGCTAACTGCTGGAGTAACAGATTCCCTACTTGGGGACCGTTACCATGCGTAACAATCAGTTGATGACCTTGTTTGACCAATTGCGCTAACGCTTTTGCCGTCTGATCCACAGCAGTCTTTTGAGCAGCATAGCTTGGATCACCATCCAAGATTGCATTGCCACCCAGTGCTACAACGATTCGTTTTCCCATGATTTCCACCTCACTGTTTTTAATACCTCAATCATAAGAAACCGATTACATAATTACATTGGGTAAACCTGCTAAACCCGGCTAGAATAGTTATCCCCGATTGCTAAACATAAATCCTACTCTTAAATATCACTATTAGCCTCTCTTTTAAAGATTGAAAACTAAACTGTCCCGTTCCGCCAGTATTTTACCGTAATCAAAAAAAGCCGCAACCGCAGTCACGACTTTCAAACCAATCCAATTATCCCACCAACCGCCGAACATTACCGTTAAACCGGCTCTTCCAGTGGCTGTCGTTTAAGCTTGAGATGCCCACGCCACCGGTATCCGAACTCGGTGAATCGTGTAAGAAGACCTGATTGCCCAGGTAAATGGCGACGTGACAGTTGACCCCTTCCGACTTGTCGTTGAAGAAGAAAATGTCACCGCGCTTCATGTTCTTGGCCTTGATCTTGCGGCCCATGTGAATCAGCGTGTAGGTCGTGCAAGTGGATGCCGGTCCTAAGCGCACGCCGGACTTGGCGTAGATCCAGTGAATGAATGAAGAACAGTCAAACCGCCGAGCCGCGATGCTGGAACTGGTCCGGCCACCGCCCCACAGGTACTTGGACTTGCCGACCAGCGCGGATCCGGTCTTGATGGCCTTTTCGATCTTCTTGATGTTGCCCTTCAAAGCCTTTTGGTCCATGGTCAGGTATTTGGCTCGAATCCAGTAATGCTTAGCGCCCACCTTCATGCGGTAATACCCGGACTTAGACGGCGTCGTGTTGAGCTCCACGCGCTTGTCCACGTGGACCCACTGACCGACGAGGTGCTTGGTGCTGGTACTCCCGGTCACCTTGGCGCCCTTCAACCCCTTGGGCTTGTTGTAGAGTAAAATGTGTTTCCGGTTGACCTTCATGGTGTAATTCATTTTATTCGAGTAGCGCACCCACTTGTAAAAGGCGTCCTGGCGAATCCAACCGCGGTTGGTCTTGTAGAAGACCCCGTGGCCGTTCTTGGCGATTCGCGTCACCTTGAAATGGCGCTTGTAGTCGTTCTTGGCCGAGGCCGCGCGTTTCATGCCAGACCGATAGAGCTTCTTGTAGAAGCCGTACTTGGTGTGGTAAAGCGTTTTAGTCTTACTGATGGCCTTATTGTAGACCGTCTTGTCGGCGGCATTGCTGGCCTGGGCGGTGACGGGCTGGCTCGCAAAGCCGGTTGCCAATAATCCCAGCGCCAAAAAACCGCTCACGATGTATTTGAGACGATGCATTCCGAATCCCTCCTGATTGGTTAACCATTAAGTTATGAAATTATGAACTTAAGGTTATCCTACAAGAGTTTCATCACACGGGGTAACGCGGTTTACCATGCAGAATACCAGCATTTCTGCAGGGGAATTTGGCTTAGAAATGTCAGCCTATTTCCGCTAAACTCGGGATGGCCAACTCAGGAATGGCCCAAGATAGGCACTGCAGCGGACTCCAGAGCCATTTGACCGGCCTATCCGCCAAATAATTTACCTGGTTGGCAAAATAAACCTTACGCGCCGCCTGGATTTGTGGTACGCTAGCATCTCGTGGGAAATTCAAACGAGGAGCAACACAATGCCTAAAAATTTCAAAGAAGAATTACTGTTCACTGCCGTTATGGCGGGCCTGATGGTCTTGGTCATGGCTGGCTACAATATCGCGCTAGCCGATGGTTTCTCCCATCACTTCATCCGGGAGGTCCTGACCGGTTACCCGCTGGCCTTAGTGGTCGCAGCGATCTGTGACCTGGGGATCATTGGCCCCGGCGTCAAATACATCTTTTTCCATTTTATTATCAATGATTACATGAAGAAAAAACAAATTCGGATTGCCCTGACCATCTCAGTCATGATGGTCGCCGGCATGGTCACGCTGATGTCTCTGTTCGGCATGGTCGTCACCCAAAACTTCGGCGACAACGCCTTATTAACTTACCTGCACACCTGGATCTTCAACCTGTTCATGGCTCTGCCATTACAGCTGTTGATTGTCGGGCCCATCGCCCGGGCCATCCTGGGGGCCGTGCAAAAGCGGACCACCCCAGCCGAAAATTTAGCCCCTAAATCAGTCGAAGATTAACCAACTAAACGTCGCCGCTATCATCTAGTGGGCGACGTTTTTTCATTTTCTGCGGTCCCACGCCAAGGAAAAAATAATCAGCCCCGGTCGTCGTCAATGGCGGTCGGGGCTGATTTTGGATTTTATTGACCTTGACCCCCTCATGGCGGTGGGCCCGAGGGATTGTCTCAATGACCGTTTACCCCCGCCTGGAGCGGTGGTAAACGCTGCGTTCTTAAGTACCTAGTGTTCCGCCCGGTGGACGTCCCCTGTGATATCATCCGCGCTGAAATCATGGCCACGGTAAGCCGCATTGGCCACAGGCAGGTGTTGGGCCAGCGTGTTGAATGCCTGGATACTGACGTCGCCGGTGACCTTTTCAAATCCTAACAGGTGCCCGCCGAACGAGTGGTCGGCCGCCAGGAAATGGTCGTGGAACCCGCCGACCGCGATGCCATCAAATAGCTGTGGCGCGTAGTAGCCGATCAACGTACCGGCAATCTCACCGCGTGAAAAGACGCGCTGTTGCTTGGCGGCCTGGGCCAACGTCTGGTACGGTGGCTCGGACTTGGCCACGGCGCGGGTCCGAATGGCCGTGAACACACCGGTGACCTTGACGGAGAAGAAGGCGTTGTCGAACTGCGCCAGCGCGCGAATCTGATGGTTCAAGTCGACATCGCTGGCCCCCAACACCGACATCAACGGTTGATAATCGGCAAAATGGGCATTGGCAAACGGCACGGTGAAATCATCTGCCACCTCATGGACGGCTCCTTGCGCAGTGACTTGATACGGATGACCAGCCAAAATAATCAGCTCGCCATCCAGACCAGCGCCGGTCCCAATCCCGGTATCCCCGTGACGCAAGAGGTCCTGCATCGTCAAGGTGCCGGCCAATAGTCCCGGCACCAGCAAGGCCAGCGTCCCGTGTTGGTAGAGTGTTGTGGTATTCATGTCCCAACTTCCTTTCGTAGTGCTTTGCCTCTACGATACCGCGTGTGGCGGGGATTGCAAGTGACAAGGGGGGTGATGTATTAGACGGCTTGACCCTATGCTGGAACCTCTAGCGGCTATTAAGCCACTACATATTCGTCTTTGGCAGCCGAGTAAGCGGTTAAAACTTCTTCATTTGTAATCTTTTTACGCTTCTTAAGTACACTTAAAACCGCCTCGTTCACTAATACATTCCTAGCAAAACTCCGAGAGTCATTGGCTGCAAACATATCCTTGAGCCAACAACCTTCAAGCTTCTTATTTTGGAATGTCATTTCCAAGACTTCCTGAAATTCTTCATGTGTAAGTCCCGATGCCATAACGACGTCTAAAAATTCTTCCTTAAAGACCTGGTACATCTCCTTTGCATCGTCTTCCACAAAAACATCTAAAACTTTTTTCGTAAAGTAACCTGCAATTGGTGCCGTAAGCAGTCCCGCTGGTCCAGAGAGTGATCCCACGGCAAGCGAAACAGCAGCTTTGACTGAATTCTTAATCAATTGCTCAGTTGAGATTCTTCCCCGCAGCGCGTCAACAACCGCCGGGCCAAAGCTAATGGCAACGGTCAACGTCCCCCCAACATACTTGCTAATATTTTCAGTCTCCTGCTTCAACCCTAGCTTCTTGGCTACGCCTGATTTAAAAATATTTTTAACCATATTAGACTTAGCTACTTGTGTCGTAAATAATTGCGTACCCGTTGCCATGACACCCGACGAAAGCGACGCACTACCTGCAATCTTGGCGGCATCTTTCTTTCCCACTCCCTGCCACCTCGCAGACGCGTAAGACATAATAAACACGACGCCAACCATTGGCAATGACTGTTCTACAGCGTTTACTGAATCTACGGTTAATGACTCAAGTGTTCCAGCCTTAGTAACGTTACGATAAAAATCCGTCGAAAATTTACCGCGTTTAACTAACTTTGATGCATCGTTCGGATTGGTATGACCTTCAACATTCCCCTTTCTAATTTGCTCTCGCATGTATTCCAAAGACTTTTGATACTGATCTTTAGGAACTTCCGTAGGCATATTCCCATATTGATACTTGCCCATTCTTTGCGTCTTACCATCCTTAAACGATAACCTTATACTATCTGCACTATTCTCGCTTCCCAGCTTGATAGAGGTCTTCACTTGAACCTTTCTTCCGAAACTTAGTCGATCTGCCCCATGCTTAGCATTGTCCTGTCCACGCAATCCACTATTAGTCAAAAAGCCACCGTCAAACACGGAATTAGTATACTCAGCAGCAACCCCATGTCCCTGCCGTCCATTCACCATCTGATTGATTTGAATATTATGTAAGTTACGCGCCGCTGCGGCCCCGACCTGTGTATTCATCCCCGCTTCAATCGCATCCGCGTTGGATCTAGCATCTAGCTTGATGCCAGCAGCTTCACTAGTCTCATCAAACAACGCTCTTCGCTGATTCACGTCTGCCGATGCATCGGTCAAACCAGCTAAGCCGTCATTCAAAGCCTGCTCAAATCTTTCATCGGTTACCCCAGTGTATAAATCATGCGTGAATCCAGATGTAATCAACCAATTTACATTAGCAATCAACAATCCATAATTCAATAAAGGATAATCACTGACGTCTATTTGCTTTTCCTGCAATTCCGTTCGAATCGTAATAATTTGCTTTTCCTTATCATAATTTATGAACCACATTCCCGAAAACAACAGCTCAGTAACATTGGCAACCGACCGCTCCTCCCTACTATCCTTGTCCTTCAAGACCGTCTGCGTTGCTATCCCGATACCGCGATTTGTCACCACAATTCCATACTCCCGAAGTTCTAATTTAATTGCACTACGAACTGGATAGTAGCCATAGACCATGTCCCCCGTAAAAAAGAGATTCTCAAAGGAGGTAGCGAAATATTCAGCGCGACCAAATGGAACTTCATCGCCATAAAGTGGCAAAGACTGACCTAATTTTTCCAGGCGCTCTAGAACTTGATTATCGTCGTACTGACTCACTAAAGCCTGATTTTTCCAGTGAATGAATTGCCGCTCAATCCTTTTATTCCGAAAAGCTTCACTACTTGAATAGATCCAGTAACCAGCTGCTGCCGCAAGTATCAGTAAGACTACTGGATGACTTTGAAACATACCGACAACAATTAAGACGATCGGTATGCCAACAATCCACATCCAATACTTCTTTCCAACAGTTGACGCAATCACAACAATGGCAATCAGTAGAATAAACCACATTAATATCATCCCCCTGCATTATTACTATCATTGAGTTTCAGTAAACTCACTTTAAGTATATTACTGGTCTATGAACCAACCAAGCCTTTAATCCAATTATTATCCGCTACTTCTGGTCATCTCTCTTCGCTTTCCCCAACTGAATCATTTGCCGCACCCAACGCTGCGAATAATCATATTTCCGGGTCAACTCCGCAATGTTGTGGCCGTTGTACTCCAAGAGCACCTGCTTGGCCACCTTATCGCGGTTGTATAGGCGCATGGGAAACGACACCTGCTGACCACGATACAGCTGATAAATCTTTTCTGTTAAGTCTTCACCCACCAACTCTACCAACTGGGCATACGTTTCTTGTAAGAGGTCCACTCGCATTTTCATTTCAATTCGCTCCTTCACTGCAGTCTTTCCTTCATAGCGTAACAAACGTGCATGGCAAACTAAAATTCGTTTGGCCGTTCACGCGACCGGCAAATTGCCGTCACTATTCCCGGAATTTTGCCAGGATTCTGCGGATCGTTCGACTCGAATAGTCATGTTCCCGGGCCAACGTCGTGACGCTTTGGCCGCGACAATACGCCTGCCAGATGACAGTGGCCTCTCGTTGTTGGTCCCACAGGCGTTTAGGAAAGCTAATTTGCGAGCCGCCCAGATACCGACACAACTGACGGGTCGCTTCTGGACCAATCACGCGCGCCAGCTCCTGGTAGAGCGGCTGCCAATTGTCAATTTCATTCACGGTAACACCCCCATTGCTAACTGATTGCCTTCAGTTTATACTGCCAAGTAGACAGGATATGTCCAGTTACGAAAAAGGAGGGATTCCATGAACGCCGCTTACCGCCAACTCACGATTTTTCAATTACTGCTGACCGGCCATACCGTGGCTAAAGCCCAATTGGCTGAAAAATTTGGCGTCAGTTCCCGCATGATTCAGCGCGACCTCGGCCAGATCCGCCAGTTCATTGCCGACCAACAACTCTTCTATCAACTCCGCTATCACCGCCAATCCGGCGGCTATCAGCTAGAGGCGACCCAGGCGCCCATTTCCAAGCAGGCCATCCTGCTCCTAATCAAGATTGCCCTCGCCAGTCGCTCACTGACCAAGGCAGAAATGTCACGGACGATTGATGGTCTCCTCCAGCTGATTTCACCGGCAGATCAAGCCGAGATTCGGCCCATCATCAAAAATGAGCGCTTCTATTATCAGCCGGTCCATCACGGCCAGCCGCTGCTAAAGACCGTCTGGGAGCTCAGCCGTTTCATCAACCAGCAACAGACCATCGTCATCACCTATCAGCGGCAACACCGCGAGATTGTGACGCGGACGATTTTGCCGGAAGCTATTATCTTTTCCGAATACTACTTTTACGTCGTCGCCTATAACGCGAAGTACCACAGCAATCTCTTCTACCGCGTCGACCGGATTCGTCAGCTCCACACCACCAACCAGACACCCATCACCCGCACGCGAGCCGAGCGCTTCGAGGACGGTGAGATGCGCCGACTGGTCCACTACATGCAGCCGGGCAAGAAGATCACTCTCCGTTTTAAATTCTGGGGCATCGTGGAGGCCGCCCTCGACCGCTTTCCAACGGCCACCGTCATCGACCGGTACCCCGACGAAGGCGCCGTCCTGATCGAAGCGACCGCCTTTGACCGGGGCGCGCAGATGTGGCTATTGAGCCAGGGCGCACAGGTCCAGGTCCTGGCACCGGCAGAATTCGTGACGCATCTGCGAACTGAGCTACAGCGGATGCTAGCGCGTTATTAATGCCAATTTCGTTGCTAGCCCCCCTGTCACCTACGCCTGCGCGAGTCGGTGCTGATCCCCGGTATGCTAAAAGACACCAGCGACATTTCCCGTTTCCCTTGCTCGATGCGCTGCATGTTTACGTGTAGACTTCCTTGAACCCGCAACTTAGACTACCAAAATTGGGTGACTTGGCGTATGCTTAATTCTGTTAACCAGCTGGACTGGTAATTAATTTGATTAAGGAGCAATGACATATGCGTAAATGGAAAATCGGTTTAGTGGCCGCCCTACTGTGCCTGCCGTTGGCGTTGGGGACTGTCTCAGCCTCAGCCAAGGCCACGACGGCCAAAACGACCACGACCAAAGTTACCAAGAAGACGACCGCTAAGAAGACTAAAGCGGCCAAGAAGACGACCCCGAAGAAACACTACCTCATCGTTATGGGGCACGGTGCCGGCGACCCTGGTGCCCGGGGCAACGGCACGACAGAAGCCCACTTCTTGCGGCACTACATGTTACCGCAACTCCGCAAGTACGCTAAGAAGGTCACCAACGCCAAGATCACCTTCTATAATCCCAAGCGTAACTTGGTCAGCGACACCCTCTATCACCACAAGGGGTCTTACAAATTGAGCAAGAAGACCACGGTCATCATGTTCCATTTGGACGCCCCTGCCGGTCACGGTGGTCACGTCATCATTCACAAGAAGCACCCGACGGCCCGTGACAAACGCCTGGCCAAGGTCATCAAAAAGTACGTTGGGTTGAACCGCGCTTACAACGGCTACAGCTTCCGGACCAACCTGCGGAACTGCAACGTGTTACGCCGCCGCGGCATCGACTACAGCCTGGTCGAATCCGGCTTCATCACCAACAAGACTGACGTCAAGCACCTGAAGAAGCATATGGCTAAGATTGCCAAGGCTGACATCGAAGCCATTACGAACGAACAGATCAAGTAGTCATCAAACTGGCGGTTACCAACGACTATGGTTTGAGCTGGCCGCCTACCGTTCGCCAAATATGGGTTGGAACGCTGGGGCGGACGGACCGAGCCAAAGAACGGTCTCGGCGCCTCGCTTTGAGCCGAAGAACACGTCTCAAAGACGCCAGTTACCTAAGCGACATGAACCGCGCCGCTAAGGTAACTCCCACGGCTGAACCCATATTTGGCGAACTCTCGGCTACGGTGGTGCGTGCCAGTAACAGTCACACCAGGTGGTAGCAGCATTGACGACTAGTCTATCATTAACACAGTGTTGCTGATAGACGCCAACTTGCCGGAGTCAGCCAGCTGTATCGGCGGTGTAGGCTGAGATTTTGTCTCAGCCTACAGCGCAGGCATCTGGCTTCACTAGACTTTGTTACCAGAACACCGTCGTTAAGGCAATCAGCGTGGTAATTTTAGGTTCAACCTTCAGTAATTTACTTAAATCATCTCAGGAAGTCTGGGCCACCCGTGCTCAGGCTTTTTTCGTTGCGCCCGCTTTGGGTCGGCCCGCTTACCAACCTGGGCCTTGCCAACGCCGCTGACGCCCTAGCCTGCTAGACTATCCTCCAGGTAAGACTTTTTCACGCAAGGGGGCGTGGGTTCATGGCATACGTTTACTTGGGGACAGCCATTCTTGGCGAATTGATTGGCACGAATCTCTTGAAGGCCGCGGCGGGGTTTACCCGCTTTTGGCCCACGATTGGCGCGCTGCTGGCGTACGGGCTGTGTTTTTTCTTTCTCTCGTTAGCCATGCGGCAGATTGACTTGAACGTGGCCTACGCCATCTGGGCCGGCATCGGCATCGTGGTCACCACGGTGCTGGCCGTCTTGGTGTGGCACGAACCGCTAAATCTCGCCAGTTTACTGGGGACCGCGCTGGTCATCTTGGGCGTGGTCATTTTAAATTTGTACGGGCCCAGCCACTGAAAAAGTGTGACGACAGGCG
Organism: Levilactobacillus sp.; assembly: GCF_022646225.1. Lineage (NCBI taxonomy): Bacteria > Bacillati > Bacillota > Bacilli > Lactobacillales > Lactobacillaceae > Levilactobacillus > Levilactobacillus sp. Next base: position 449,178 of record NZ_JALCJA010000003.1, read on the forward strand.
GTTAGCTGTTAAGCGGAACCAGTTGCCTGTTGGCCCACATTTCGGCCATGAGGCCACCTTGAGACGTGGGCTTTGGTTCACTTGGCCCGTCACGACAGGACGCCAGACACGTGAGCGACAAACCACCGCGTTTATTCGATGGTAATTGACTCGTTTCAGTACTGAATTTCTGACGATTTAATGGCCATCACTAACAAGGATGGTTAGCTGGCACGATGTAAATGACAAGTCAAAGAGACCAAGCCCCGTCGAAAACGGTTGCTTGGTCTCTTTGTAGAGCTATTGCGTTCACGATAGCGCCAATCCTAGCGATTACAACTTTTTCTCGTCCGTTTCCAGTAAACTTCTGAGATGGATAATGGCTTCGATCAAACGTTGACGCTTTTGAGCCATACTCTCCTTTTTGGTAGCCTTTCTGAACTTTCTAGAATAGCTGAAATTCAGTGTTTGTAAAATTTTATACAGATTTTTCAAATCTTTGGATTCTAGCACCTGATTAACATTAGGTGATTTCAAAAGCTGGCGAACTGATTTTTGATATATGCAAATCAAAATCAGCCTTAGCAGGACTACACTACTAACCAATGATGCTAGCCAGAACCAAATCAGCAATAAGATTGCAATTGCAAACTCTAGGGGTGTTTCATTCATTGATAAGTTAATATACCATTCTGCAACGATGATCACCGTAGGTACGATTGCCATACAACTAGCTAGAATCCGAAACTTAAAATCATACAATTACAAACACTTACCTCTCTATTTTAAAAAGTAGATACCAATTCCAAAACAGCACCCAATCCACTAAAAGTACCTTCAGCGAGAACTCCAATTCCAGGAATAAGCACAATTTCCAACACAAGTAGGACGACAACACCCGCAGCAACCCAATTAAAATTCGTGGCCGGTTCAACTTCAGTGTTATAGTTCGAAATAGCTTCAGTCGGCGTTGTGACTACAATTTTGTGGAACTTAATAGTAATAGCAATTTCAAAGTTTTCAGTTACTTGAACCTTATTGACTTCAATGTGATCACGTTCAATATGCAACGTAAATCCGGAGCCACCGGCAGTATCAATCCAGATAGATCCATTCTTAATTTTTACAGCAATTTTACCTAATATTTGGTCTAATCCATCAAATGAGAAGACCTTATTTTCTGCCAGAAGCTTTTTAATCCCATCCAAATTGTTGCTTATCTTACCATCCTTAACCGTGTACACCACAATGTTATCACTGGAAGGCGCAGAAATCGAGGTACCAACTTCTAATTTCCAGGTGACATCGACAGCAGGTGATTCAAAGGTATACGTAGTAGCTGTTGTTGAAACTTGAAATTCCGGAATCGCTTTCAAGAACGCCAAGCTATCGTGGTAATATCCTAAATCAGCATTAGCAGCTTCAATCGTGTTTTCCTGCAAGTCATTGGTAAATGGAATTTGAGGAAATACCGCTTCAACATCATTTAGGACCAGATACAACCAGGAACTTGAGACGACACTTTCCCACTGCCAACGCCCAATCTCAGCTATTGGGCGTTTATCCGCCAGTACGTTGTCAGGTATCCTTACAAACTTGACGCCTACGCTCCCAGGCCATTTCAATCCGCCACTCTGTCAACGACTATTTTATTTGTGAGGATACTCACATAGCAACGAATAAAAGCGGTATAACAGAGTTGAGGAATGACCCACGAGATAATCGGTAGTGTCAGTATTTTGCCGGGGGAAAATACGCGGGCGCGTGACCTCATCATTTCACCGGATCAAGTTAGTCTGTTTCATTGCTGTTGAAGGGAGTCTTATCGTTATGTCCAAGAGTTCAGTAGCTTTAAAGCACTATCAAATGTATATCAATGGTGAGTTCAGAGATTCATCATCCGGAAACCTGATTACCGTTTTGAACCCCGCGACCGGTGCCCCCATCTCCACGGTACCTAGCGCTACGCTAGATGAAACTCGTGAGGCCATCGACGCCGCTTACGAAGCCCAAAAGTCCTGGAAGAAGGTCCCCGCTGCCACCCGAGGCCAATATTTACACGACGTGGCCACGGAAATTCGCAAGGACTCTAAGCACTTAATTGAAATGCTCCAAGAAGAACAAGGCAAGATCAAGTCCTTAGCGACCACCGAAATTCTCTTCTCCGCGGACTACTTCGACTACATGGCCAGCGCTTCACGGACCTACGAAGGCGAAATTCTCCAATCCGATAACCCTAACGAAAACATCATGATTGCCAAGCAACCAATCGGTGTGGCCGCCGGCATTTTGCCGTGGAACTTCCCATTCTTCCTGATTGCGCGGAAGATGGGGCCAGCCTTGGTTACCGGGAACACCATCGTTATGAAGCCAAGTACCGATACGCCTAACCTGGGACTGGAATTTGCGAAGATCGTGGAAAAGGTGGGGATTCCTAAGGGGGTCGTCAACATCATCACCGGTCCTGGTTCCGTCATCGGCGACGAATTATCTCGCAACAAGAAGATCGGCATTATCAGCTTGACCGGTTCCGTCAACTCCGGGAAGCGGGTCATGGAAGCCGCTGCGACCCACATGGCCAAGGTCTCCTTGGAATTAGGTGGGAAGGCACCGGCCATCGTTTGCAAGGATGCTGACATCGACTTAGCCGTTCAATCCATCATCGATTCGCGGGTCGACAACAACGGGCAACTCTGCAACAACTGTGAACGGGTCTACGTCCAAGAAGACATCGCCGACGAATTTACCAAGAAATTGGCCGACAAGATGGCTGCCGTGACGGTCGGTGACCCCATGAAGCACGAAGACATCGGCATGGGTCCGCTGATCAACCAAGGCGCCTTGGACAAGGTTGCCGGCATGGTCGACCGCGCAGTCAAGGCCGGCGGCAAGTTAGCTACCGGTGGGCACACCATCAAGATTGAAAATGGCTTCTACTACGAACCGACCGTCATCACCAACGTCAAGCAAGACTCCGAAATCGTGCAAGACGAGATCTTTGGCCCTGTTCTGCCAGTCTTGACCTTCAAGACCTTGGATGACGCCATCGCCATGGCCAACGACAGTGACTTTGGCCTGACCTCTTCCATCTTTACCGAAAACATTGAAAATGCCATGCGGGCCGCTAACGAACTCGAAGACGGTGAAACTTACATTAACCGCTTCAACTTCGAAGCCATGAACGGTTCTCACTCCGGCTGGAAGGAATCCGGGATCGGTGGCGACGATGGGAAGCACGGGATCGAAGAATTCCTCAACACCCACGTCATCTACCTGCAAGGCCACCCAGAAAAGACCCAAGGCTAGGGTTTAGTCTAAACGATCACCTACGGCCACCAGGGATTCTCTTGCGCTGCAGGTCTGGCAAGCAAGTGTAAGGACAACCCTAGTCAGACTGCCCCGCCAGCGTCATTTGGGCAACGGCGGGCGGTCATCCATGTCAGTCATTTCAACGCTACAAAGACGGGGCGGTGGCGCTAGTCACGGTCCCGTTTTCGATTGACCAAACGATGCATGTGAAATAAAACGTTACCAATTTTTAAATCTGGGGTCAGGTGTGGGCAATGACCGCCAGGACGGTAACGACAAGGATTTGTTAGGATAGACCGAAACCTATCGTTTTCATGAAAGCGCTTGCTTTTCTCTCTAGTTGTGTAATAATTATCAAGTGTAAATAACTTTAAAACCGAGGTGCCAATTATGAAGATTCAAGCTGCAGTTGTTGATAAGCAAAATGCTGATTTTGAAATTCGTGATGACGTTGAACTGGCTGACATGGGCGCGGATGATATCCAAGTCCACATGGTTGCCAGTGGGATCTGTCACTCTGACGAAGCCCTGCGTTCCGGGGTTGCGACCATTGATTACCCAATCGTGTTAGGTCACGAAGGGTCCGGGATCGTCGAAAAGGTTGGACCAGAAGTTACCCAGTTCAAGCCCGGCGACCACGTTGTCTTGAGTTTCTACGGTTGTGGGAACTGCAAGAGCTGCCTGGCCGGCAAGCCAACGCAATGTGAAAACTACGCGGCCAACAACCTGTCTGGGGTTCGTCCAGATGGGACCGCTCACTTCACTGAAAACGGCCACAAGGTTGCCGACATGTTCGACCAAAGTTCATTTACCACGACCACGGTCGTTCGTGAACGGAACGCCGTTAAGGTCGACAAGGACTTAGACTTACGGAAGCTCGGACCGCTGGGCTGTGGCTATGTCACTGGTTCCGGGACCGTTTTGAACACTTTGAAGCCCAAGCCTGGTGACACCATCGCCGTCTTTGGGACCGGTGCCGTTGGGCTGGCTGCCATGATGGCCGGCCGGATCTCCGGTTGCACCAAGGTCATCGCCATCGATATCGTTGATTCTCGTTTGGCATTAGCCAAGGAACTCGGCGCTACCGACGTCATCAACAGTAAGAAGGTCGATGACGTGGTCAAGGCCGTGCAAGACCTGACTGGCGGCTTCGGTGTCAACTACGCGGTTGATACCACCGGTGTTTCCAGCGTGATTGCCAACTCCATTCAAGCCTTAGCACAAGGTGGGGTCTCCGCAGCCATCGCTGTTACCGACCAACACATCGACCTCGACACTTGGAACGACCTGTGTGTCAACGATAAGAGTGTCATCGGGGTTAACATGGGCGACTCCGTTCCACAAATCGACATCCCTCGTTTGATCGAATTCTACAAGCTGGGCATGTTCGACTTCGACAAGACTGAAAAGTTCTACAAGTTCAGTCAAATCAACGAAGCCAACGCCGACTCCGTTTCCGGGAAGACCATCAAGCCAGTTCTGGTCATTGATGACAGCTACATTCCTGGCAAATAATTTAATTTGGGTGTAACCAAAAAGCGCGGTATCCTGTGAGGTATCGTGCTTTTTTTGCGGCAAATTTTTGGGAGCTGAAGGTTGAAAGACGAAAATCAACGGGAACTATTGTTGTCATGCGACTCATGGCGTTAAAAATAGTCGTTTTCTGCCTCACAATACAAATTGGCCGCCTACCGTTCGCCAAATATGGGTTGGAACGCTGGGGCGGACGGGTCGAGCCAAAGAACGGTCTCGACGCCTCGCTTTGAGCCGAAAATCGCGTCTCAAAGACGCCAGTTCCCTAAGCGACATGAACCATGTCACTAAGGGAACTCCCACGGCTGAACCCATATTTGGCGAACTCTCGGCTACGGTAGTGCGGGTTAGTAACAGTTGTCTTAACCCTAGATGTAACTTCATTGACGACTAGTCTTTCATTAACACAGTGTTACTGATAATCGCTACCTTGCCGGAGGCAGCCAGGGTGGAGCCAGCTGTGTCGGCGGTGTTGGCTGAGGTTTTGTCTCAGCCTACACCGCGGGACGACTTGAGAGACTGGCGGTCCTTGCCAGGCTTTCAAGCGAACCGGAAGACCGCTTCTCAGGCTGGAGGTGTTCCCCAGAGCAGGCGGAACCTTGGCTGATGCAGGCACCTGGTTTCACCAGTTTTAGATGTCAGAACACCGTCATTACGGCAATTAACGCGTTAATTCCACTTTCAACCTTCAGTTAGGAGAATGCCCGTCATCTCGCCTCCCAGGCCTTGACCCAACCAGCCCCCACCACTTAATCGTTCACGGGGCTGGTAAAAGTGATATCATCGTGATATCATTAAGCTATCATCAGGAAGGGGTGTTCGCATGGCTAAGGAACCACAGAAACGTTTTCTCTTACGCTTGGACCAGCATTTATTTGACCGCGTTGCCGCGGCGGCGGACGCTGATGGCCGGAGCATCAACGCCTACATTGCTCAGGTTCTCGCGCGTGCGGCACCTGCTGGCAACTGGGAGCAGCGCCAATTGATTGGCCGCGCCATTTCGGGGAAGGAACTAGACGTGAAATCCGGTCTGGTCTTAGTTGCCGGCATTTACTACCGCTACCTGTTGGAGGCACCCGCAAAACCGGACGCAACCGCGACTTACACGGTCATCGAGAGTCATGGGAATATTTTGACATTGAAAAAGATCTAGGAGGAATTGGATGCTTGGGATTAGGATTGTTCGGCAAAATAATGTCGGTTTGGTAGAAACACTGGGGAAATACAAGCACTCCGTCACATCCGGGATTCACTTTTACCTGCCCGGAATTCAGAAAATTCGGACCGTCAGCTTGGCCATGTCGCCGCTGGCCCTGCCGAATTATTCGGTTATCACCAAGGACAACGCGGACGTCTCGGCGAGTCTGACACTGAACTACCACGTGACCAACGCGGTGAAGTATCAATACGAAAACACGGACTCCGTGGAATCCATGGCGCAACTGGTGCGGGGCCACTTGCGCGATATCATCGGCCGGATGGACCTGAACCAGGCGTTGGGATCCACGGCCAAGATCAACTTGGAACTGGCCACCGCGATTGGCGATCTGACCGACACCTATGGCATCAACGTCGACCGGACCAACATCGACGAACTGACGCCGTCTAAGGCCATTCAGTCCGCCATGGACAAGCAGTTGACGGCCGACCGGGAACGGATCGCCGCCATCGCCAAGGCCGAGGGGGAAGCCAAGTCCATCGAACTGACCACCAAGGCTAAAAACGACGCCCTAATGGCCACCGCGACCGCTGAAGCCACGGCCACCCGGACGCGTGCCGACGCTGAAAAGTACCGGATCGACACGATCAATTCCAGTCTGGAATCGGCCACCAAAGAATTCTTCGAGAACCAATCGATCTCGGCCTTCAGCGACCTAGCCAAATCACCGGCCAATGTGGTCGTCGTGCCTAACGATCACGTGGCCGACTTGGGCCAAATTCCCGCGGTGGGCGCGGCTTTGAAGACGGGGTTGGCCACACCGGCGACTCCTCAAGCGCCAACGAGCAAGTAACTTCGCTTTTATTTAGGAGAGTGAGACAAAAAGCAATTAGCCAGCGAGCATTAAGGCTGATAACCGAATAATCCTGGTCTTGGATTGTTGGGTTATCAGGTTTAAGCTGAACCGGCTGCCTTTTGGCGCACGTTTCAGCTATGTGAAGGTAAAAGGAACACTGGCTGTCAATCGTGTTGGACCAAGACACGGACCGCGAGACGCTGTTCCAGTTGCTTGATGGTAGTTATCAATCTGTTATTAAATATTAATTATTAATAATTAATCAATGATTAATCCAATTGCATTTCAAATTCACCGTTGACACCCACCCTTTCCAGGGGTACACTAGCCTCAATTCAATAAATCGTCCGAAACAAACCATTGAGGTGGAGATCAAGATTATCGTGCACGTGCAGAGAGCCGTCGTTGCTGAGAGTACGGCCGAACGCAGGTAGTTAAATGGACCACCGAGGGCTTCCCCGAACCTTTTGCAGTACGGGAAGACGTGCGACATACGTCAGTTGTCAGGGAAATGTTAGTTTCCTGTGGAGAGGGGCGCGGTCTCTTTGGGGACCCGTCTAATTAAGGTGGCACCGCGGTTAAAACCGTCCTTAACACATTGGCTGTTGAGGGCGGTTTTTTGTCGACTTTTTTCCGAGGGGGACTCACTGATGATGATTCGATGGCAACGCTCATATCTATTTCTAGCCGACCAAGACCAATTAACTGGAGGAAATCAGTATGAGCTTATTACAACACAAGAAAGCACTCGCCCTTTGCGGCGGCATTATCCTAATCGGCGGCATCTTCGCCGTGACCGGCCATTCCCAAACAACTAAGCGGGCAGTGGCTCAGCACCTGCGTCTAGCCGAAACGGCGCCCATCACGAGTTTGGACGTCGCCAAGATTACCGACAGCGTGTCCAGCAACACGTTGAGCCAGGTCGGTGAGGGCCTGTATCGCCTGAACGCCGACAGTCAGGCGCAAAATGCCCTGGCCACCAAGACTACCGTCACAGACCATGGCCATCACTACACCATTGACCTACGCCACGATGCCAAATGGAGCAACGGCGCGCCCGTGACGGCCCAGGACTTCGTTTACTCTTGGAAGCGCACGCTCGATCCCCAATCCAAATCGGAGTTCACCTACCAATTTGCCAATATCAAAAATGCCAGTGCCATCGCCGCGGGCAAAAAGTCCCTGAACACGCTGGGTGTGAAGGCCGTGGGCAAATACCAACTCCAGCTCACGCTGAGTCGCCCCGCGTCTTACTTCAAGCAAATGCTGGCCAGCACTACCTACTACCCGTTGAACCAGCGTGCCGTCGAGAAGTACGGCAAGCGCTACGGCTCATCGGCGGCCACGACCGTTTATAACGGGCCGTTCGTCTTGAAGAACTGGAACGGGACCAACGATAGCTGGACGTTAAAGAAGAACCCGACCTACGTGGACGCCAAGACCGTCAAACTCAGCAGTATCAAGTACCAGGTCATCAAGACCAGCTCGACGGCCTACAACTTGTACCAGTCTAAGCGACTAGATGCCGTCACCCTGGACGGCGAACAGACCACCCAAAACCAGCACAACCCGAATTTGAAGTCATTGGCTGCCGGACGCATCGGCTTCATCCAGTACAATCAACAGAACAAAGTGGCCGCCAACCGGGACTTACGCCTCGCCATTTCACTGGCTATCAATCGCCAGCAATTAGCCGATAAGGTGTTAAAGAACGGCTCGCGGCCCGCCCAGACGTTTGCCATTCACCACATGATGACCAATGCCAAGACCGGTAAAGACTTCACGACCGACGCCTACGTCAAGAACACTGCTAATTACAACCCGACGCTGGCCAAGCAGTATTACCGGCGGGCTCTAAAGCAACTGGGCAAGTCATCCCTCAGCGTGACCGTCACCTGTGGCGATGACGACACCACCAAGAACGTCGCCGAATTTATTCAGAGCACGGTCGGCAATCAGTTAGGCCTCAAGATTCACGTTGCCGCCATGCCATTTCCTGCCATGCTGAGCAACGTTTCCAAGGGGAACTTCGAGTTGAACCTGACCGGCTGGAGCATGGACAACGCCGACCCAATCCAATCCCTGCAGATTTTGGCGTCGACCAACAACTCGAACATGGGCCATTACGACAGCAAGACCTACGACCGCGCCATCACCCACGCGGAGGGTGTCGATGCGCTCAAGCCAACGGCACGCTACCAGGACCTGTTGACGGCGGCCAAAACGGCCTTGACCGACCAGGCCGTCACCCCCCTGTACGAGGCCCGGACCAATACGCTGGTCAACCCTCAGATCAAGGGCGTTGTTTATAACAAATTCAATGGTAGCCTGGATTACCAGCACGCTTATGTGACGGATTAACCACTTAACAAGAGTGTGGCGCCAGGCGGTTAACTGGCGAGCATTAATGGTGCTAGGCGGATAATCCTGGTCCTGGATGTTTTGCCTAGCCCTATTAAGCGGAACCCGTTGCCTGTTGGCGCACGTTTCGGCTATGAGGCCACTTCGACGTGTTTCTCGGCCCAAAGCGAGGCGTCGAGACCATCCTTTGGCTCGACTCGTCCCAGCATACTTGGAGCCAGTTCGCCTTGTGCGGCTGGAAACGACTATTTTTGACGCCATGAGTCGCCTGATCACAATAGTGCCAGCTGATTTTCGTCTGGCAACCTTCAGTTAACCACTTTAATTTCCCAGGGTATTCTCGTTGCAGTGCCGGCCAAAAACGGTATAATTAAGCTAGCATTACAATTACACGTTTTCATAACTCAGGTGGGACCCGGGGTGCTTTCACAGCGGTTTCACCCAGCTAAGTGAAACGTCACAGAAAGGTTCCGAATTTTATGGAAAGTCAACCCTTACGTCACGATCACTACCCGGCTTCAAAAGAGGAGTACGAAGCGGAGTTAACCGAAACGGAAAACGAATACGCTGCGCAGCTACAGGCAGTCGAGGACAAGGTCCAAGGCCAAGCCGCGCGTTACTTACTGTTTGGGGCCATCTCAGTGGTCATCAACATCACGTTGTTCTACCTGTTCTACCACACCTTTGGCATTGAATACCAACTGGCCAACTTCATTGACTGGGTCATCAGTGTGCAATGTTCCTTCTGGCTCGACCGGACCTTCGTGTTCAAGCACAAGTCCGACAAGCCAATGCGTGAAATGGGCACGTTCTACATGACCCGAATCGCCACGTTCTTGTTGGAAACGGTCATCTTGTTCTTGGGAATCTCTTGGCTCAACGCCAACGGGACCATGACCAAGGTCATCGGCCACGCCATCGCACTGGTCTTGAACTTCTTCTTATCCAAGAAGCTGGTCTTCAAGAACCAACCCGCTCCCGCTGACTAATTTGTTCGCCAAACACTTTGAGCGCTTAACCCGTTGCGGTTAGGCGCTCATTTTTTTGCTTGTTTTGACTGAAGATTGAACTGAAGGTTGAAAGTACAATTAACGCGCTGATTGCCGTAATGACAGTGTTCTGACACCTAAAATTGGCGAAACCGGGCGCCTGCGTCAGCCAGGGTTCCGCCTGCTCTGGGGAACGGCTCCAGCCTAAGAAGCGGTCTTCCGGTTCGCTTGAAAGCCTGGCAAAACCGGCCAGTCTCTCGAGTCGTCCCGCGCTGCTGAGAAAGGACCTCAGCCAACAACACCCGTCGACCCATTTTCCACCCATCTATCATTCGCATAGCTAACTAACCGACCGACTTGTTAACTATTTTTCAAGCCATGCGGTCCGGGGAACCATTTTTCTTGTACAATGGAAGTAATCTTGTAGCACCAAGGAAGGTGAGTCGTACGCTATCCTTTATTTTGACCGCCGTGGGGATCTTCTTTGTCACTGATACCGATGACCTGGTCGTCTTACTCTTGCTTTGGTTAGCCGCGGCCACCCCGCTGCAACGGCGCCACGTCGTCGTGGGCCAGTACCTGGGCATTTCCACGTTGATCTTGGTCTCTTGGCTAGTCAGTCGCGGGATTCTCCACTACAACGTCGGCGGACTGGTCCACTGGTTAGGGCTAGTGCCACTATCGCTGGGAATCGTCGGGATCGCGCGCTGGTGGCGCAATCGCGGCGTGGCCCAATTGCCGCCAACGTTGACGCATCCGGTCAGCCTGCCACTGGTCTGGTCACTCACGCTGGGCAACGGTGGCGATAACCTCAGCATTTACATCCCCTACTTCACGCACCTCGACCCACCCGAATTTGCGGTAGTCCTGGTGGTTTTTCTCAGCATGATTGGGCTGTGGCTACTGCTCAGCCACCACTGGGCCCGCTCGACGGTGGCCAGTCACTTCTTCGCGCGGTTTGGCGCGTGGTTGTCACCGCTGCTATTTATCGGTATCGGTCTCGCCATCGTGCTTAAATGAAATCATGGCCGCCAAAGCCCGTCTTATCCGCCGCCGTGATGGGCCGCAACACCTGACACGGGTTTCCAGCCGCAATCACGTTGGCTGGGATATCGTGGGTCACCACGCTGCCGGCACCAATGACGGTATTGGCCCCAATCGTCACGCCAGGACACACGGAAACGTTGGCGGCTAGCCAGCACCGATTGCCAATCGTAATCGGCTTGGCCACGCAACCACCCAACTGGCGCTCCGTGGCGTCAAACAGGTGATTGCTGGTGTAGAGGCCCACCTTGGGTCCCAGCAGAACGTTGTCGCCGATGGTGATTCGTGCGCCGTCGAGCATCACGCAATCGTAATTGGCGTAAAACTGCCGACCCACGTGGATGTTACGGCCAAATTCACAGCGAAAGTTCGGTTCGACCTGCGGCTGACTGCCGGCACTGCCTGCTAGTGCCTGAAATAGTCGACCACGCTCGGCCATGGTCGACGCGGCGTTGAGCGCATTGGTCTTGGTGGTGGATTGATCCCGCGCTGCTACCAACACTGGGTCACTATCGTCATAAGGTTGGCCGGTGGCCATGTAAGCAAATTTCTCGTCAAGGTTCATGTGATCACTCCTATCTGTCTCCATGATACCGTATCCCGGGGTGTTTCACATGGAACAATTTTCGTCAGTTCTGCCCCAAACTACGGTATAATGTAGGCACTAAATGCATTTTCATAGGAGGAAAATATGGCAGATGATGGCTTTGAAGGGTTTCCGCTCTTCACACTTGGTGTGGGCGTCGACGGCGAGCCCTGGGTCAAATCAACCAACGCCGCAACCGTCATGAAGGACCCCGCCAAGTACAGCCAGGCCCTGGGATTATTGATTGGCGAGATGCGCGACAAATTACATTTAACGGACGAACAGGCCTTTAACGCCTTCTTACACCTGGCGTTACAGCAGGCCACCGCGAACACCGCCACGGCGCCGCGGCCAACCACGGCCCAGCACGTCAAGCTGTCCGGGAAGAATCTCCGGTCCGGGCGGCGGGAGACTCACCAGATCACACTAGCCGACCTCACTGATGTGGCGGCCAACGAGGATGTGGTCTACCTCACCTTTAAGAGCACGATTCTGGGTATCATCATGAATGACGCCTACCAAGCGGCCAAGCTGGCCATGGGCAAACGGGATTTTAAATACTTCCTTGACGAAGCCAATCTAAACTTCGCGCTGTACGCCTACCCGGCTGACCTCAAGGCGCTACACACCATCTTCGCCTATGCGCGCGACCACCAGCTCTACACGGAACTGCATCCCGACGAGACCGTGGCAGCGGATGCGCCGGACACGCCGGCAGAATTCGACAAATTCATGCAGTCGATGTTTGACGAGATGAGCAACGAGCCCCCCCATGATTCGGGAAACGTGCTGCCATTTCGGCCGAAAGAAAAATAACTTAAGATTGAAAGTAAAATTAATGCGCTGATTGCTGTAACGACGGTGTTCCGACACCTGAAATTGGCGAAACCAGGTGCCTGCGTCAGCCAGGGTTCCGCCTGCTCTGGGGAACGCCTCCAGCCTGAGAAGCGGGCTTCCGCCTCGCTTGAAAGCCTGGCAAAAACAGCCAGTCTCTCAAGTCGTCCCGCGCTGTAGGCTGAGAAAGGACCTCAGCCAACACCGCCGACACAGCTGGCTCCACCCTGGCTGCCTCCGGCAAGTTGATACCTGTCAGCAACACTGTGTTAATGAAAGACTAGTCGTCAATGCAGCTACTCTCTGGGGTTAAAACAACTGTTACTGGCAA